>NZ_JBALFD010000072.1:0-2870 GCF_036916985.1 Nostoc sp.
TCTTCAATGTAATTCAGTATATTACTCATTGTTTATGTCAAAAAATACCTCATGATGCTCTTTTACCACAAAACATACTATTTTGGAGATGTCTAAAGGATACGGCGCGGAAGATAAACCCAATCACCATTAGAGTAATAGGGATGTACAAGGCGTTGACAATAGTAGCGTAGGCGAGGGGAAAAGCACCATACAACAAACCTCCCGTACATACCAACCAAGTTTCATTGGCATCCCAAACACTGCTTAAGGTATTGATAATTATCCCGCGACGTTCTTCGTTAGCAGCAGTCAGTGTCAGAATCCCCACGCCTAAATCAAAGCCATCTGTGATTAGATACAAGGTGAGGAACAAGGCAACAAGTCCAAACCAGAGTAGTGGTAGAGTAGTATTTATGGCTTCCATGAAATCTCCGGTTGTGTTGCGGTAATGTTTTCTGTCTTGCTGTCCTGTAGGAAAGCATGATTGGGCAATGGTAGTTCTAAATTTGGCCCTTGGCGGACAATACGGCTACCAAAGTATAAAGCGCTGGCGAATAACAGCAAGTAGATGCTGGTGTAGGCAATTAGTGAAACTAGAACATTGCTTGCTGGTACATTAGAAACAGCATCAGCAGTACGGATTTGCCCGTAAACAATCCAAGGTTGTCTGCCAACTTCTCGCACCATCCAGCCACATTCAACAGCAAGATATCCTAAAGGTGCAGCCAATATCCAAGCACGCAGCAACCAGGGTTGTTCGGTAATATTTTCTACAGATAACTTACCCCGTAACCATTGGATGACACTCACTCCCATCAAACCCACGAGCAGGAAACCAATACCTGCCATGATGCGGAAGGTATAAAATATTAGGGAAACCGCATGGGGTCGGTCTTGAGGTCTCCACTCATTTAAACCAAGTACAGGTTCGGAAAGCTTGGGCTTCATTTCCAAAACCCTGCTTAAACCACCTGGTACGCTGAGTGTCCAGTTGTTCTTACCCTCTTTGACATTCGGTAAAACCAAAATATTCCAAGGTGCAGACTCACCAGCCGGTACAGTTTCCCACAAAGCTTCCATTGCTGCTAATTTGGTAGGTTGGTTGTGGTATACTTGTTCACCACTGAAGTGACCAACAAGAATTTGCAGTGGAGTGATGAGAATAGCCAGAGCGATCGCCGTTTTGAAAGATTTGCTGAAAAATGCTTGATGGCGTTTGTTGAGAATATACCAAGCACTGATCCCACCAATTACAAACAAGGCGGTTTCGAGAATAGCCAATACCATGTGAAACCAGCTATTCAAAGCTGCTGGGTTAAAAATGGCTTCTAGGTAACTACGAACCAAAAATTTACCATTCACCATTTCCCCAACTGCTGGTGTTTGCATCCATGAATTGGCGACAATAATCCAGAAAGATGAAAGAGTAGCACCAATTGCCACAAACATAGTTGCTAGCAAGTGCATAAGCGGTGGCACCCGATTCCAACCATGTATCATAATGCCGAGGAAAGCAGCCTCTAGCATAAATGCCATCGTGCCTTCAAAGCCTAAAATACTGCCTAAAAAGTCACCAACAGCTAAAGAAAATGGTGCCCAGTTTGCGCCGAATTCAAATTCAATCGCTACGCCTGAAGCAACACCAAGTCCAAAATTGAGAATGTAGATTTTTGACCAAAAACGTGCATGGCGATAGTAGTCGGGATTTTTTGTTTTTAGCCAGAGTATTTCCATCACAACCAAATACCAAGACATCCCAATTGTGAGGATAGGCCAAAACATGTGAAAAATGCTGGTGACAGCAAATTGGATGCGCGAAAGCATCACTGTATCTGAGAGAAAATTCATAGCTTTTCCTCCAATTTTCTTGCCATCAAGCAAGTTTGAACAGTCTGAATATTCAATTGGTCAAATAGTCAAAAATTGTGAAACTCTATCCACAAGTTCTTATCCTTATTGGATAGACTTTACGATGAAGAGTTAGGCTCTACAAGTAACAAATCCTTCCATGATAATTCGTAATTAGTAATTAGGCTCTATTCGAGACGCTGCACTAGTACCGTGCGGCGTAAATACACATACCATCTTTGAACCCTCGCATCAGCTAAATTTTCGTAGCTTTTAATGGTCTGCTTATTTCCGCCGTGTTGTACTAGCCTAATTCGTAATTAAATAGGGTTCGATACCCGTCATGAAACATAACTACGAATTACGAATTACGAATTACTAATTATTTGAAGAGCTTCCTTAATTCTTCCTCGTAATATTCTCTATTTAACTAGAGATGTCCAGTTGATTTCTGTATTTCTTGCCACTTTCTAACACCGGATACAACATTAATCACGCAACAAAAATTAAACAGAGCCTCTTTAAATGCCTATCCTGGATATTCATCACTCTAACACTAACATTCAACAAAAGTCTCTGACAGACTGTCTTGTAAGCTTGTTAACTAAATATCAAATACATTTTTAAGCACAAATATGGTTTGACATATTGTCTTTTGAGACCGCTATTTAAATATGATATAAATTATCATCATGTTGGCTACTAAAAGTAGTATGACAATATTTAAGCGTAAAACTGTATTTCATACTGTTAGCCTTTCTTGAAATAAAATAAACAGGCTGTTATATTAGAGGATGTTTGATGAACTAAAAACCCATCAAAACAATCAGAATGTAGGAAAAAATTAGCCCATAGTTGAATACGGTTCAGTTAAGGATAATTGTAGGTTGGGTTGAACTTTAGTGTTACCCAACAAATGCTCGAAAATGTTGGTTTTCGTTCCTCAACCCAACCTTGTATCTTAGAAATAGTAGTAGACCGTCCCAACCTTGGTCAAGAAAGACCGCTTCGTAGCATGGGTCACTACAACAATCTCTTTG
>NZ_JBALFD010000073.1:0-2659 GCF_036916985.1 Nostoc sp.
CTGAGTAGCCTGATTCGTCACCAGTGGCGATGCCGTTAATGATGAAGCCGTTGCTGCCGTTGAGGCTAGAGAGGTTGAGGCTAGATGAAAAGCCATTCTTGTTGCCAAACACTACGTAACTCTGCCCTGAATAATCGCCGTTGGGGTCGGCACCTGGTGCGCCGATAATCAGGTCATCAATGCCGTCGCCGTTGATGTCACCGGCGCTACTGACTGAGTTGCCTGAGAAGTCAGCTGTGGCGATGCCGTTAATGATGAAGCCGTTGCTGCCGTTGAGGCTAGAGAGGTTGAAGCTAGATGAAAAACTCTTGTTGCCAAACACTACGTAGCTCTGCCCTGACTCAGTGCCGTTGGGGTTGGCATTTTGTGCACCGATAATCAGGTCATCAATGCCGTCGCCGTTGATATCACCGGCGTTACTGACTGAGTTGCCTGAGAAGTCACCAGTGGTGATGCCGTTAATGATGAAGCCGTTGCTGCCGTTGAGGCTAGAGAGGTTGAGGCTAGATGAAAAGCCACTCTTATTACCAAACACTACGTAGCTCTGCCCTGATCTATCGCCGTTGAGGCCGGCACGTGATGCACCGAGAATCAGGTCATCAATGCCGTCACCGTTGATATCAAGGGCGTTACTGACGACTAAATAGTCTCCTGCGTTAATGCTGTTAATGCTGAAGCCGTTGCTGCCGTTGAGGGCTGAGAGATTGAAGGTTGAATTTGCCATAATGAATCTTTGTTGTTTTGATGTCGTTGAACTTTGAGATTAACCGAGATGTGATCTTCTCGGTGTTTCCCCTTTTCTAAACTTCTCTCCAGATGGACTACTAGATACTTTGTCAAGTTCCAATAATTTCTCAGTGGTATATCCATAAGTGAGTAGAGATACGATCGCTACCAAAGAAAATTCAGTAGACCGAAAACTTTTGCGATGCCTGCGGTGTTCTCGTTGCCATCGCGCACAGAAAGATACCTATAAGATAGATCATTACCAAAAAAACCATATTTTTAGATACACTTTCTAGAAAATTTCTTGAGCGAATCTAAATAAGTAAAATTAATGAATCACCTCAAAAGTTAAGGGTAGCGTGCCCATGAAAACATAGTTCTGGTGTTGTGTTACGCAATTTTTGTAAAGTATGGAGGTAAAGAAGCAAAATTGAGGATTATTTAGTTTGGCTATGACTACAACTACCCCAGTTCTAACTGTCTGTTTATCCCATCTCCTCAATATCCACAATATGAATATCGACCGATTGCAGAAACTTAAGCAAAAACTGACGAATGACGCAGGCTTGTCCGATATCTGGCTATTTTATATGGATCATTTTGCGGATCATCCAGAATTTACTGACATGGGCCAACCTGCCGATAATGAGTACCTAAATGCTGTTCTTCAAAAAACTTGTCAGCAGATGTTTGACAGTGCAATAAACATTAGTGACTGTTTGCTGATCTACATCGCTCCGTATCATTTTTTTCATGGAGCTTTCCAACTTGAAGGACGTATTGGGGGTGTGATTTATTTCGAGGACATCCAAATTGGGTTAATTGCAGTGTCGGCAGATTATCCCCCTACCGATGCGGTTAAATATTCACGTTTTACTGAGATGATTCAACTGTCGGCTCCTAATGGCAATGACCGCAATTGAGAGAAACACAACTTATAGATGTTTCAAAAAGTGCGATTACATTTCTTGATAGGGCAGCCACAGTTTTCAATTTATGGTTGTTAGAGCGAGGTTTTTTGGGGTTGCAACAAGACAAGACGATTTTTCAAAGGCAGTGATTCTCACAAAAATACTCTACTGAGTTATTCATCTCAACAGAGTATATAAAGTTACATTTATTACCTTTTCACTAAAATTTCTTTTATACAATAGTAGGTATTCACACCTCTGTATAAGTACTTGAAATATTGATTGTAGCGATCGCCAACTTTTCTTTTCCATTAATTCGCCTCCACATTGGGATATTTACCGATGTTGTGGGTGGGTGTGATGATTTTAATTGTCTGCAATTTCTCACCCAATCAAACCCAAATGTCGATGAAATGCTTCAACAGCATTCGCCACACCATCTTCAGCCCTAATCTTCTCACCCAACTCTTGTGCTTTCTTCCGCATCACTTCATCGCCCAATACGATTTCAATCGCTGCTGCTAAAGTTTTATCTGACAGTTTCTTGTACGGTATCGGCGCAGGGCTGACTCCCAACCGAGTTAGCTTTTCACCCCAAATCGGCTGATCTGCAAAAAAGGGTACAGTAATTGATGGTGTCCCCGCACGTAACACTGCTGCCGTTATACTAGTAGTCTGCCAACCCAAAAATGTTAGGTGGGGGCAGGCAGAGGAGCAGGGGTGCAGGGGTGCAGAGGAGAGTTCAAATATCAAGTTTTTTCTCCTCTGCCCCTCTGCTCCTCCGCCCCTCTGCCCTTGGAGCTAGCCACCATGCAAAGTTTTCTTGGCGTACTACTAGCTCCTCCGTGATGTACTACTGCTGGCACTTGGGGAAACAGCCAATCATGGGGAACTTCCTTGATCACAAACACTCGTAGCGAATCTTTTATGAACCTATCCCACTAATGCCAGATTGTAGTAATCTATTTTTTGGCAAGAGGTTGGATGTATTAGTGATGGCTGGACGTTTTGAGGGATTGAGC
>NZ_JBALFD010000074.1:0-42250 GCF_036916985.1 Nostoc sp.
TCGATTCATCGGTTAAAACTGCTGAAATGCTTGCTATGTATACATTTTATCAGTTTTACGCTCCGGTTTTTTCTGAGTTTGTGAGAAATCCGGGTAAAACTATCACAGATAAAGAACTGGATACAATCAATCCTGAATTGATATATCAGATATGTAATGCTGATTCTAGCCAGCAAGTAGTAATTGAAGCTGCAAAAGCAGGGCTTAGTTTTGTAGTCCAGGGGCCTCCAGGGACAGGAAAAAGCCAAACGATTGCCAATATAATTACTGAACTGATAGGCAAAAACAAAACAGTTCTGCTAGTCGCAGAAAAGGAGACTGCCTTAGATGCTGTATACAAGACACTACGAGATTCTGAGCCTAGCCTTGAAGACTTATGTTTAAAACTACACCATAAAGGTACAACTACCAAGGATTTGGTAAAAGAATTAAATCAAACTAAAAGTCATTTGTCACAAATAAATGAAAGTGAGTCACAACAGGGAAAGCGAGATATATTTTTTCAACAATTGCGTGATTGTCGGCAAAGCCTCAATAGCTACACTGCAAGTTTACATTATAAACACCAGCCAATAAACAAATCTATTTTTGAACTTTATGGTGAATTACTCAAACTGGAAAGAGAGTTAGATACAACACTTGAATTTAATACTTATAATCTTGAAGATTGGTCAGAACAAAGATTATTATTGCAAGCTAAAAATTTACTGAATGACCTCGGACAATTTGAGCCATTTTTTCGAGGAATACAGAAAACTGTATGGTCAAGTAGTCCCATAAGGAGATGGAATTCTGATGTTAGTAGGGACTTACGTCAGAATATTGACAACTTGCAACAAGGAATTAAACTTGCCACAATAACTACTACTCGTTTGCGGCAGTTATTAAATATAGAACCTGCTAACACTTTATTAGCTTTAGACAAGCTTCAGCCAGCGATAGCTTATCTTATTGAAGTACCTCCACGTTTTCCAAAGAATTGGTTGCGAGGAACAATATTAAATACTTTGCAAGGAAATTTTGATGAACTTAAAGATGATATTGGTCAACTTCAACGTATAGGCTCAGATTTTAGTAATAAATACATCAATGAGTTTTTAAGCTGGAATTTACCAGAACTGAGGAAATTTAAGCAACGCTTTCAGAATTATAGAGGATTTTTTCGTCGGCTAAGATGTGGTTACTGGCATACTCGTAGAAGCCTTGTTAGCCTCCAAAAAGTAAAAAATCGAGTCACTGACCAAGAATTAATTAAAGATATTGATAATGCAATTCAGCAACGTGAAGTTTGGAATAAATTGAAAGACATAACACATCAATATCATCGAGCGTTTGGTTCATTCTTTGAAGCACAAATGCCAGACTTAGATGCTATTGAGCAAGCATTAAATTGGTTGAAAGGTCTACAAAGTTATTCACTGCCTTCAAAGGAAGTTGCAGTAGTTATTTCTTCATCCGAAAATTTGCAAGAAATTAGGACTTTATTAACAAATTTAGAGACTTCACGAAACTTGATAACGGAAGGCTTTAAATTCCTCAAACAACATTTTCACCAGGAACCAATGACAAAACCTGATGAATTGGAAAGAAAATCTTTATATGAAGTAGAAAATTTCCTTAATAAAGCCCAACAAGAGCTAGTTTTGTTTCAACAATGCTTAGACTGCAAACAGCTAGTAGAGAAACTAGAAGATATTGGAGCTAAAGATTTTTTGTTAAAACTAAGAGAGTCTAATATTCAACCAGATTTTTGGTTTTTAATTTTGCAAAAAGGCATTTATAAGGAATGGTTGCGATATATCTTAGATAATACTGAATTGCGGAATTTTAACCAAAAAAGGCATGAGCAGAAATTAGAGGAATTTTCTCAGCTTGATAATGAACAGTATCAAGTAGCAATACAGCGTTTGAGACAACTCCATGCTGAATGCTGGAAAATGTGGTCTGTACAACCAGAAGCCAGGAACCAAATACAATTACTCGAACAACAAAACACATTAAAAAAAGGGCATAAAAAAATCCGTCAATTCATCAAAGAGGCTTCTAAACTTGTGACTACCTTAAAACCTTTTTGGCTAATGAGTCCACTTGCTGTTAGTCAATACATAGAACCGGAAGCTGTAGAGTTCGATGTAGTAATTTTCGATGAAGCTTCCCAAGTTTGTACTGAAGATGCAGTACCTTCCATTATGCGAGCAAAGCAGGTAATAGTCGTTGGTGACAGTAAGCAACTACCGCCAACTTATTTCTTTAAAAGTAATGCTTCAGGTGGTGAAGATGAGGAGCAAGAAATATATGACAGCTTGCTCGATGAATCTTCAATATTCCTAGATAAAATTTGGCTGAAGTGGCACTATCGCAGTAAACACGAGAGTTTAATTGCCTTCTCAAATCAAAATTTTTATGATTCAGAACTTTTGACTTTTCCAAATCCAGCAAAAAATCCTAATCTAGGCGTTCATTTTGAGTACGTTCCAGATGGAATCTACACCCCCGGTGATAGTGGACAATATAATATCCGCGAAGCACAAACAGTAGTAGAACTGACAATACAGCATTGTCTGGAACATTGTCGCGAACATCAGGATCTTTCTGAACTTTCTTTAGGAATTATTACGTTAAATGAATCTCAAGCAGAAACGATTCGAGACAAACTACAGCAACTCAGTTCAAAATATTCAGACATACAAGAATTTTGTCAAGAAGATTCGCGTAATTTCTTTATCAAACCATTAGAAAGAGTTCAAGGAGACCAGCGAGAAGTAATTATTTTTAGCTTTGGGTTTGGGTTTTATGAAAATAAAGACGATCTAAATCACAACTTTGGGCCTCTAAGTAAATCAGGAGGAAGGCGGCGGCTAAATGTGGCAATAACTCGCGCTAAAACTAAGTTTGTGTTAGTAGCTTCCATTAAAGCAGAAGATTTTAAGCCTAAAAAACCAAACGAAGAGATAACACTGTTGAAAAAGTATTTTGCCTATGCCGAAAATGGTGGTGAAAAATTAGAAACGCACTTTGATAATAATTTTTCTGAATCTGATTTTCTTTTTGAAGAGGATGTATATCAAGCTCTAACACAGCAAGGATACAGGGTGAAAAAACGGGTAGGTCGTTCAGCCTATCCCATAGACCTAGCAATAATAGATGATCGACGGCAAGAAACAGAAGAGTTTTTGTTGGGTATTGTTTGTGATGGGACTATTTATCATAAATATCCTACCGCACGGGAGCGCGATCGCCTCCGCCACGAAATTCTGAAAAGCTTGGGTTGGAACATTTACAGAATTTGGTCTAGTGAGTGGTATAGGGATAGAAACACTCAGATCAAGCTACTAGTAGAACACATAAAAAATTTGCTGAATCAGGAATAGACAAAGGTGCTAGTGTAGTCTTTCAAGATGACATTGGCAGCATCCTGTAATTTTTGTATGCAATTAACAGAACTTGAAGAATTATTAACAAATATTCAAAAACTGCAATCGATAATGATTGCAGTTGCTACTAATTCCCAAGAGTATCGAATTCAGGATAAAGAAGACGAGTACACTGAACTTTATCAAGAAATAACATCACAAATAGAAGACCTTCAATACCAAGGATTTTCTATACAAAATCCAAACAATTTTCACTCACTATGGGACTGGTATAGGCACTGGAAATCTAAGTTAAGTAAATCTGCTTTTCGGGGAGGTTATATTCATAACCTTTATCAAAATTTCTGCAATCAAATTGATATTGCTTTATGCAAAAATTATGTCAAATTTACCTCACAAGAAGTCTTAAATAATGAGTTAGAACCAATACAAATTGAGGAATTAAAAGCCAAAATAGAAAAACTACAAGAAATCATGATAGAGGTAGCTACTGAAAGTAATACTATTTCTTTAATTCAGTATAATGATGAAAATTACAGAAAGCTATATCAAGAAGTTTGGTTTAAAATAGAGATTTTTAGAGAAACAGGAATATCAGTCTCAAACACCAATCAGTTTCGCTCACTTTGGCAATGGTACAGTTTCTATTCAGAGCAGATAGAGAATACAAAGACTGCACGACGTGAATATATTTATAATCTTTATGTAAATGTTGTCAAACCGATAGAAAAAGCATTAAGACAATACCGATCTAACCCAAGTTATTCTATACAAGAATTTATTCAACTTTTGAAGGATAGATTTCATCAGTCCACTTATATCCAGGTTAATACAGATTCTATAATCCTAACCCCAATTTTAAGCAAAAACGTGCAAACATCTAATCTAAAATTAGATGAGAGATTTCAGCAACAAACATCAGAACCTATAGCTGATTCATTTTCTGTCCCAGCTACTCAATCTTTTGAAAATTCGTTATTTACAACTGAAAACTATAGTTTAATTCTGACAAATGAGAACGTCATGAAGCCGGAAATATTTTTAGAGCAAAATGATGTTGTATGTTTAGAGTATAGTCTAGAAAAATTCTTTGCTACGAAGTTTGATAATGTAAGTAGTTGGAGAAGCGTATTTAGCTCATCAGGTGTTGAAGATTCGTTTATTAGACCTCTAATTTTTATTAACAATCCTGTAGAATTCAGCAACAGAGTAGTAGCAAAATTTAAAGATTATAAAGTCTCTAATCAGCGAATAGATCATCACCCAATGGTGAAATTGTTACAGTATCTACTAAATCGAAAAGAAAGTTATGAGTTTGAAGACCAAGATATAGAATTATTCACTAAATTAGCTGAACGAGGTCAGGAAAATCTCAACGCTTTAAAGGCTTGTAACACTGTTTGCAGAATCGAATCACCCAAAGGAGTGGGTATTGGGACAGGAGTATTGATAGGTAAAAATTTATTACTAACCTGCAATCACATTTTTAGCAAAACTCAAGTTAGACAAGCTTGGGTACGTTTTAACTACAATGCTGACAGCCGTAAGTTAGAAAATGATTTATTTGAACTAGATATGGCTTTTATCAGCTATCATAATCGCCCTGACTACGCTTTAGTCAAAATCAAAAATAATCCTCAACAACAAAAAGCTATTTTTATTAATGAAACATCTATATTAGATAGCGGTCAAGATGTTCGTATTATCCATCATCCACAAGGAAACCCGGTGATAATTTCCGACTTTGGACAAATTACACAAGTAGGAGAAGATTACATTGACCATAATGTGAAAACTGATGATGGTTCCTCTGGCGCACCAATTTTTAATCGCCAATGGGAATTGATTGCAATTCATCAAGGAAATCCCGGTATAGGACGTTTTGTGACTCCAGGTTCAACGGGAGGTATTCCCATTCGTGCTATTTGGAATCAGATTTCACCGCATTTAGGCTGATGTAGCAGAGGAATAATTTCATGAGCTTTTTCCAGAGTTTATCTGAAACTTTCAGCCGTGAGGCTCCAAAATATAAAACACTTTCTCTACCGAAGCATCGAGTTGATGTAGACTATGATGAAAAACCCATTATTGCAGGTGAAGCCTATTGTCGTATCTGGCTAGTGGAGATGCGCTTGGCTAAAGATGTAGAATGGTTCAAGCAAAGATATCCGGTAGTTCATGCTGCTGTCCGCTTCAATCACGGTGGGAAATCCGTAATAATTCCTTATCTAGCTGCACCTGGGCAATTAGAAAAATCAATAGCAGATAATTTGGATAAAGTCATTCAATGTAACTATCCTCTCACATCTTTATTTCCCTTCAATGATGGATTAGTCGAGTTACAAGCAGGCTTATTTAGCATAGCTAATAATGACTCTATCGGTAAATTTATTAAGACGATGGGCAGATTTTCTGAATTGCTACCTGTGCCGGAACTTTCAAGTGTTATAAAGCTAGCAGAACCAATATATCGGGGTATTGAAGATTTACTCGATATTGGTGAGCGTCGCTTAGAACTAGGCTACCAGCAAACATTTTCTGAAGCTAATGGAGGTGGTAGCAATTCCTTGAAAGCAGGTTATTTTGCCGCAATTTTGGCGCAGGATAACAAGATAAACAGCGATAACCTTTGTATTGTCAATGATAGTCTTTGTTTTGGTTCACCTGGTACAACGAAAACTTTTAAACATGATGGCAAACCCCTAGAAGGCTACAGCTATATGCTGTTTCGTATAGAAAAGCGCAAACAGCAAGATTGGGAGTCATTAGAAACTATAAAAGAGCTAGTTACTCAAGCTCAAAATGCTATTTATTCAGGAGAATATGACAAAGTAAAGAAATTTATTTTACCTGCTATTGAAATAGCTATTCTTCAAAGTCCTGATGTAGCTAAAGCTGACCGACGCAATATGATCTTAAAAATTGGACAGGAATTGAAGGAACTTGGTTTGCAATCTACAAAAGTGCAAAAGCGATCGCTTTATTCAATTATGCAGCGACCTTTGCCACATATTGATGCAGTGAGAGAAGCTGAATTAGCTTCTCTAGAGCAACTTTTCCAGCAAAATGGTCAATAGACTAGCCTCTAAATTTGTTGTGTAACACTGTTATCTAACCGCAGAGGCGCAGAGTAAGCAGAGAAGGGGAGAGTTGGGGGAAATATCTTCTTTTCTTATATTCCCCACTCCCTAATCCCCACTCATGTTTAAATATGGATTCCGCATTCTGTTTTATCACTTCCGCGCCAGCGTCCGGCGCGTTCGTCTTCGCCTTCGCCTACTTTGGTGGTAATGGGTTGGTCGCCGATGCTGGGATAACCTTGGTCGTGGAGGGGGTTATAGATTACTCCATGTTCAGCCACATAAACCCAACTATCTTGACGTGTCCAGGTAGCGATAGGATTTACTTTCAGCCGACCTTTACCGTCGAATTCAAATATGGGCATATTCGCACGGGTTACTGCTTGGTCGCGGCGGCGTCCGGTAATCCAAGCGACGCTGTTGAGTTCGTCTAGACCCCGTAGTAGTGGTTCAATTTTTGTAATGTGGTGGAATTTGGCAATATCCTTGTCCCAGAGTTTGTCGCCGTATTTGGCTTCAAAGGCTTCGCGGGTGTCTACATCTGGAGTTTTGAAAGTTTGCAAATCCAGGTTGTAGATTTGTATGGCTTTGTCTACCAATTCTAGGCTTTCAGGGAAGTGGTGCAAGGTGTCGAGAAAGATTACAGGAACGGGATGTTTCAGTTCACTGTAAAGAATATGGGTAATTATCATGTCATCCACGTTAAAGGCGCTTGTTTGCACCAGTCCCGTTGGGATATTTTCTATAGACCATGCCAGTATTTCTTTAGGTGTGGCAGTTTCAAATTGCTCGTTTAATTTGTCTAAGTCAAAAGCGATCGCTTGGTTTCTAGATGCCGTGGATGCTGTCATGATAATCTTCTATTCAAATATTTCTACCTTGATTAAGATCGATCTTACCCCATTAAGACGCGTATTCCGCTCGGATATAAGGTAATTATTTTGTGTGGAAATTACTACATTTTGAGAATGGGGAATAAAGCAGAAGAACTATCAGTCTGTCAATAAATAGATAAATTCCTTGTAGAGACGGCGATTTATCGCGTCTATCTAACTATTGATTTTTGCCCAATGCCCAGTAAAAATTATTACATAAGCATAAATGAAATATTTACTAAGAAACGTTAAGGTAATTTAAGTTTTACAATGCTTTTATAGATATTTATACTGATTTTGATATGGTTAAGGAACTATTAATAAAAGGGATTTTACTTAAATGAACAACGCAAAATTCAGCAATCCATTAGGCCAGTCTATAATTATGGGCGCTTTAATGATGTTAACCAGCGTTGGGGTTATTACAATCATGAACTTTTTCTAAGAACAAGATTTCTCATTTTAGAAATAAGACTTTACATAGTCCCGCTCAAAACTGAGGGGGACTTTTACTTTTTTCATCCAGATCAATCCATGTGTATTAACTTTCTGCTCTGACTTTCAGCGTTTTTACGTAGTTTTGCAATCAAAGAATTTCCAATAGGGATGCGGCTTAGTGACCAACTGGCGCTTTCACTCCTGCACCGCCTTTACCCAGGAATAACAATAGGGGTAATGAGCAAAGGAATCCTATGCCTACGACTCGAAAGCAATCTGCGTAAGACAAAACAGCAGCTTGAGTATCTACCGTTTGACTTAATAAAGCGAGTGCTTGTTGTTGCGCTGTTGCCGCATCTATGCCTTGGCCTTGAAGTGCCCCATTGAGCAAGTCGAGACGTTGACTGGTTTCTGGGTCATAAGGGCTAAGTTTTCCTAACAGGATATCTCGATGAAAAGACTGTCTGCGGTCAAGCAGAGTAGTAAGTAGAGCAATGCCGATACTGCCACCTAATTGTCGAGTCAGGTTGTAGAAACCAGAACCAGCAGAAATATCTTTTTTGGGTAGCGGGCCTAAAACTGCCAAACTCAAAGGGAGAAACATAAATACGGTAAAAGCTCCGCGCCATACCAATGGCCAAAATAAATCGTCTGTCCCGCTTTGTGGGGTAATTGCTGCCAACTGAAACATGACTCCAGATGAGCCGACAGCGCCGATCGCAATTAAAAATCGGGCATCAACGATACTAGTCAGTTTGCCTAATAAAACCATACCGATCGCAGATGCTAAAGCTCCAGGTGCTAACAATAGTCCTGTTTGTGTTGCCGTAAATTGCAGCACGCTTTGAGCAAATATCGGTACAGCAAAGAGTGCGCCATAAAGCCCCATACCTACCACTGCCGAGAGAACGCTTCCCGCAGCTAAAGAACGGTGACGTAAAACTCTCAAATCCACAGCCGGGTGATCTGTTTTCAGTTCTCGCCAAATAAACAACCCCAAGCCGATAATAGCGAGAATAGTCAGAGAGACGATGAAACTAGAGGAAAACCAGTCGTCTGTTTCCCCTTCTTCTAATACAGTTTGTATGCTACCCACAGCCACGATTAAAAACCCAATTCCCCACCAATCAACAGCTTGGTTTTGGGTATCGTTCTTGTCTTTATTCTTTGGCAAAAACGCCAAAGACATCAGGACTGCAACGATCCCAAAGGGAATGTTAACAAAGAAAATCCAGCGCCAGCCTAAACCATCTACTAAAAATCCTCCTAAGGTTGGGCCAATTGCTGGGCCAGCAATCACACCCACGCCAAAAACAGCTTGAGCCAAACCTTGTTCAGCTGGGGGAAAAGTCTCGAATAAAATCGCCTGGGCTTTCGCGAGCAATCCACCACCGCATAAACCTTGGAGAATTCGAGCCGCGATCAACATTGGTAGATTGAAGGACAACCCACATAAAATAGAGGAAATCGTAAAACCAATCAGCGAGAAGATAAAGTAGGTTTTACGCCCAAAGTAATCTCCCAACCATGCAGATAAGGGAATTAAGACGACGTTAGCGATCCCATATCCACTAACTACCCAACCCACTTCACTGACAGTTGCACCCAAAGTTGCTTGGATATCAGTTAGAGCTACGTTGACAATACTAGTATCAATTACTTCTAGTATTGCACCAAGAGAAGCCGTAAATGCGATCGCCCACTTCAATGGCCCGTGGACATAACCAAATTGGTCAATACTAGAACCTTTAATGTTGGTAGCCATTATTTAGCACAAATAATATTTGGGAAATGTCAAACCATGCCTTGGTTAGCCTACGCTGACACCAAAGCTAAAATTAAATTTTGTATACATACGCTACGGTAGCGTATCATATAAAAATGGTCAAGGGAGTTCTTCCTGAAAAGCGGCAGAAATACCTATGCTAAAGATGGATGGTCATTGCTGCTGTTTTCGTGCATAACAATTGGGTTATCAGGCTTATTTGTTTCCCAGAAGCTATGTTCTATGCCCAACAGTGGAGTAAGTGGCCAAAAAGATATTGCTTGGGGATGATATTTTTATGAGTAAGCAAATTAATAGCACCTCTGGACGCCCACGCAGCATCCACGCTGATCAGGCTATTCTGCAAGCGACCTTAGACTTGCTTGCAGAGGTAGGGTATGAAAGTATGAGTATAGAAGCGATCGCTTCTCGTGCTGGAGTTGGTAAAACAACCATCTATCGGCGTTACACTTCCAAAGAAGAATTAGTTGCAGACGCGATCGAAAGTCTCAGAGATGATGTAGCGATCCCCGATACTGGCAGCTTTTGGGGAGACATGGATATCTTGATTAATAATGCCGCCAAAAAAATAGATAGTCCCCTTGGTCGTCAGACACTTGCACTAATTGTTAGTACAGCGTCTAGCAATCCTCAATTTGCCGAGGTCTATTGGACAAAATATACAAAACTTCGACGTGAAGCCTTTTCTGAAATACTTGAGCGTGCCAAGTCTAGAGGCGAAATTCACAAGAATGCAGACGTAGACTTAATTATTGATCTTGTAAGCGGTTCACTATATTATGCACTGATATTCAAACCCACAACCGAGCCAGTAGAAGCATACATGCGCCGCACTATGAATCTTCTTATAAAGGGAGTAGGCAAACATGAGGGAGGAAGGGGAGATGAGGAAGCAGGGAAAGAATTCTAAATCTCAGTACCCAATCCCCAGTCCCTAGTCCCATCTTGTTAGCAAAATAACTTTCCACTATAGGTCATAAATGAGATGATGGAAAAATTAGAGAAAAAGGTAAACAATTGTTATTTTTCTCCTTCCGCTTCTGGTTGCAGAATAGCATCACAGTATTGAATGAGGGTTGTCAAGCGATCGCTAATCGTTTGAAGTCTCGTTTGTGCAGTCGATGCTTGCCGCGCTCCTTGCAAAAACATCACATCTATTGCCAACAGGCGCAATTGCTTGCTCATCTCCGTTTGATAAGACTGCACTCGCCAGTTTTCATCAGCCAAAGGCACAATTTGTTCCCCAAAAAACTGCTGCAACGAGGCTATACGCTGCCGCAGTTCTGGCGCAACGATTTGGGTATTTGTGGCATCAGAGCGTAATTGCTCTAACAAAGTTACGAGTGCCAGATATTTCTCACGGTTTAAAGACATCCAGTGCTAGTTAAGATAGTATTAATGTCAAGTAATTTTTCTTCTACAATAAACTTCTCTTTTAGACTTATCACCATTAAAAGCCTCAAATCATGGTTTGAGGCTTTGTTTGCCATCAATAGCTGTTCTTTTTTTTACGATCCATGAAACTGAAATTGGATGACTACCATAAGCAATTGGAAAATCATCCTGACACTGCTTTTTCTACCCTTCTCTGGGTGACAGCATCTTCTTAAGGTAGACGCTGCCAGTTTTATTTATTTTTCACTTATCTACCGATCCACTCTAAACCCTATTTTATGAGCAGTCTAGCTATTAATTCATCAGTTGATTTAGCCATTCCGGAATGGTTGAAAAAATGTTTGAAGGAGTCATCGACAAGTAGCGGCGCAGTTGAAGATGACCGAAGGCATAGTGATGCAGCTTTAATTGGTCGCGCATTTGAATTTGCTTACCAGCTGCATCAAGGTCAATACCGCAAATCGGGAGAACCATATATTGCTCATCCCATTGCTGTAGCTGACTTGCTGCGTGACTTGGGGGGTAGTGCTGCTATGATAGCAGCTGGATTTCTCCATGATGTTGTCGAAGATACAGAAGTCACAAGTCAAGAAATAGAAGAACGCTTTGGCCCAGAAGTGCGGCAATTGGTGGAAGGTGTCACCAAGCTTTCTAAAATCAATTTCACCAGCAAAACCGAAAGCCAAGCCGAAAACTTCCGGCGGATGTTTTTGGCAATGGCGCAAGATATTCGGGTAATTGTGGTGAAATTGGCAGATCGTTTGCATAATATGCGAACTTTACAATATATGTCAGAAGCCAGCCGCCGCCGCAGTGCCCAAGAAACGCGAGATATTTTCGCGCCTTTAGCCAATCGCCTGGGGATCTGGCGGATAAAATGGGAACTGGAAGATTTGGCTTTTAAGTATTTGGAACCGGAAGCCTTTCGCCAAATGCAAGAGTATGTTTCCGAAAAACGGACGGCGCGAGAAGAGAAACTGGCCAAAGCTACAGACATTTTGCGAGAACGTTTGCAGCAAACCGGCATCCACTTTCAAGATATCAGCGGTCGTCCCAAGCATCTTTATAGCATTTATCAAAAAATGCACCGCCAGCAAAAGGAATTTCATGAAATTTACGATTTGGCTGCACTGCGGATAATTGTTCAAACTAATGAAGAATGCTATCGGGCGTTGGCGGTGGTTCATGATGCTTTTCGCCCAATTCCTGGAAGATTTAAGGACTACATTGGACTACCAAAGCCTAACCGTTACCAGTCATTACACACTGGGGTGATTGGATTAACTGGCCGTCCTTTAGAGGTGCAAATTCGGACAATTGAAATGCATCACATCGCCGAGTACGGGATTGCCGCTCATTGGAAGTATAAAGAAACAGGTGGTTCTAGTATTAGCCATTTGACAGGGACAGATGACAAGTTTACTTGGCTGCGGCAACTGCTAGAATGGCAAACCGATCTCAAGGATGCACAAGAATATCTTGATAGCGTCAAAGATAATTTATTTGAAGATGATGTCTATGTCTTCACCCCTAAGGGGGATGTTGTTCCTTTAAGTCCTGGTGCTACAACTGTAGATTTTGCTTATCGCATTCATACAGAAGTCGGAAACCACTGTTCAGGGGCGCGGGTGAATGGGCGAATGGTTCCACTGTCAACGCGGCTGCAAAATGGCGATATTGTCGAGGTTCTAACCCAAAAGAACTGCCATCCGAGTTTGGATTGGTTGAACTTTGTCAGAACTTCGGCGGCGAAATATCGGATAAAACAATGGTACAAGCGATCGCGCCGAGAAGAAAATATTGCCCGTGGACGGGAGTTGTTAGAAAAAGAACTTGGTAAAACTGGTTTTGATAGTTTACTGAAGTCGGATGCGATGCAGATTGTCGCCGAAAAGTGTAATTACCATAGCGTGGACGATTTACTCGCTGGTTTAGGTTACGGAGAAATTACGTTGAACCTAGTGCTAAATCGCTGGCGAGAAGTTGCGAAGGGACAACAACCAGTTGCCACTGTGTCGCCATTTATCCCCAAAGAACCAAGTTCAAAAGCTTTGCGAGATGCGCCTCCAAGTACTTCTCGCTCCACAGATTCGCCAATTGTTGGGGTGGAAGGGTTGATGTATTATTTAGCTGGGTGTTGTACCCCGATTCCTGGCGAACCGATTATTGGTGTGGTGACGCGAGGTAGGGGGATTTCAATTCATCGCCAAGGCTGCAATAATCTGGAGTGTGTGGAGTATGAACGCCTAGTACCAGTTAGATGGAACCCAGCCGCCGAAAATAGTGGTCGTCCGCACACGTACCCAGTGGATGTACAAATTGAAGCTCTGGATCGTGTAGGGGTACTAAAGGATATTTTGTCACGCTTAAGTGACCAAGGGATTAACGTCCGCCATGCCCAGGTGAAAACCTCTATTGGTCAACCTGCATTGATGGACTTAGGAATAGATATACGCGATCGCTCTCAACTAGAGCAAGTGTTCGTCCAAATTAAAAAAATGAGCGACATTTTGAATATCCGCCGCGTTGGTCAAATAGACGAGTAAGTGTATTAATTAGTAGGGTGCGTTAACGCAGTGTAGCGCACCAATTTAGGAGTCTAACCGCAGAAGCACAGAGGATACAGAGCAAGAGAGCAGGGAATAAATGCACCGTGTTATTGTTTAGATAAGTGTATTTTATTTGATAATTTAAAATCAACGACAGTATATTTTACATCCTTACTAGGCGCTATCTGTTATCACCTTTGTTAAGACATACTTTGCGCGTGATTAGGTTTTTGGGGTGGACGATGGAAGTGGACAGACTTCCATAGCTTGAATCAAGCCGTGTTCAAGGGTGAATCGATGACCCACATGCTCATCGGCAAGAACTGATCCGGCCAAGTCACGCACGACCTGATGCACATCGACCAAAATGCGCCCGGCCTCCTCCGAGTCAAAGGAAACCGGCTCGACGTGCGGATTGATCTCGCTCCATTGCTCCGTCCAGTAAGCGCGAACTTCTTCAGACCCACGGACAAAACCGCCTTTGAACGCTTTCGGCCAAGCCACGTCCGCAGTCATGAGGGCAAGGGCAGCGTCAATGTCTCGCGCGTTGAAGGCTGCATACGCCGCACGGAGCAGTTCGATTTCTGGTGCAGGTTGATCTGACATTTATTGGTATGGTGAAGGAGATGCAGTATGCATTTTAGATCAATACAAAGAAAAGAAACCTAAAGACCCGATAATTGCTGAAAAATTCAATACATATTGCTTTGCAGATTACAAAGAACAGGTAATAGATTTACTACAAAGAGTCTGCACCGTCAGCGTCGAAACAATGCAGATTATTCAACAGATTTAGGTGTAATCGTTTAATACTAAAAGTTCCTCGCACCGATGTAGAATATACCTCGGTAATGATGAATGATTAATTTAGTGTACTTCTGAGTTCCAATCCCCATGCAACAGTTATTTCCCGGAGAAGTATTTGCCAACACTGCGGATTTTGACACTGGTATTCGCCAACTGTTACCGCGATACGATGAGATGCTAGAAGTAATTAGCCGTTGTTTACCTTCGACAAGTCGGCGTATTTTAGAATTAGGCTGTGGCACAGGTGAACTTAGTCTCAAGATACTCAATCGCTTTCCAGATGCCCAAGTAATTGCCCTAGATTACTCACCTCGAATGCTGCAATTTGCCCAATATAAAATCACCGCAGCGGGATATCAACAACGCTGGACTGGTATACAAGCAGATTTTGGTGACTGGGCAAATAATCCAGAGAAATTGGATATTGGTAGCGAATTTGATGTTTGTGTCTCATCTTTAGCAATTCACCATCTCCAAGATGAGATGAAATTGAAGTTATTTGAGCGAATTGCTGCTAGCCTTACTCAAGACGGCTGTTTTTGGAATGCAGACCCCACTTTACCAGAATCATCAGCCTTAGCAGAAGTTTACAAAGCGGCACGAGAGGAATGGTCACTTCAACAAGGAACCAGTTTGACGGAGATTCGCGCGAAGCTTGGCACAAGTAGCACCCAAGGTTACTCCAGTCAAGACCAGCTAGCTAGCTTAGATGCTCATTTACAAATGTTGAGCAAAGCTGGATTTAAGACAGTTGCAGTACCTTGGAAATATTATGGTCTGGCGGTGTTTGGTGGCTGGCTGTGAGCAATTACGGTTTTGAATGCCTAGATTTGAGATTCGCCTATCTCCAATCAGCATTTATTAGGATTAATAGCTTGATAGTAACAAAACAGCAATAAATAACATTATTTTTCTTGATAAGAACTAATATTTGAAGAAGAATTCAGAAGTCAGAATGGGCTACGCCCTGCTGCGCTAACAGGGGCGGAGGCTGAGACGTTTCCGTTAGCTCCGGTCAGAATCAAGACGCTTGAATACTCGCTATCGCTGCGCTATCCGCCAGTTAAACAGAATTAATTCTGACTCCTGACTCCTGAATTCTGTTTGATAAACGCATTAGGTCTGTAAAGGAGGTCTTACCAACTCACACAAGGGTTTCGCCTGAAACTTGCGCTAATTAAGCCTGCTTTGTGTTTTTATGCAATATTTCCCCATCAGAAGTACCAGATGAGGGTATTATCAATCATCGACAGATTTATCTGAAAATACAAAGTAGAACAGTTACTTCAGATAAAGAAACCAGGGGCACACAATTGGGATTCGTTTTTCTGTTCCTTTCTCCAGTGGAGTTAAAACCGCTGTTTGCCATCACTTAGTTTTAAAAGGAGAATATCTTGGATGGCTCGAAATAAAAAGAAATCAGCCCGATTCAAGGATGAGCATTCACTTGACTCTAGATGTCCTATTTGTTGTATTGTCCCGCCCCATATACTAAAAAATGTCGTGGTGAATGGCAATCCCCAGCAGCGTACTTGGGCTTTTCATACATTAAATATTTCGGCGCAATTTTTGGGACGAAGAAATGTCGTAGGTAATATCTCGTTTGCGCCTTCTCCGGGTGAGAAGCGCCGCACCATCTACGACGCCAAAAATGGACAGCAACTTCCTGGTACGCTAGTGCGTGGTGAGGGAGACCCCCCCAGCAGCGACCCATCAGTGAATGAAGCTTATGATGCGGCTGGTGCTACCTATGACTTGTTTCATGAGATATTCGATCGCAATTCCGTTGATGACAAAGGACTGCGTTTAGACTCCACCGTGCATTATGGCGTTAAATATGACAATGCCTTTTGGAACGGCGACCAAATGGTTTATGGTGATGGCGATGAAGAATTGTTTCAACGCTTCACCAAGTCAATTGATGTGATTGGGCATGAGCTAACTCATGGTGTAACTCAGTATGAAGCTGGTTTACAGTATTATGGCGAACCAGGGGCACTGAATGAGTCGTTTTCTGATGTCTTTGGCTCGTTGGTGAAACAAAAGATCAAAAATCATACAGCAAAAGAGGCAGACTGGCTGATTGGTGAAGGTCTTTTGGTACCGACTATCAAAGGTGTTGCCCTCCGCTCGATGAAAGCACCAGGAACAGCTTATGATGATCCAGTATTGGGTAAAGATCCCCAACCAGCCCATGTGAAAGATCAGTATACTGGTACTGATGATAACGGCGGGGTACATATCAACTCAGGAATCCCTAACTATGCCTTTTATCTAGCTGCGGTTGAGATTGATGGCTATGCTTGGGAAAAAGCTGGTAAAATCTGGTATGTAGCTTTACGCGATCGCTTAAATGCCAAAGCAGATTTTAAAAAAGCTGCCAACGTCACTATTCAGGTTGCTGGCGAACTCTACGGTAGTGGCAGTGATGAGCAAAAAGCTGTGCAAAATGCTTGGCAAAAGGTTGGAGTTATTTAGAGTTAGGAGAGACGCGATTAATCGCATCTGTAAATAGTCAGTACTCAGGACTGATTAATCTGTTGTTTGCTGTTGCTAAAGTGGGAGGTGAGAACTATCATCTCCCAATTTTTGTATTTATCTCAACGAAATAACACAACGGAGAGCAAAAAAATGCGAGTATCATTTGAACGCACCGGCGGCTTTGCCGGCATCAGCAAGAAGACAATCGTTGATACAGAAACTCTCCCGCCAAATGAAGCGGCGACACTCCCCCGACTGGTGGAAGTTGCTGATTTATTTAGGCTACCTGAACTAATTACCTCACCAAATCAAGAGAGCGATCGCTTTCAGTATAAGTTAACAGTAGAAGATAACGGTAAGCAGCATACGGTGACTGTCAGCGAGTCAGCATTGCCAGGAACCTTAAGACCTCTAATTGAATGGTTCCAAACTGTAGCACAGAAAAGGTAATTTGCTGAATTAGCAATTGAATTTTTAGAAGAAAATCCAGTTAACACAATCTAAAATTCAACAGGAGAAAGTGAAGTTGTGGGTGAAGAGAATATAAATTTTAATTCTGTAGAAGAAAATCAAACTGATGATTTTTTACATCTAGAATCTGTAAAAGAGGATTGGGGTGGAGACGGAAGAGGGCGCATGAACCTATCAGGAAGGTATACAGCAATCTCTGAAAAGTATCTACCTCGTCAATACCAATTTTTTGATACAAATATCTTACCAGTAGAACAGGGTTGGCGAGTGACTGGAATGCCAGATAATGTACCATTTGGTAGTAGGCGATCGCTAACATGGCATAATTGTGGTGCATCTACTTCAAAAGTAATTTTACCGCCTCATTTTGAAGCACCTTCTGGCCTTTTTACTGCCGATTTAGAGATTTTTGTACTCAGGGGTGCAATTCAATTTGGTGAATGGCAATTAAACAAGCATAGCTACTCCTTTATTCCCGCAGGAGTGAAAGTAGGCCCTTGGAAAGTGCTAGGCAATGAAGAAGTTGAAATACTCTGGATGGAAAACGGCTCGATTCCATTAAAATATCAAAATGCAATAAATGACCATCCAGATACTAAATTGGGTGAATTCATCCCTGCATTGGATAGTAAATTACTACCGTGGACTAAGGCAGATACAGTTCAATTTGAAGTATCTAAAAAAAAGTACCTAAGAAAAGATAGTAACGGTGGTGGAGTATGGTTGCTTGCTGTCTTGCCACATTATGATGGCAGGCATTCAATGATTCAATCTTATAATGAAGAATCATATTGCTTGGCTGGATACTGTGATGTAGGGGATTTTCGGTTTGTAAAAGATTGGTTTGGGTATGCTTCTAGTTTTTCTATTGTTCCTTGGCACAGAACAGATGATGGTTGCTTATTCTTTGTCCGAGTCGATAGGGATTTGTCAAAAATTGGAACAGTATTGTCATATCCACACTAATAAATAACAATTTATAAACCAATACAGTTCAGAATGAGCAACAAAACACTTGTAGAGACGGCGATTTATCGCGTCTCAAAAACCAAAATTGTTGCCACTAGCCCTTAACTGATATTATGTCCAGTTGAATGCTTGTCATTGCGTTCGCTCTTAGCGTTCCCTGCGGGAACGTTCCACTACGTTGCACTCGCAATGACATATCACAAGTAATTTACCGGACATGATATGAACCGTATTTATTGTGTTTATAAACAGCAAGGTCTCTATGTGGACATTCTAGAAGGTCTTTTTAAATAGCGGCCAATAGGTGAACCTAGAACCTCTCCATTGTTGTAAATCAAATTTCCCCGCAAAAAGGTGCTTTTTACCCTTCCAGTTAACTCCATTCCTTCAAAAGGTGTATAACCTTGTTGTGATTCTGACTCAGCCGCACATACCACAAAGCTTTCATTGGGGTCTACTAATACCAAATCAGCATCATAGCCAATAGCAATATCACCTTTTTCTAACAAACCAAAGCGCCGCGATGGGTTCCAAGATAACAACTTAGCGATATGGTTGTAAGACATTCCTCGCTTACTACCTTCACTAAATACACCAGAAAGTAAATATTCTGTACCACCAAAACCAGACTTTGCTAACCAAATATTATTCGGGTCTTTAGCACTTCTTTTTTGTTCAGCAGAACAGCAAGCATGGTCGCTAACTATCCAATCTACTTGATTATTGAGTACTGCTTGCCATAAGTATTCTACATCGTTACGAGGACGGATTGGAGGGTTGACTTTTGCCCAAATTGTATTCGGGGTATCGATATCTAATAACAAATGTCCGACAGTAACTTCTCGCCGAAAATTGATATGAGGAAAAGCACTTTGCATAGTCAAAGCTGCTTCCATTGCCTTACGCGAACTTAAGTGCAACAAATTGATATTTGCACAGTTAGTCTCATTTGCTAGATAAGAAGCAATACAAATTGCTAAACCTTCAGAATGAGGTGGACGCGCTGCGCTGTAAGCGTGTAATCCACTAAGACTAGAATCATTTTCAACTATTTTGGTATAGGCGTTGAGAATTTCTGCAACTTCGCAGTGCAAACTCAAACTAATAGTATCTCGCGCTTCTGGATGTTCTGCCATCAAGCGAGTTAGACCACGCATAATAAATTCAAAATGGGCGAAATCGTACCGTTCCTCTTTATTAATCATCAAAAAGAGGTTTTGCTGGTCTGACAAACCATGTAACCCATAGCCGCCATAAAACATGAAGATTTTAAACGAAGAGACACCATGTTCCTCAAACAATAGAGGTATTTCATCGATATGCTGGCTAGCTATAGGTGCGATGTGATAGCCATAATCTACAAAAAAATTACCTGCGGATAAAGCCAACACCTCTGGAAAAAAATCGCGGTAGGAGCCGCCTTTGTTAAGATAATACTGCCCTGTACGGATGTAATTTAAGCTAGTAGTGACGCCTCCCATTGCAGCTGCTTTGGTTTCAGTCACAGCATCTTTGTCGAGGGGTTGATAAATACCGATGTGCATGTGGGCATCCACAACCCCAGGAAAGCCCAACAAGTTTTTGCCATCAAATACCTTTTTGCCTGTGTCTGGGCTAATATTAGGGGCAATCTGAGCAAATTTTCCATCCTGAATGCCTAAATCAAGTAGTTCGATTAAATCCTGATGGGGACGAACTACCCGCACATTTTTGATAATTTGATCTAATACGGGAGTTTCAGACACAGTATACCTCACACTAAAATGAGTTAGTCAGGAATTCCAACATCGAATCGGGACGAAGACCAAATCCCACTATTATATAAAGGTTTTTTATGAAATCAGCTTCAGGAGAAAAGACAATGGAAAGTTTTAATGAGTATCATATAGACCCAAAAGAATTTACTTTTCTCAAAAGTTTTCAAGATAACTGGCAAGCGATTAGAGACGAGTTTACACACTTTATTAAACAGGCATCTAATGAGGATTTAAAAGTAGCTTACGATATTCTTGGCCCTAAAAGTAAAACGATTCAAACTAAGGGTGATGCCAAATACAGTGCTTTTGGGATTTTATTTCAAGGTATGTTTATCGAAAAATATATTCAAGTACATCAAATAAAATATCCTGATTGTGAGTCCGAAGAAGCATCACAAAAAGCACTTGCCTTAAGAGAGAAATATTTTCCAAGTTTGGCTAAATTAATAGAAAAAGTCAACTTTAATAATGATGAAATCATCAGAAATGTCTATTTTGGGACATTCCACCCAGGCTTGGATATAAAGCTACATGTGAACTACAACCCTCATACAAATCGTGGCTATTTAGGATTGATTGTACCAGAGGGAGATGTCGCTATGAAAATCTGCCATGAGCAGCTTTATTGGCATGAAGGCAAATTCCTAGTTTTAGATCATAGCTATCCACACTGTCCGCATAATTACACTAATTATGATAGAACTGTTTTGGTTGTAGACTTTTTTAAGCCGGACAAACCAAGAGAAGAAGTTATCCAATTTGAGAACGAGCAAGTCACCCAACGTATGCAAGAGAATCCTTACAGCTTAGGTGTTTTTGGTAAAAGCGATAAAGCGAAAGTAGAAGATTTTATCAAGTACGGTTTAACTCATCAATTAGAGTGGGATAAAGCTTTATAAGGGACTTCCAAATAAAAAAATAATCAATCGCTTTGGAGAGACTTTGGAGAGATATTGCTACCTTGTCTCCCTTGTCTATAACTTCAAATAATTTGTGTCTAATTGCTTCTACCAATGAATTTAAAAACTTACAAAAAGTTAAGAGCGAAACAACTGAATCCAGATTTTAAATCTGCTGTTGAAATTGTCGAAATTCCTATTTCCAAACCTGCTGCTAATGAAATTTTAATTCAAAACAAATTTGCTGGCATTAACGGTGGCTTTGACACTTTACTTTGTCGTGGTGATGTTCCATATATTAACTTAATTCCTCCCTTCGATTTAGGTGTAGAAGCTGTGGGGGAAGTTGTCGCTATCGGTGAAAATGTCAAAGATTTTCAAATAGGTGATGCTGTGGTAACTACAGCGCGTGGTGGCGGCTATCGAGAATTTCAGGTTATTGATGCAAACTTAGGGGTGAAGGTGCGGGAAGCAACGCCAGAGTTGCTAACACTAATGCCTACAGGTGTATCAGCTTTGGTGGCACTGGAAAAAGTGGGGGAGATGAAAAGTAATGAAGTGGTTTTAGTGACAGCAGCAGCAGGGGGAACTGGTCATATTGCGGTGCAATTGGCAAAGCTAGCTGGGAATCATGTCATTGGTACTTGTAGTTCTGAGGCGAAGGCAAAATTACTGAGAGAATTAGGGTGCGATCGCATTATCAACTATCGCACAGAAAATCTCAATCAAATCCTCAAGCAAGAATACCCCAATAGGGTTAATTTGATTTTTGAGTCTGTAGGTAAAGCAGTATTTGATACTTGTGTTGAAAACTTGGCAGTGCGGGGACGTTTAGTAGCAGTTGGTTTTATCTCCGAATACGCAAATAATGTTGAACAAATTACACAACCACGCATCTATCACCAGCTAGCTTGGAAAGCAGCTTCCGTGAGAGGCTTTCTCATGGCTCATTATAAAGAATATATGCCAGAGGCAAGCGATCGCCTTTTAAACCTGTATTACACAGACAAACTTAAAGTTGCCGTTGACCCAACCCAGTTTCAAGGTATAGAATCCATACCCGATGCTATACAATATCTCCTCAGTGGTCAAAATTGTGGCAAAGTGGTTGTGAGATTTTAAGTAACACAGTATTAGCTTATATCTAGTTGGGAGTGAGAATGACACAAGATTCAGAAAATACTTTAAAAGTTGCTCGACAGGCATTTGATAATCTTACACACGGAATGGCAACTGGAGAGTGGGAAGCTTTATTAGATATGCTCACAGAAGATTTTACCCTTTGGTTTCCAATGGGTAAATTTCACGGTTTAAATGTGGGAAAAGAGCGAGCTAGAGAGTTTTTCGAGTACGTTTTTGAATCCTTTAGTCCTGGGTTGAAGCTGACTGGTCTAGACCGTGTTACAAGTAATGAAACGACTGCTGTCTTTGAGTTTCGGGACGAGGGCCCTTTATTCGGACAGCCCTACAAAAATCGGGTAGCAGTCTCTTTTGATGTGCGCGGAGACAAAATTTGTGGCTATAGAGAATACTTTGGCAGCGATGGTAAATCATATTAAATAATTCGTAATTATGAATTATTTAACAAACAGAATTCAGGAGTCAGGAGCCAGAATTCAGAATTGAATTCTGTGGGAATGGCGGATGAATCAACAGGTTTAAGTCCCCCACTAAATCAGAGATTTAGTGGTCTTTAATGAGTCGGGGATTCAGACCCACCACTCATTAATTCTGACTCCTGAATTCAGAAGTCAGAATTCTTCTTCAATTTAGTTTTATTAGTTTCTTTCAGGGTTGAGTTCGTTGATTTCTTTGCACTTGGCCTCTGCGGCTTGATATGCCGTCAAATAGTCTTGACCACCTAACATTACATCACCATAATATTCATAAGGTGGATCGCCATAAATTGGCAATGGGTCATCTTCTGGATAATCTTCTTTTGATTCTTCAATGATGGCTTTCAGTTTTTTAATAGTCAGACTATGTGCGGCAAAATACCAGAGTTCTTGGGGATCTTTGTTCAGATACGGTAATGTAGGATCGACAATACGGACATCAGAGGCGTCACCTAGCTCAATCCAACTGTGTTCAATCGGTCTGTATGGCTTTCCAGCAAAAGCTAAAAATCCCTGAATATATCTTGCTCCCTCAGTGGACAATGCAGCTTTGTAAGCATTATCAAACGGAGTACTAGCCCTGCTGTTTATCAGTTCAGCAATTTTGATTGACAGCGTTTCATCCAATAGTTTGTTCATCAATAGCAAGGATTAGAGCAGCCATGAAAATATATTACCACTGCTCTTGCTTGAGGAGGCAGGGAGCAGAGGGAGAAGAGTTTTCCCCTCCGCTCCCCGCACCCCGCCCCTCTGCCTCTTTTCAATCCCCAATCCCCAGTCCCCAATCTACTTTGTACTAATCACCATCTGTAAATTTATTAACAAGTCGTTTGAAGTGTAGGGCTTAGACAAAAGGGTTTTGACACTATTACCAAGGTTTTTAATCATTTCATGATTGAAGGCTAATCCACTAACACCAATAACTTTGATGTCTGGATTAATTTTTTTTAAAACATTGATAGTTGTTGGCCCATCCATATATGGCATCATCATATCAACCAACACCACACTAATTTCTTGTTGATGTTCTGCGTATAGTGCGATCGCATCAATACCATCATTAGCTACTAAAACTCTATAGGCATTTTTTTCTAACCAGGTTTTAGTCACCTCTCGAATTGAATCTTCATCATCAACAACAAGAATCAATTCTCCATGCCCTGATGGTAATTCCTGATTTCCAGCCAATTTCTCATCTGTATCGATTGTCTGCGTTATGGGTAAGCAAACTTGAAACTCAGTACCTTTGCCTACTTCAGTAACTACATTCACAAAACCGCTATGGCTTTTTATGATGCCAAGCACTGTTGAAAGACCAAGCCCTGTACCTTTACCCAGTTCCTTTGTTGTGAAAAATGGCTCAAAAATTCTATCTACTATTTCTCTGGCCATTCCTGTACCTGTATCACAGATACCAATCATCACGTAAGAACCGACCTTAGCATCAATATTCATTCGGGCATAGTAGCTATCAATCCAGAAATTCTTCGCATAAATCTTTAGGATACCGCCATGAGGCATAGCATCACGAGCATTAATACAGAGATTCATTAGTACTTGATGTAGCTGAGTAGCATCGCCAAAGATATTCCACAGGTTTTGCTCAGGAACCTCGATGCGGATTTCAATAGCTCTGGAAAATGTTTGCTTAACAATATTTTCAATTTCTGAAATTATATTCTCTACCTGTAAGGGTTTAAAGTTACCTACAGAGCCGCGTGAAAACCACAGTACTTGTTTAACTAAATCTGCTGCACGTTTAACATTTGTTTCCATTATTGTCAGCCATTGCTGACTTTTTTCATCGGGGAGCTTTGCCTCTAAAAGTTGTACTGTCATCATTATGGGAGTCAGTGCATTGTTGAGATCGTGGGCAATACCACTTGCTAGAGTGCCAAGACTCTCCATTCGCTGGGCCCGGAGAAACTGCGCTTCGAGTTGTTTCTTCTCTGTAATATCGGAATTGACAATCAGGATGGATTTAGCTTGTCCCTCATCATCATTTACTAACGTCCAGCGACTAGCAACAATTATCTCTTTACTTTGTTTTGTGACTTGATGTAACTCACCTTGCCATGAACCACTCTCAGCTAATATTTTTTGGATATTTTTCAGTTCGCAAAGACTTTGCTTTCGATACAAAAGCTGATTGGCATTCTTGCCTATTGCCTCTTCTGTCATCCAACCGTAGAGATGTTCAGCCCCTTTATTCCAAAATTGAATTTGGTTAACCAAATTTTGGACGATAATTGCGTCTGTTGTAATATCAAGCAAAGCTGCTTGCTCACGGATTTTTTGTTCCGCTTCTTTTCGTTCACGCAGCGCAGCTTGTTGTTCTGTAATATCAATTATAAAGCCTGCCATTCGAGCAACTTTCTCGGTAGAGTCTAAAAAGATATACCCGTTGTCCTCAACTATGATGTAAGTGCCATTTTTTCGACATACCCGAAATTCAAGATGGAATCGTTCTTTTGTAGTTAAAACGCGTTTAACTTCTTCGTTAAATAAGTTTCTATCATCAGGATGAATCAACTCTAGCCAACGATTCAAACCTCCTAACATCTCAGGTATAGAGTAACCTAATATTCCCTCTACATTACCACCGTATTGAATATCGTTGGTATGCATATGCCAGTCATAGAGAATCTGACCACTCGCTTGAATTAGTGCTTGATATCTATTGTTCCATTCGTCTAAGGCATCTGAATGACATCGCAGTTTTTCTTCTACCTGCTGCCGCTCCAAGATTTCCATCTCTAAACGTTTATTTTGCTCTGTAAGTGTTTTTGTCAGGTTTCGTAAACGTAAATGCGTATTTATCCTAGCTAAAACCTCTTCATGTTCTAGAGGTTTAGTGATGTAATCTACTGCACCAAGATTCAAACCTTTGACTTTATCCACCTTGTCATTCATGGCAGTGATAAATATTACGGGGATGTCTTGAGTAGCTGAATTTGATTTCAAAAGTCTACAGGTTTCAAAACCATCGATTACTGGCATTAATATATCTAATAAAATTAGATCGGGTAAGGCATATTCCACCATGCCAACGGCATTTATCCCATTTTCAGCTACTAAAACTTTAAAGCCGTAATACTCTAATAAATCGATCAATAACTGTAAGTTAATCGGGTTGTCATCAACTATTAAAATTACGTCTTTTTCATTGTTATTTAAATTCATAATCGCCTCTTATAAAATTTATTTTAAAACTTCTCGAACTTGTTTGCCTTTAAAATAAAATATTTGGCGCTATAAAATAGAGCTTATAGCTTGGAAACATAAGCACCTGCTATGTGCGTAAAAAATACATAGCCTCTGGGTTATAGCAGTGCAAATTGTAAGTAGTACAGGATACAATACTTGTCGGGTTTTGGGGAAAAGGGGAAGGTGGGGCCCCCTCTGGGGATAAGGGGCGGGGGAAAGGGGAAAGAAAAAACCTTTAACCTTAACCCTTTAACCTTTTCCCAAAATCCAATTCCGAGTTAAAAATGCAAAACCCGAGTAGTATTGGTGCAGGATATGCTTATGCTACTTGCAATTTTAGCTATAAGATTGTGGCGATCGCGCTTTCCTTTTCCAAAAGCAAATAAATAAATATATAAGTAGGGGCATACAGCTAGCTGCATGCCCCTACAATGTTTATCTATAAAATTACGAGTTTATAGAAGGATCAAGCTTTATCCTCACCGTCTTGGGACAACAGGGGCTTCCCCAACAAACCTGCCCAGAGGGCATATTAGTAAAAACACTACTACGAGCGCCAATTACGGCATTAGCCCCGATTTGCACTCCTGGCCCAACAAAACAATCTGCTGCTACCCATACACCATTGTTAATGGTGATACTTGCTGTTTTTAACCCAAAGGCAGGATCTCGCAGATCGTGACTACCAGTACATAGGTAACTTTTTTGGGAAATTACGCAATGTTCACCGATGTGGATCTGCTCTAGGCTGTATAAAACTACGTTATCTCCAATCCAACTGTAGTCACCAATCGTAACTTTCCAAGGATATGTAAAGCGGGCGGTCGGTCGAATTAATACACCTTTGCCGATCCGAGCGCCAAATAGTCTTAGCAGAGCGCAACGCAGAATATTTAAAGGTTGAGGAGTCAGGGAAAAAGCGATCGCTTGTACAAACCACCAGAATAAAACATACCAACCTGGACGCCCCCGGTCAAACCAAGATTGGTCATATTTGCGTAAATCTACAAAAGGTTGATCGTTAGTCATTTAATTTTAGATTTTAGATTTTAGATTTTAGATTTTAAATTTTTCCTTCAATCCAAAATTCAAAATTCAAAATCTAAAATTGGTACATTTAGGAATCAATGGTCAAGAGCTTTCCTTCAGCTTCTCTGTTCCCCTGCTCCCCTGCTTCTTCCTTCGGGATAGTTGCAGTATTTAAGTGACCACCACAGTTACGTAATTCGTAAAGTTTAACGCCAATTTGATATTCATATTGACTTAGCAAGCGTGCATAAATATATCCGGCTTTGCCATCTAAAAAACCGCGTTGAATAATATAAAACAAAACAAACCGCAAAATTGGTTTAAATGGCAGGTGTACCCACACTTTTTTCAAAAAGCGCTTGCGTTGCACGGCATCACCAAATAGATTTGCGCCAATAGTACCGCTATCGTCTTTACCTGTGAGAATATTAAAATAAACACTGGCTTCCCAGTTAGAATAACGGTTATGGCGTTCTAACCAGTGGTAAAGGTCGCGGAAGTCTTCGTGGAGCATATCATTTTTGAGATACCCAACTTTCCCCTGTAAAATCACGTGTTCGTGAACTTCATTATCACCAGTATTCGGAATATCTTCTGTATTTAGATTTTCGTAGCGACCTTTTTTATGTTGAAATAAACGTAGATTCCAATCGGGATATTTACCACCATAGCGAATCCATTTTCCTAAGAAAAATACGCGGCGGTTGAGATAATAACCTGTATATTCCTGGTTTTGAATTGCTTGATCAATTTCTTCCCATAGTTCGGGGGTAATGCGCTCATCGCAATCTACAATTAGTACCCATTCGTTCCGAAAAGGTAGATTATCTAAAGACCAATTTTTCTTTTTGGGCCATCGCCCATTGAAGTTGAATTGCACGACATTTACACCGTGATTTTTAGCAATTTCAATACTGTTATCGCTACTTTGAGAATCTACTACAAATATTTCATCTGCTCTGCTAAGGCTAGCAAGGCACGCAGGCAAGTTTACTTGTTCATTTTTTGCTGGAATTAGTACTGAAACTGGTATTTTAGATGGCATAGGAGTATAAATTATGTTGTTGGCTATTTCTTATTTGATGTAGATAAAAGACCCTGAATAGCAGCATTTAAGTAACCAATCTGGCCATAAGCATAAACAAGTTTGTCAAACCGTTCTGCTGGATCAGAGAAATATTGCAATGCCTTATACAAGCCGCGTATAAACCGTTCGCTACCCCGCTGCAATTGAGCGAACCCAGCTTTACCAGCGAGTTGTTCTCGATAGCATTCGCTGATACCTTGCCACCAACCTCGATTTAAAAACCAGGAGCGTTGGAGGCGTTCTGGGGCTACATTGTGAGCGACTAAGGCTTCGGGAAGATAAGCAACTTGCCAACCACGCTGTAGAGCAAATTCGGTCATTTGCAGTTCTTCATTAGATAATAGATTTTTCCCCACTCGACCGAGATGAGGATCAAAACCGCCAATTTCTTCTAGGAAACTGCGGCGGATAGAGTAATTTAAGCCTCTGGGTGTTGAGCCAGGTTGCTCAATGTAGATGTTACTGTCACCTAAGTCGTATGCACCCAGGTTTGCAGCTAGCCCTGGAGATAGCCACCGTGGTTGTTGGATTCCTGGAGGCCACAGGAGAGTGACTTTGCCACCCGCGATCGCTAGTTTAGAATTATTGTAATAGGCAAAATATAAAACCTTTAGCCAGCCCTGACTGGCAACGGCATCGTCATCTAAATAAGCAAGAATATCACCACTGGCTACTTTTGCACCCGTGTTACGGGCGACAGATAAACCAATGGTGGGTTCAAAAACATACTTCAGTCGGGGATTGTGGGCCCTTTGTTCTACAACCTCACGAGTGCGATCGCTAGATCCATTATCAACTACTACAATTTCAAAGTCAGTAGCAAAATCTTGTGCTAAAAGGCTATCAATTGCAGCCCCTAAATAGGTATCTCGATTGTGAGTACAGATAATGGCAGAGATTTGGGTGTCTGGCATAGATTTAATTTTGGATTTGAGATTTGGGATTTTAGATTAAAATCTTAAATCCAATGCACAACTGCTGAGAGCTAATCTAAACCAAAAGTTACTGACTCACCAACCGAGTTTCTTCGGAAATAATCTTTAAAACTTCACGTTTGTTGAATATGACTGTGTAAAACTACAAGAGTTTGGGCTAGTTGACTCAGACGGGTTTCCAAGGATTGCTTGCGCCCTAACAGTTGACGTAACTTTTGGTAACGAGCGATCGCCATGCTAACATTGGGAACCTGGTCTGCTGGACATGGGCGCGACCAGACTTTACCAGTATCGTCTACACCACAGAGGCGATAGCCAGTAATAGATGATTGATAAGATACTTTGCCACCACTAGCGCAAATTTCTTCTACGTAGTTCATTAAGCGGTCAACTTCCGCATGGCGCAGTGTTGCAGTTCCTCCCGGTTCTGGTTCTTGGGGATTAGATTCTAACCAGCCATTGACAATTGGCCCTTCTAAGTAAATATCCTGAATTTGCTTCAAAATATTTTGTAATTCTATTTGCCAACCAGCGACAGTTTCCTGAATTTCTTGTAATAGATTCATCGCCAATGCTGGATTAGCACCGTGACGATGGTTACTAAAGCTCGGAGTTTTCAACTTTGGCAGGCTGGGTGTTCTGTTACCATTCTCTTCTGCTTGAAAGGTCTGCACAGATTCATGGTGAGGAAAGAAATTTTGTTCAGAAGAATAATCACTCTCCGTATCTACACCCCAGTCAACAGTTTGTCCTTGTGATTTTACTTCCCCATGCTGAGAAGATTGAGTTGGTGTACTTTCTGTGGGTTCGTTGGCTCCCACACTGATTCTAAAGGAGAAAGGCCGTTTTGTTGTCGAATCAACTGTTTCAGCGGCAGAGGCAGTACCGCGATTCCCTAAATCGTGTAGAGTTGCTTCAATGCGTTTTAAGCCTGCGTTCATAAAAATATCCTAAAGTTTGCTGTCCCCACGTGGTATTGAATAATTAAAAATGGGGTTGTTGGGATTTTTGGCTTTTGCCAGTTGTAGCATCAATGATGCTGGTGCTAATTTTATCCCTTAAAAGTTATTTGAAACCAAAAATCTCACCGATGAAGTAAAAAACTGTGGTGATAAATTAATTGCAACCGTAGATATATTGTTAAAATTCTCAGTAAAAAACTTTGGGTAAAATCATCTTAGTAACAGGGCCAGCACGATCTGGTAAAAGTGAATGGGCGGAAACTCTGGCCATGCAGTCAGGAAAAGCTGTTGTTTACGTAGCAACAGCCACCGATAACCCAGACGATCAAGAATGGCATCAACGCATTTTAGAACATCAAAAACGTCGTCCCCAAGACTGGGTAACTTTATCTGTACCTGTGGAACTGTCTACAACTCTCGCCGATGCCAAACCCTATACCTGCCTTTTAGTTGATTCTTTAGGAACTTGGGTTGCTAACCTCCTAGAACAGGAGGAATCTAGCTGGGAAAACATTCTTGCAGAGTTATTAGAGACGGTGGAACTGGTTGCTGCTGATATGCTATTTGTAGCAGAAGAGGTGGGTTGGGGTGTGATCCCAGCTTATCCCCTGGGGAGGAAGTTCCGCGATCGCCTTGGTTCTTTAGTGCGTCAGCTAAGTACACTCAGCGAAACTGTTTATTTAGTGACTGGTGGTCATGTCCTCAATCTCAGCATCCTTGGTTCGCCGTTGCCAAATAGAGTTGATGCTGGAACATTCAGAAGTCAAGATTCTTAACCCTTGATTCAGATTAATCCAAAATCTAAAATCTAAAATTATCTTATGGCAACCAAACAAGAAGTTAGAGAATATCTTGCCTACTGGTTTCAGTTGGGTAAGAAAGTGATTACGGGCAACGGTGAGGCAAGCATTTTGCCGCTATCGGTGCTAGATGGCGATCGCTATAGTGAAGAATTTGAAGAGTGCTGGCAAAAAATTATCTCACCCGATTCTGGTGACTGTTACCTAGAAGGTACTCATGAAACCATTGCTGAACTGCTGACACCAGTATGGGATATGCTGCCTTGTGGTCGTTGCAGTATGCCAGTAGCCGCGCGAAACGTCGGTATGCCGGCGTTGTTATGTCCCTGCAATGATTTACCTAACTGGCCAAATACTGAATTGCCAGCACCGCGAGAGCCAATTAAGACTCAAGACCAACTCAAAAAAATTCGCGATCGGCTCATAGATAATATTGCATAAGTAAACAACCAGTTTGTAAATCTAACAACTCTTTTCTAATGATTTGATTATTTTCATTTCCCCTGTAGTGCCCTTGAGTCCCACCACAGAATTTTTGTTTGTCTGTACTAACTAGGGGAAAAATAACTATTGGCTATTAACTATGCCCAATCCCTAATCCCCAATCCCCAGTACCCAATCCCCAAAATCCTAAGTATTTTACTCATTAACCGTGCCACTATAGAAAATAGAGCTGCAAATTGAGCAATAGGAAGACTAAAGAACACTGTGCAGATAACATTCTTAGGGACGAGTTCCGGTGTACCCACGCGATCGCGCAATGTTTCCAGCGTCGCCCTGAGATTACCCCAAAGGGCAGAACTGTGGTTATTCGACTGTGGCGAAGGTACTCAGCATCAAATTATACGGAGTGAACTGAAAATCAGTCAACTCTCCCGAATTTTTATCACCCACATGCACGGCGACCACATCTTTGGCTTGATGGGACTTCTTGCTACTTGCGGCTTGGCTGGCAATGTGGAACGAATTGATATCTATGGGCCACCTGGATTAAATGATTACATTCAATCCGCCTCACGCTACTCTTACACACACTTTTCTTATCCGATCAAAGTTCACGCTATCCGTCCAGGGGTAATTTATGAAGACGAGGACTTTACCGTTAGTTGTGGTAATTTACATCATCGCATTACAGCTTTTGGCTACCGCGTAGCCGAAAAAGACCGCACAGGACGCTTTGATGTCGAAAAAGCCAAGGAGTTGCAAATTCCTCCTGGTCGGATTTATGGTCAACTCAAGCGCGGTGAAACTGTTACCCTTGCTGACGGACGGGTAATTGATGGCGCTCAATTGTGCGGCCCTACAGAAATTGGTCGAAAGATTGCCTATTGTACAGACACAATTTATTGTGATGGTGCAGTCGAATTAGCTCATGATGCTGATGTATTAATTCACGAAGCAACCTTTGCCCATCAAGATGCAGACATGGCTTTTCAGCGATTGCACTCCACAACCACAATGGCAGCGCAAACAGCTTTAGCTGCTGGGGCACATCGGCTGATTATGAGTCATTTTAGTCCCCGCTATGCTCCCGGAAATACCTTGGAATTGAAGGATCTCCTCAAAGAAGCCCGTGCTATTTTTCCCCGTACTGACATGGCTTACGATTTTATGATTCATGAAGTACCCAGACGACGGGAAGTAGAGTTAACTAAGGTAGGCGTTTAGATTTTAGATTTTAGATTTTGGATTTTCGATTGAACTCTTCTAATCTAAAATCTAAAACTAACTAGGCTCTATCTTGGAGTTGAGTAGCCAAATTTAGGGACTTCCAAATAAAAAAATAATCAATCGCTTTGGGGAGACAAGGCAGAGATATTGCTACCTTGTCCCCCTACTCCTATTTGGATGCAAAAATTGAGTAATTTAACGTGAGTTCGACAAGTCTTATTTGACCTCTCCCCCAGCCCCTCTCCGTGTCGGAGAGGGGAGCAAAAAGCTTAATTTTTCGTTGCTCCTTCCGTTTCGGAGAGGGAGGATGGGAGGGAGAGGTTCATCGAACTCACGTTAATTTAATTTTTGGATGTCCCTTATAGCATCCAGCAGATAGATAGCAGTTTAGTTTTACTAAGATAAGTCAACTAGTTAACCAACAATTTAGGTTAACTAAGTGTATCAATAATATATAAGTAATATGGTTGAAATATTTCTCTTAATGTGTTTTTTAGATTACAAGTTATCAAAATAACTTTAATATATATAGGAATATATAGGACTTATATTTGATTTTTGAACAAAACTCAGTACACCTTTATTCCTTCTTCCCAGTCCCCATTACCCCTTATCCCCAGTCCCTTACCTGTACAAGTGATTCAGCAATCAAAGACGCTCGATAGCGCAGCGTTAGCGACGCAGGAGCGTCTGACTCGCTACCGCTTCGCTATCGGATTGCTATAGTAGTGTTGTAAATTAGATAATTTTCTACTTAAATACTTAGGAAAAACAATTAATTTTTCGTCAAGATTTTTCTTCCTTAAATAAAATATTTATTAAAAATTTATTCTTCCAACACTGATTAAGAGTTTATATGCGCGAATTGATGAACATGAAAGCCCCAGTTGGCATAAGATTGTGCCAAGTGAGCTTGTCATCTTTGGAAGAAGAATTTAAGTATGCTATTGCAGCTATTAGGTGTAAAAAAATCATTTCACATTTCTCATAAATCTTCCAAATAAATATATTGTTTCGATATTAGAGGAGTTTGATAGTGGCTAAGACTAGTCTGAATCCAGAGCAACAGGTTACTACTTCAGCACAAGGCGCATTTGACATCAGACAATTATCTACTATTTTGCTTCGCCGACGCTTTCTGATCTTGGGCGTTTCCTGTGTAGTTATGTCAGCTGCTAGTCTTTTGGCTATCATTACCAAACCGACTTACCAGAGCAATATGCAGATATTGGTGAATTCCAATTTATCTGAAGGGGCACAGGCAAATAATATCCCAGCAGAGGAAAATACTCAGGTTACTGATTCCAATTTTCAAGTTGTTGATTCCAGTACTCAGATGAAACTCATGCTGAGTTCTAAGTTACTTCAGAAAGCCGTCGATTTACTTCATTCTGATTATCCTAAGATTACCTTACAAGATATAAATGGTCAAAAAGAACATAACAAAAAATCACCTCTAGAAGTAACTCCAGAAGAGGGAGGTATAGCAGCAAATAAAGTTTTTAATCAAGTATTTAAAGTTTCTTTCAATGATGATGATCCAGTCAAAGCCCAAAGAGTACTTCAAGCTCTACAAAAAGTCTATCAAGACTATAACAAACAACAACAAAAAGAACGTCTGAATCAGGGATTAGCTTTTGTAAATGCTCGCCTACCTGAGATAAAAAAAGAGGTGAGTAAAGCTGATAAAAATTTAGAACAGTTTCGCAAGAAACATCAATTGCTTGATCCTGAAATCCAAAGTAAAATACTGCTAGAGTCTCTAGCCGATGTTCAACAACAGCTACAAACTACTCGTGCCAACCTTCAAGATGTAAATGCCCGCTACGATAATCTAGAGCAACAAATAGCATCTTCATCCCAGCAAAATACACTAATTTCTTCTCGTTTAAATCAGTCAAGCCGTTACCAAACACTATTGAGTGAAATTCAAAAGACTGAATTAACTTTAGCTAAAGAGAGGCTCCGCTATACAGACGATTATCCATCGGTACAAAAACTAAAGCAGCAACGGCAAAGTCAACTCTCGCTATTACGAGAAGAAGTGAAAGCTATTACTACTAGCAGTAAGGGAGAACCGTTCTTAAAAGGGCAAATTTTGGGGGTTGATCCAAGGCTAGTAGATGAGTTTATGCTGGTACAGACAACTGTTTTAGGGCTAACTGCCAATGAAAAGAATTTAGCCGAGTCAGAACAGCGACTTCGATCTGAGCTAAATAAGTATCCAAGCATAATAGCAGAGTATAACCGTCTGCTACCAAAGGTACAAAGTAGTCACAAAACCCTTGAACAACTACTTCAAGCACAACAGTCTTTGGGACTTAAAATTGCTCAGGAAGGATATAACTGGCAAGTTTTAGCAGAACCTTCTCCGGGTACTTATATGGGGAGCGGTAGATTATTTCTTTTGGTTGGGGGAGCAGTAATTGGACCGATTTTAGGTATTTTAGCAGCCCTAATTTTGGAAAAGTTTAATGACGCTATTTATTGTGTGGGAGATTTAAAGAAACTGACGAATCTACGTGTATTGGGGTCAGTACCAAAGCTACCGTCCTGTGGTATCAAAAAGCGGCGGCTGGGACTATCTTGGAATGGGCGGCGAAGTTCAGAGTCTTCTGCAATAGAAGCTACTACTAAATTGCCCGTTCATGAAACCCTGGACATGATCTACCAAAATATTCAAATATTAAAATATCCCTTACCTTTCAAGTCGCTGATGTTTACTTCAGCACTACCAAGGGAAGGGAAGACAACCTTAGTATTAGGGCTTGTAGCTAGCGCTATACGAATGCATCGACGGGTATTAGTTATTGATGCTAATTTGCAGAATCCTAGCCTGCACAAAATATTAGAACTATCCAATGACTGGGGATTATCTCTGTTATTAGTTGATGAGACAACTACAGATTTTCAAGATTATATCCAGCCCATTCACCCCTCCATTGATATTTTGACTGCTGGACCGGAACCAGAAGACACGGTGAAGTTGCTCAGTTCTCAACGGATGAAAGAACTAATAGAGTTATTTGAGCAAAATTATGACTTAGTATTGATAGATGCTCCACCTATTTTAGGGACGGTTGATGCCAGAATTGTAGCATCTTTTTGCAATGGGATTGTCATGGTAGAGCGCATGGGGAAAGTGACTCGAACTGAACTGACTCAAGCAATAGAAATTTTAAGTAAATTGAATTTAATTGGAATTATTGCTAATGAAGTGAGCAATTCTCAAAAGGTATTGGCATCGTAGATTGGTAGGGGCATTGGGGATTGGGCATTGGGGATTGGAAAGAGGTAGAGAAGAACTATTCTTTTCCTGCCTTCCTCACCTGATTTCTACTGGGAGCAAAGCGATTTTGTGAGCAGGGGAGGCAAGGGGAGACAAAGAAATAAGTGTATTCAGGGGTATCGCGGTAGTAAAAAAATACAAAAATTGTCTCTTCACTCCCCCTGCTGCCCCTGCCTCCCCTGCTCTTTTCACAATGACCTCACTTTTTCGCGTTGCTCCCTTTCTACCTTATAGCTAAAGCAAAATGCATAATTAGTAGGAGGTGGCAACTTCCGGCGTTGGAAAAGTGTCCCATCTTAAAGTGGTAGACACCATAATCCAGAGCGTCAATTAGATACTAGTGTGATTAGATGATCGGTATGAAATTCCAACTTTACTTAGGCTCTTTATTTTCCCAGATTAAAGTACGTCATTGGTGGGTAAGTATCCTTTTGTGGATAGTTTTGGTTGCCCCAGCCCAAGCGTCTGTAATCTTGCGCGTGGCAATTGAAAGGGGCGTTAATCAGGTAAAAGTGGGTAGTTCCACCACTGGGATCGTCAAGGATAGTACTGGCAGGACTCTGGGACAGTTGCCAGCGATGAGTGCATATTATGCCCAAGCTGTTCCTGGCGGAGTGGCTTTAGATAAGTGGCAGTCTGGCTTATTTTGGATTGAGCCAACTGGTAAAGGATTTGTTTATATTGGCGATCGCTGGTATCGAGGCAGAACTCTAGTTGTACCCACAGAAAAAGGCTTAACGGCTGTTAATTGGGTTGATGACCAAGAATATCTCTACAGCGTTCTCGGTGGCGAAATGGATGCTAGCTGGCCGCAAGAGGCGCTGAAAGCCCAGGCGATCGCAGCCCGTACCTATGCCCTCTACGAACGAGAAAAACAACGGAATAATCCCGTTTACGATTTAGGCAATACTCCCGATCGCTGGCAAATTTATAAGGGTGTCATCAGTGAATCTCCCGCTACTTACGCCGCAGTTGATTCCACACTAGGGCAAGTACTAACTTACAAAAACCGGATTATTCTCTCAGTCTTCCACGCTTGTTCTGGGGGACACACCGAAAACGTAGAAGATGTTTGGGGCAGTAAGGAGCCTTATCTACGTGCTGTTGAAGACTACGATCAAAATATCCGTGAGTGTAATTGGGTGAAAACCTTCTCAACCAGTGAAATTAGCGCTAAATTTCCTGAGGTGGGCAGTGTGACAGCGATGATTCCAGAGACATACTCACCTTTTCGCAGTGTTAAAGTTTTAAAAATTGTTGGCAACAAGGGCACAAAATTTCTACAGGGCGAAGAAGTCCGAACAGCCCTCAAGTTAAAAAGTACCCGTTTTACTGTCACCAAAGGAGGTAATGGTAGTTTTGTACTACAAGGTCTTGGCTACGGTCATGCTTTAGGTATGAGTCAATGGGGAGCGTACAATCTGGCTCGGCAAGGAGTGAACCACCTGCAAATTTTGGGACATTATTATCAAGGTGTAGCCCTAACGCCAATTCAGGCGAAGTAATTGCCTTAGGGTATGGGGTATGGGGCATTGAGAAGAGGCAGAGGGGCAGGGGGAAGGGTGCAGAGGAGAGGAATTTTCCCCCTGCTCCCTGCTCCCTATTCCCCACTCCCTCTTTCCAAGCGTTTCTGCCATTCAGCATCAATTTTTGCAGAACGCTCAACTTCTTGGTCGAGTAAGTCAGTTTCGCTGGAATACACTAAATCTTCGTTGCCAATGACTTTTTCTGCGGCAAATTGTTGGGCATAGTTGATTTTTTGTTGCAAAGGTGCGTCAGGACTTGTCAATAAGCTTGCTCTGGAAAGGCGATCGCGGTTGCGATCGCCTATTTTGCGATTACGCCACCCAATCCAGAAATAACGCAGCAAGGGTATGCCTAAAAAACCTGCTCCGTAAGCCAATAGTAGCCAATAAATTCCTTGCACAAAAGCTACTAGTCCACCTAATTGGGCCGCAACAATGCCACCTTTTAACAAATTTCCCAGTACTAAAGCACCAACAAAATTTAGTACACCCAATCCAGCACTTAGCATAATTTGCCCAGAACTTGCGGCACTAAAACGCCAGGGAAATTCCTCTAAGTGATCTGATATTGCATAACGGCGCTTTTTAACTGCACTCACCTGCAACTCTGGAAAGTAATAAACAATTTGCCCTTCTGGACTTACGCCCGGTTGCCCATTAAATCGCGTTAGAACGGGCAGCATATAATCTTCGTACTCTCTTGTGTATCCCTCGCCAATATCATCTAAATATGGGGCAATTTGTTCTGCTACCACTGCGCCACGATTAATCCGAATCACCGTTGCAATTTCTTGCCAGCGACGTTCTTCTAAGTTGATATTAGGATTACCATCGCCAAACAAAAACGAAAATACAGCTTCAAAGAAATTTAGATTGCTTTCTTCTCGGCTTTCAGGTCGCCGTTCCTGGTAGTGGGTGTCATAATTTGGGCTAAGATACCAAAATAAATTTGGAAAATAGAAAAATCCCCCACCACCAGAATTACTGCCCCGATTGTCGCCGTTACGGTCTGAATTAGCAGCAGTAATGATAATGAAGATGGTGATAGTTATCAGGGCGATGGAAACAGTTAAGAAAATTCCAAAAGAAATGCGAATCAGGTAAAACAGCACACTCCAGACCTTTTTCCACCATTCTTGCAATCGTAGTCGGAGGTATTTATTACGTAAAATTGCTCGAAAATTTCGTGGAAAAAGGTAAACTATATCGCCTGAATCTGCTACCTGTAAATGTCCGCCAGCATCAGATGCCAGGGCTAACAAGCTTTGATTAGCTTCAGCGACATTCAATCCTGCCTGAGTTGCCACATCACCAACAGTGACACGGTAGCCCAGTTGTTCCACAGCCTGCATGATGGTGGGACTGGGAGCCATTGCTCTCCCCTCCTATTGAAAATATTCCCTTTTCTTAAGTATAAAGTTTTATTTTGAGGGACTTGGTAAAGGTAAAAATAAAGAAGGAAATCTGATTTCCATATATTTGGCAAACCGATACTAAAGTCGATGAACCGGCAAATAACCTGAGACGCAATATGTTATAATTATTTGCCTCAGCTTGGTTAACCAGCAAACTTTCTGCTCAAATATGGTTCAATATACTCTCGCGCAAAGCCCAGAAATTATCCTTACTGTTTCTGGAAAAGATTCAGCCAAAGCCCGTGATAAAGCAATGGATCAACTGATGGAACTGATGGATGCAGGTAAGCTACCCACAGAACTGGAAGAAGGATTTGGCCCTCAACAATTGATTGAGGTTAAGGAGTCAACTATTGATACTGCTAGTGGTGAGGATACCATTACACAAGCTGTCCAGGTTTTGAGTAACCTAGCCACGCTCAAGTTGAAAGTTCAAGAGTCACGAGCTGAAGCGTTGGAAATTCGCAAAGCTGTAGATATTCTGTTCAGCGATGAGTTAGTGACTGAAGAGGAAATTACTCGACTCAAGGAAGGTTTTAAAGTTCTCAAAAATTTTGCTCAAGCTAATGTGCGTTACCAGGAAGCACGATCTAAAGCAGAACTAGCTCGGCAGACTCTAGATCAAGCTCTCAAATCTCCTGACAAATAACTTTTACAGAACTAGATGCCTTGAGACTTATCTTAAAAATTTGATTAAATACTCCAAAAGACAAGCTCTGAAGCCTGTCTTTTAGAGTTACTGGGGCGCTAGGATTCGAACCTAGGGATGGCGGGACCAAAACCCGCTGCCTTACCACTTGGCTACGCCCCAACAACATTACTCTAGTTAATATAGCAGTAACTCCTGGGTTAATGTCAAGTACTTTAATAGTTGATTTCAGATAATGGGTTTTGATGGCAGGATATTGACTGGTCAGAATGCTTACACATCAGGCTGTTTCATCACTTTGGTTGAACGATTGAATTTTTATTGGCTCACCTGCTACGCCGCTTGATTGGATGAGATACCGTCTCTAAATAAATGTCAAGAGAGCAAAGTCAGGCGATCTGAAGATGATTCCAAATATCGTGAAATTGTAGTAACATAGCACGGGCATTAACTATCTTCAGCTACATCTGATTGTTAGCGCTGTTAAATTTACCATTGATGAGAATATACCGTGAGCCTAACTCTTTATTTCCTCCGTCACGGACAGACCGAATGCAGTCGCAATAATTCCTTTTGCGGTTCCATAGACTCAGAACTTACCCCAGAAGGCTTGGAGATGGCAAAGGCTTTTGCATCTGCATATAGTTCTACGGATTGGACAGCAATATTTTGTAGTCCAATGCGGCGAACTGTATTGACAGCAAAACCCTTATCTGATGCAATCGGGATAGAGCCACAATTTAGAGATGGTCTGAAGGAAATCAACTATGGCTTGTGGGAAGGAAAAACCCCAGAAGTAATTAGCCGTGAATATCACGATGATTATATTCGCTGGTCAGCAGATCCAGCTTGGAATGGGCCAACTGGTGGAGAAATGGCGGTGACAATTGCTTCTCGCGCCATACAGGTAATTGAAGAAATCAAGCGTCTTTACAGCAGTGGCAATGTGTTAGTGGTTTCTCACAAGGCAACTATTAGAATTATTTTGTCTAGTTTACTAGGGATTGATGTGGGACGCTTCCGTTTTCGTTTGGGATGCCCTGTTGCTTCGGTCAGTATTGTAGAATTTACCTCACATGGGCCACTGTTAAAGGTTTTGGCAGACCGTAGTCATTTAGATGAGCGTTTACGAAATTTGCCAGGGACATGAGGGAGGAAAGAGTTAGGAGTTAGGAGTTATTATTTTTCCCTTACCCCCTCTCACTTGCTGGCTCAGTATATTTACAGAAAATATTTATTCTAAGATTAAACTTAGAATCAGCAATGCTCTGAATTCTTACACCAATTTTTTTTGAGCTTGGATATCACGCGCAAACCAAAATAGAATTGCTGCTAAGGCTGGTAAAACCGTTACACCCACACCCGCTGTTGGAATAAGAGAAAATAGGATGGTAGTAATCACGAATCTTTTTGAATGTATGTTTAAAGCTACAACTCCTAGCAGCACAGAAGAATACCAAGAACAATACCAAGGAGCAGCAAAGATAAATAATATTAAGGTAATCCATCCTATATTTATACTAAGATCCGTTTCCGAATAATTTTTTTTAAGATATGGTTTTACGAGAATAATCAAATAAGAAACTAGAAATATAGAAAACATTATAGGTTTAAATATTGAGTATAGATTCTCTTGCAAACTTAGAGAAAAGTTGAGAGGTTTCAAATTTATTATTTTTTTAAACAAAGCATATAATGAGCCGAATGTTTGTCCTTCAACTCCAGGATTTGAAAGGCTTTTCCAAGCATCTACTGTAGGTAAAGCTATAAAATAAGCTGCCAAAATTATAGCTAGAGAGATACAAATAGCATTGAATAAAGTTTTCCAACGTTTTTGTTTAATTAAGTAAACAAAAATTAGAGGCAACCAAATAACTGGTAAAGTCTTAATTAGAAAACCAATCCAAGCTGTAACGATCGCAGCTATATAATCACGATTTTTGAGGCAGATTATTAAAATAATTAAAACTGTAGAAATAAAGACATCAACATGTGCATTGATAACCTGCTCATAGAGCAGAAATGGGTTAACTAAATATGCAATTGTTATATTAACTTTATGAGGAGAGCTTTTTAAATGCCGCCATATTAAGTAAGCATTTAATATATGAAATAAAAGACATATTAATTTAAATACATAAATTCCCAAGCTGGGAGTAATTGCAACGAAAATAGCGGAAAATGTAAAAAATATTTGAGATATAGGTCCATAAGTTGAAGTCTGTTTCCAGTCAAGAAATGAAGACAACTTAGAAGTGAATGTGCTTGCAGGATTAATAAAAGGGTTAATTCCATTTAAATTCATTAACCCATAATGCACATATAAATTAATATCGGTAGTTGTTGGATAACTTATGAAGGCAATTAACAAGAAGAATAAACTATTTCTGAGTATTTTTATAAACTTTATATCTGGCTTTTGATTTTTATTTATTATTAACCACAGGATATATATAATATTTAAACAAAAGTATTCTATAACTGTTCTTCGTTTGTCAAGATGGTTAGAAAAATCAGGGATATATTCACCTGTGGAATTAGCTAAAGCATGAAGATTATAAGAATAAGCTCTAAGTGCTAATTCTCCACATAATATTAATGACAAAACTATGGCAAGACCTAACAATATTTGGTTTTTTTTTATGTTATGAGAATTATTCATATTTCCCCTAAGCTAGGTTGGCAGAAAAATTTATAATTGTGTTTTGCGTCTACGCTCTATTAACGATGCTAGATACTCCTTATTTACGAGGAATGGAACCCTTATTTTTGTAGATTTGGGATTTTTTTATTAACCTACCATATTTATAGGACTTATGTACTGTATAAATCAATCATAATTTTTGCAGATTTGGGATTTTTTTGCAAACCTACTTATAACTAGGGACATCCAAAAATTAAATTACTCAATTTTTGCATCCAATAGGAGTAGGGGGACAAGGTAGCAATATCTCTGCCTTGTCTCCCCAAAGCGATTGATTATTTTTTTATTTGGAAGTCCCGTAGTGCAGCACGGCAGCAATAAACATACCATTTCAAATGGCGCAAGAGCTTGGAATACAATTATGCGTGACTTTTGACTTGCGGTACTAGTGGTCTGTCAAAACTAAATCTGTGAGTTTATGGAAAAATGGAGAGGCTATTCGCTATCAACCGCTCCATTGGTTTGAGGAACTTCCCATG
>NZ_JBALFD010000075.1:0-31099 GCF_036916985.1 Nostoc sp.
TTGAGTAACATTATTCGAGAGAAGTCTTCTTCTAACCCATTTGGTTGGTCGTGGCAGCCTGAATAAATCTCTACCCCGAAATTTTGAGCCGATACATATTATGAACTTATTAAACTACTTGAATTTGGAGCAAGTAGCAAAGGATGGAAATTGATAAATCTAGGATATCTATCAGAACGGTTGAAGTACGGAACATCTAGCAAATTAGAATACCTTGATCAAGATAAAGATGTACCATTTCTAAGAATTGCTGACCTAAATAGGCTGAAATTTGAGCCAACCAATATTAAGTACATTTCTCAAGCAACTGCTTATATAGAAAAACAATCTAGCGTACAGACAAATGATGTTTTAATTTCTCGAAGTGGTACATTAGGACTTTCAATAGTTGTGCCAGAAGAATTGGATGGTGCAATTTTTGGTAGTTATTTCATACGAACTAGACCTAATCAAAAAGAACTTAATCCAATTTATTTATCCCTTTACCTAAACTCCTTAGCAGGAAAATTACAGTTTGAACGTTCTAATACTGGTGCTATTCAAACAAATCTTACTATCCCAGTAATTGAATCTATTCGCGTTATTGTTCCACCAATGGAAATACAAGAAAAATTTGCTCAATTAGTTTTAGATTCTTTTCATGTGGAAAATGAGAGTAAATTCCTATTAGAACAAGCTAAACACCAAGTAGAACAAATAATATTAGGGGGTTAAGTTTCAAAGTGTCTACACCTCCTGAAATCATTGATGCTCTTGAATCAATTTTAGAAATTTACTTTTCAGGAGTCCGTCATCGAGAAAGGGCTGCTTTTATCCTTTGTGATAACCTTGTTGAGATGACCTGTAAAACAAAAGCAAAGCAGCATAATCATCGATTTGATATGATCTGTAACTTTCATGATGCTTGTACTGCTCCAGGTGTCAGCAATTTTACTCGCATCTCCACAATTTCTTTCCATGACTTTTATTGTGCGTTTACAAATTCCAGATACCCACTGCTAAGTTCTTTCACCGCCAAGTCATAAAATTGCTTACCGTGTTCAGGTGTTGCTAAAGCCGGATTTGAACCCATACGTCCATCTGGATAACGCACTCGAAAGTCAGCAGCGCTATAAATCCGATGTCCCCTTGCAACTTCTGGTGAAAGGTATGCTTGCTTAATCGCCTCTGGATAAACATACTGAGTGAGCGCTACTTCACTTGGCGTTGCATGAGAACCTTCTTGATCCCCATATAATTCTTTAGCTAGCTTATATACCGAACCGCACATAAACCAGTTTGCCACTTGACATTGTACCTGTTGAGCATTGGGAATCTGCAAATCTTCTAAGTGCGCGTAAGTTTCTGAAAAAGCCGCTTTCAGGGTGGCGATGTTCCCACCATGTCCGTTAATAAAGTAGAACTTGCTAAAACCAGCTTTGGCTAAACAAGTTACATAATCTCGCACTACTTGAATTAAAGTGCTGGGACGCAGACTGATTGAGCCAGGAAAAGCAGTATGGTGCAGTGCCATGCCCACATTGATTGTAGGACCAACGATCGCTTGGGTTGCATCACCTACACCAGATGCGATCGCTTCTGCACAAATAGCATCAGTACCAATTAACCCCGTTGGTCCATGTTGTTCTGTGGAACCAATAGGGAAAATAATCCCCTTTGACTGCTGTAAATAAGCTTCGACTTCTTGCCAAGTACTTAAATGCAGTAACATTTTTGACGATTTCCCTTAATAAAATAATCTCTGATCCACCCGATTTGCTCTTGCCCACTTACTTAGTTTAAATATACTAAAAAGGACGAATGCTAAAAAGCTAGCAGAAAACTAGAAAAAGTAGGTTAAAAGTACTATTGTTACCTCATTCTCAACACTTGAGCAAAAATATCAACGTATCCAAAAGGAGTTAATGGCTGGGGCGATCGCTCTCGGCGGTGTTTTCTTTATTGGTACTTTGTGGTACTGGTTAGTGGAAGGCTGGTCATGGGAAGATGCAGCTTACATGACAGTCATCACTTTAGCGACTGTGGGATATGGAGAAACTCACCCACTAGGTAGCCGAGGACGGTTGTTTACAATTGCCTTGATTTTGTTGGGTGTAGTCAATATCGGTTACATTGTCAACAGATTTACAGAAGCGATCATTCAAGGCTACTTTCAAGAAGGAATTCGGCTACAGCAACAGAGGCGGTTAATGGAATCTCTAACAGAACATTACATCATCTGTGGATTTAGTCGGACTGGTCGTCAAATTGCCAAGGAATTTCAGGCAGAAGGTGTACCCTTTGTGGTGATTGATTCGGATATGGAATCTGTACAAAGGGCGCAGACGGAAGGTTACACAGCATACCAAGGTGATGCTACATTAGATGACACACTCTTAGAAGTCGGCATTGAACGGGCGATGTGTATCGTTGCCGCACTCCCTTCTGATGCCGAAAATTTATATATTGTTTTATCAGCAAAAACACTGAATTCGGGAATTCGGGTAATTGCACGAGCAAGTACAGAGGAAGCTTTGCAGAAGTTACGACGCGGTGGTGCAGATGAAGTGATATCCCCCTATATCACTGGTGGTAAACGTATGGCTGCTGCGGCTCTCAGACCCCAAGTCTTAGACTTTGTAGATGGAATTTTGACAGGTGCAGACCGTCAGTTGTATATGGAAGAATTTTTACTCGATCCGGCTTTTTGTCCCTTTGTGGGTCAGAGTTTGCAAAAAGCGAGATTGCGATCGCAATCTGGGGCATTAGTCCTGGCAATTCGCCGCCTTGATGGGACTCTCATCGGTGGCCCCACTGGCGATACGGTATTAATGCCAGGCGATCGGCTAATTGGCATGGGTACAGCAGAGCAATTGCGTAGCCTTAACCAAATTCTCGGCCCAATTGGTTCTCAGAAATTGCGACGACCGAAAAATAGTTGAGGGCAGATATCAGATAATTTCTGTAGACAAAAAGTAATAAGAAAAAGTTTTAAAAAAATAGGTATTGATATGAATACAAATTTAGAAGATTTCTCATATCTATGGAATGGACAAGAACCTGATTGGGCACTGTTAAAATTTTATGCCTCACTTTCAGAAAAAGAACCAAGATATATAATTTTTAACACAAAAACTAAGCGAGCTTTGCTAACTCACGATGATACTCTGTATCAGCATCTAAAACAAACTATGCTTGAGAAAAAAGTTCGCATTGTATCAGATTTATGATTTTGATTATACTATTAATGCAGGGAGCAATTTTACTCAGGCAGTAAAGATGATATTCCTGTAGAAACTTAATATAATGATTTAGTTATTCGATCTTTTAACTTTTACTTTCTTTTGTAGTTCACTTACCAATTAATACCCACTGCAAAAATCTGCATATAACTGTTAAACCATCTGATGGCGCTTGTTCTCCCTCAGTAGATGGAGATAGCCATTTTTGCATACGGCTACACGGTATATAAATTCCACTACTTGAAGTTATGTAAGTTTTGCTAAACTCTTGATAGCCAGATGCTTCATAAAAAGGTTTGGCAGTAATTGAAGCACAGACAGCTAATGTCTTGACATTTTGAGAATAAGCTTCGTTTTCTACCGCTTTTAGCAACTCTGTACCAACTCCTTGTCGCACATATTGAGGATGAACATAAAGTGCATTCACCCAATATCTGGAGTAGGCAGAAAAACCCACAATTTTTTCACCAATTTCGGCGACAAAAACTATATCTTTTCTCTCTTCTACTTGTGATTTATCTACCTGTATATCGTTCAATAATGCTTGAATCTGTTCAGGACTATAATCTGTGGAACAAAGTGTCTGTGTGGCATCTCTTTGGATATCAAAAATCTGATTTCTATCTTGCGGTTGGGCTAGGCGAATTTTGATGTGATTAGGCTGTGTTTTAGTCATTACTAGGTTCTAACATATCTTTTGATACATTATCCTTAACTCAACCACTGAAAAATATTGGCTTTCCTAACCAATGCCCAACGACAAATTACAAATTACTAATAATCAATTTCTCTCCACCCATGCATAGCTGCTATGCCTTTTGTAACCCATTCGATCACAACTGGGGGAGCTTCTGATATCAAGATACTAGGATAAACTGCTGCACCCCAATCGGGATGAATTAATACACGGCATTGATTTTTAATCACTGGATAGTTAAGCAGAGCTTTGACAACTGCTGTGTCATCGTGGGGGATTGCTCCGGGATGGGAGAGTAAAGGATAGCCTGTACGAGGGTCGATGAGGTCTGTTAAATAGCCGCGATCGCGCAGGTTAAATGCCAAATCGCAGCCAAATCTCATAAACTTTTCTCGCAAGCGTTCTTTCTCTGTCTCTACCTCTGCTGTCTTTTCAACTAATTGATAACGCGATTGTTGTAAAACAATCACTACCCGTAAAAATGGCTGTCGTTTCCAATCTGGTAATATCCGTTCGCAGTTGGCACAGATATATTGACTGGGAGGATGAATTGAAATTTGAACCGCTTGTCCCGCTTCACCAACTAAATTAATGGGACAGGCTTGCTCCGGAGTGTAAACCTTGGGATAGTTCACTAAATTGATTCGGTTTATACAATTTTTTTAATTTAATCTCTGCTATAGATAATAACTCTTAAAAGTTCCAAAAAAGCATCATTTTGCTCTAATATGCTGCTTTTTTTCCAAGTAGTTACTAATAATTTGAGAATTTTAATCCTAATTTTAACCTTTATTAACCTGTTCTAATGGGATTTACTGCGATCGCTGTAGGCGTTGGCGTAGGTGCAAGTGTCGTAGACAAGCGATGCCTATGGCGGGCTACGCCTACGCACCTGAAAAATGATCAATCAAAATCCCAAAAAATAACCTCCATCCCATATAATTTGCAGTCAAAACCAAAATAATATAGCTGTCAGCAAAACTTGATTAGACAGATGTCTAGTTAAGCAAAGCGTGTGAGAGTTTTGCCAAAGGCAAGTAGAAAAAATAAACGCATTCAGCTATGCAGCTTACTTTCCATAACACCCAATTAATTGAGTTTCAAAGAATTCACTGGAACTTCATCCCAAGAATCAACTGTCCGTAATCGTGCTACCCAACCTGCGGACTTTTGCGTTTCGGTCAAATTATTCTCAAAAGAATCATGACAATCTTTAGCTTGAGATTCATTACAAGTGGCAATACAGGCATGAATCATCCCAGACGGATCGATTTGCTCATTTACCCAAATGGTCATAGAATATTACCTCAAAAACTTTAGCAAAAAAGCTATTTGTCATTTTAGAATACTATTAAAATCAAGCAAATAAAAGGGTAAAAATTGCTACTACCAAGCCTGATGCTGTTTGTAAACTTGCTAAAATACACATCATTTGTAAGGGCATAACATTGTTATGCCCTTTTCGCATTTTGTATCTAAAGATTTTTGAAACCCGCCTACGCGAGTTTTGTCTGTGTAGCAGCGACTTATAGTCGCTAGAGCATTTTTGAGCCTCATAAGGTCAACGCATAAAAATTACCCAGAAAAAGTTTGATAAATTCCGAAATACACCTTGTATATTTAGTAATTATCATTAGCACCTCAAAATTAAATCTTGTAATGAACCCACAAAACAAGCCCAAGAGTCTACAAGATATTCTTAAGCAACGTCAACAATCAGGTTTTGTGGGTCGCGAAGACCAAGTAAACCAATTTCGTCAAAATCTAGCATTACCCCCAGAAGACGATCGCCGTCGTTTTCTTTATAACGTTTGGGGTCAAGGTGGAGTTGGTAAAAGCACTCTGTTACGGCAGTTTCGTAAAATTGCTGACGAAGCAAAAATTATTTCCGCTTACATCGATGAAGCTGAAAAAACTATACCAGAAGTTATGGGTCGTCTAGCTGAGGAGTTAGAACGGCAAGGTCACAAATTAACGCAGTTTAGCGATCGCTACAAAGTTTACCGTCAAAAGCGCCAAGAATTAGAAACCGATCCAGAAGCTCCTCAAGGTTTTTCCGCTTTTGTAGGAAAAACTATGGTAAAAACTGGAGTGCGTCTGGCGCGTCGAGTTCCCGTTGGTGGTGCTGTATTTGACTTTGTAGATGAGGATGCTTTCGCTACCCAAGCCGGAGAATGGGCTTCTTATGTTGCCAAGAAAATAACAAATAAAGATGAGGTGCGTTTAGTTCAAGAACCTGAAGAAGTGCTGACCTCGCTATTTTTGCAAGATATTTTTAAAATTGCTAAAGAAACTGCTGTTGTTCTGTTTTTTGATACTTATGAACGCACTGGAGAATTCTTAGATAACTGGCTACGGGAAATTTTGGAGGGTCGCCACGGTGAAGTACCTCTCAATATATTAATAGCGATCGCTGGTCGCCATGAATTAGATAAAAATTATTGGACACCTTATGAGGGGTTAATAGTTCGTTTCCCTCTGGAACCATTTACAGAAGAAGAAGCCCAACAATATTTAACTCGTAAAGGCATTGCAGACAATCGCATTATTGAAGTGATTTTACACCTTTCTGGAAACTTACCTCTGCTAGTAGGAATGCTAGCAGATGCTCATCCCAGTGACTCCAACCAGGTAATTGAGCCTAGCAGCACTGCTGTAGAACGCTTTTTAAAGTGGATTGACGATCCCAAACGGCGACAAGTAGCGCTCGATGCTGCTATTCCTCGGTGTTTGAATCGAGATGTTATAGCCAAGTTGAGAAAAGAAGAAGAAGCGGATGAGCTATTTACTTGGCTAAAAGAAACATCCTTTGTCAACGAACGTACCGACGGCTGGGCTTATCATGATGTTGTCAAAACCCAAATGTTACGCCACAAGCGCCTTTCATCGCCGCAAGGTTGGGCTGATATACATGGTAAGTTGGCTGATTATTACGACACCTTGCAGAATGATCTGCAATTAGATGAAATCAAAGCTTGGGGAGATCGAACTTGGCAAAGTCATAAGCTCAACGTTTTATACCACCGCTTATGCCAATCACCACAAAAGTATTTGCCCATTGCTCTCAATGAATTCCTTGCTACACTCAAAAATCAACGGACTTTTGCCCAACTTTGGGCAGCAACAATGCTTCAGGCTGGTAAAGATGTAGATTTTAGCCAAGTTCAGCGTTGGGGTGAGCAACTAGTTAATTGGTTAAAAGCCTATGAAGACAAACATTATGAAACTGCTGCCCAAATGCTCACAACACTTTTGAGCGATACTCATCTTGAGGACAAATGGCGTGCAGTCGCATTAGATTGGCGCGGTTATATCTACTCCCAATCTCATCAATACTCAAAAGCACTAGAAGATTTCACCGAGGCGATCAATTTAGCACCTGAAGAAGTTGAGTATTTAACAGTTCGAGGGATGACTTACTGCCAAATGCAGCGTTACCCCGAAGCACTACAAGACTTTAACCGTGTTATCGAGCTTAACCCAAATTATCAATGGGCGATCGCAAATCGGGGTGTGACTTACCGCCTAATGTACCGCTATGATGAAGCACTGCAAGATTGTAACCGTGCTATTGAACTTGACCCTAATGACCAATGGGCGCTGGCCCATCGAGGTGTAACTTACTGCTATATGCAGCGTTACCCAGAATCACTGCGAGACTTAGACCATGCCATTAAACTTGACCCAAATTATCAATGGGCGATCGCCAGTAGAGGTGATACTTACCGCTATATGCAGCGCTATAATGAGGCACTGCAAGACTTTAACCGTGCAATTGAACTTGATGCCAATTTCCAATGGGCACCAGCCACGGGATTTAGAGGTTTTATTTACCGCCAAATGCAGCGCTATAGTGAAGCACCGCAAGATTTAGACCGCGCCATTGTAGCTAACCCCAATTATCAATGGGTACTGGCGCGTCGCGGAGATACTTACCGCCAAATGCAGCGCTATACTGAAGCACTACAAGATTTAAACCGTGCTATTGAACTTGACCCCAAAGACAGCTGGTCATTGTTCAAGCGGGGTTCTATTTACCTAATACTTCAGCAATACAATGAAGCTCTTGCAGATTTTAGCGATGCTATCAATTTAAAATCTAACGATGATTGGTATTTATACGATCGCGCCTTAACTTACTTAGTTCTTAATCAACCAGATAAAGCACGATCTGACTTAGCATTTGCCATTAAGCTTGCTAAACAGAATTACGAAAAAGATCCCCAAAACTGGAATAATGCCTTTAACTTAGCCCTTTACTATTTAGCTGCTCAATATAATCAACCAGCAGAGCAATTATACCGCTATGTCTTATCTCAAGGTGCTTCCTTAGAGTGTACCCATGCAGCTATCCAAAACCTAAATGACTTTTTAACAGTCTTCCCTAACCATGTGCAGGCTACATTCTTGCGACAGTTGTTGCAGTCTTCTCTAACTTAGATTGTGAATTTTCAGTAGAAATATGAAGCGATGCCTACGCTTTTACAACTGTACCTAACTCATGACAAAGTGTACTGCGATCGCTTCATTCCCAACTTTTGCAAAAGCTTGGCAAAAATTACCCCTGAAAGTGAAGAACCTGCACTACGTTGTTAGGGTGTGGGTAAGTGATCGTAAGATTCCGGTTAAATATTGCTCAATAGAAACCCTTCCACTCAAAAAACTGGCCTTAATTAAAGCCAGTTTTTTGATTTTATTGCTAACTTCTAGCAAATTTTACAGCCGAGTGTTAATGGAACTGGAACACACTTAATGAAGATATTATTAAGCTTCCTCATTAAAATGTCAAGATTTAACTATTTTTTTCAGCAAAACTTACCGTTAGATATCGCTACTTCCCTTATATTCTCAGGCTTTGCTGGTAAATTATTGTCACCAAAATGCTGATTCATCAGCGCCGGGATTTGTGAAGCTTGAATTCGGCTATGACGAGTTTTATCTGGCATAACTAGGTTTGGCCCAGCTTTACAGTTTTTCATACAACCAGTGCCCTTGATTGTAACTTGGTCTTCTAAACCGCGATCGCTTAAAGCCGCCTCCAATGCCTGACAAACTCCATTACCACCGCGTTTCATACAATCAGACTTTTGACACACCAAAATCGTGGCCTTGGTCTTAGCTGGTTTTACCTTGACATGATCAATAGATGGGGGTTCTTGTGGTGCTGCGATCGTTTGAACTGTCGCCATTCCAGAATTCGCCGCCATTACACGTTCAGCTTTCAGTGTAACTTTGTCTTTTTTTATATCGTATTCTTTATAACCAACAACTTGTAGCCAAGTACCTGCTGGTAGCCGCAAATCAAAAGCAGCCCGTAAATGTTTAGCAAGTTTAACGTAGCATTCACCCTCATGAGTACTCAGCAGTAAACCTTTGAGCTTATAGCCATCTTTAATAACAAAATTTATAAACCTGCCTTCAAGGCAAAATTCTGAACTTTGAAATACACCCATTTCTTTGACCTCCTTTTAACTAATACAAGCTATCAAGCAAGAAATTCTCAGCAGTAGCCACAGATTAGAACTATTGATAGCGACTCTGCCAGCAGCACTCAAGAGTCCAAATCTGGTCTTGACGAGAGACTGTAAATCGCCGTATCACACTCCAAAGTTGAACAGCCGCAGTCGGATTGCCAATTTCAACTCTCAATGGCTGGTTAGCCGCACAACTACAGGGAATGTCTAACTCCTTTAGGCGTTGATAGACTTGCCAGCGGTCTGTCCAATTCACCTCTACAAGGTGACTTATTTCTATTTCTGAACTAAACGATTTCAAGAAAATTGCCCTCAAAGTGCAACAAACTTGCAGTAATCACCGCAATTTAACTCCCAGCTTTTTCAAAGTCTTAGAAGTTTAACCTCTTAATAGTAGTATAGCTTAAGTGCAAATAATTCTCATTAATTTTGGAAAAAATAAAATTTTTGTAGCGATTCCATCAGGCAGAAATCAAGTTAAAATTCTTATATTGTTCGCGCAGTGGTCGTTGAGACTTATCGAAGCGCTAGGGGATATAGGGTTTAACTTCCCGCAGAGCGAGAGATGAAGGAGGAAATTTTACCTTGTCTTCCCCATGTCTCTACCTTGAAAGTCACTCACATTGAAGCCTATTTGTCAATATCGATAATGATATATATTATGTAATTTCATGAGATTACCATCATCCACCAAACAACAAACAGGAGATTTTTGGTAGGTAAAAATACAAAATCTTGTGATGGCAGATTGGCTTGCTCTTATTATTAAAATGTTAATATGTAAGAAATAAGCAGTTAAAATCTATAGCTGCTAAAAAGCGAGGAGAACAATGTCTGAAACGCAAACTTTGTTACGAAATTTTGGTCATGTATACGACAATCCAGTGTTGCTGGATCACAGCGTAACTGCTCCAGTCACAGAAGGATTTAACGTTATATTAGCTAGTTTCCAGGCACTATACTTGCAGTACCAAAAGCATCATTTTGTAGTTGAAGGCTCAGAATTTTATTCTCTGCATGAGTTTTTCAACGAAAGCTACAACCAAGTACAAGACCATATCCATGAAATTGGAGAACGCTTGGACGGGCTAGGTGGTGTGCCAGTAGCGACCTTTAGCAAATTAGCAGAATTAACTGTTTTTGAGCAAGAATCTGAAGGCGTATATTCTTCTCGCCAAATGGTGGAAAATGACCTAGCTGCCGAACAAGCGATTATTGGCGTAATTCGCCGCCAAGCTGCTCAGGCAGAGAGCTTAGGCGATCGGGGTACACGCTATCTGTACGAAAAGATTTTGTTGAAAACTGAGGAACGTGCTTATCATTTGTCACACTTCCTCGCCAAAGACAGCTTAACTTTAGGATTTGTCCAAGCTGCTCAAAGCTAAAACTCTCATAATCTAGATTTATCTACCTAGACTGAAAGAAAAAGTTGGCAGTACTAACCCTTAAAATATTATAAAAAATGGCAGAGAATGTTATCCCTATATCTCTGCCATTTTTAATTCAAGTAAACATATTTACATAATATTTAACATTGATAATCTTTAGCAATTAGCTAGTGAAAATAAATTCCTATCTAAGTAATCTATCTGTGCATAAATAAGTAAATGGATATAGACCATAATAAATCACCAGTCGTTGAAAAGCATGATCCGGTTAAATAATAAATATTTGCAAAAGCTTTAAAAATTTAAGCATCAAAATTAAATAAAATTAGAAATACAAAATAATTGTTGGGGACTAGGGACTGGGTATTGGGTATTGGGGACTGGGTATTAAATATTTGAAAAATTTGAAAAACTTTTTCCTAGTCCCCAGTCCCTAGTCCCTAATCCCTAGTCCCTAATCCCCAGTCCCTAATCCCCAGTCCCTAATCCCCATTCCCCCCTCCCTCTCTGTCATCAAACTTAGAAAACTTAATAATAAAAAGCACGATGGGGGGTAAAGACACTTAAAATAATCAGGATTTGTATTCTCGTATTCCAAGGCAACGACTATGCCCCGCCGCGACGACCTCCGGAAGATTCTACTGTTAGGCTCTGGCCCAATTGTGATTGGACAAGCCTGTGAGTTTGACTACTCTGGCACTCAAGCCTGCAAAGCGCTCCGAGAAGAAGGCTATGAAGTGGTTTTGGTCAACTCCAATCCTGCAACGATTATGACCGACCCGGAAACGGCCGATCGCACTTACATTGAGCCGCTGACACCGGAATTGGTCGAAAAAGTCATCGAGAAAGAACGCCCCGATGCTTTACTACCAACGATGGGAGGACAAACCGCCCTCAACCTCGCTGTTGCTTTAGCCAAAAATGGTGTGTTGGAAAAGTACGGTGTTGAATTAATCGGCGCTAAACTCCCAGCGATCGAAAAAGCCGAAGATCGAAAACTGTTTGGTGAAGCAATGGCAAGGATTGGAGTAGCTGTTTGTCCCAGCGATACAGCCGAATCTTTAGAAGAAGCCAAAGCTGTTGCCCGCCAAATTGGTACTTATCCCCTAATTATTCGTCCAGCCTTCACAATGGGTGGAAGTGGCGGTGGTATTGCCTACAACCAAGAAGAATTTGAAGAAATGGCACAGGTTGGTATAGATGCTAGCCCGGTTTCGCAAATTCTCATTGACCAGTCTTTACTCGGCTGGAAAGAATATGAACTCGAAGTGATGCGTGACTTGGCAGATAACGTGGTGATTATCTGCTCCATCGAAAACCTTGATCCAATGGGCATTCACACCGGGGACTCTATTACCGTCGCTCCCGCGCAAACCCTCACTGATAAAGAATATCAAAGGCTGCGGGATATGGCAATTAAAATCATCCGCGAGATCGGGGTGGAAACTGGCGGTTCTAATATTCAATTTGCGGTCAATCCAGTTAATGGGGATGTGGTTGTAATTGAGATGAACCCCCGCGTTTCCCGCAGTTCAGCTTTATCTTCTAAAGCTACGGGTTTCCCCATCGCCAAAATGGCCGCAAAATTGGCTGTGGGTTATACCTTGGATGAAATTAAAAATGACATCACCAAGAAAACTCCCGCATCCTTTGAGCCAACAATTGACTATGTGGTGACAAAAATCCCCCGCTTTGCCTTTGAAAAGTTCCCTGGTTCCGACCCAGTGCTGACAACCCAAATGAAGTCTGTCGGGGAAGCAATGGCAATTGGGCGGACGTTCAACGAATCCTTTCAAAAGGCGCTGCGATCGCTTGAAACCGGACGCGCTGGTTGGGGTTGCGACAAAGCCGAAAAATTACCCAGTGGTGAACAAATCCGCGCCCAACTGCGAACACCTAACCCCGATCGCATTTTCGCCGTGCGTCATGCCTTGCAGCAAGGGATGACTATTGAAGAAATCTATGAACTCACAGGTATTGACCGCTGGTTCTTAGATAAATTGCAGCAACTCCTAGAGGTCGAAAAATTCCTGAAGCGGACACCTTTGCAGCAATTGACAAAAGAGCAACTTTATGAAGTGAAGCGGGACGGATATAGCGATCGCCAGATTGCTTATGCCACTAAAACTACCGAAGATGAAGTTCGCGCTTATCGCAAATCATTGGGAATCATCCCAGTTTACAAAACTGTAGATACCTGCGCCGCTGAGTTTGAAGCATTTACCCCCTACTACTATTCTACCTACGAAGAAGAAACAGAGGTAATGCCCGCAACCAAGCCAAAAGTGTTGATTTTGGGTGGTGGTCCCAACCGCATTGGGCAGGGAATTGAGTTTGATTATTGTTGTTGTCACGCCGCTTATGCCTTGAAGGATGCGGGGTATGAGACGATTATGGTCAACTCCAACCCAGAGACAGTTTCGACAGATTACGATACTAGCGATCGCCTTTACTTTGAGCCTTTAACAAAAGAAGATGTCCTTAACATCATCGAAACTGAAAATCCAGTGGGGGTGATTATCCAGTTCGGCGGACAAACCCCGCTAAAGTTGGCTATCCCACTCCAGCAATTTCTCAGCACTCAGGACTTAGGACTCAGCACTAAAATTTGGGGTACATCACCAGATTCCATCGACATGGCAGAAAACCGGGAGCGGTTTGAAAAAATTCTCCAAGAGTTGAATATTTCCCAACCGCCCAATGGTATCGCTCGGAGTTACGAAGATGCGCTGATTGTTGCCAAACGTATAGGCTATCCGGTGGTGGTGCGTCCCAGCTATGTGTTAGGGGGACGGGCGATGGAAATCGTTTATTCCGATGCTGAGTTGGAACGCTACATGACCTTTGCGGTACTAGTGGAACCAGAACATCCGATTTTGATTGATAAGTTTTTGGAAAACGCCATTGAAGTCGATGTTGATGCGATCGCCGATCATACTGGACGGGTAGTGATTGGTGGCATCATGGAACACATCGAGCAAGCGGGGATTCACTCAGGAGATTCCGCTTGTTCTTTACCTTCCATTTCCCTATCACCAGCAGTTCTCAATCAGATTCGCACTTGGACGGTGCAGCTAGCACAAGCGCTGTCAGTCGTTGGGTTGATGAATATTCAGTTTGCTGTTGTGGGTGCAAGCAGCTATTCTCCCCAAGTTTATATTCTCGAAGCTAATCCCCGCGCCTCCCGCACAGTACCATTTGTATCTAAAGCGACAGGGGTACAGTTAGCGAAATTAGCATCCTTAATTATGTCAGGCAAAACCTTAGAGGAGCTACACTTCACCGAGGAAGTCATACCCACACATATTGCTGTAAAAGAAGCAGTATTACCCTTTAATAAATTCCCTGGAACTGATACAATATTGGGCCCAGAAATGAGATCCACTGGTGAGGTGATGGGGATTGACAGCGACTTTGGCCGGGCCTTTGCCAAAGCAGAATTAGGTGCTGGGGAGCGTTTACCGCTAACGGGAACTGTATTTGTATCAATGAGCGATCGCGATAAAGCTGCTGCAAGTGGTGTGGTGAAGGAATTTATCGATTTGGGCTTTACAGTGATGGCTACCCTTGGTACACGCCGAGTTCTTCTCGAACAGGGGTTAAATATTGAATTAGTGTTAAAACTTCATGAAGGTCGTCCCCACGTTCTAGATGCAATCAAAAACCAAAAAATCCAACTTATTATCAACACACCATCCGGGGAAGAAGCCCAGACTGATGCTAGGTTAATCCGCCGCACAGCCTTAGCTTACAAAATTCCCATCATTACTACCATCGCCGGTGCCAAAGCTACCGTCGCCGCCATTCGTTCCTTACAAAATACGACTTTGGACGTAAAAACCATCCAAGAGTACTGCCCGATTGCGAGGTAGTAGGGACTGGGGACTGGGGACTGGAGACTGGGGACTAAGAAAAAGTTTTTCAAATACCCAATACCCAGTCCCCAATACCCAAGAAAATTAAGTCATTGTTATAAGAGAATGACTATAGTTCTCATTGAGATACTTTAACAAATATGAGGAAGCCTATGTTAACCAGATAATTTCTTAAATTGACTTATAGTCATCCTTAAGATAGAGGGAGACGTTGCATGAACTGGAACAACCAGGAAATTTAATGTCGGCATCTAGCCAAAACATTCTCATAAATGTTACAATTGTTAATAACAATCAAATAAAAAATGTTTAATAAGCAACCTTTTATCTAACTGTAGATACTTGTGAAAAGTAGGAAATAACTGTAGTTTTAGCAGTTAAGAAGCCTAAATTTGATTATTATGAGCAGCCGAGTTTATCGGGCGCGTAAGTTGCAAACCATAGTCTAGGTTCCCAGTCTAACTGGGTAACACCCTAATAAAGCATCTATCCCTTAATGACCCTACCGCCAAACCCATCATTACCAAAGAGTAGCGCCATGAAGACCGCTCAGACAGCCACAGACCTCGTGCGGACTTACCTGCGTGAGATTGGCCGTGTGCCACTCTTAACACACGAGGAAGAGATTTTCTATGGTAAACAGGTGCAACGTTCCTGCGCTTTGCACGAATCAAGGGAAAATCTTGCCACCCAGCTAGATCGTCAACCGACTCTAGAAGAGTGGGCCAAAGCGACAAACCTAGAACCAGCAGAGTTGAACGAAGCGATCGCAGATGGTGAAATTGCCAAGCGTAAGATGGTAGAAGCCAATTTGCGGCTGGTAGTCTCCGTTGCTAAAAAGTACATCAAGCGCAACGTCGATTTACTGGACTTGATCCAAGAAGGTAGTATTGGTATGCAACGGGGCGTAGAAAAGTTTGACCCCACCAAAGGGTACAGATTTTCTACTTATGCCTATTGGTGGATTCGGCAAGCTATCACTCGTGCTATTGCCGAAAAAGCCCGCACCATTCGGCTGCCAATCCATATCACCGAAAAATTAAATAAGATTAAAAAAGCACAGCGCCAATTGTCTCAAAAATTGGGTCGCGCTCCCACAGCTGGAGAGCTAGCCGAAGAATTAGAATTGACCCCCAAACAAGTACGAGAGTATTTAGAAAAGGCGCGTTTGCCCCTTTCCTTAGATTTGCGGTTGGGTGATAATTACGACACTGAACTCGGAGAAATGCTGGAAGATCCAGGAGCATCTCCCGAAGAGTTCGTCATGCAATCTTCCTTATCTTATGACTTAGATCGCCTAATGGGTGATCTCACGCCACAACAGAGGGAAGTAATCACACTGCGCTTTGGGTTAACTGATGGGCAAGCGCTGACTCTGGCGAGAATTGGTGAAATCTTGAACATCAGCCGAGAACGAGTGCGGCAAATTGAGCGGGAAGCTTTAACTAAACTTCGTAAATCTAAAGCCAATATGGATGAATATTTGGCAAGTTAGGGGAAAGTTAGGAGTTAAGATTTAGGAGTGATGAGTTTTTAATTAACTCTTCACTCCTCACTTTATTTATTGGGGTGAGAAAATACGCTGGCTTTTGTACGGTTACACCTACTTTCACTCTTACGCTAGACTGTTACATTAGTTGATAGGAAGACAAAATAACTAAGTCAAATCCAAAACAGGCATTTAATATTCAAATCACAAGAAATCACAAGCACCGCAGCCAATAATGGTAGTTAAGGAGCTAAAAAATGAATAACCCATCCAATCGTGTCTCAGAGTTTTTTAATAGCGAATCAGAAACTAATGATTTACTATGGCAGTACGTTAAATCCTTGAGTCCAGAAACAGTTACACAGCTATCTAAACCCACATCTGCTGAAGTGTTTCAGGTGATGGAACGGAATATTACAGGACTATTGGGTAATCTACCTTCAGAACACTTTGGTGTTACTGTAACCACAAATCGGGAAAATCTGGGCCGGCTTCTGGCTTCTGCAATGATTAGTGGTTATTTCTTGCGTAACGCTGAACAGAGAATGAATTTTGAAATTGCCCTACAAGGATCTGAAACCAACAATAGCGAAGTTGAGTAGAAATATAAAATTTGGGAAATTAAATATTCTTGGGCTGATAGCGAGTGACAGTTACGGCAATGAGTTAATTAGGGTTGAAATTTAAACCCAGAGGAACACGCAGGTTGGCGCAGAGGAACGCAAAGTTTTTGGATTTGGTTATCTGTGAACTCCTATAAGTTGGTAATTAGTTTAACTAGAGGCGTATTGCTAAATGATTAATACACATTTGTGGATAAACTAACAGCGTTAGACGGCTTTTGCAATAAATTTAAACTCGGCAGCGTTAAAAGTACTCTGCCGAGTTTTGTTATTAGTTAAGAGTAAAAAGTCAAGAATTCTTCCCCTATTACCTACTCCCCATTCAACTATGAGTGAAACCAGTTCTTTTCCACCCCATAAAATCATTGGTGTTGCAGTAATTTGGAATGACCAAAAGCAAATTTTAATCGATCGCCGTCGTCCAGAAGGAGCTATGGGTGGTTTATGGGAATTTCCTGGTGGTAAAATTGAGCCTGGTGAAACTATCGAAGAGTGTATTAAACGGGAAATTTCCGAAGAACTGGGAATAGTAATTGAAGTAGGAGAGCATCTGATTACTATTGACCATAGCTATACAAACTTGCGCGTTACCCTGACAGTACATCACTGCCGCCATCTTACAGGCGTTCCCCAACCTTTAGAATCCGATGAAATTCGCTGGGTAACTTTGGCAGAACTCGATCAGTTTAATTTTCCGAAAGCAAATGCTCAAATTATTGCAGCATTAAAAGGGAGTGAGGGCTGGGGACTGGGGACTAGGGGAAAAAAATAATCAATGACCAATGACTAATGACTAATCCCGTAACAATCTATTACTTGCATCAGGTTGAGTCCCGCAATTTTCTACAATAGGCGCAGGGACTTTGATTTAAGGTGTCAGCAATATAAATGCCTAAAACCGTTACCGATGTGATGAGCCGCGATCCTATTGTTGTCCGGGAGGAAACTCCACTGAAGGAAGCTATCCAAATTCTCGCAGAACGCCACATCAGCGGACTACCTGTTGTGGATGATCTCGGTAAATTGGTGGGCATTATCTCAGAAACCGATTTAATGTGGCAGGAAACTGGTGTTACTCCACCTGCGTACATCATGTTTCTTGATAGTGTTATCTATTTAAAAAATCCTGCTACTTATGAACGTGATTTGCACAAGGCTCTAGGGCAAACCGTTGGGGAGGTGATGAGTAAAAACCCGATCGCTATTTCCCCTGATAAAACTCTAAAAGAAGCAGCTACAATCATGCACGATCGCAGCGTTCATCGCTTGCCAGTACTTGATAGCACAGGTCAAGTAATTGGTATCCTCACTCGTGGTGATATTATTCGGGCTATGGCTGCTAGTCAAGATTAGTCATTGGTCATTGGTCATTAGTCATTAGTCAAAAGTTTTTAATACTTAACTGTTGACTTTTGACTGTTTTTTACAGCTTTGAAAATCAAGGATAACTAAATGAGTATTACTCCGGAGTCTGTTAGGCAATTGCTCAGTTCTGAGGATTTAGGCGATCGCTTACGTGCAGTAAATCAAATCCGTCAACTGGAACCGGCGATTGGCTTTGAATTAATTCAAAGCGCTATTGGCGATCGCAATTCCCGTGTCCGTTACTCAGCGGTGAGTCAAATGGATACACTCGGAACCCAGGATTTACAGCTATCCTTAGATATTTTGCGCGATCGCTTGCTTCATGACTCCGAAGTAGATGTACAAGCAGCAGCAGCAGACTGTTTGGGCGCTCTGAAGTTACGCGAAGCTTTTGAAGATTTGCAGCAGCTTTATCATACAACTGGTGAATGGCTAATACAATTCAGTATTATTGCGACATTAGGTGAGTTGGGCGATCCACGAGCCTTTGAACTACTTAAAGAGGCACTCTCATCAGAAAACGAATTAGTCCAAACTGCTGCAATTAGTTCTTTGGGTGACTTGGGAGATGTACAAGCAGTTCCCCTACTGGCTCCCTATGCGACTAATCCCGATTGGCAAATTCGTTACAGACTTGTACAAGCCTTGGCTCGTTTGGGTAATGCAGAAGCCAAATCTATCTTAGAAACTCTGGCTAATGATGAAGTAGAAGCGATCGCAAATGAAGCGAAACAATCTTTGCAGTCAGTGTAAGTCTATCTCAGGTTAAGAAAATTCACCTTTAATATAGATTTGTCTGGCAGCAGAAAAAAATTCGACCTGGTTGGGAAAATTTTGCATTCCAGCCAGATCGAATAGATAAATTAGAGTTACTTTTAGTTGCTAAAAGTAACTTGTTTGTATTTAGGATAGGACTATTGAAGGATACTTTTGCGACGGCGAGACATAACCATTACTGCACCTACTGCACCCAAGCCTAGTAATGCAGCTGGTTCAGGAACGGAAGTGGTGAAGGTAGAACCAGAAAAAGTCAAATTATCTAATGAACCGCCAGCAGTATCGAGAATTGAATTTGCCTGAGCAACAGTAGTATTATTTCTTTGGAAAGATAAGCTTCCGGCTCCATTAGTTATTTCCCCAGTCGCGCTGGTAAAGTACCCCCACAGGTCAACGGCTATAGTAATGTTTGCACCGGTTTGGGTTATTTTATAACCAGAAGATGTCAAGGTAAAGATATTACTGCCATCGGCTAGAGAAGCTGTACTTTCCCCAGGTAGAATAATACCAGGAAGTGTGAGATTACCGAGGTCTAGAAATGGATTTTGCACAGTATTGCTCGTAAACGAGATGATATCACGTATACTGGCTGAATTGAAATCTAAGAAGCTTCCTGTCTGAGCAGCAACACTAACTGGGGTACTCTTGACTCCATTGGAATCTGCAATAATGCTATCTGGGCTAAACGTTAGTGAATCTTTTTTCAATGTCACTAAGCTGCTGGCAAATGGATTCGCAGTTACACCACCGCTAAAGCTGAAATCACCTGTGAGTGAAGCAGCTTGAGCAGATCCAGCAGAGGTAAAAAACCCAGCAGCAGCTAACGGAAGTGCAGCAGCAACAGCTAAAGTTGCATTTAGTAATGTAGATTTAAAACTAATCATTATCGTTTGAGGCTCCTAGTAATAACCTTAAATCAAAGCAATTGCTTTACTTTTAATCTCAGTAATTTATGGAAAATACTGTCAGTAAAAGCGAAACTTGCGTGATGTATTTCTTATCTTCATAGAATCACATAGAGTTAGAACCTGCAATAATTACTGAGTTGTCTTCATTACATCTTTAACAGATTACTGTCCTTCATGAAGTCTTAATTCCTTATATATCTGCACTTTGTATATCCTTGATTTAACAGGCTTTAAATTGTTGGCGATCGCTCTGACTTGAAGAAAAGCAGTATCCGTATAACCAAAATATTTATATTTTATTATACATTAAAATACCCAGCCATTTTTTAAATAAATAGAGTATGCAGTGTATCTATAATCTCTTCAGTTACTAATAGTGAAGCTGTTCCTCTCGTAGAATAAATGAGAGAAACCGCTTTATTTGTTTACTACGGATAGTCTTCGTATCAAATCGAATATTTGTAATAAGTAGCTAACTGCTAGCTATTACTACCGTTTTCAAAGTCAGACATTTGAAATGCTAAGAGCCAAATACCTGTGGCCAAGTTGTCACAACAAAAACTACAACGGCTGCGATCGCTAACAACCCTTGAATCAAATTTCCAACCAAAGATCCGACTATAATTCCGATACCTGCTTTAACTGCTAACCCGAATTCACGTCGGTAAAGATACTCACCAATAATTGCTCCTAAAAGTGGCCCTAGTAAAATTCCTAACAGTGGTCCCCCAAAAGGTAAAGTTGGCAATAATCCCAAAAATCCCACCACTAAGCCGATAATTGCGCCAATTTGTCCCCACTTGCTAGCTCCGGCTTGTTTTGCTCCCACATAGCTAGCTAAAAAATCTACTCCAACACTGAGCAGTAAAACTATAATTGTGACAATTAAGGGAGTTTTGATAGCTGCAAAGGAACTAGTAACGATTCCCCACACAATAATTGCAATTAAAATTAAGCTACTACCGGGAATGGCAGGAACTACTGCACCGATAATACCTACAAGCATTACGGCAATTAATAGCCAATAAATAATTTGCATAGCTCAATTGTAAATTTCCAAATTTCCTCATAGAGGCACACAAATATCATTGGTGTCAACTTAAGCTGGAAATAGCTTATCTGTTGGCTTCCATGCCCGCCAGGGAATAAATTCTCTGGCTAATAGCTTAAGTCTACTGAAGTAGACTGGAGATTTTTGGCGATATTTAGTCATCTGAAGATGACTTGCGCTATGACACGGGAATTTCAATTCCCGGCGGACAAGCGGTTTCACGTTAAGTTGACACTAATGCACAGATATGACCCCCTACTGTATATTCTATCTGGGTAAGATGATGACCATTGGTGTCAACTTAAGCTGAAACTCCTTTAAGACCTCGTTTACAGCCGAAGGCTGGAAATGCAACTCAAAAGTGGCTCTGCCGCCAGTAAAGAGAGGCGGAGCCTCATAGACTTGCATTCCCAGTCGGAGACTGGGAACGAGGCAATCTAAAAGCTAGTTCTAGACTTGCTTTTACGTTAAGTTGACACCTATGGATGATGACAAATGCCTACTACACTGTGGTGGAAGTTTGCCTAATACTTCTAAACTGCTATTTAAAAGCTCAAAACCTATGACGAGAAAAATATTAACTGGACTAAGTTCTGAAGCTTACGAACACCCTTTTGATCGCAAAGCCTTGGCTTCTTTGCAAAAGATGCCCGGTGTCTCCTTACTACTCAAAAAAGTTAACGAATACGGTATTGATCGCTTACTTAGATTGCAAAGCCTTGGTAGTGAAATCAGAATTTCGCCCCGTAATTTTCCGGAATTACATCAAGCATTTGTAGAAACCTGCCAAATTCTTGATGTTGCTCCACTTCCTGAATTGTATCTGTTTCGGGGCACAGGTCACATTGAAACCTATATTGTTGGGGTAGAAAAACCCCTTGTTGGTATCAATTTAGATGCAATGGAGTGGCTTGATGCAAATGAGTTGCTTTACGTTTTCGGACATGAAATCGCTCGCATTAAGAGTCAGCACATGATTTATCACCAAATGGCAATTGTTATGCCAACTTTGAAAAATTTGTTGAGTAGTACCACACTGGGAGTCGGTGGCTTAGTAGCTGGTGGTATGGAATTAGGTTTGTATAATTGGCGGATGATGGCTAGGTTCACCGCCGATCGGGCTGCAATGCTTGCTTGTCAGGATATTGATGTAGCAACTACTACAATGATGAAACTTGCAGGTTTACCGGATGAGTACTTGACTACTGCTGTAATCGAAGATTTTCTCGTCCAAGCCCGTGAGTTTGCATCTAATAACTTAGATAGTGTGGATAAGGTAACAAAAATATTAAGCTATACAGAATCAGAGCTTTCCTGGGTAATTATGCGGGCGGGTGAGTTATTGAAATGGGTTGATTCAGGAGCTTATGATAATTTAATTCAACAAATAAATTTAAAAACACCAGAAGAACCGGAAGGAAAAGAAGAAAAGACACCAGAGGAAAAAGAAGGGTGGAATTTTTTGACTTCTTGGTGATGGAATTTTGGATTTTGGATTGCCCGATTTTAGAATAAAAAAAATCCAATTAACTCATGTGGGGTGAGCATCTTGCCCGCCATATAAACTGGGCTATCGTGTCGCCCACCTCACAATTTTGGATAATTTATTTCTGGGAGTTCCCCTAATGCTGTGCCATCAGCAATTCAAAATCTAGAATTGGCTTACTTTTTAAACTATCAAACAACCTAAGTACTAAGAGTAACGGCTAATTTATCAGCAATTCCCGCAATCCAGTTTTCATCTTGTTTGGTGTAACTGCGAGGAGCGTTTGCTCCTAAAATTAGCGCACCTTGATTGCCAATAGGTTGACAAATTACACCTTGAGTATTCTCTGGTAAATAATCAAATTCAACTCTACCTGGATATATTTTGAGAGCAACTAGATAAATCGGTTTTTGTTTTTCGAGTACTTGTTTTAAGATTACTCCTGGTACAACCTCAGATTTCGTACCCAGAATGCCACGACGCAACAAAACTTTACCTTGATAAAAAACCACAAGCGATCGCGTTACTGTATTAGTCAACAATAAATGAGATGCCCAAGCTAGCTCTGTTTTTACGGCTTCGGGCAAATCTGCTGCGAGTACAAAACCTTCTTCTCCAGTTAGTTCTACAATATCAGGCGATCGCGGCTGAACTTGCTGCCAAATTAAACCCGTCAAAATTAACACCGCACTCAAAATCACGCCCACTACATCACCACGCGATTGAGACTGGGTTAGTTCCGGTGTTAATAAACGGTTAATCAATAAAAGTACAGCGCCTAGCCCACCCACGACAATGGGTAGACGCCGCAAAACTCGATTAGGATCAGGTTTAGTCATTGGGAATTGGGAATTGGGTATTGGGCATTAGATAATAATTAATAGTTCTTCTTCCCCTGCTTCCCCTGCTTCCTGTGCCCCCTGCTCCCCTGCCTCATCTCCTCACTCCTCCCCTGGTTCGATAATCCGCTGGAAAAGATAACCAGTACCCCGCGCGGTGAGAATCAATTCTGGATTGCTAGGATCGTCTTCTAATTTTGCCCGCAAACGGGATATATGCACATCTACTACGCGTGTATCCACATGACGCTCTGGTGTATAACCCCATACTTCCTGCAAAATTTCCGAACGAGAAAAAGCTTCTCCAGAGCGACTGACTAACAACTCTAACAAGCTGAACTCCATACCTGTCAATCGAATCCGCTCATCGCCTTTGTAGACTTGTCGCTTATTCGTATCGATTTTAATATTAGCGACATGGATCACCCCAGAACTGGGAATACCAGAAGCACCGTTTTTATCTACCCGCCGCAGCACCGAGCGAATCCTGGCTTCTAGCTCCTTGGGGGAAAATGGTTTAACTACATAGTCATCAGCACCCAATTCTAATCCGGTGATGCGATCGGCGACATCACCCAAGGCTGTTAGCATAATAATGGGGACATCTGATTCTTTTCGTAATTCTTGACATACACCATAGCCGTCTAGCTTTGGCATCATTACATCTAAAACTACCAGGTCAGGCTCAGTTTTGCGAAAAGTTTCCAAAGCTTCTTCCCCGTCGCCAGCCGTCACTACATCGTAGCCAATCATGGAAAGGCGCGTTTCCAAAATCCGGCGAATGCTGGCTTCGTCGTCTACCACCAAGATTTTTTCTTTATGGCTTTCCAAGTTTCTCTAGGCTCCTTGACTAAAAATTTACATGATTAATTTTTAATACCATAATATTAAGATATCATTCCATGAATTGATTTGGAAAAAGCTCTAAATACTACTATTATTAGTTTCTAGTTTTTTTCAAGAATTAAGTAAATATTAAGATTATTTAATAAGATTTAAGAATGGCAAAGCCAAAAACCTTTTTCACTTGTAACGAATGTGGAGCAGAATCGCCCCAGTGGTTTGGTAAGTGTCCAGCTTGCGGCACTTACAACTCCCTAGAAGAACAAATTTCGATTCAATCCTCAGTAGATGTACCCAGTCGAGGGGGAGTAAGCAGTTGGCAATCGGCTCAAGGCAATGGCAAATCTCATGCTAAACCAGCTAAAGCGCGAGCCTCTTTAACATTCGATCAAATTACCGATCGCCAAATTGCCCGATGGGAGTCTGGTTATGGAGAATTAGATCGGGTGCTTGGAGGTGGGGTTGTCCCTGGTTCTATGGTGCTGATTGGTGGCGATCCAGGTATTGGTAAATCGACTTTATTACTGCAAGTATCAAATCAATTAGCACAGAAATATCGCATCCTTTACGTAACTGGTGAAGAATCGGGACAGCAGGTAAAGTTACGAGCTTCTCGTTTGGGAGTATCAAAACCCCTAAGTGTGGTTAATGAAGAGGATGTTAAGGTAGTAGTAGATCCGGCACTTCCCATAGATCCTGACAGTATCGGTGCAGATTTATACGTACTGCCAGAAACAGATTTAGAAGAAATTTTACGAGAAATAGACTCTCTCAAGCCAAACGTGGCGGTGATTGATAGTATCCAAACGGTGTTTTTTCCGGCGCTGACTTCTGCACCAGGTTCAGTAGCTCAGGTACGGGAATGTACCGCAGCATTGATGAAGGTGGCGAAGCACGAAGATGTCACCATGCTGATTGTGGGACACGTTACCAAAGAAGGAGCGATCGCCGGGCCAAAAGTTTTAGAACATTTAGTAGATACAGTGTTGTATTTTGAAGGCGATCGCTTTGCCTCCCATCGGTTATTACGCACAGTTAAAAATCGCTTCGGTGCAACCCACGAAATCGGCATCTTTGAAATGGTGACAGATGGATTGCGAGAAGTCTCCAATCCCTCAGAGCTATTTTTAGGCAACCGTGACGATCCCGCACCAGGTACGGCAATTGTGGTTGCTTGCGAAGGCACTCGCCCCATCGTTGTGGAATTGCAAGCTTTAGTAAGTCCTACCAGCTACCCTTCCCCTCGGCGGGCTGGAACTGGCGTAGACTACAATCGCCTAGTGCAAATTCTCGCCGTCTTAGAAAAACGAGTGGGAATTCCCATGTCTAAGTTAGATTCTTACGTTGCTTCTGCGGGTGGGTTGAATGTCGAAGAACCGGCAGTAGATTTGGGAATAGCGATCGCAATTGTCGCTAGTTTCCGTGATCGAATCGTCGATCCCGGTACAGTATTAATCGGTGAAGTTGGGTTAGGTGGACAAGTGCGATCGGTTTCCCAAATGGAACTGCGGTTGAAAGAAGCAGCTAAGTTGGGATTTAAAAGAGCGATCGTGCCCAAAGGGACAAAATTCCCCGACTTGAATATTGAGATATTACCAGTTTCTAAAGTAATAGATGCGATTATCGCCGCCATCCCCCATCAAGAACTGACAGCCGACGATTTAGAACCCGATGAAGATGAGTAACTACTGGGTACTGGGTATTAGAAAAATATTCCCCAATCCCCAATCCCCAATCCCCAGTCCCTTTTACACTCCAAAGGAAAACCCATTATGACAACCCTCACCCAAGACTACCAAATCACTTGGGAAAAACTACCCGATGATTACAAACTACCGGATGATCCAGTGGATAACATCAACCAACCAGCTTTAGCTGCTGCACTCACGGAAAGCCTACAATTAGCCGGAAAAATTTCAGCTAACGCCCTAACAACAACTAATTACGGCATTTGTGCCACTTTAAACAACAAAATGGTCATTAAAGCCCCTGATTGGGCTTTCATTGCCAAAATTAATGTTAGTAGAGAAGAAGTAACACGCAGTTACACCCCTCAATTACAGGGTGACATTCCCGTAATTGTGATGGAATTTATTTCCGATACACAGGAGACAGAGTATTCTATCAAAGCGACATATCCCCCAGGAAAATGGTTTTTCTACGAGCGCATTTTAAAAGTACCAAACTACATTATCTTTGAGCCAGATAGCGGCAGTTTAGAGATGTATCGCCTAACCACAGAACAGTACATTTTGCAAGAGCCTAATGAAAATCAACGCTACTGGATAGCAGAAATGAATCTTTACCTTGGAGTGTCCCAAGGTACTCGTGAAAACCGCACAGGAAAGTGGTTACGGTGGTGGGATGAACAAGGAAACCTTCTATCTTGGGCAACAGAATTAGCTGAACAAGAACGCCAACGCGCTGAACAAGAACGCCAACGCGCCGAACGACTAGCAGCACAATTGCGGGCGGCGGGAATTGAGCCAGAAGATTAGACTTCCTGTAAATAATTTAGGTTTGCTAGATTAGTGAAAAATTTGCTAAATCTAGCATTTTTTTTTAGAAAGATGAGATTTTAAATAATACTAATTACAGCCAAAAGTTGAGATTATTTTGTTAATTATTATTGCTAATAATACCAAAGCTAAGGCTAATTTATTCCCGTAACAACTTGAAAATTATTATTAATAATTTTCAAGTTGTTAGTTGACAAGTATAAATTTATACCTTAATATAAAGACATGATAAAGGCGATCGCCTAATCCCGGAAAGAAGAATGCGATCGCCGTTATCTGTCCCCCTTATCAGGAGATAAATACAATGATGGCACAATTACAAAAGTCTGCCCAATCACAGTTAAAGCAATACCTGGGTGAAAATTTAGATACACCCACCCGCAAGGAATCAACTGCACAGCCATTTCCCAACAGAGAACCGATTAAGCATCTACTGATTGGTTCTCCCAAAGCCGTTAGCAGTACAATTCACTACTTGCAGGTAATTGGCTATGCCAGTGTAGGAGATTGGAGTCCACTGCTACCAACTGCCAACCCAGGTGAGGTAATGAGTATTTTAAGCCGTCAAATTTTAACGCAATAACCCCTATCTAACTTAGACCCCGACTTTTTTGAAAAGTCGGGGTTCTGAACATTGCTTAAAGTCCAGCTACCCGTAAGGAACGCAAAACTTATGAGTCAGACCTTTGAAATGGATGATGACTTACGTCCTGAATACGACTTTACTCAACTCCCAGTTATAGCGCGGGGTCAAGGGCGCAAACGATCCACCCTAACAGTCCAGTTAGATCCCGATGTAGCAGCAATTTTTCCAGATTCTGGGGCAGTTAATGAAGGGCTGCGCCTATTAATAAGATTGATTCAACAAACATCATCCCAAGCAGGTGTACAGTCTGTAGCTAGCAAAAGCGATCGCCATAAATTGATTACGATTGAATATACTGCTTATTGTACGCTCCATCAGAATCGCCTAAAATCTCCCTTGCCAAAGCTCTAGCGATGAAACAAATCAAAATTATTGTAGAAAAACATTCTGACGGTTATGTTGCCTACCCTCTGGGTATAAAAGGGGCGATCGTTGGTCAAGGTGACACTTATGAAGAAGCCTTAGCCGATATCAAGTCAGCTATTCGCTGCTACATTGAAATATTTGGCAAAGAAATGCTCGAAGATGACTCACCAATAATTGAGGCTTTTCTGACAGAAGCAGAGGTGGCTATTTAATGCCGAAGTTTCCTATTGATGCGCCTAAAAAGAAAGTTATCAAAGGATTTGCGTTATTGGGGTTTCGCATTGTTCGGTAACGTGAACATATTGTCATGGCGCGAGAAAATGAAGATGCCTCGCAGACACCATTAGTAATGCCTAATCAATCTCAAATTAAATCAGGAACATTAAGAGCAATTTGCACTCAAGTAGGTATCTCACGGGACGAATTCTTAACAGCCTATGAGCAAAGCTGAGTAAAGATGCCAAAAACTGATATTTATGGTGTGCAAAAATAAAAATATCAGTAAAACTACGGTTTTGACCAATGGCGTGGAATCCAGGGCAGGAGTTATGGAGAATATATTGATGTTTACGCCTTCGCAGCTACATTATATTCTTTAGTGACTGGACAATTGCCTATGCCAGCACCAGCTAGACTGCAAAATTTTACGCTACAAGCACCCAAGGAGTTGAATGGCAGTGTTAGCGACAGGGTGAATGAGGCAATTATGAAGGGGATGGCGTTAAATTATAGGTTTCGTCCCCAGTCTGTGCAGGAGTGGTTGGATTTGTTGGGTGCAAGTCCCATCCCGCCAACACAACCAGTAATATCTCGTCTCAATACATCTACATCTTGGGAATGCGCCCACATCATCCCAGGTCATTCTCAGAGGGTTAATTCCGTAGCCATCAGTAGTAATGGGCAAATCCTGGCTAGTGGTGGTTGGGATAGCACTATCAAACTGTGGTCAGTGACAACAGGGAAAGAAATTCGCACCCTGACTGGTCATTCCCACATGATTAATTCCGTCGCCATCAGTAGTGATTGGCAAATCCTGGCTAGTGGTTGTTGGGATAGCACTATCAAACTGTGGTCAGTGACAACAGGTAGAGTAATTCGCACCTTGACTGGTCATTTTGAACGGGTTAATTCCGTCGTCATCAATAGTGATGGGCAAATTCTGGCTAGTGGTGGTTGGGACAAGACTATCAAACTGTGGTCAATAGTAACAGGGAAAGAAATTTGCACCCTGACTGGTCATTCCCAGATAGTTAATTCCGTCGTCATCAGTAGTGATGGGCAAATTCTGGCTAGTGGTAGTGAAGACAAGACTATCAAACTGTGGTCAATAGCAACAGGGAAAGAAATTTGCACCCTGACTGGTCATTCCCAGATAGTTAATTCCGTCGTCATCAGTAGTGATGGGCAAATTCTGGCCAGTGGTAGTGAAGATAAGACTATCAAACTGTGGTCAATAGCAACAGGGAAAGAAATTTGCACTCTCAGTCATTTCGACTCAGTTACATCCCTCGCCTTTACCCCCGATGGAGATTGGCTGGCTGCGGGAGATAAGAACGGGAATATCAAAATATGGCGATCGCAGTTAATTGTAGAATAACAGCGTCAAAATATCATCTTGAAAGAAATGGAATGGTAAGGTTTATGCTACAAAACGAATCCGCCCAATCTTCATGGAAAAAGCCACAGTAATTGTAGTTATAACCGTTTACACTTATTACTTCTAAACAGAGATATTCCTATGAAAATTAGCTATGATGCCGAAGTTGATGCTCTCAGTATCACTTTCCGCGAAACCACTGTAACAACGCAACATTTAGCTGAAGGAATCGCCGCCGATTATGATGCAGAAGGACTATTAGCTGGTATCGAGATATTAGATGCTGTCAAACGATTTGGTGGACAAGAAACTCTCCGCCAAGTAATTATTGAAGGAATAGGTTTGTCAGTTACTAGTGAAAACATGACAAATGTTGAAAAAACAACAGCCTGACAATGAAAATTACTTACGATCCAAGGTACAACATAGCTAAGAGTCGCACATCGTAAAGATATTTATAGAATTTTTACTTGATCTAATATCTTTAGAGAAACACATATCATAAATTGTATCATGCTGACTATGACAACCGTAATTGCTAGACCTTCATCCTTGATTGGCAGTATCAGAATAGAAAAGCTGGATAAATTTAACCTATTCAAATTTAATGATGAACTGCAAGCACGGATGGAAGAACTCTTAGAACGCAAAAAAGCTGATTTACTAACTCCAGAAGAAGCGATCGCACTTGAAGAAATTGGAGAACTAGATAGAATTTTCACCCATATCAACGCGATGCTAGTAGCTCAACACAATGATAGATGATGCTACTAAAGAAATTGTCCGAAAACGCGCCAATTATCTGTGTGAGTATTGCCATTCTCCCGAACGTATTTCCACAACCAGATTCACAGTAGACCATTTGATACCAAAATCTATTGGTGGTTCTGACGAGCTTAATAATTAGGAAAGAGCCTTTGAATCTTACTCCCCTTCCCTTGTAGGGAAGGGGCTGGGGGTTAGGTCAGTATTCCACTCAACCGAGAAGCGCTACAAACCCTATTGCTCTTTAACCTACAACTGTTTAGTTCTAAACACAAACTTTCCGGCTTCAAACGAAAACATTTTCACTTGAAACCGGAAAGTTCTCGTTTAAAACCAGAACATTCTCATTTGAAACAAAAACGTTCTCACTTGAAACCGGAAAGTTCTCGTTTAAAATCAAAACATTTTCACTTGAAACGACAACGTTCTTGCTGACAACAGCAAAACTTGAGCTTCTGACTGGGAGTTTTTCACTTGAAACAGAAACACCCAAACTCAGAAGCTCAAAGTTTTAGATTTTAAGTAGAAGCATTGAGTTAATTTCTCGACTTAGGGAACTCCAAATAAAAAAATACTCAACTACTTCTTGTGGGGTGGGCGACACGATAGCCCATAGCCAAGGGCGGACAAGATGTCCACCCCACAAGATTGGATAATTTATTTGTTGGAAGCCCCTTATGAACTTTGTGGTTGTACTTTTTTAGCTTTCCGGGCAAATCTGCGTCCTAAATCATCAATCATTGACTCTAAACCCGCGCCTTTACCACTGACTTTCGCATAGTTATATACCATCAATCCCGCCGCATAAGCTTCGCTACCAACAGCCACAGATGTATCATCCACCAGTTCTTGCAGTTGCGTCAACGACAGCAAAATGGGATACAGGGCTTCAAATAATTCGATATCTTGGCGCATTTCATTCAAGTCAAAAGAACGAGGTAAGAAGTCAGGGTTTTGTGTGCCGATTTCCAACGCCTTACTCACAAACGCCCGACTCTTATCCCCCAGCTTGGGTAAAGCTTTACGCTCCTCCGTTGTCAAATCAATCAAGAACGGTAACTTTTCGCGGATAGTAGTAATAAGCTGTTCCACATTTCAATTGCATAAATGGTAAACTAGATATATCCGTGCATTCAGCATTATTATGCCTGCCAAAGGGTTTCTAGCTCA
>NZ_JBALFD010000076.1:0-101399 GCF_036916985.1 Nostoc sp.
GTTTTCCATCATAAATTTCAATTGATGATGTATCAAAAAATGTCTTATATCAAGCGATGTGAATTGATTTTTTATTGTTTGTGAGAAATTTGCGCTAAACTCACACCTGTGTGTAAATCCTGGTGATAGCTTTCAATTCCGCTAATAAATTCGGCAAATGCACCATAGTATTGAAAGTCGGGGAATTCTTTGAGATGTCTCTTCACTAAAACTTCTAAACTCTCCATAACACTCTACTATACAAACATTTTTTGTAGCAGCCCTTTTTTAAATTGTTCTGTTTTCTGGATTTGTAAAGATACTGCTTCGATTTTTTGATCAATTGCTGTTAAAAAAAATAACGATTTTTTCTTGTTCTTCAATACATGGAAAATCAATCTTTAAAAGGCTCAAATCATAATTTGTAAATCCTTTTATTGATGTCCCTTGACTTATGGAAAGTAATTTATTTTTTTGAGAAATCAATAAATAAGCGAGAAAATATACATTTCCTTGATTGGGAGTGAAATTAGAAAAATCTTGGCTTGTGCAAACTTCTTGCTTAGATACAGCTATTTTCCCAACTCCCACTCTTGAAATAATTAAGATGCTATTGGGTGGAACTCTTTTGGTTGCAGATTCTTTAATAGCTGTTTCATTAATAAATCTTGTGATAGAAATTTTATATATTGAATCTTCTTCAAGATCAGAGCTTGAAATCCAAGGAATTTTTCCACCAGTCCAATAATTTTTTTGAGATGTGCTAGGGGTGCCTCCTCCGAGAAAAGTACCTAATTCTCCTAACTTTTTCTTTTGCCAGTCGGGGAAGAAGGTACCGTCGTCTTGTTTGAAGCGGATTTGTTGGGAGAAGATTTTTTGCATTACACCGCGTTTGTAGGTCTGCAAGAGTTCCTGCTTGCGGCGGAGTTGGGTTAGACGGCGATCGACAGCCCCAAAAAAACTAGCAATCTTTTCTTGTTCGGCTAAAGAATTACAGATTAAAATAGGAATCTGGCTCAGAGAATCTTGCCCAACATTAAATCTTGTGCTTCCACCACTACGATCAGTAATTTCTTTCCTTACAAAGCTAGTTTTTAGCAAATAATTAAAATATATTGGATTAAATTTAGTTTTGGGTCTTCCTCTAATTACAAATCCGCCAAATGTAGCATCTCGATTCTTATCCAAATAAATATTAGATTGTCCTGCTTCCTCTCTTATTTCAGAACTTCTTTGAAATAAAACATCACCATACTGAACATTGTTTTTTTGAAATTCTTGATCGTTAATATCAACACAGCCAATTATAGAATCATAATAAATTGGATCTTGATTGATAATATCTAAAACATTGATGAACTTGATTCCTTGACCATATTGGGATTTATCCGCATTGATTCCATTTTTAAAGTCCAATATTTCCCCAAGATATTTAAATTCTAGGTCTTCTGAAAACTCAGAAAATCTAAGCTTAGGAACTTTTTTCTTTATCTTTTTACTCATAACGGCGCATCAATCCCCAACTCTTCACAAAACCCACGAATCAGCCGATCCGTCTCAACCATATCCCGATCGCACTGCCTCAACTCTGCCGCTAAAGCCGCCAGATCAATGTCCTCCTCTTCCTCAAACGTATCCACATAACGGGGAATATTTAAATTAAAATCATTCTCGGCAATCTCCGCTAACGGTGCGCGATAGCTATACTTGTCCTCCTCTACCCTTTGGCGATAGGTGGCAATAATTTTGTCAACATCCTCATCCCGCAAATAGTTCTGATTCTTCGCCTTCTCAAAATAGGCACTGGCATCAATAAACAAAACATCTTCAGGAGATTCCCGGCACTTTTTCAACACCAAAATACAAGTCGGGATACTCGTCCCATAAAAAATATTCGCAGGCAACCCAATCACCGCATCCAACCAATTCCGCTCCTTGATTAGATACTGGCGAATATGCCCCTCCGCACCTCCTCGAAACAAAACCCCGTGGGGCAACACCACCGCCATAATGCCGTTCTCATCCAGGTGATGCAGCATGTGCTGCACAAACGCAAAATCAGCCTTAGAAGCTGGGGCTAACTTTCCATACTGACTAAAGCGATCATCTGACTCAAATAACTTATTCGCACTCCACTGCGCCGAAAACGGCGGATTTGCCACTACTGCCTCAAACCGCATATCCTCATGCTGCGGATGCTCCGGCGTATCCTCTTGCCTCAGATCAAAATTCCGATCTCATCCTTATCCGCCTGATTGCCTAATGCCCGTTTAGCCAGAGAACTAAACAACTCAGATGGCTTCAAAAAATAACCCAACTCGGCAATAGATTCCTCTCTAATTGCCTCTAAATATTCCTGCCCCTCATCCGACGACTCATCAAGCTCTAGAAAATCAATCCTATCCTCAGCCAAAATCTCATTAGCGTAAAGATACTGACGCTCGGATAGGTACTTATAGAAAATAAACCCTAAGCAATAATCCCGAAACTCATCAGCGTTCATCTTGCCCCGTAGCGAATCGGCAATATTCCAAAGCTGAGTTTCTAATTTTTTCTTTTGTCCGTTTTGTCCGTTGGTCATTTATCTCTCGTACTGGGCGATCGCTAGCACCGCCAAGAAGTGGTATCTAAGCAACGTAAGATTAACACACAATATGCTAGCTTTCAGTTGGAACGAAACTCAGTGTTTGTTCAATTGATTTCAGCGCTGATTGAATATCTGTACTCAGTGCATCTGCTTCAGCTTTAATCACAGCCACACCCTTACCAACTTCTGTCAGGGATTTTTTTATAGTTCTGATTCTTCCCAAAGCTGTGCGGATTTGCTGAATCTGTTGTTCAACAGCAGTCACATCCAGTTCTGATTCAAAGGTACGCAATTTATTTAACCTTTGCTGGATCACCAAAAAGCGGATAGCAATGATTAAAAATGGATGGGTTGTAGCGATCCAATAACCCGACTCAGAAACTCCCTCTGCCCAATCACCGATTTCCTGCGCTAATCCCTCACGCGAATAACTTAAAAAAATTGCCGAATTTGCTGAACGCCGCACCATTGCTGACTGTAAATGTTGAGTGATTGCTTGGCGACCAAAAGGTTTTGAAGGTCGTTTTCTAGCTTCAATCACTATTGACAGTTCAATTACAGCTAACGATTTACTGGTGAACTTTAGGAGAATATCGCCAGTATCCCCATCACGACCAATATGCTCCACCTCTACTCCACTCAACTTTGACCAATTTCGCAGTTCGACAACAACTAATTCTTCAAAGTTGATACCTTTTGCAGATTACGGTATTGAAGCAGAGAGTGAGTAAAACTGGGATTTTTGAGCATTTTAGCACACGATCGCCTTTATCGGCAGCTTCTGTGAAACATTTTCCACAGCGCAAACGAACACAGGAAGGTAAGAGCGATGCCCAACGACCGGCTTAGGGTAAGACCTACGGCGGTAAACTACGCTTGCGTTAAGTTTGCTCTCAGAAGGATGAAATTTGGTAACGGGTTTTGATAACCTAGCACCGTTGGAACATAAGACGATCGCAGTAGTCCAGTTTATCCATGCAATCTCATAATCAGACTCAAGAAATTACCCCAGAATTCTTTATAAATGCAGGAGTGAACTTAGATACAGGAGGAAATCAAGAAGATTTGCTAACTATGGTAAATCTTAGCAAGCAACAACTCAGGGATAGATGGTTTACTCCAGCAGGGCAAAATATTCTTATACGCTGGAAAACAAATGGTTTCAAGCGAGACGTGTTAGATCGAATGGTTGGCAAGTACTACGAACACACGGATATTCGAGGAATACCCTTGATTAAGGAGGATTTGACTAGTAGTCTGCCAAGCAAAGTTTGCTAAGTAATACCCGTGATTGGTAAACTAGCCAAAAACAGGGAATAATATGGTAAAGAAGTACATCGTTGACTTGAGTGAAGATGAAGTTGCTCAACTACAATCAATAATAAAGAAAGGTAAGCACAAGGCAAGAACTATAACCCGTGCAAACATTCTTTTGATGGCTGCTGAAGATGAAACAGACTCAGCTATCGCTGATAGAGTTAGAGCGCATGTTGCGACAGTACAACGGATACGGGAAAAATTTGTCATTGGTGGGTTAGATTTTGCTTTAAAGGATGAAGTTCATCCACCAAAACCTAAAAAATTAGATGAAAAGCAAGAAGCATTTTTAATTGCCACTGCTTGTTCTAATCCACCAGTTGGAAGAGTACGTTGGACAATGCAATTATTAGCAGATCATTTAGTGAACGTTGGTGTTATAGATTCAATTTCGGACGAAACAGTACGTCAAACTTTAAAAAAAATGAAATCAAACCGTGGTTAAAAGAACAGTGGTGCATTCCCGAAGTTAATGCAGAATATGTTTTCCGAATGGAAGATGTACTGGATTTATACAATGAGCCTTATGATCCTAAACGCCCTGTAGTCTGCTTTGATGTTGCGAAGCTTCCCGAAGGGTACGTCCCTACCAATTAGTAGAAGAAGTAAGACTTCCTTTGCCACCAGAGCCAGAGCAACCTGAACGTTATGATTTTGAGTATAAACGTAACGGGACAGTAAATTTATTCGCATGTTTTCAACCCTTGGCTGGATGGCGGCATATCGAAGTTACAGAACGTCGAACTAAAGCCGATTTTGCTAAACAAATGAAAAATTTAGTAGATGTTTCCTACCGAGATGCCGATGTTATTCGTTTAGTAGTTGATAACTTGAATATTCATACACCCAGTGCATTATATGAAGTTTTTCCACCAGAAGAAGCACGTCGAATTATTCAAAAGTTAGAGTTTCACTATACTCCTAAACACGCTTCTTGGCTGAATCAAGTAGAAATTGAATTATCTGTTTTATCTCGCCAATGTTTAGAACGGCGTATTCCTAATGCAGAAACATTAACTTCTGAGATTGCCGCTTGGGAGAAACAACGTAATCAGCAAAAAGCTAGTGTCTATTGGGGTTTTCAAACCAAAGATGCTCGCCGAAAAATGGAGCGTTTATATCCAAATTTAACCTAGCAAAGTTGGCTTGGCAGACTACTAGGGCAAATTTGAGTAAGGTTGATTTCTATGGCGCAAATCTAGAAAACAGTAATTTTAAAAATGCGGATCTAACAGATTCCTGGCTATCTGAAACCAATATCAAAGGTGCTTGCTTTGACTATGCCAAGATGAAGGATGTGCTGATTGATCATGTAGAGTTTAGTAATAAAACTAGTTTTACTGGGGTTAGCCTTAGAAGTATAGACTTTAATTTATCTGCCCTATTACAAGAGTATGCAACCAATCAGCAAAGAATCGAAAGCCTAAAAAGTAAGCATCCTATACTGGCAAAAATTCTGTATGTAACTTGCGATTACGGGCGCTCATTCAGCAGGTTTATTTTTTGCTGTTTAGTAGTGGTTGTTTCGTTTAGTCTGATATATTGGCTTTCTGCTGGTTCTTTGAGTAAGCTTGGTTTTTGGAATAGTCTCTACTTCTCGATTATGGCATTCACCTCGTTTGGTAGTGAAATTCATGCATTGTCTACTGCTGGTAAATTTTTTACAACCATTGAGGTTATCACTGGTTATTTGATGGCTCCCTTGCTGGTAGCGATTTTAGTCAGGAAGACCATAGGCGATTAGGTGATTTCTTGTCTGCAAAACTAAACAGAACTGCAACTAAAGCCCTCGAGAAAAGTTTCTCAGAAGGGCTTATGCGATCGCACTCAGTAATTTGACCTCAATATTTGAGCAACGCCTAACGGCATAAAGCCACGAATCCACTCACCGATTAGAGTCAATGGTGCGCCGAGGCGATATTGAGCAACGCCTAACGGCATAAAGCCACGAATCACAGCAAAGGTGAAAACCCTTAACTGAGGAAGGTTCATTTACAATCTTACAAGTACTTTCCAGATCGAGAAACCAAAAGCATACAACTTACCAAAGTTTCCCTTACTTTCAGCCCCTCAAACCCAGTGCCGATAAACTTTCCCAAAAATGGCAAGCACCTTTTTTCTTGTCTCAATTACCATATCTCTTACCGTGTAAACCTTCCCGCCATTCTTTGATCCTAAATTCCCTTTTCCATAAGAGATACTTGTCAAATTGGAGATTGAATCATCGTCCACGCCAAATCAGGAGGTGGTGAGCTTGGCATTTCCTCAATCCGATACCTCAAAAATCGGGTATTTTTTGACCCCACATGGTCAATCCAATAGGGTAAGGTTAACCTGCCTCGATTATCTCTAATCGCCCACTGTCTCACTCCCTCTAGATAATCTTCCGAGACAAGTTTGATCGTTTTAATCAACTGGTCACTTTCTCCCAAAAATAAACAACCAAACCGTCTTACTAGCTCAGGATGGTCAAATGCTAACTGTATCCTCTCCCTTAAACTTGGTTGTATCTTTTCCTCGTCAGAACGAACCCAAATCAAGCACTTCAGATTAGACAAAATTTCTTGATAACAGGGAATAACATTCTCTCGATGGCTAAAATTAGCATTCTTAAACCGTCTCATTTGACGCAAAATTCGCGACTTTTTGGGGCTAGATAACATCGCGATCGCCAATTCTACCCCACAGTGGCGATAGACATTCGTTTCCCCTACCAAAGACAACAACATCCCATACACTGTCGCTGGAGGAGGGGCAGGATAGGTTTTTCCCATTTCCCTTGCATGAGACTCCCGAAAAGTCGTAAATGGAACATCCAAATAGAGAATTAATGGTGCAATCATTTTGATTCTTCTAAGCCCAAATCTCTTTTAATGACTGTTTTCAAAGCTTCAATCAGTTCATTGCGATTACGATAAATATGCGCCTTCTTAAAAGGGGAATTATCAAAATTATCCAATTGCTGTAACTCCTTAACAATTGTTCCCCCAATCCATAACTTACTAGGGTCAATCTGTCCGCATTCAACTTCATCTATAAACTCTTTTGTAAGTTTTGCTTCCTTGCTCTTAGGATCGCAATATTCAAAGCAATAGGAAATATATGAAGCAAAATGATTTGTCCATTGAAATACCAAACTATCGGGACAGAAAGGATAATTAAAAACATTACTACTCCCTCCTACCTTGGGCAGATTCATAATCCCATCTATCAGAGGTAAAATCCGGGAACAATCTTTGAGATGAGTGGCATCAATTCCAAAATAATATTGATATCTAGTTGCATGATATTCTGTAAAATGGAGAGATGTGCTATCCTTTTCTCTGCCACTTTTTGCCCCTAACTTGACTGCACCATCATAAGGCGTTAGCGAAACAGCCATATTCATCCCTAAAGCACCCATTCGCTGATTAGGAGTACTGACTTTTGTTTGTTTCTTTTTTTTCTTTCTTTGTTGTTGGAGTCTCCTCCTCTGTTTCAGCAGACTCTAATAAAGCAAACCCAAAAATATCATCATCATAAAATTGTTCTGGATCGAAATCTTCACTTGTTAATCGATTAATATGTTCGTCCTCATTCCAAACTCGATTAACTAAGTAACCTTGCTTTTGAAGATAAAAACGTAACGCCCAACGAATTGCACTTGAACCTACAAAAGAATGAATTTTACCATTCAAATAGCCTTTTTGTAAAATAGTCTTATTTCCTCGTCCAATGTCATGATTTAAGGACGCTAAACCATAACGAGTGAGGACTGTTCCGTAAAGATAATAATTTGGGATATTATTGTCATTCTTCTTCTGACTCATCATTCACTTCTTCTAGGTTTTGATTGTTTAGGAATGAATTATCATCTCTATTGGTGGGTTTATCTTTGGGTTTATAACTAGCGATCGCTAACAATAACCAAATTCTTAGCTCTTGCCAAGGTGTTTTTTTGATTAGTAGTAAAATTTCTTATTGATGTTCATAAAAATGCTTATTCAATCCCCCTCTTACTAAAAAGTCGGACACATATTCTTTAAATGACAATTCATCATAACAATAGTTGATCTCCGCCCTTAATCGTTCAATTTTCTTTTTAATTAGAGAACTTTTTTCTTCCTCTGCTTTGGCAGACACTTTAGCAAAATTGCCCTTCATGGATTGCTGAAACACCTTAATGAAAATAAGATACTGCTTGTCTTCTTCACTATTATTTACCATTGTTATGAATCCTTTTCGATTGAAAAATAACTGGTTAAATAAATATTCTTTTGAATCCTCTATTACCAATTTTTCCCAAAAATTAGACCACCAATGGATTCCTTTGACTAAATTATCAGCAATCAGAGAGCGAATCGGATTCACCTTAATAAAAATTTGCTTAGGTTTAATCTTTTGATGGTAGTGCCATAAAAGTAGTGTTCCAAGTCTGTGTAACCCAATTTGTATAAGGAGAGCTACCCCAAAAGTCACTACTTGTTTACCACTACCACCACTAACCTTCTGATAATTGGGTTGAAAGTATTTTTGAACCTGTTGATAAGTGATTAAAGTATTCTTATCAATTTCAATTTCCTCTATACTCATCAATGTTCTTTGACGAGAAGCTCGATTTATTTTTTCATATAACCAAACTTGACAAGCTTGATAGTAGTCGCCTTCAGGCTGAATATCGTCTAAGCTGTAATAAAGTAATCCCGCTTCACCAAGGGTACTAACATGAAGCTGTTTTGTTCCTAATTGCTGTAGTCGCCATCTCCTTTGAGAAGCGTCTTCAAAATCCTTTATTTCTGGAATCACCACCAAGTAGCGATGGGGTTTCCTTTCTTTTAAGTCTTCTGATGGTATATGAAGTAAGCAATAATGACAAACTACTGGTACAAATAATAATGCTAAGGCGTATTCAGGTTTCTCTTCTAGTTTTGTAGTATTCTGCGTCCGAGCATGGCGAACAATTCCCCCTAAATACAACCAACTGGTTATTTGAATATAATCATGTCTGAGTTGTTGGGTATCTGCCTCGCATAACTTCTCTGCAAAGGTTTGATGTGCGTACCAAGTTAGGGATTTGTATTGATACTCGACTTTTTTTTCTTCAACCTCTAGTTCAGTGTTAACTAGCTCTCCCGCTTGATAAAACTTATTAAGACGCAGAAAAACAGCACATATTCCCTCATGAATATGAATTTTCTGCCTTAAATCTATTGCATCATTGTCTAATCCTGCTAAATGAATTAAACCTGTATCATCTAATTTAAAAGACTCATTAATTAGCCAAGATAGGGCAACGAAATCACTTCCTTCCCAAAATAATTCAATAGTATCAGCAGTCAGAACCCATGATATATGTCCTCCCCGTTGACGAGATGAGGGATATTGCTTTTCTAATCGCTTTAACGTCATGTAAAGTCCGGTCATTCCGGCGCGATGCATTATTGTCGTATCCGCAGCATCGAGAGATAGGGAAATTTTGGGTTGGGTAGCAACCATGATCAGGTTTCCTCTTCTTCCTTGCTGCGAGTCGCTGGGACAAATATTCCACACATCATTTTTCGTTTCCCGCCAATCCCCTGTTCTTGCAAGGTTAAGGAATCTTCAGGATTGAGTTCACTGATTTTTACGCCAAATCCTCTAACTTTAAACTGTTTCCCTTCTTTATTGATGGTTAATTGTCTTCGTTGAGGTGTTCCATGTTGTCGAGTGAGAAGTTCAATTTTTCCTTGTATTCCTAAATTATCTATTTGCCGTTGCACAGCTTCAATAAAGTTAGTAGAGTCTTGAAACCCTTTAATTACCACTAATCTGGAATAGACACTTTCTGAAGAAACTAACGGTTTGTAGTCAGGAATATCTAGTTGATAAAAATTTTGACCTATATGAAAGGATTGACCCGCTAAATAAGGATAAATTAAAGGAATTTGTTGATGAAAAATCCGAATTTTTAGACGAGATTGAGCAGTGAGTTCAAGCCAATTGTTTCTGGTCGGTATTCCAGCAATCGGATGAATCCCAATATTGTTTAGTTCATGTAGTGGGGGACAAATACGGGATAAGGCAGCGTAGGTAAGATGACCGTTGTCAAGAGGAATCGGTGCGCCTCTTAGCTTAAACGTTAAGTCTACATATTCCTCACTTTGAATTAATATAGCTGTCATAGATGGAAATTTTGAGAAAAATTTAAAGATGTCAGAGCTTGTTTAATACATCAACATCTTCTTGTGCAAAATTGTCCTCATTGTCATCGCCAACTACTTTGGTTAGGCCGGCAATCCAGTTTAGGCTATTGTTCACAATTTTCTTAATGTTCTCAGTGGTTAGGAGGATCTTCTAATACTCCAGTAGTTACTCAGAACAGATGGATAGCCCAAAGTCTCTATCCCATACAACTATAAACCGCTTCTGCTCCATTCTAAAAAAATTCGGTGCTTTTCTGCTTTCTATGCTTGATTGGACTCACGGCAAGCTTATCCTTCCAATTTGGACTGGCGGCAAAGTTATGATTCCAAACTGTCAATTTCATCCAAAATTAGCTGACGCTAGAATGAGGGTTATAGTGTTGTTGACGGCAAAGTTATGGTTCCAGTAGCGGCAAAGTTATGCTTCCAATAAAGGGCGGCAAGCTTATGGTTTCTTGGCAACTTTTGGTGATCTCGGTTGGGGGAAGGCAGAGGGCAGAGGGCAGTCCTGATCAAACAAGTTTCACAGCCTTGAATGAAAGAATGACTGGGGACTGGGGACTGGGAACTAGTATTTTTACTCAGCACTCAGCACTCAGCACTTTCAAGTCAGAAGGCAGAAGAAAGAAAGGAATAAGTAGTAAATTCAAGCTTTAAGTTTGTTTAAGCTTGCAACTAATATACTTTGCATTTCCTCAACTTCATTTAATAGAGGTGTGAAAAGATTTTTCTTTCTTCTACTTTCAAATAGTATAGGTATGGGTAAACCAGTCGCCAATGCTTGAAGGCTTACAGTTTTTATTGATTGTAATAAATTAATCAGAATTTTTAGTATTAAATACTCGGCAAGTCCAAGTTCCCGTTTCAAATGTTTTTCGTAAAAGTCAGGTAACTTTGTCATTAAATAAAACTTATTGCGAATAAAAGCTCTTTTTGTTTTACCATAAATTGCCACATTCTTTAACCTGTAGGGATTTCAGGGGATTTTGTATCCCCTCAAGATACAGACCTTCTAGCATCTGGTTTTCCTTCAGTTATTCATGGGCAAACTCAAAAATTTAATCCAGATAAATTTATTTCATCTTTTTGGAGCGCTAATTCCAAGTTAACGTGAGTTCGACAAGTCTTATTTGACCTCTCCCCCAGCCCCTCTCCGTGTCGGAGAGGGGAGCAAAAAGCTTAATTTTTCGTTGCTCCTTTCTTTCCATTTCGGAGAGGGAGAGGTTCATCTAACTCACGTTACTTTAGTTTTTTTGGGAATTCGCCAACAGTATCCGAGACGCTGCGCGAACACTTAGAGTGAGTCATCGAGCATCGGAGTTCCCCACCTCACCATACATAAAATTTGGTGAGGAAAAGCAGTTGCTCCGGTACTGGGGACTGGGAAAAAGTTTTTTAAAATTTGGTAGTGGATAAAAGCCCCCAGCATCAGTTGTGGTTTGGCACCCAATCCCTAATCCCCAGTCCCTTTTAATTCCATCTTGCTCCTCAGCCTTTTTATTCATGAGGGGCTTGCACAAGTGGGAGAATTGATGAAAAAATTGATCCGCGAGAGCCGCCAAGGCATTCTCGTTTCGCAAGGAACGCACGAGGAAATCTGTGAAAGTTTTAGTTGTTGGTAATGGGGGGCGCGAACATGCTCTGGCATGGAAACTGTTGCAATCTAAGCAAATTGAGCAAGTTATCTGCGTACCAGGGAATGGGGGTACAGCAAGTATGGAACGTTGCCAGAACTTGCCTCTAACAGTAGATGATTTCGAGGGCATAAGCCAATATGCTCTCTTAAATGGCATAACTCTGGTAATCGTTGGGCCAGAAGTCCCCCTTTCTAAGGGAATCACAGATTACCTCCAAGACAAAGGATTGATGGTATTTGGTCCAGTGAGAGCAGGAGCGCAAATTGAAGCGAGTAAAGCTTGGGCAAAAGCCCTGATGCAAGAAGCAGGGATTCCGACGGCACGGGCTGCGGTATTCACGGAGGCTGCGGCAGCCAAATCTTACGTTAAATCACAGGGAGCGCCAATTGTTGTAAAAGCTGATGGTTTGGCTGCTGGTAAGGGTGTAACGGTGGCTGAAACCGTTGCAGAGGCAGAAAGTGCAATTGATGCGATTTTTCAGGGACAATTTGGTAGTGCTGGTGAATTTGTCGTCATTGAAGAATGTTTGATTGGGCAAGAGGTGTCAGTTTTAGCGTTAACAGATGGGTTGACAATTAGACCCTTGCTGCCAGCACAAGACCATAAGCGGATTGGTGACGGCGATACAGGAGAAAATACTGGCGGGATGGGAGCATACAGCCCAGCACCCATCGCGACAACAGAGTTGATGGCACGCATTCAAACAGAGGTGTTAGAAAGAGCGATCGCCACCTTACGAGCTAAAGGCATTGATTACCGAGGCGTGCTGTATGCTGGATTAATGATTGCACCCGATGGCGACTTGAAAGTTTTGGAATTTAACTGTCGCTTCGGCGATCCAGAAACCCAGGTAATTTTGCCACTGCTAGAAACACCCCTAGAAGAGTTGATTCTAGCCTGTGTACAACAGCGATTAAGTGAATTGCCGCCTATTGCTTGGAAAGGGGGAGCATCTGCCACAGTCGTTGCCGCTTCCGGTGGTTATCCTGGAGAATATGAGAAGGGACGGGTCATTGCTGGCATTGGCGAGGCAGAGGCAACAGGAGCAACTGTATTTCATGCAGGTACAAAATTAAACCAGCAACAAGAAATAGTCACAGATGGGGGTCGAGTATTAAATGTGACTGGAATCGGAGAAAATTTTGAGCAAGCGATCGCCCAAGCCTACGCAGGTATCAAATATATTCAGTTTGAGGGGATATATTACCGGAGAGATATCGGTCATAGAGTTAGGAGTTAGGAGTTAGGAGTTAGGAGTTTATAGCTATTACCCATGCCCAATGCCCAATTCCTAACATATTTGTCAAATTAACTGTTAATTTTTTAGTTGTTGGGCTTTATAACAAAGATTACTAACAACTTTATTTAAGATGCTAAGTCTGTTAAAAACAATTCGAGATGCGATCGCTAGTTGGTGGTCTGAGTTCACCCTCCAGACTAAACTGCTGGCTGTGGCCACAATGGTAGTTTCCTTGGTGATGAGTGGTTTGACTTTCTGGGCTGTGAATACAATTCAGCAGGATGCGCGGATGAATGACACCCGCTTCGGTCGTGATTTAGGACTGCTGCTTGCTGCCAACGTTGCCCCCTTGGTCGCTGACAATAATCTCACTGAGGTTGCCCAATTTTCCCAACGTTTCTATAGCAGCACCTCAAGTGTGCGTTATATGCTTTACGCTGATGAAACTGGAGAAATCTTTTTTGGCATTCCTTTTTGGGAAGCCGAGGTAGAAAATTCCCTCACCATTAAACGGCGGATACAACTGCCAGAAGATTACCCTGGTAATGACGAAAAACCAATGGTGCGGCAACACACGACCCCAGATGGGATAGTTACCGATGTATTTATTCCTCTGATTGTCAATCAGAAATACTTAGGTGTATTAGCGATCGGTATCAATCCCAATCAGACTGCTGTGATCTCCACCAATTTTACCCGCGATGTCACCATTGCCGTTTTTATCACGATTTGGGTAATGGTGATTTTGGCAGGAGTGATTAACGCCTTAACCATCACTAAGCCCATTAAAGAACTGCTGGTAGGGGTAAAGCAAATTGCCACCGGGAATTTTAAGCAGCGCATTGATTTACCTTTAGGGGGCGAACTGGGGGAATTAATTTTAAGCTTTAATGAAATGGGAGAGCGATTAGAGCGCTATGAAGAACAGAATATTGAGGAACTGACCGCAGAAAAAGCCAAGCTAGAAACCCTAGTTTCAACAATCGCAGATGGTGCTGTGTTGATTGATAACAACATGCAGGTGATTTTAGTCAACCCCACAGCACAACGGATTTTTGGCTGGGAAGCCGCTGATGTGGTAGGCAACAATGTCTTACATCACTTACCCTCGTCTGTACAAATGGAAATCACCCGTCCCTTGTACGAAATGGCAGCAGGCGAATGCGAAAGCGCCGAATTCCGAATTTTTATCAACCAACCCATCCCCCGAACAATCCGCATTCTCTTGACTACAGTACTCAACCTGCAAAGGGAAAGCATCAAAGGCATTGCCATTACTATTCAAGATATAACCCGTGAGGTCGAACTAAACGATGCAAAAAGTCAATTTATCAGCAACGTTTCTCACGAACTGCGAACGCCTCTATTTAACATCAAAACTTATATTGAAACCCTGCATGACTACGGCGAAGACTTAGCTTTACAAGAACGGCAAGAGTTTTTGCAAACCGTGAACCATGAAACCGATCGCCTCACCCGCCTAGTTAACGATGTTTTGGATTTGTCAAAACTCGAATCTGGTCGCAGCTACAGCTTCGACGGCGTAGATTTAGCCCAAGCGATCGAGCAAACCCTACGTACTTACCAACTCAATGCAAAAGATAAAGGTGTTGAACTGCTTCAGGAAGTTGCCCCTAATTTGCCGCTAGTTTTAGGTAATTACGATCTGTTAGTACAAGTGTTTGGCAATCTGATTGGCAATGCCCTTAAATTCACAAAAGCCAGTGGTAAAGTAGTAATCCGTGCCTACCAACTAGATTTCAAGCCCAGTCACACCCAATCTGCTCCAGTGCGGATTGAAATTTCCGATACTGGAATTGGCATCGCCACAGAAGATCAACACTCAATTTTTGAACGCTTCTTTCGCGTCGAAAACCGAGTTCACACCCTAGAAGGCACCGGTTTAGGTTTATCGATTGTCAGAAATATCATTGACAGACATCATAGTAAAGTTCATCTAGTGAGTGAAGTCGGCGTTGGTACTACCTTTTGGTTTGATTTAGCTACCTTTGAGGAGAAAGCACCACCAATACAAGTTGAGCCTATTGCCGAAGCATCCAACATCATCACAGCTTAATGACAAGGGACTCTATGAAGAGTGCTGAGTTAAAAGACCGCCCACGTTCGCGTTTTTAAGCACCAGGTATTATGGGGCGATCGCCTTTTTGAAACCTTACCCATGACTGTTGTAAATCAGCAGGAGCAGGATTCTTGCTATCATAAACAACAATCACATTAGTTAGTGGGCGTCCAGCGGGGACTAGAATTTTACCACTAGCAGCAAAGGCTTTTGACGCACCACCATCTAAGTTCATCGCTTCGTGACAGCCGATCGCTTTCATCACTTGCGCTTCTTGCTGTAAAGTTAAACCACTATCAAAATTTATCAAAAATAGCTTTGTACCATCAGCAGGAAACCCGATCGCAGTTCGTTCGCCAGTACCTAAAACATGAGGATCTTTAAATCCCTCAACATCCGGCTTCAGCCAAATTTGTCCCTGTCTCAATAGCCGAGGCCCGCAGGTGATAGACAACCAATGTTGATTCCATTGCGGTTTACCATCAACCCGTGCTGTCACCATTTCCGGTTTATTGCCAACTCGTAACCCCAAAGTAGTGCCAAAATTTTCCCACTGGCTGTATTTGAGGAATCTCCCTGCCGCTACCATATTACCCATCACTGTTTTCTGAGAATTCTTGGCAAAAAAAGTGCCATTAGCAACGACAGCAGCGCGATGACGAGCTACTAGGTTGTTAAATTCTTCATCACCACTAGTTTTTTGATTAGTATTAGCCAAAGTTGCATTATTCGCTAAACCAATAGTAATGAAAGTTTTGGGGTCAGTAAGGTCAATAATAGTTTGATAAAAAGAGAAACCATTTACCTTACCCCTCTTCACTTGGACAGTTTGAGCGGTTGCGGGGAGTGCCAATGTTAATCCTTGTGCCAAGACAGCACCTCCTAAAAACAAAAAAGACCGCCGGGACATTTTAGAACTTGGCATAATCAACCCTTCACTATATCGTTTTTATTAGGATGCCCAAATCCTTGGAGAATTTTGCCCAACAAACACTCATGTTATGGAGAGTGGAGAAAGGGAGTAGGGGAGGCAGGGAAAGAAAAACTATTGATTATTGCCCAGTCCTTAATATCCAGTCCCCAGTCCCCAATACCCAATACCCAATGACTAATCATTACCGATATATTATTTTTTACAAACCTTATGGCGTTCTTAGCCAATTTACAAAAGATACTCCCACCCACAGCACCCTCAAAGATTATATTGATGTGCCTGATGTCTATCCTGTAGGACGTTTAGACTGGGATAGTGAAGGATTGCTACTGTTAACAAACGATGGACAATTGCAACATCGCCTCGCCCATCCGCGTTTTGGTCATAAACGTACTTATTGGGTACAGGTAGAGCGAATTCCAGATGTTTCTGCTATCCAAAGGTTGCAAACAGGTGTGGAAATTCAAGATTACCGCACTCAACCAGCAGAAGTTAGGCTTTTACCCGAAGAACCACAGTTAACTGAACGCACACCGCCAATTAGATTTCGCAAAAATATACCGACAGCTTGGCTAGAAATGACTTTGACAGAGGGAAAAAACCGCCAAGTACGGCGGATGACTGCGGCTGTTGGGTTTCCGACTTTGCGACTGGTCAGGGTCAGCATAGCTCACCTAAAATTAGATGACCTACAATTGGGTCAATGGCGCGACCTCACTGCATCTGAACTCCAATTTCTACATCATTTCAGTAAATCGAAAAATTTTCCCTCAAAGGCAAATGTTCTCTAAAGTAGTCTTGAATCAGTAATGAGTCTGAATCCTCCACTGATTAAAGAGTTAATTGGATATTTTTTTATTTGGAAGTCCCTAATTATTGTAAAGACGGCGATTCATCGCGTCTCTTGTCTTAACTGAACAGTATTGAGGGTTACTCCTAATATCATGAGAAAGGTATTGTTATCATAGAAAAATGTTTAACAACAGCAATAACTCCCAAGCTAATCAAAGTAGTGTTCTTTACAGACATGGCGACGTTCTGGTCAAACGTATTGTTACCTTACCTGTCGCTGCTCAAAAGCGCATAGGTGCTACTCTCGCTCATGGTGAAATCACAGGACATAGCCATCGCATTCAGCAATCCAATGCTGTTCAGTTGTGGGCGTATGGTAGTGACCTTTTTCTTGAGGTTAAAGAAGCAAGTGCTACTTTAGTTCATGAAGAACATCGGGCGATTGAATTACCCCAAGGGCTTTACCGCGTCTGGAAACAACGTGAATATCGCCCTGATACTTATGTAGAGGTGATGGACTAATGCTCAAGATGATGTCAAATGGACGCGTGCCAAATAGACCAATTAAGCAGCGCCCCAAGGAAAGTCACGAGCCTATATCAGCTGAAGTTGCTCGAAAACTTATCCTTGAGCATCGCGCCTGGGATGGTATGCGTGTTTTGGGTCATCTAGATTTAAGCAATGCGTTGGATCTTTACAATCTACCTGAAAATCTAACCTGTGAAAGTATTGATATCAGCGATTGTGTAAACCTCACTACACTTCCCAAAGGACTGCATGTTACTTATTGGATCGAGTTGGCGGGAAGTGGAATCACCAGTCTATCTGCGGGGCATGGTTTTGTCTTACGCTGGCGAGGCGTGCAGGTAAACGATGCCTACGGCGGGCTGCGCCTACGCATTGCCTTTGAATCCCAGTCAATCACCGGGCAGGATATTCTCAATATAGAGAATGTTGAGTTGCGCCGCGTACTGATTGAACGTTTGGGATACGAAACATTTTTGCAGCAGGTGGGAGGATTGATCCGCGATCGCGATCGAGATGTTGGTGGAGAACGCCAGCTAGTCTACATTCCTTTTGAGGATGACGAGCCGCTTATGGTCTTGAAAGTCACTTGTCCCTCTACAGGACATATTCATATCCTGCGCGTTCCACCTTATACGCAAAGTTGTCATCAGGCAGCCGCCTGGATTGCAGGCTTTGATAATCCAGATGATTATAACCCTGCGATCGAGGCTTAACAATCCATCTTACTGCTGTAATTTCATAGCTAAAGTCACAATTTATACTTTTGCCAACGTCACTATTTCTAGCTGATCCTGATATTTTCCCTGACGAGTTTCATAACTAATAGCGCAGGGTTCGCCTTCTAAAAATAGTAATTGCACCACGCCTTCATTAGCGTAAATGCGACAGTCAGCACTAGAAGAATTAGAAAACTCTAAAGTTAAATGACCCCGCCATGCAGCTTCAGCAGGTGTTAAATTTGCAATTATTCCACATCTCGCATACGTAGATTTACCTATGCAAATCACGGTAATATTCTCAGGAACCTCCAGTTTTTCTAGAGCAACCCCCAGACCATAGGAATGGGCAGGTAAAATAAAATAACTACCATTGGCATCTGTATGCAGTGCTGTTGGCTCTAGATTCTGCGGATTAAAGTTTTTGGGATCAACTACAGTTCCGGGAATGTGGCGGAAAATGCGGAACTCAGCCGAAGAAAGGCGTATATCGTAGCCATAAGAAGATAAACCATAGCTAATTACAGGTTGAACCGCTACAGACTCATCTTTTTGCACTTTTCGGATTAAACTTGGCTCAAAGGGCGAAATTAGACCCTGTTGAGACATTTCAGTAATCCAGATATCGTTTTTAATCACAACTTCACAGCTAATTCAAACCGAATTACTAGGATATCCTGAATTGAGTATTTTGTTTAAGGTCGATAACTCCGGCGGATTTCTGTAATTTGATCTGCTACATCCAAGAGAGACTTAGGCATCTCTGGCCCTGTAAGAATGATATCGACGTGGGGAGGGCGTTTTGCCAAAAATGCTAAAACTTCCGTTTCAGGAATTAAACCAAAGTTAATCGCTAAACTTAACTCATCTAACACTACGAGAGAATACTTGCTCTCACATACTACTTGTTGTGTATACTGCCACAGTTTTTGTAAAGCTTGGTTTTCCGTATCATCTAGATGTGGTGTATCAATACAACGAGGCAAATCACAGCGAATCCAATCTAAATTTTGTCCTAGTTGTACAGGTCGATCCTGTCCTTGACGAATGCCTCCTTTGAGGAACTGGACTATTAATACTGTTGTTCCTTGTCCAGCTATTCTCAGTGATTGAGCCATGACGCTCGTAAAAAAATTGCGATGGGGGCTAGTGAAAACTTGTACTAGCCCTTCAACTGGATATGGTAGGGTAAGGGTTGAATTGATACTTTGAGTTTCTAGCTGGGCAACCATAGTGTTAGGTATTAAAAAGTACAATAAATCAAGAGTTTATACTAACAATTTTTTTTGTCAATTTGCGTGTATAATCAATCTGTTTTTCACAGATGTGATGGATTTGGCAAATTGCATTCTTAGTCAAACATTACGTTTGTGTTGAAGTCAAGAGTTATTTTAATTTAAATTTTTTTGTCTTGATCTCCGAAATAAGTTGTAAAAATGAAAACATAATAGGTACAGTTCCAATTATTTAAACAAGTTGGGTAGAACATCTGAAAATCGCTAAATGTTAGATTTGCCGTTTATTTGGGCAAAACAGACTTAGTTAGTAGCGAATTTGACAGGATGAGGAGTAAATTGTTGTGAGATTGGTGATTCTGGGAGGTTCAGGATCGGGGAAAAGCACTCAAGCACAAAGGCTTTGCAGATACTTTGATATTCCTCTGATTTCTACAGGTGAGATTTTGCGGGAAGCAATATCTGGGGATCAGCGCCTACCGGAATTTCGATGGTTGGAAGGCGATCCCCGGACTTCTCTTTCGGTTTACGCTAGTTTGAGTGAACTAGGCTACCACGCACAGCCCTACATACAGAAAGGTGAGTTAGTTCCCGACGAAATGATCGTTGAATTGATCAGAATACGTCTCAGACAACCAGATATTAACTGCGATTGGGTGTTAGAAGGTTATCCCCGTACTGCCTTCCAAGCTGAAGAATTAGATTTTTTATTGGATGATTTAGGGCAAAAGCTAGATTGGGCAATTTATCTCCAAGTTCCAGAAGCGGTAATGGTTAGTCGATCCTTGGGGCGATCGCTACCAGATGACCAACCAGAAATCGTGCAGCGCCGTGTAGAATTATTCTACGATCGCACCATTCCCATCTTAGAATACTACGATCGCCGTCGCTGCTTATTGACCATCAACGGCGATCAGTCACCAGAAATGGTGCAGCAAAATATTTTGACTCTGCTTTCAGTTCCTTGAAGAGTGCTGAGTGCTGAGTGCTGAGGGAGTTAGGAGTTGGGAAGAAGCAAGGGAGCAGGGAGCAGAGGAGGCAGGGGAGGCAGGGGAAGAAAAACTATTATTGCCCAGTCCCCAATCCCCAGTCCCCAATCCCCAGTCCCCAATCCCCAGTCCCCAGTCCCCAATCCCCAGTCCCCAGTCCCCGGTCCCCAATGCCCAATACCCAATAACACTAAGGTAATCTATAAGGCAGTACTGTAAAACTTGAGGCAACTCCAATGGCTTGGCAGCGTCCTGATGGTCGTTTTCCCTACGAACTACGTCCGATCAGTTTTTACCCCAACTTCACCCGCTTTGCCCCTGGTTCTGTTCTCGCAAGATGCGGTGATACTCAGGTACTTTGTACTGTTAGCGTTAATAAGGGAGTTCCAAAGTTTCTTGAAGGAACTGGTAAAGGCTGGTTAACTGCTGAGTACCGGATGCTACCATCTGCTACTCAAAAACGGCAAGAAAGGGAATTATTGAAATTATCTGGACGGACGCAAGAAATTCAACGTCTAATTGGACGTAGCTTACGCGCAGCAGTGGATTTTGAGGCACTGGGAGAACGCACGCTGACTGTTGATGCTGATGTGTTGCAAGCGGATGCCGGAACTCGGACAACAGCTATTACAGGCTCGTTTGTGGCGTTGGCTCATGCAGTTTCTAAATTGTTGCAAGAGGGCGTGTTGGAGCGATCGCCTTTATCTGGTCAAGTTGCAGCAGTTTCCGTAGGATTACTGGAGGGAGAGCCATTTTTGGATCTTAATTACATAGAAGATGTGTCTGCAACAGTAGATTTTAACGTGGTAATGAATCAACACCTGGGAATCATTGAAGTCCAAGGAACAGCCGAAGAAGGCAGCTTTAGCCGCACTCAGTTGGATCAACTATTAGATGTGGCTCAAAAAGGAATTCAAGAATTGTTAATTGCCCAACGTGAAGCGATCGCAGACTGGGAAAGTTTGTTTGTAATTAATTAGGTTTATTAATTTTTAATAAGAATTAATAAATGTATCCTTTGTGGCGTTAATCAACCAAGTATCAAGTAACTGGATGTAAATAAAAATAATCATGACATTGATCAGTAGTTAGTGGGACTAACTACTGACAATTTACCGTTGAAGGTGATAAAGAGGGTCTACGTTTTTCCAGTCTACTTATATCGACTATGTTAAATATTTCAAAAGTTAAAAAGGGGGATTGTAATAAGTTCGGTATGGTATTGCTGGAAGCCAGCAATATGATGATGAAGCCATGAACAAAACCGTTGAAGTTCTACCGGATCAGCCGGCGCTGGTTGCACGAGCGCTAGAATTAATTCTGTCTAAGTTAGAAATTGCCATTGAGCAGCGTGGGCGGTTTACCATCGCCTTATCTGGTGGCAGTACACCTAAACCGTTATACGAAGCGATCGCTACTCAAAAACTACCTTGGGATAAAATTCATATATTCTGGGGGGATGAGCGCTACGTACCACCAGATCACCCCGATAGCAATGAACTGATGACGCGTCGTGCATGGCTAGATCGTGTTGATATCCCAGCAGCTAACATTCACCCCGTATCGACTTTAGAAGCCAATCCAGAGCTATCTGCTGCGAAGTATGAACAACATCTCAAAGAATTTTTCAATTCTTCTGGGGTTGAGTTTCCTGCATTGGATGTAGTATTACTAGGAATAGGTGATGATGCACATACCGCATCTTTGTTTCCCCACACAGAAGCTCTCAAAGTACGCGATCGCCTAGTTACTGTGGGTAACAAAGACGGAAACCCCAGGATCACTTTCACATACCCCTTCATCAACTCTGCTCGCAGCGTAATTTTTCTGGTTGCTGGTGCTAATAAACGACCAGCTTTAGCGCAAATCTTTGCACCTGTGGCCGATGATTTCACTTACCCATCCCGCTTAATTCGGCCCCAAGGAGAACTTTGGTGGCTGCTGGATGCAGCAGCAGGTTTGGAAATCCAACAATAATTGGGTATTGGGGACTGGGGACTGGGTATTGGGAACTGGGCAATAATCAGGCAATAATCAATAGTTTTTCTTCCCCTGCCCCCTCCCCCTCTGCCCCCTTCCCCCTGCGTAAGAGTGTCTAATTCATTGTTCCATTAGCAGTAATTGCTAGAATCTAAAGTTAGGGCCGCCCTCTGCTTGCCAGTCCTACCTATATTTATGATGATCTTGAACAAAGGCTAAATATCGATGATCGTCTGCCCTAATTGCAATCATCCCAACCCTGATGGTGCTGTCCAATGTGAAGCTTGTTATACACCGTTACCCGCGACTACTAATTGTCCCAGTTGTGGGGCAAGTGTGCAGGCAGATGCTGCATTTTGCGGTCAGTGTGGCTATAACCTTCACTCAGCAGGAGTTCCACACGTTCATACCGCAGTAGCTACAACAGTGACTCCAGATATTTCTGTGGAAGTACCGCCGTTAGTACCACCCGATCCACTGCTAGAACTTTTACAACCAAATGCTTTGGGAATCGGCGAATCTACTAACTCCCGTCCCTCCGAATCATCTTTACCACCAACAGAGGTAGCAGTTCCCCCAGAACCAGCGCCACAGATACCTGTTACACCAACTAGCCCGCCAGAACCAGCGCCAACCATCGCAATTCAACCTGTAGTTTCTGTACAAAGTATTCCTACTCCACCACCTTTGGAACCAGAACCGATCTCTGAAGCCGAAGTATCGCCGCCACCAGCAACAACTACAACTGCTGCTAGAACGCAATTGCAGCAGGTTACAGCGCGGTTAATCCACGTTCAAAGCGATCGCTTAATTGAATTGCCGCAAAATCTCTCTGTGGTTCATATCGGTAAACCCAATGACCGGATTCCCCCTGATATAGATGTTTCAGGATTTACTAATTCAGAAATTGTCTCGCGGATTCATGCAGATATTCGCGTCGAGGGAGATGCTCACTATGTAGAGGATGTGGGAAGTTCTAATGGCACTTATATTAATAATTTGCCACTTTTACCAGGCAACCGTCATCGCTTGCGACCAGGCGATCGCATCAGCTTAGGTAAAGGAGACTTGATGACATTCCTCTTTCAACTTGCTTAACTGATTTTCGCTCAATTGTGATATCAGTCTTCCGAATTTGAGATTTTGAATTTTGGATTTTAGATTGAAGAAATAATCTAAAATCTAAAATCTAAAATCCAAAATTGAATGCCCCACGAATTAATCGGGGGAATAATCTAAAATCTAAAATCTAAAATCTAAAATCAAGTGTCCTATGAGTAAATCAAGTAAAAATTTTGAAACCTTACTTACCAAAGAAGCCCCACCAGTTGTTGAACGTATGGGACTTAACTGGCTAGTTGCCGCAGCGATCGCAACTGCTTTATTGTGGCAAGTACCAGGAGGGGATTATATCTTATACCCATTTACAATTCTGGCAACTTGGTTTCATGAAATGGGTCACGGCTTAATGGCACTGCTATTAGGGGGACAGTTCCAAAAATTAGAGATTTTTAGCAATGGTTCCGGTGTCGCAACTTATGGCATCCGGTCATTATTGGGGCCAATTGTCCCGGCAATAATCGCCGCCGCCGGGCCAATGGGGCCGCCTATTGCCGGTGCAGCCTTGATTCTGGCTTCCCGCAGTTTTACAGCAGCAACCCTCTGTTTAAAAATATTAGGGAGTTTTCTGCTATTTTCGACATTAATTTGGGTGCGTTCCTGGTTCGGATTGGTGGCAATTCCCTTGCTGGGTTTAATAATCTTAGGTATCGCCCTGAAAGCACCTCGTTGGGCGCAAGGTTTTGCTATTCAATTTCTGGGTGTGCAAGCTTGTGTAAGCACATACCATCAACTTGATTATCTATTTAGTAGTTCTGCTGGTCCCCTTGGAATTTCTGATACAGCGCAAATGCAGCGATATTTGTTTTTACCTTACTGGTTTTGGGGCGGGTTAATGGCGATCGCATCTCTGGTGATTTTAATCCAAAGTCTCCGTGTTGCTTATCGTTCTGAGTGAAGGTAACAAGGCACTACAAAAAAGGCAATTGAATGCCAGTCTTAGAGATTGCTATTTGTGCAAGCGATTCTAGAACTAAAGGAAAAATTTATCAGTATAATAGCCTGGATATTGTTAAAAAATTGCCGCTAATAACTCTTGCCTTCGCGCTTCGATACTTTAAGCATGTCCACCCAACCCACAATTCAAAGCATATACACCGATGGTGCTTGCACCGGTAATCCTGGCCCTGGCGGTTGGGGTGTAGTTGTCTACTTCAGCGATGGCTCAATCCACGAAATAGGTGATGCATCCCCTCATACCACTAATAATAAAATGGAGATGCAGGCTGCGATCGCCGCTCTGCAATTTCTACAAACGTCTAAACAAGCAGAACCTATCACCCTTCATACCGATAGCGAATACCTGATTAACTGCGTTACCAAGTGGGTGAAAGGCTGGAAAAAGAAAGGCTGGAAAAAAGCAGATGGTAAACCCGTCCAAAACCAAGACCTTTTAGAAATCTTAGATGAACTCAATACCCAACAGGTAAAATGGCAACACGTCCGGGGACATTCTGGTAACATAGGTAACGAACGTTGTGATGCGATCGCTCGCACTTATGCAAGTGGCAAAACCCCTTCCCTACAACAATTATCTTCCACAGATTTTTATAAAACTTTACCTTCCACAAATGAACTAAATGTAGCAAAAGTAGCTGATTATGAAAAAAACTCTAGAATAATTAACCAAAGTCCGCAAGAAATCAGTACTTCTGCACCAGAAATAACCGTTATGGAACCATCAACTGGGCCAACTGCGGCCGTAACCGATGAAAAACCGCCAGAAATGAGGGTTTCGCAACTCCGCAGCTTGGTCGAAACTCTGCGTATAGCTGACGAAATTTCTGAAAAAGGCTACTTAATCACCAGTTCTGAGTTAGCAGACTTGATGGATGTCCATGCCAGCGCCGTCACCAGTCGTGGAGATCAATGGCGCTGGCGAAACTGGATAGTGTCACGGGTACGCCGTGAAGGAAATCAAATTCTTTGGGAATTGGAACGCGGGGATAAAGTAGGAGGTGAAGAGGACTAAGGAGTGCTGAGTGCTGAGTGCCGAGTCCTGAGTTTTGAATTTTTAACTCCTCACTCTAAACTCCCTACTCAGCACGGGCTAAACGCCCCGCTACCGCTAACAGCACTCACAACTCAGCACTATACTTGCGTCCTCGCCACTCGCGCGGCGTGTTGAATGCAGATAAGAAGATTCGCAGTACAGCTAAGGGATCGGCAAAAGGGGAAAGCCAGAACAACCAGCTGCCTTTAGCGCTTGTGCGATCATAGGAAGGTGCGATCGCTATCAGCATCGCAAAGCGAATTACTACCAGGAATAAATTCAGTCCCAGTAGCAAGAGTGGGGGAATGGGCAAATGTGAGAGTGGGGGAGAAATCAACAAAAAAGTAAGGACGATTAAAAGGGGTAGACCTTGAACAGATGTGAGTAGCCATAAATCTCCCCACAACTGAGAACGAGAAGTTGCATCCTTAAGATCGAGACTCCGCCCCCATTCCTTCCACGTCTCTATTGCCCCTTCATACATCCTTACCTTTACCACCTTTGCACCATCTAAAAAGCCTACCTTATACCCTTGAGCAGCAATATTTCGTGCCAAGGTAACATCATCACAAAAAGAACTCTTCGCACTGCTATAACCACCTACAGCCGCTAAAACGGAGCGACGACACAAAAAACACTGCCCATTTGCCATTACTCGTTCTGGCCGCTCTGTATTGATCCCCGCCGGGTCAAATCGGTAAAGTAAAGTCATCAACAAAGCAGGTTGTAGCCAGCACTCCCCAGGATATTTGAGGATGAATTGGGGTGAAAGGGAAACAAGGTCATAGCCTTGTGCTTCGGCCATCTTCACCAAACCAGCAACTAAACCAGGATGTGGTTGGATATCAGCATCCAGCCCCAGAAACCACTGACTAGCTTCTGAGCTATATAGAAAACCATTATGCAACGCCCAAGGCCGCCCCACCCAACCAGAGGGTAAGGGATCATCTGTCATCAAGCGAAAGCGCGGATCTTTCTGCTGTGAGGCTTTTACCAAGTCGGGAGTACCATCACTTGACTTACTGTCTACAACCATAATTTCCCGAACTTCATAGCTTTGCTGACTTAAACCAGCCAACAGAGGGCTAATGCGAAGCGCCTCGTTGAGTGTAGGAACAACTACGCTAACCTTACCCAAAAGCTCAGGTGTTGGCTGTTGGGGTTCTATTGGAGGATGGCGTCTTGGCCCCTTTAATAGGCGCGAAAACAAAATCGCCGTTGCTGGTAATTGGATAAGTAGCAAAAAAAGGCAAATGGCGCTTTCTACTATCAAAGCGTTGTTATTATTCATTATTCATTGGGCATTGGTCGTGGGGCATTGGGCAAAACAGTTCCGAGTTCCGAGTGCTGAGTGGGGAATCTCACTTCTTTACTCAGCACGGGCTAAACGCCCCGCTACCGCTAACAGCACTCAGTACTCAGCACTCCTGAAGGGCATGGGGCATGGGGCATTAGGTGGGTATTCTCCTAGTCTCCCCAGTTCCCAGTCCCCAATCCCCAGTCCCCAGTCCCCAGTCCCCAATAGACTTATTTCAAGGCAACTTCAACCTTGGCTACTGATACTTCTTTGGTTACTGGTTCAAAAGTAACTTCAGTAAGTGTGGTTGAACTCCTGAACCACAGCGCTAGGGCAGGAGTTACACCTAGTAATAAACCGAGTAACACAGGGATAGAGAACCCAGCTGCCAAGCTAAGACCGGCGGCGAAGGCAAAGTTAGTTAAATAAACTACTAAAGGTAGATTAAGTTGCGATCGCTCTAATTTAATCGAGGTATTTCTCCACAATAATCCTGCCACACTCATAAACAGGGCACTAGTACCAAACCAACCTGCATAGTTCTGGTAAGGTGTTCCAAAAAAAGCTCCTGGTTGTTCCCAATACCAGAAGGGCAAAGAAGATTGACTCATAGCTGGCTCAAGGGCAAAGTCCCAGCAAGTGAAGAGTAAAGCACCAACAGCTATAGCAGCAATATGGCGTCCCCAACTGGGTTTTTGAGCCACTTTCAAACCAGTTCTAGCAATTAAGTAAGACGACAGCCCAACATAGAACCAAGATAAGGGAATTGTGAAAGGAACTAGCCCCCCAATTTTATAACCCAAACCACTCAAGTAACTATAATCACCAAATGGAAATCCTGTACTAGTTCCCAGTAGTTCACTCCCCAAGGAGATAAACACAGCCGGCAACATAAATGCTAGCCAAGTTCCTAATCCCAACGTCCGGTAAGCATAAATAGAGACAGCTATTGTCCCCAAGATGATATCAACTACACCACCGCCAGCCATACTTAACTCTATGGCAGTTTCTCCAACCTGCGACGAGCTTAAAATTATTTCGGCATTAGGTACGACCAGTAGCATCCCTACTAGTCCAAAGGCTTTTGACACGATATGACCAATGAGGCATACGCGTTCAGCAATAACAAGTTGTCTCATGATAATTCCTTAACAAGATGTGACACGCGGCTACTCGGCTGCTAACAGTTTACAAATCTTTAACAACATATTTAACTACTTTGTACCGCAATTATCGACAAACTTGTTTGGCTTTCTTGGGAAGAGCATAACAGCCTATTGATTGAAGCTATAAGAAAATATGATGATAGACTTACCAGTTTAAGCCATATAACCAAAATCTACATAATTTCATCTGCAAAAACTTCTGGTTTCTTGTCTCATTGATACCCACATCCTAAAAAACTCCTTTTATACTGGGATATCCTTGAGCAAGGACAGCCATCATAAACTGAGCAAGCTCTCAAGCAAAATCAAGTCTTGAGTTACTACACTTAGTTATTGTTAGTTATCGAATAAAATCTTGACTCTGTACTAGGAATATTAACCCATGTCAATTTTGAAAAGAGTTCCTTGGGTCTCCCTGGCGCTAGTACTGCTTAGTTATAGTACTTTGGGTTGGGTAATATCTGAAACTCGTGCCCCTCTCTTTGTGTGGGTGGTAACTGTAGTTGCTATCTTGCTTTTAATCGTAACGTTGACCGCTCCTTGGCCGAAGATGACATACTACTACAGTATTTTACTTAAATCAAATACCAGGACTTTTGGTGTTGCCGTCTTAGCAGCTTTTTTATTTTTTATCATGATTGCCTGGTTTCGGGTATTTCTTGATACCTTACTCATCATTTCAGCGACTATATTAGTCAGGATAGACTTTCAAAGAGCGGGTCTTAGGGAAGGGTTAGCCTTTTCCACTGCGTCTATCTTTTCATTGGGAGGTTTAGCTTTGGGTGGGCTAATTTATAAGTTAATATATTCCCACATTTCGCTAATGTCATAAAGTCTACCCAAAAAAGCTAGCGATACCTGCTGCGGGCTGTGCCAACGATTCAGAATCAGCATTACTTTTGAACCAACCTCACATGACTCAAAGTCGCGTGAGGTTCAATATTTTGGTTGGGGTCTAAATCCACGTACTTATCTTAAGAGAATGTTTGAAAAGTTTTTGGCGAATATAATTCGCTACTACACTGGCATTGTCCCTCTGCGTGGACTAACCAAAAACTAGGTCTTTCAAACCCACGGAGGTGGGTTTCGTCTGTATAGCTGCGATTTCTAATCGCCGTGCTTAGTATTAATTTAGACTTTTCAAACAACCTCTAAGAGACTCCGATTCCCAATCCCCAGTTCAATACTTAGGTTCAAAATGCAGGCTGTTCAAACAGCAGTAGAGAGAGGAAAAAATCCATAATAAAAATTGACACCCAACTAGTAACAACTGCTTTTGTCGCCGATTCTCCTACTTCTTTTGCTCCCCCTCTAGTAGTTAAACCCCAACTACAGCCAATGACAGCAACCAGCACTCCAAAAATAAACCCTTTTAGTAAAATAATAAACAAATCTGATGGCTGTAAAAAATTTCTGACTGATTCTAAAAATGTTTCAGGAATAATTTGGTAAAACTGTGAGGCGGCAAAAATTCCGCCGATAATGCCTGTAACTAAAGCTAAAATCGTCATCAAAGGCACCATCAAACAACAAGCAATTACTCTAGGAAGTACTAGATAATCAATTGGATCAGTTTTGAGCATATAAAGTGCATCAATTTGCTCGGTGACTCGCATTGCACCTATTTCTGCTGCAAAAGCAGAACCTACTTGTCCTGCCATAATACTAGCGGTCAAAATGGGAGCCAATTCTCTACAGAAAGCTAAGGCAAAAGCACCTCCCACTGCATCGACAGCCCCAAATCTGACTAATTCCCTCGCCGTCTGAATAGTAAAAATCATTCCGGCAAAACCACTGACAAGAAGAACTGGAGAGATAGAACCTGGCCCAGCAGTCACGAGATGTTGCAGAATCTTACGATAGTATGTTTTTCCTTGGAGTAAATGTAGCCATACCTGACCAAAGAGCAGTATTGCTGCAAAACAGCGTGTAATCCAAGATTGCTCAAAATTTCTTTTTGGTTGCAATTTTATAGTCCTTACGACTGACTTTTTTTGCACATTCTGTTATTTAAACTCTCCAAAATAAGACTACAGATATAAACGGCGGAAACCCAGCTAAGTGTAATCTGACTTTCTCAATTACGTAGATGCACAAAATGTGGCTTCCCGTTCGCGTAGCGTCTCCTGTAGGAGAAGGATATTACGAATTGGTATTAGGGTATGGTACATGAACAGATGCACTAGATGTCTACCCTCAAAGTAGAGGAGGTGTTTGAGCATGGTTCAATTTAGCTTAGTAAACTTGAGCGAAAAATAGCACTTATGGTAGTATCAGCCTTTTTGCTAGTGCTTGCCATATTTTTTGTGCTAGGGAACATGCAATCTCTGGTCTGTCAAACTAGGAAAAGTCGTAAGCGCACAGTCATTGCTTATGAGTGTCAACTTAATGTGAAAGCAAGCCTAGAACCAGCTTTTAGATTGCCTCGTTCCCAGTCTCCGACTGGGAATGCCCGTCGTTGAGGCTCTGCCGCCAGAATCAGCATTTCCAGCCTGAGGCTGGAAACGAGGTTTTAAAGGAGTTTCAGCTTAAGTTGACACCAATGAGCAATGCTGTGCCCTTACCGCGTGGTCTATTTACCTGAAAATAGCTGTAATTAAATAATTTTTTATGGACAGGATTAGATACATAATATTTTTTGCGTTATTAATACTGCCTTTCTCAGTGGTACATCCGGCTTTTGCAGATGTATGCCGCAATTACGATGTCTACGATGGGCTAAAGCTACATCACCAGATTTGCATTCTCAGTATCAGCCGAAGTGCAAAAAATTATTGGGAATATAGAGCAACCATTAGTGTAGATGGAGTAAAAAGACTTACCGAGGTTTACAATTGCCGTGAGCGATTCAAGGTTCAACAGGATGGAACTGTTTTGTCCTTTGAGCAAAAAAGCCCTGGTGAGATGATATGTAGCTTCTTTAATTCTTCTCGGCGGTAAACACACGCCAGATAATGAAGACGGTGAAACCTAGATAAGCGAATACTGTTAGCCATTCTTGCCAGGCACTAAATGCATTGTTCATCAGCAAAAGCCGGAAAATTAATATTTTTCAATCCTACATGCTGATGCGACCAGTTGGTTGCTGTATTTTGGGAGATAAAACAAGGGTAGTCAAAAATTCTTAGCTAATTTTCCGGAATCGATCGCAACTGGGTGGTAGTACATATCAGAGCATCGATATTATACTGAACTTCTATAACAAACCTTCGGGGAATATAACCCCATTGTTTCCGCCCAAAACCCGGTCTTTATGACCGGGTTTTGATTTTGCTTCTATTTTAAGTTTTGTTAACTAGTTCAGATATTCATTTAACGTGAGTTCGACAAGTCTTATTTGACCTCTCCCCCAGCCCCTCTCCGACACGGAGAGGGGAGCAAAAAGCTTAATTTTTCGTTGCTCCTCCCTTTCCGTTTCGGAAAGGGAGGGAGAGGTTCATCGAACTCACGTTCATTTAGGTTTGTCTTGACTATCATTACATTTTGCACTATCTAGGCTGTCTGGGATTTCTGAATCATCTAAATTCTTAGACTTATTAATATTTTCTTGGGACTTAGTTGTGCCAAAAAAATAAACAACTGCAATTTTTACAATATCAAAGTATGCAGGGCGATTACTCTGATCAACAATTGCCAAGGAGAGTGAACCTGCTACTAAAATCACTAATATAGGATGAAATTGTTCTTGGCCAGAAAAATTGTTGTATTTTTTTGTCATCCTTACTTCCGCCTCCCACTTATAATTTATTGGCTGATTGTTTGCACAAAAATCATGTATTAGCTTGGTAAAATCTTCTAGCACATTCTCAAGACTGCTAGGGATAATTAGAGACGAAATTTTTACGGCTCTAAAAAGCTTTGCAAAGGAATTCAGACTTTCACACTGGTAGCAATATTATTCATTGAGAGTGAGCGAGGATATTAGTTGAGAATGATACAAGATGTGAAAGTCGAATATTAGTTGTGAGATGTTAACGAACAGATTCAAAGATTACTGTCGTCAATATTAAGCAAAGAAGAATCAGCCCACACCGGAAAATAACCCAATATAAAACCAAGGGTAGTAGACTCATTGCAATATGTGAACTTCCAAAAATCGCTGACATCAGGTAAGCGATCACTAGACCAAATAATCCCAATGCAAAATATTTAAGAACCTGCGAAGTCAAACGAAATAAAAAGCTGTGACGATTTGTATCCATATTTTCCTCCTGATAAATTGATAAAAAATAACAGGGTTGACGTGGCACTTTTTAGCACCATATCAACCCTGCTGTAGTCTTTTTCTAGACTCTCTTGGGCTGGAAAACTATTCACTTGTTAACCTCAATAACGAAAACAATTTTCTACTGTTTCTCTAAAGCTTGAGGTGAAATCAGTGGCTTTTAGTAATTACTTAGAAGAATCAACAAAAAAACAACCAAACTTAGTCAATATCCAACAATTCAGATACCATCCAGCCAAATATCGGCGCGGTATTTCCCCTCTTACATTTAGAAAAGTCTAGGCTGAGTAGTCCAAACCCATTCTTTAACAATCCCCTCAATCCCACTCGAAAGCGATCGCGATAGATAGATACCTGACTTTGCGTATCTGTCGGTAACTCCTCTAAATACCTATTTAGATCCGCATGAACGCAACGAAAAGAACCTCGAAAAGAGATGACACGCACTTCAAACTCATCGGTTCCGATCTTGCGGATACTCACTTCAATCATTCCATCCTTGCAAGTGTGACAAGCAAGAATATCTTTCTCAAGTAAATCAAATAATTCCTGAGCAGAATTTGAAACGTCAGGTGTTGGCATAGTGTGGGGTACCTCAGTGCTAGTTACTTCAGCTATCCTCGCGATTCACACCTAATTTGTTATCGATTCTACATTTACTTTATTAATCTTGTCAATAAGTTGATAGGTAGAAATTGACAACTTGATAATTTAGAGTATAGTTTAGTAAATATCTTGTCAATTCACTTTTCTGTAAGATGCTAGGCGATGTCCGCGACGGCTACGCCAACGCGCAGGACTAGAGACTGGGAAACCCCATAAATTTATCGGGTTTGTGGTTAAGTCCAATACAGACCTAACTCCCGACCCGCTTCCCTACTAGTGTTGGGGAATAAGAATAAAAAGAGAAGATTTGGGTATAAAGCAGTAAAAATATATCTCACATCTACCTCACATATCGATAAATAGTTTTGGCTGGAGAAATTTATTTCATGACGGAAATTCCTGAAAGTTTCTTGAGAGCGGTTACAGCCGAACACAATGTATCTGAGGCTGAGGTAAGTGCCTTACTTCTAGCTTTAGCTGGCCAAACGGCAGAATCTATTGCCACCACTCTCGAAATTAGTGCCGCAGCAGTACGAAAGCGGCTTGGTTCGGTTTACCAAAAGTTTGACGTTGCTGGGAGTACTCCTGGGAAATTAGAAGTGATTAGGAGTATCTTCCAGGAAAGATATCAGTTATCAACAGTAGTTAATACCTCATCCTGTTATGATTTTGGCGAAGCGCCTGATGTCCCCGTTTTCTTTGGGCGTGAGTCGGAGTTAGATGTTTTAGAGCAATGGGTAAATAAAGATCGTTCCCGACTGGTGGGAATATTTGGGATGGGGGGAATTGGCAAAACAGCCTTATCTATCAAGCTGGCACAGAAAATTCAGGAACAGTTTGAATATGTTATCTGGCGATCGCTACGTCATGCACCCTCTGTCAAGGAGATTTTTGCAGACCTGATTGAGTTTTTCTCCAAAAAGAATGAGCCTAAAGAAGTAGGAATTTCGCAATTGATTGCCTATTTGCGGAAACATCGCTGTTTATTAGTACTGGATAATGTCGAGTCAGTTTTACTTGGAGGTGATTATGTCGGTCAATATCGAGAAGGATATGAAGAATATGGAGAATTCTTTCGACAAGTTGGGGAAGTGCCTCATCAAAGCTGTTTAGTCTTAACCAGTCGTGAAAGTCCTAAAGAAATTATCACCTTAGAAGGAAACAATCTTAAAGTTAAATCCTTGCAGCTAAGTGGGCTAGAAAACATCGCCGCAAAAAGTATATTTGTGGGCAAAGGTGATTTTTTAGGTTCAGAGAAAGACTGGAACAAGTTAATTAATCAGTATGCGGGTAATCCTTTAGCCTTAAAAATCGTTTGTAATACGATTCAAGAAGTTTTCGGTAGCAATATATCAGAGTTCATTAGTTGTGATATATCTGTGCTATTTGGAGATATCCGCAATTTATTAGAACAGCAGTTTAATCGGCTATCAAACTTAGAAAAAGAGATTTTATACTGGTTAGGAACTAATTGCAAACCTACTTCATTTGTCGAATTACAAGCAGATATTATTTCAACGACATCACAACCAGAATTAATTGAAGCTTTAGAGTCACTGCGGCGGCGATCGCTAATCTTTAACGAGAAGGGTTTGGCAAAATTCATGCTCCAAGCTGTAGTCATGGAATATATCATTAGCAAATTTGTTAATCAGGTTTGTGAAGAAATTGTTTCCGAGGTTACTCTAGAAAATATTTCCTTGTTAAAAAGTCATGCCTTACTCAAAGCGCAAACAGAAGGAAAAATTAGAAATGCTCAAATTCGTGTAATATTAGGACCAGTTATTGAAAAGCTAATTAATAAATTTGGCAATAAAGACCGGATTAAAGAACATCTCTTAAAAATTATAAAATTGCTGCAAATAAACACTCCTTTGACATCTGCTTATGCTGGGGGGAATATTATTAACCTTCTTTGTCATCTGGGAATTGATTTAAGTGGATGTGATTTTTCTACTTTAAAGATATGGCAAGCATACCTAATCAATGTGAACCTACATAATGTAAACTTTGCGAACTCCGACTTATCTAAATCTGTATTTACAGGAATCTTCGATAGTATTTTATCAGTGGCGTTTAATCCTGTAAATGGAGAAATTGTTGCTACAGGTGACGCTGATGGTCGGATTAGCTTTTGGCAAGCTACTTATGGTGAGCAACTATTTCATTGGAAAGCACATGCTAATTGGGTAAGAACTGTTGCCTTTAGTCCCGATGGTAAAACTTTAGTTAGTTGTAGTGATGACCATACTGTAAAACTTTGGGATGTTGCTAGCCAAAAACTCCTCATAACTTTTGAAGAACATACTAGCTGGGTCAGGTCTGTTGTCTTTAGTCCTGATGCCAAAATTGTCGCTAGTGCTAGTAGTGATAAAACTATTAGACTCTGGGATCTGGATACCCAAAAATGTTGGAAAATTTTCAAGGGGCATAGCAACTTTGTTCGTTCTGTTGCCTTTAGTCCTGATGGAAAAATCCTCGCAAGTGGTAGTGCTGACCAAACTGTGAAGTTATGGGATGTAAAAACAGGTAAATGTCTAAAAACTCTAGAAGGACATACAAAATTAGTCCAGTCCGTAGTTTTTAGTTCTGATGGAGAGATCATCGCCAGTTGTAGCGATGACAAAACTGTAAAACTCTGGGATGTTCTAACAGGGAAGTTATTAAAAACTTTAGAAGGACACACTAATTTAATCCATTCTATAGCCTTGAGTCCGATCCCCTCTTCACAAGGAGGAGAGATCATCGCCAGTTGTAGTGACGACAAAACAGTGAAACTCTGGGATATTCAAACGGGGAAATTATTAAAAACTTTAGAAGGACATAGTAATTCTATTCTGTCTGTTGCATTTAGTCCCGACGGAAAAATACTTGCTAGTGGTGGCTATGACAAAACCGTTCGGTTTTGGGAGATCGAAAATTATCAATGTATCCAAATCTTGCAGGGATATACCAATTGGGTACACGATCTAGCCCTGAGTCCAGATGGGAAGATAATTGCTAGTAGCAATGATGATAAAACCGTTAGGCTGTGGGATGTTCAAACTGAAGAATGTATCAGTACTTTGGAAGGACACGCAGGCCGCCTTTGGTCTGTTGCTTTTAGTCCGCTAGCTGGGGGGCTATTAGCTAGCGGCGGTGATGACCAAACCATCCGTATTTGGGATACTCTGAGTGGACAGTGCGTGAAAATTTTGCAAAATAGCGATCGCATCCGCTCTATTGCTTTTAGTTATGATGGTCAAATTCTAGCTAGTAGCAGTATTGACTGCAACATCAAGCTATGTAATGTTCGCACTGGTCAATGCTTTGAAACATTACAGGGACATACAAATTGGGTGCAGTCTGTCAGTTTTAGTCCTGATGATAAAATCCTTGCTAGTGGAAGTGATGATCAAACACTGCGGCTATGGAATGTTCATGACGGGAAATGTATTCGGGTTTTAGAAGGACATACTATGCGAATCTGGTCTGTTGCTTTTAGCCCCATCCTCTCTTCACAAGGGCAACTTGGAGGGTTATTAGCTAGTGGCGGTGATGACAAAACAGTACGGCTGTGGGATGTTCAGACTGGGGAATGTTGCAAAATTTTAGTCAATAATGATTGGATACGTTCTGTTGCTTTTAGTCCTGATGGTAAGATTATTGGCTGTGCTTGCGTTAATCACACTGTAGAAATTTGGGATGTTGAAACAGGTCAACCTTTAATAATTTTAGAAGGACATAATAATTGGGTTCGTTCTGTTACCTTCAGTCCCGATGGAACTTTGTATAGTGGTTCCCAGGATGGGGCTATTAAGCAGTGGAATGTCACAACTGGAGAGTGTATTAAAACCCTTATGCCAAAAAGACCTTATGAAGGAATGAATATCAAAGGTGTTTCTGGTCTAGGGGAAGAACAAACAAATACACTTAAAGAATTGGGTGCTATTGAAGATTAATTCGTTAATGAAAAATAACAACTATACTCTTTAATTGCACTCTTTCAAATGTGTATTAGTTTCTTATTGTTGAGTCTCATTATTTTTTTGTGACGATTGCCATTATGCCAAATTACATCCGTCGGATGATTTCTCAAAATAAACTTGTTCCTACTATTGCGAAAGCGTCACTATATTTCAATATAGTTAAATTAAGCATTTCTTCCTTCTCTTCCTTTGCGTCCTTTGCGGTAGCCTCCGGCAAGCCGCTCCGCGTCTACGTTAAAAAAAATATATATAGATAAAAAAATAATATTAATTAAATGTCGCAACTTAACCCTAAAAAAATTGAATTATATGAAATTAAAGATATAGATCGGCTGCCTCAACTGCAAAAAATTTCAATAGCAGACCGCTTGGCAATGAAAGCAGTTGCCCAAGTATTGCCGTTCCGTGTCAATAATTACGTAGTAGAAGAACTGATTGACTGGGATAAAATTCCCGATGATCCCATCTTTCGCCTCACCTTTCCTCAAAAAGAAATGTTGGCTCCTGAATCTCTAGACAAGATTATTTGGCATCTGCAAAATTCTACACCAGAAGAACTGCGTCAAGTAGTAAATACGACGCGATCGCAACTTAACCCCCATCCAGGCGGACAGGCACATAATATTCCCACTTTAGATGGAAAACCAGTACCAGGAATTCAACATAAATATCCCGAAACAGTCTTGATTTTTCCGACAGCAGGCCAAACTTGTCACGCATATTGCACATTTTGTTTCCGTTGGCCCCAGTTTGTAAAGATGGACGGAATGAAATTTGCTACTCGTGAATCAGGACTTTTTCAAGATTATCTCCGCCAACATCAAGAAGTCACAGATGTTTTAATTACTGGCGGAGATCCAATGACAATGAAAGCGAAACATCTGGCTTTATATATTGAACCACTGCTCAATTCGGGTTTTGAACATATCCAAACAATTCGGATTGGGACTAAATCGGTAGCTTACTGGCCTTATCGCTTTGTTACAGATGAAGATGCTGATGATGTCTTACGTTTGTTTGAGAAAGTGATTAGCTCAGGCAAACATCTATCAATTATGGCACACTACGATCATCCAACAGAAATCAAAACTGAAATTGCTCAAACAGCGATCCAACGCATTCGTAGTACAGGCGCACAAATTCGTACCCAAGGGCCACTCATGCGGGGAATTAATGATTGTCCACAAGTATGGATAAAAATGTGGCAAGAACAAGTTCGCCTTGGTTGCATTCCCTACTATATGTTTATGGAACGAGATACTGGAGCAAAACATTATTTTGAATTGCCAATTATTCGCGCTTGGGAAATTTATCAAACAGCAATACAAAAAGTGTCTGGATTAGCTCGCACCGCTCGCGGGCCAGTCATGTCAGCACTACCAGGTAAAATTGCAGTGGATGGCGTAACTGAGATTTATGGCGAGAAAGTGTTTGTACTTTCTTTTTTACAAGGACGCGATCCCGATTGGTGTAAACGTCCTTTTTTTGCACGTTATGACGACAAAGCAACCTGGTTAACTGATTTAGTTCCAGCTATGGGAGAAAAGGAATTTTTCTATGAGAAGAAATTAAAGGAAATTCTGAAAAAACAAAGTTGAATTGAGGATTGGGGAATAATTTATACCTCTTTTCAGAAACTTTTAAGAGATTTTATTGGTCTGATTCTTCAAATTATGCAAAAATTAACCAATGTCATCTTCTGCTCAAGGTATTCCCGGATTACCTGATTTGACGCATCCAATTGAGCTTGTCCAATTTGGAACCCAAGCGCTCAAAGCTTCACTTTTATTAGTATTTTTGATTGTAGCCTTAGGAATTGCGATCGCACTGATCAGTTTTTCTCTGCGTCGCAGCCAACCAGAACAAGTAATATTCATCGGCGAATGGGCGATTCGTTATTCCCAACTTTTACAGGGATTACAGCATTTAACTCTAATATTAGTTTTATTAGTACCAGGATTTTTTCTCTGTTCAACTTTGAGCAATCGTTACCACTACTGGGAACAAGCAAGGGTGGCTCAAGTGGCTGAAAGTGTCGCAGGTGAAAAACTCGAACAATTTGCGCCTCAAGTTCGCTACTCTATTCAAGAGCCATACTCTTATAACACCCAAGTCAATGGCAAAATTGTCAAGGTGAATGAGACACGAGAGATCAATCGCTTCTTAACGCTGGCGGGTTCGCAAATTCAAGTCAAGCTTGACCAAAGTGTAGATGTTCCAGGTCGCAGTTCAATTTATCAGGCAAACTACACTGCTGATTATAAAGTAATTAACCAACTCAAGGATATTAATAATTTTTTCTTTGAAGCACCGCCACCCAACGGCTATACACTGCTTGCTAGCTACAAAGTTGAGCGTGACGGTACTAGGTTACAACAAACCAATCCGGGAGACTATGGCTTTCCCTTCCGACTACAACCAGGAGAAGAAACCACCTTTCGAGTCACCTATCAAGCTCAAGGAGGGCCGCGCTGGGTTTATAGTGCCGCAGGACAGTTACTTTCTAATTTTAGCCTCACAGCAATTGCTAACTTTGTTCCTGCTGATTTTGCTAGTGGTGTTGTACCGAATGAGATTAAAGTTAACGGACGCAGTACGCAATTTACTTGGAAATTTGACGATAATGTTTCAGTCAAAAATCCATTTGGAGTCTTTACAAACACCGAACCCATTCGTCATACGGGGGTAATTCCGCGTCTTCTATTGCTAGCACCGGCAATATTTTTGTGGTGGATATTGTTGTTATATTTATCACTGCCAATGAGTTTCAGAAATATTACGATCGCTGCTAGTATTTTCTTTGCTTGTCTATTGACTTTGACCTATCTAGCCCGCGTTATCAATCCTCAGTTAGCTTGGACTTTAATTTCCATTATTTTGCTAATTTTAACATGGGGATTGGGAGCTAGCCGCAGAGCTTCTCTCGCTGCGATCGTCGCCACTATTGCTGGAGCAGTATTACCTATTTTTGGATTATTAGTACCGTTTAGCGGACTAACCCTTAGTTTAGCGGGTTTGCTTTCGGCCGTTTGGCTGGCAGTTCGTCACTGGTATGGCTGGTACAGTTTGCACCCAGAAGACCAAAGATTGTAGAATCAGAAAAATGCTTCATATTAGGTGATTCCGCTATGATTAGCAAAGTTTGAACTAACAGCACTTATGGATAACGATTTACTGGCTTTTTTTGCGGGCGCTGGGTTCCTGATTCTCTATCTTATCTTCTCAGCATTAACTGAAATGGGGACTAAATTGCCTTGGAAGAAATAAGCTAAAATCTAAAATTAATTGACAGAGCCATTAACAATTCAAAATTCAAAATTAAAGCTGTAGGGTGTGTTATGCCGTAGGCTAACGCACCTGAGATTGTTGATGGTGCGGCGCTTGGCGACAACACACACTACATTAAAATTCCTTAACATAGCTGGAAATATTAGCACCGACTTACTTAAAATCCAAAATTGCGTCACTTATGACTATTTTTAGTCAACCCCAACTAACTTTAGACGACTTCCTCAAACTGCCAGAAACTAAGCCAGCATCAGATTTTATTAACAGGGAAATCATTCAAAAACCGATGCCTCAAGGTGAACATGGTTTGATTCAAGCAATTCTGTGTGAAGTGATTAACAGCGCAGCGAGAAATCAGAAAATTGCTGTAGCTATTTCAGAACTGCGTTGCACCTTCGGTGGTGCTTCTATCGTCCCTGATGTATCTGTGTTTCGTTGGGATAGAATTCCTAAAACTCCATCTGGCAGATTGGAAAGGATTGTATCTGTAGATTTATTGTAGAAACTGGACGGTACAGCGCCAATTTGTATGTACCATAAAAATTTGTATTGCTGTGCTTTTATGGAAAATCAACTAGGATTTGTTCTGAAACTGCTTTTACTCTCAGCTTTATTATCGATATTAATTAAGTATGCAGGGCCAAGTCTATCAATTCCGGCGACAGCAACCAACGCGCTAATTATAGTATTGTTACCGATTGTAATAATAGCGATCGCGCTACTATGGCGATTCCAAGCACAGAAAGAAAATTAGCTCAAACCATCGACTACAAGCTACTAAAATCAGTTAACCTAGCTGAATTACCAGAAAATTGCATTTTGCCAACCCTTGGGAGTCAGCCTGTGAAACTTGGTCAATGGATCGGCTTAATCGCCATAGTTCTTTCTTTATACATCCTGTGGCAAATTCGGGAAGTGCTTTTGCTAATGTTTGCTGCTGTTGTGTTAGCCACTACTTTAAATCGGCTAGCGAAACGCTTCCAAAGCTTTGGGATAAAACGTGGATTCGCTGTACTCTTAGCGGTGGCTATCTTTTTTGCAGGTATAGTGGGTTTTTTCTGGCTAATTGTGCCACCATTTGCACAGCAATTTCAAGAATTAACCAATCAGGTTCCTAAAGGGTTTGAGCGCTTTAATGATTGGCTTGATGCCCTGAGAACTCGGATTCCTAGCCAATTAGTTACTTACATTCCAGATATCAATAGCCTCATTCAACAAGCACAGCCCTTCGTCAATCGGGTGCTAGGAAACTCCTTCGCTTTTGTATCTGGTTCTTTGGAAGTTGTCCTCAAGATTTTGCTAGTCTTGGTTTTAACAGGAATGATATTAGCCGATCCCCTAGCTTATCGCAAAGTATTTGTGCAGCTTTTCCCCTCATTTTATCGGCGGCGGGTAGATGGAATTTTAGATAAATGTGAAGTCTCTTTAGAAGGATGGATTACAGGCGCTTTTATTGCCATTTGTGTCGTAGGGGTGATGAGTTTTGTTGGCTTATTAATTTTGCGTATAAAAGCAGCAGTAGCTTTAGCAGTTTTAGCCGGATTTTTCAATTTGATTCCCAACCTTGGCCCAACCATGAGCGTCATCCCAGCAATGGCGATCGCCTTCTTGGATGAACCTTGGAAAGCCGTCGCAGTCTTGATTGTTTACTTTATCATTCAACAGATTGAGAGTAATTTCATCACGCCCGTTGTGATGGCGCATCAAGTCTCATTGCTACCTGCTATAACCTTAATTGCCCAACTATTTTTCGTTACTTTCTTTGGCTTTTTAGGTTTATTTCTGGCGTTACCTCTGACTGTTGTCGCGAAGATTTGGTTGCAAGAAGTGTTAATTAAAGATGTTTTGGATAAATGGGGAAATGATCACCAACAAGAGACTGAGTTTGTGATAGTTTCTGAATCTCCTGGAGCAAATGATAATTGGACAGCAGAAAGTCTCGATATTAATCATGAGCAACCAATTGATGATGATAATTAGACTGATTATTGTAGAGACGGTGATTCATCGCGTCTCTTGCCTTAACCGAACAGTATTGTGTTAAGTAAGTCGGTGAGAAAAATTCAATGTATATGAATAAATATAAACTAGCTGTAGTTGTAGGGTGTGTTATGCCGTAGGCTAACGCACCTGAGATTGTTGACGGTGCGGCGCTTGGCGACAACACACCCTACATTAAAATTCCTTAACATAGCTGGAAATATTAGCACTGACTTACTTAGACTCCTGCAAATGAAAATTTGCTAAGGCTTCTGGAATACTTTTCAGTCTACGGATATATTTTATTCTACTTAATTTAGTGTATTCCTTATTACAGGATTGTCCCTGGGAATTTGTTTTAAATACATACTTCCCGCAGGGTACGAGAACTCTTGTATGGAAATTGTATTTGATGGCGTGAAAAAACTCGGTTAAGACAGGAGACGCGATGAATCGCCGTCTCTACAAGAATCAGACGCGATGAATCGCCGTCTCTACAAGAATCAGTCTTTCGTCTTGATGGCGATTTATCGTATCTTCGCGATCTCATAGTTTTCATCAAAAAACCTGAACCGAACCGTATTAGCATTCTTACATATACTACATCAGATAGTTTGCAATACTTAATGTTCGAAAAACTAATTATTAGTTTTTCATGTTATTGTGATTTCCAGTACATCTTTTTTTGGATTGATCGTGTAGGCTCTATCTGCTGGGTAAAATTACTAGATAAATTTATGGTAATTCGATCGCCAAACAGCAGCATCCCTAATTCTGCTGTGGTATTAACTTTACTTACAGTTCGGTTATTTGATTTTTTGGCAAGTTTGGTTGCTAGATGAGCATTCCATCATTGTATTCAGCGTGTAGCAAGATGTGAATGCCTGAGTGCTTGACACGAATACCTCAAAGTTTTGTGGGGGGAAAAGATTTTATCGATATGCTATTCGAGCATTTTTCGGACTTAGGGACTAACAAGAAATAAATTATCCATCTTGTGGGGCGAGCAGCGTTCGACTGAGCGCTTATGCCTAAGTCTGCTGAATATGGGACGGGTGAAAACACCCATCCCACAAGAAAAATTCGGGATGTTTTTGATTTGAAAGTCCCTTAACGCAATATTAAGAAAAGAAACAAGTATATGAGTACAACACGCAAATTTCGTTTAGGTGCATTCATTCAAGCCACCGGACACCATGTCTCTGCTTGGCGGCATCCCGATTCACAAGCAGATGCAGGACTGAATTTCGAGCATTACAAAGAAATTACCCAGACTGCTGAACGCGGTTTATTTGATGCAGTTTTCTTGGCGGATAGTCCAGGAGTTTGGGGCGGCGCTCCAGAAACTCAGCATCGTAACGGTAAAATCGCCCATTTCGAGCCAGTCACCCTGTTCTCGGCCTTGTCCTCTGTAACCCAAAACATCGGCTTCATTTCTACCGCCTCGACCACTTATGAAGAACCCTACACCCTGGCACGTAAGTTTGCTTCCCTAGACCACTTGAGCAAAGGCCGGGCGGGGTGGAATGTAGTTACTACAGGCAATGAGAATGCTGCACTTAATTTCGGACTTGAGCATCACCCAGAACACAGTGAGCGTTATGAACGTGCTGAAGAGTTTGTGGAAGTGGTGAAAGGTCTATGGGATAGTTGGGAAGATGATGCTTTTATCCGTGACAAAGAATCTGGAATCTATTTTGACCCAGACAAACTGCATACATTGAACCACAAGGGCAAATATTTCTCGGTCAAAGGCCCGCTAAACGTCGGTCGTCCGCCTCAAGGCTACCCGGTGATTGTTCAAGCTGGAGCCTCGGAATCGGGACGGGACTTAGCTGCGCGTACTGCCGAGGCGATTTTCACCGCCAATCAAACCCTAGCTGATGCCCAAGAATTTTATGCTGATATCAAAGGTAGGCTAGCACAATATGGGCGATCGCCAGACGATCTAAAAATTATGCCTGGAGCTTTCCCAATCATTGGCCGTACCGAAGCAGAAGCTCAAGAGAAGTATGAATTTCTGCAATCGTTAATCCATCCCGATGTCGCCTGGGGCATTTTAAAGAACTATTACAAAGGTGTGGATTTGTCCCAATATTCTTTAGATGATGTGGCTCCCGAACTACCCAGCGACACCAACGCTAACAAAAGTCGTCTCAAACTAGTCAAAGATTTGGCTACTCGTGGCACTCTCACACTGCGTCAGTTGTATCTCTCTCTTGCTACCGCGCGAGGTCATCGCACCATACTTGGTACTCCCGAAACCATTGCTGACCAGCTAGAAGAATGGTTCAACAACGGTGCAGCAGATGGCTTTAATATCATGCCGCCAATTCTACCCACTGGATTAGATGACTTCGTTAATCTAGTCGTTCCTGTTCTTCAGAAACGGGGACTGTTCCGTACCGAATATGAAGGAAGCACCTTGCGGGAAAACCTGGGATTGCGTCGTCCTGGCAATAGTTTTGCCGTCAAACAAGTAAATGAAAGATTGGTTTTAGCATAAATAACTTTTCATCTCTGCACTGTGCTAATAAGGCTTTTCAAGTAATTGAACTACACTACTCCCTGTCTCAAGATATGAAAAGCGATTAGCTATATGCAAATCAGTGATACCCACCAGAATGGCACTAAGTTAAAACACAGCCCTTGCCCTAACTGGTTCCCAGCCTCCAGGCTGGGAAACCATTCTGGAAGGGCTGCCGCCTCCTCTTTCTTGAGCAGAGGCAGAGCCTCTGGGAATGTATTCCCAGCCTGGAGGCTGGGAACGAGGATACACAAGGTTTCGAGTTTTTCTTAGTGCCATTCGATACTGACTGTAATCTTCTCTATGAGACACTCCGCGATCGCTCAGACATTGTAGAAAAAAGCAGATGAGTACAACACGCAAGCTTCGTTTAGGTGCATTTATTCAAGCCACTGGCCACCACATCGCCGCTTGGCGACACCCCGATTCACAAGCTGATGCTGGGCTAAATTTCGAGCATTACAAAGAAATTACCCAAACCGCCGAACGGGGCTTGTTCGATGCAGTTTTCCTGGCCGATAGCCCCAGTCTACAAGATAGTGGTGAACCAGAGGTGCTGAAGCGCAACGGCAAATTAGCTAAGTTCGAGCCAGTGACGCTATTTTCCGCACTGGCCCCACTAACTAAACACATTGGCTTTGTTGCTACCGCTTCGACCACTTATGAAGAACCCTACACCCTTGCCCGTAAGTTTGCTTCACTAGACTATCTGAGTAACGGTCGAGCAGCTTGGAATGTAGTCACCACAGGTAATGAGAATGCCGCAGGTAATTTCGGCCATGACGAACACCTAGAGCATAGCCAGCGCTATGAACGCGCCGAAGAGTTTGTAGAAGTGGTGAAAGGTCTTTGGGATAGCTGGGAAGATGATGCCTTCATCCGAGACAAAGAATCTGGTGTCTATTTCGACCCGAATAAGCTGCATACACTCAACTACAAAGGCAAACATTTTTCTGTAAAAGGCCCTTTAAATGTTGGTCGTCCGCCTCAAGGTTATCCGGTGATTGTCCAGGCTGGTGCTTCGGAAGTTGGGCGTGAACTGGCGGCAAAGACTGCTGAAGTTATTTTTACTGCCAACCAAACACTGGAAGACGGGCAGGAATTTTATGCTGATGTGAAAGGTCGGTTGGCTAAATATGGCCGCCAACTGGACGATCTGAAAATCATGCCGGGTGTATTTCCGGTGATTGGTCGCACTGAAGAAGAAGCTCAAGAAAAATACGAATTCCTGCAATCGCTAATTCATCCATCGGTGGCATGGGGCTTACTGAAAACGCGTTATAAGGGCATCGATTTATCTGGGTATTCACTCGACGATCTCGCACCACCATTGCCCAGTGATACCAATGGTGGTAAAAGTCGCCTGAAGTTGCTGACGGATCTCGTAAATCGTGGCAATCTAACGCTGCGCCAGCTGTATCTCTCTGTTGCGACGGCGCGGGGTCATCGCACGATTATCGGTAGTCCCGAAAGTATTGCCGATCAGCTTGAAGAATGGTTCAGCAATGGTGCAGCAGACGGCTTTAATATCATGCCGCCAATTCTCCCCACAGGATTAGATGACTTTGTTAATCTAGTTGTCCCCATCTTGCAGAAACGCGGACTTTTCCGTACCGAATACGAGGGCACTACCTTGCGTGAAAACCTGGGATTGCGTCGGCCGGGTAATGGTCTTGCCGCTAAACAATTAGACAAGAATCTAGTGGTGGCGTAAATGAATTTTTCACAGAACCTTTTAAATTGCACCTTCTGTAGATCGCCGCCCTACAGAACTTGAAAATAGTTGTCATTAGTCCTTGGTCATTGGTCATTTGTATTTACAAATGACAAAGGACGGCCGCAGCAGCATTGGATGTTTGGAAAAACCTGTAATTTTTTGAAGGAAAAAAATATGACTGAATATAGCCGATTGAAGACCTCACGCTCTGCTGCAATCAGAGCCACCCTTGATTATCCAGTAATCGACACCGATGTTCATACCAATGATTTCACGCCAGCTTTTGAAGATTACATTGCTAAGTACGGCGGTGCAAAACTCGTAGATGAGTTACGCAAGACTGAAGCTTCCCGTCTCAACTCTAAGAGCAACGGTAAAGACTGGTATCAACAAACCCCTGAAGAACGTCAATACAACCGGACAATCCGATCGCCTTGGTGGGCTAGAGTTACCAAAAATACACTGGATCTCGCTACTTACACCCTCCCCGGATTGCTCTATGAGCGTCAGGCAGAGCAAGGATCGGATTATTCGGTGCTGTTTCCCAACAATGTTTTAGCACCAGCTGGAGCCAGCGCCGAGAATCGTCAAGCGCTGCAACGTGCAGTCAATCACTATCATGCTGATATCTACCGGAAATATAGCGATCGCCTAACGCCCGTAGCTGGTATCCCCTTAACTACTCCCGAAGAAGGCATTGAGGAGTTAGAGTTTGCCGTGAAAACACTTGGTTTAAAAGTGATTAATATCACTGGAGGTGTAAAGCGGCCAATTAAAGCGATCGCTGATAAATATCCAGCTGATAAATATCCCGAAATCGCCAAGTATGCTTCTTATATCGACTTCTACGGACTAGATAGTGAATACGACTACGATCCCTTCTGGGCGAAAGTCGTGGAACTGGGTGTACCCGTCACCACCCATTACGGCAGTCAGGGATGGACTGGCCGCTCTTCCATCAGTAACTACATGAACAACCATATCGGTCACTTCGCCGATGGTTCGGAAGCATTTGCCAAGGCGTTGTTCTTTGGTGGTGTTACCAAGCGTTTTCCACAGTTGCGCGTAGCAATGCTAGAAGGTGGTGCAGATTGGGGTGCCCGTGTCTACATCCATTTGGTAGATCGGTTCTTGAAGCGCAACATCAAGGCACTGCAAAACTACAATCCAGCCTTGACCAATGCCGATGAGCTATTTGAGATATTTGAGCGCTACGGTGCAGAAGTTACTCAAGGGCATTCCCTCGATAAGGATGAATTGACCAAAACTGTACTGGGAGCTTCATTCAGCCGTCATAGCCGCGCGCCCATCGGTAGCGAATTGAACGACTTTGCCGCAGCTGGCATTGAAACAATTGAAGACATCCGCGATCGCTGGGTGAACAGTTTCTTCTTTGGTTCCGAGTCCGACGATCGCACCATCGCTACGGCATTCAATGACAAAGCCAATCCCTTGGGAGTCAAGATCAACGCCATCTATTCCTCCGATGTTGGTCACTGGGATGTACCAGATTTGACTTCCCCCTTGGCTGAAAGCTGGGATCTCGTACAAGAAGGCGTTATTTCCGAAGCCGACTTCAAATCCTATGTATTCGCTAATCCCTACAAGTTTTACACCCAAGCTAACCCCGATTTCTTCAAGGGTACAGCGATCGAATCTAAGGTGAGTAACACCGAATTTCAACAAGTGGATAAGAGCCTAGTAGTAGCATGAAGAGTGCTGAGTGCTGAGTGTTAGATCGCGCCACAAGAGGCGGGGTATCAACCAACTCCATACAAAAAGATTCCGCTTGACTTCGGGCGGGGCAAGAACCTAAGTGCGAAAGTACTGAGTAATCAACTTCAAAACTCAGCACTCTAAGCCGAGGTACTGAGTATGGTAAAAGGCGAGATGGGGGAGTTGGGGGAGATTATTCTTCCTCATCCCCCTGATCTTCATAGTGTTTCACCTTGGGAGATCGACATGACAATAACGACTGATCCTGATATTGGGGCCCGCGAGGCGCTACGTCTAATTGGCCCCGATCCCGATAACTGGATACCCGATCGCCAAGGCATCGATCACAACGTCACGGTTGTGGGTGGCAGCGGTAGCGGCAGTGTCTTTGCATTTGCACTGCGGCGCGCCGGCATCGGTCGCGTGACGGTGATCGACGCGGCGGACGACGAAGCCCATGCTGGTGTGTGGCTCAACCGAGCGCGGATGAATAAACTACGCACACCAAAGAACTTGCCCGGCCCTGAACTTGGTATCTCGGCGCTGTCGTTCCAGGCATGGTATGAGGCGCGACACGGTGCTGATGCCTACGCAGCGATCGACCGTATCCCCAGATTGCTATGGGCTGAGTACCTTAGCTGGTATCGGCAATTCTTGGGCATCACAGTTCGGTATCAGACACGGCTAGTGCGGATTGAGCCGGCCGGAGATTTTTTTCGCCTGCACCTTGAGGTGAACGGTGTCCCACAGCTAGAGACGACGCGCAAGATTATCTTTGCTAACGGCGTAGCTGGTACCGGCGGCCCATACGTGCCACCAGTGTTAGATAGTCTACCACGCAGCCTGTATGCCCATACCGTCGATACCATCGACTTCGCCGCATTGCGCGGCAAAACTGTAGCAGTACTGGGTGCTGCGGCCTCAGCTTTCGACGCCGCAGGGGTGGCGCTGGAATCGGGAGCAAAGGCGGTGCATTTGTTCGCGCGGCGACCAGCGATCGCATCGCTACCAATAAATCGCGTGCGCGGGTATCCTGGCGCTTACTACAACTATCCAGAACTGCCCGATGCAGCCCGCTGGTTCCAGGCTTGGCGTTTTCGTCAAATTGGTTCTACACCACCAGCCGACGCAATTGAACGGGCGATCGCATTTCCCAACTTCCACCTACACCTGTCTGCAAACTGGAGATCGGCAAACGAGCAAGATGGCCGCATCGTTGCCCAGGTGAACGACGATGTATTCGAGTTCGATTTTGCGATCGCAGGCACGGGTTACTTTGTTGACCCGACAAAGCGGCCAGAACTGGCTGATTTTGCACAGCATATTGCACTTTGGCGCGATCGCTATCAACCACCAGCCGACCAACGCGCCGACGATTTGGGCACACACCCCTACCTTGGCAGTGCCCATGAATACCAGGAAAAAGTACCTGGTAGCGCACCTTACCTCAAGGATATCCACGTCTTCAACCCAGCCGGTTTTGTGAGCTTCGGTCTGCCCATAGGCGACGTGCCCAGCATCCGACGTGATGTACCGGCAATAGTGTCACGTATCACTCATGACTTGTTCTTTACAGATTGGGCACTGCACGAGACACGAATCACAAGCGACAACATCGCACCAGACTTCGATGCCTCACTATACGCCGCCGCAGTGTGGAAACAGCCTGTCAAGGCTTAACAGGGGACTGGGGACTGGGGACTGGGGACTAGGGTATGAAGAAGCAAGGGATAAAGGAAGCAGCAAGGAAGAATTATTGAACAATTTTCTTTCTTGTCTCCTCCCAATCCCCAATCCCCAATCCCCAATCCCCAATTTCCAATCCCCAAATCAAATTAGGAGTCAAAACTATGCCTGTTGAACAACGCTCTTACGACACCAACAATGGTTCCTTGCCTTATCTTTTTTCGCCTGTTTCTGACAATGCTAACAAGCCTGCAACCCTGGTATTGTTTTTGCATGGAGGACGCGATCGCGGCACAGATTTGAATGTGCTATTGAAATGGGGACTACCTCGTTTCGTGGATTCATCCAACTCCTTACCTTATGTATTTGCCGCACCCCAGATTCCGGCTGAACAAACTTGGGCAGATCGAGCCGATGATGTGCTTGCTTTACTTGATGAACTGATCGCTTCCCAACCTGTCGATCCAGCGCGGGTGATATTAGCTGGGTTCAGCTTAGGTTCGGCGGGTATCTGGCATATTGCGGCTTTGCAGAGCGATCGCTTCGCAGGTTTAGTACCTGTATCTGGACGAGTACCCAAAACATTAGAAGAAAGCGAACTAGCAGCACTCAAAGATATTCCCGTTCAAATATTCCAAGGTGGACAGGACAAAAATCTGCCGATTGAGGATACAGAGCAATTTGTTGAGCGCTTACGCAAAGTCGGGGGGAAAGTTGATTTGACAATACTGCCCGATGGCGATCATTTTATTGCAGATGAGGTATACGGCGATCCCAAGTTGCAACAGTGGCTAATTTCCCAGAAGCGTCGTGAAATTTCTGTAGTTGTCTAATGCATTATGTCTTACGCACCATCTGATCACTGGAATCAAGTCTTCGCTAAATGGAAGGATGCTAACACCGATCTCGATTGGGGAACCCAATGGACGAAAGTTCACCTTCCATTCCTCAAGTCCGCCAACGTTAAAACTGTGCTTGACCTTGGTTGCGGGACAGGGAACGACGTGTTACGTCTTGTAAGGCAAGGTTTCACAGTAATTGGTGTGGATTTTTCAGATGAAGCAGTGCAACAAGGACGCGAGAAAGCAAAAAAGCTAGGACTAAGCGCACAGTTTGTAGTTGCGGATATGGCAAAACCTTTGCCTTTTGATAGTGCAACATTGGATGCTGTCATGTCCAATGTTGCCATCCACATGTTTTCAGATCAGATTACACGCCAGTTGTTTAAAGAAATTCAACGAATAGTACGCCCCAACGGATTATTTGTTTTCCACGTTAATTCTACAGAAGACGCTTTAGTTAGGGCAGAACGCCACCCACCCATACGCGAAATCGAGCCAAATTACTTTCTAGAACATGATGGACAAACTATGCATTTTTTCTCCAAAGAATATTTGCTAGACCTTTTATCTGACTGGAAAGATGTAGAGCTAAAACATTACGAAATATTGGATGAGCAAACAGGCAAGCCGTTTAAAAGAGTTTGGTGGGGTAAGGCAATACAGCCTGACTAATCGCCTCGTTCCCAGTCTTAAGAATGGGAATGTATTACGAGAGGGCTGCGGCCTCTGGTAAAGCGTCTGGAAGTTCCGCCTCCAGGCTGGAAACCAGTCAATATATTAATATCTTCGTGATATGGAGAATAGAATCATGAACATAATGCTTCTTCTCAAGTCAAAACCGAACTTTTTTGCCAAAATTCAGTTGACTTATGTCAGATTCTCGCAAAGAAATCAGAATTTGTTTTATTGGTGAATCCTTTGTCAATGGCACAGGCGATCCAGAGTTTCTGGGTTGGACAGGTAGAATCTGCCGCAATGCTGAATTAAGAGGATACGCTATCACCCATTACAACTTGGGGGTGCGGGCAGAGACAAGTCGGTATCTCAAACAACGTTGGTACTCAGAAGTCTCCTATCGTCTCCCAAAAGAATCCGATGGTCGAGTAGTGTTTTCCTTTGGGGCAAACGATTCAGGATGGGCGGGTAAACAGCAAGGAATCGAACTTTCAGAGTCGATCGCTAATGCTCACAATATCTTAAGCCAAGCAAAGCAACTCTATCCGATTTTGATGGTTAGTCCGCCACCCTGCGGTGATGTCGCTCAAGAAAAAAGAAATCAAATTCTTGCAAATCTGTCACAAGAATTCGCATTGGTTTGTAATGAACTAGATGTTCCCTATCTCGATGTGTTTTCCAGTCTGGTAAAGTCACCAATCTGGCTAGCAGAAGCAAAAGCTAATGATGGCGCTCACCCAAAAGCTAATGGTTATGCAGAATTTGCCGCGATCGTCCAAAGCTGGGAAGGTTGGTTAAATTGGTTCACGCCTTAAAAAATGCATTTATTGCATAACGTTTTAGTTCCGCCCCGCTTCGCTAACGCAGACCGCACGTCGCATTCTATTTAAAAATTTTAAAACTTTCTCAATCAACCTCAATCAACAACATATCTATGACCTTACCAACTACCAACCTCGGTAAAACTGGATTGACTGTTTCGCGCCTCTGTCTCGGCACTATGACCTTTGGTTTACAGACCGACGAAGAAACTTCCAGGCAAATCCTCGACACTGCTGCTGATGGCGGAATCAACTTTTTGGATACAGCCGACGTTTATCCCCTCGGTGGTGGGCTTGCTACTGCTGGACGTACTGAAGAAATCGTTGGACGCTGGCTGAAAGGCAAACGCGAACATTTTATCTTAGCTACCAAGTGCGTCGGTCGAGTTGGTCCTGCACCTTGGGATCAGGGGGCTTCGCGGAAACATATTTTGGATGCGATCGATGCTTCTCTACGGCGGCTAGGAACCGATTATATCGATTTGTATCAGTTGCACTCCGACGATACGTCAACCCCTCTTGATGAGACTCTGGAAGCGCTGGATGCAGTAGTTCGTGCTGGCAAGGTGCGCTACATCGGGGTTTCCAACTTCTTAGCCTACCGACTCGCCCGCGCCTTGGGTCGCGCCGAGACACGTAATTTAACCAAGTTCATCTCAATTCAGCCCCGTTATAACCTGTTATTCCGCGAAATTGAGCGAGAACTATTGCCCCTAGCAAAAGAAGAAGGACTGGGTGTAATTTCCTACAATCCTTTGGCGGGTGGTCTGCTGACTGGCAAACACATTCTTGCTCAAGGCCCCACTTCAGACACTCGTTTTACGCTAGGTGCTGCCGCAGAACGTTATCAAGAACGCTACTGGCACGATCGCGAGTTCAATACTGTCGAAGATTTACGCACAGTCGCGGATCTCGCCGGATTGTCCCTCACCACCCTAGCGGTAGCTTGGGTTTTATCTAATCCCATTATTACTGCCCCCATCATTGGCGCTAGCCGCCCAGAACAACTTACTGACAATCTCAAGGCGGCAGAACTAAAACTTGACGACAGTTTGAAACAAAAATTAGACGACATAACCGCCGAATACCGAAGAGGAGATTCTCTTCGTTAGAAACTAGGGACGCAGCAAATAAGGGACTTCCAAAGAAAAAAATATCCCATCGCTTTTAGGGCAGGGGAGCAGGGAGCAGGGGGAGGAAAAGTCGTTGTGATTCCAAAAATTGGATAATTTATTTTTTGGAGTTCCCTAACAAATGACTAATGACCAATGACAAATGACAAATGACTTAAATCAGAAATATCTTATGGATAAAATAGCTAGGATTAAACGCCGTCGTTTTCTCCATGTTGCTACTTCCGGACTATGTGGCTTTTCTATGGCATATCTGTTAGGAAGTTGTAGCGAACAAAGCCAAAAATCTTCTTTGATAAACAGTACTAATCCGAATGAAGGTTCCCTTGGGATAAAAACTAAAGTTCTACGCATGGGATATCAAAGTGCGGGGGATCTTTTCAGAAATCGAAAAGTTTTAGAGAAACGTTTGGAGCCGTTGGGGATTAAGGTAGAATGGGCGCAATTTGTCCAAGGGCCCCAACTAATGGAGGGGATGGCTGCGGGAAAAGTTGATGTGGGATCAGTGGGAGAAACACCACCAATTTTTGCACAAGTGGCTGGATCACAACTTGTTTATGTAGTCGGTACACAAAGGAACCAAAGAACAGGAACAAGTAGTGTTATTGCCGTTCCGCCGGAGTCTAAACTTCAGAAGTTTGAGGATATCAAGGGTCAAGAAGTTTACTTTCAAAAAGGCTCGGCATCGCACTACTTTATTATCAGAGCGTTGCAGTCTATCGGCTTGACCCTCAAAGATATTAAAATCAGAAGTCTGCCGACTATCGAGGCGCGGGCTGCTTTTCTTGAAGGTAAAATTCCCGTTTGGATGACAGGAGATCCCCACTATGCGATCGCTCAAAAGATGAATCGAATTCGAGTCCTCAAAGATTCTGTTGGGCTAGATTCTCCTGGTGGCTATTATATTGCTGACAGAAAATTTGCCCAAGAGAATCTTGGCTTACTAAAAATTATCATTGAGGAGCTTAATAAACTTGACAAGTGGGCAGAGGCGAATCGAGGTGAAGTTGCCAAATTGATGATCACTGAACAAAAGCTCGACGCGGATGTGGTAGAAAAGGTAATGTCTCGCCGCACTTTTGTAGGACGCAGAGGCCTAAGCCCTGCATTAATTCAAGAACAACAGCGTGTAGCAGATTTGTTCTTTGAAGAGGGTGTAATACCAAAGAAAATCAACATTCAGGAAGCCTTACTACCGCCTGATGTTTACGCTGCAATTACACCATCAGAAATTATGGTCTAGTGGAGTACTTCTAAAAGTCTCTAATGCCATCGGACGGCTCATCCAGTCGTCCATTTTTATCTTGTAGAAAAGCTAAAATGATGCTAAGAGATCGACTTTCATGACGAAAAACGCTAGACAATCCAAATCCTTTCAACGCGCTCCTGATGCACCAGATTTGCCATCAACTCCATTCAGGTTCATTTGCTATTTTGTGAACCAGTTTCGCTGGTGGTATGTGTTAATGGTGATCCTGGAGATTATACACGCAACCTGTGGCATTATGCTGCCTTATGCTATTGGCCAGATCATCCGGGGCGTAACGGGATCGGCGGGACACAGCCAGCCCATTTTTGATGCCATGAAGCAACCCCTGATGCTGTTCATCGGCTTGAGTGTGGGTGAAGTGATATTCGGGCGCTCGGCTGGACTCTTGCAAACAGTCCTGCATCCAATCCATCGACAGCATATTGTGCGATCACTATATGCCTACTTGCAACACCATTCGCATCGCTACTTAAGCAGTAGTTTTTCTGGAGCATTGGCACATCGGATTAGTGAAACTTCTCTGGGTGTTACCCAGACGATGCAAATGATGATTACTGAATTTATGCCAGTAATCGTTGTGTATAGCGTCGCCACGTCGATACTGTATCACGCCTACCCTCCCCTGGCTGCACTCGTGGGAATCTGGGCAGTTCTCTTCATCAGTATTTCGTTCTGGCTGGCAACTCGCTGCCGATTTTACTCCCGGAAAGCCGCAGCCGCCAGAAGTGAGACAACTGGCATGATCGTAGATGCAGTCACAAATCTCACTAGTAGCCGACTATTTGCTCGCTTTGGTTTTGAACGACGCTATTTGAATGACCAATTAAAGCGCGAAATCAAACACGTGAGAGAATCCAACTGGTACTCAGAGCGCATTCGCTGGTTTCAATTCATCTCAGCAGCCATTCTGAAAATTAGCACCCTGTATTACTCGCTCTCCCTCTGGAGTCAAGGAAAGATCGCTACTGCTGACTTTGTTGTAGCAACCAGCCTGTCGCTATTGATTATTAGTGAAGCGCGTAATTTGAGCCGCCGCTTTCTGGAATTTTTTGAACACGTTGGTAATGTCGCCAATGGTGTTTTCACTATTATTCAACCCCACGAGTTGGTCGATCGCGAGAAGGCGATCGCCCACTCAATTACCCAAGGTAAGATTGAGTTTCGGCGGGTGAATTTTAACTACACAGAAGAGAAGAAAGTTTTCAACAACCTTTCTGTCACTATCCAACCGGGAGAACGGATCGGACTGGTAGGCTTGTCCGGCTCTGGAAAATCCACTTTTGTCAATCTGATTCTGCGTTTATTCGACCCACAATCTGGACAAATTATTATTGATGGGGTCGATATTCGAGATATGACTCAGGATGCGCTACACGCTCAGATCAGCTTGATTCCCCAAGATCCATCTCTGTTCCATCGCACTTTGCTAGAAAATATTCGTTACGGACGCTTGGATGCAACCGATGAGGAAGTGATCGAGGCTTCGCGCAAGGCTCATGCTCACGATTTCATCGCTCAAAGTAAGGATGGTTACAATTCTCTGGTAGGCGAACGTGGTGTTAAGTTGTCTGGAGGACAGAGACAGCGGATTGTGATTGCGCGGGTAATTCTCAAAGATGCGCCGATCCTGATTTTAGATGAAGCCACCTCTAGCCTCGATTCAATCACCGAAAAAGCGATCCAAGATACCCTCGACTTAGCAATGAATGGGAAAACGGTCATTGTAGTGGCTCATCGGCTATCTACCATCGTCCATCTAGATCGGATTTTGGTGTTCGACAAAGGTCGAATTATCGAGGATGGTTCCCACGCCAAACTGCTGGCACTCGGCGGCGCTTACTACAGATTATGGAAAATGCAGGCAGGTGGATTTCTACCAGAAAATCTCGACGAAGAAAGCATACGTGTAGGTTCGCACTGACATATAGCGGTTCCCACCGAGATGCGGTATAAAATTATATCGTAAGGTGCAGGGGCAATTCATGAATTGCCCCTACGCATTGACTTCTGTGTACACCGTAGCCGATATATTTATTGGAGAGGGAAGCTAGATAATTCACAGAGCCAGTGATTTGATTGCTAGCTTTAATCTAAAATCTAAAATCCAAAATTGTTATAAATTTTGGATTTTAGAAGTATCTAAAATCCAAAATCCAAAATCCAAAATTCTACAGTTGCCGCACTAATGGCTGACCATCTTTGACTTCGCCAACTAAAACTAAATCGACACAGTTAACGAAGATACCATTTTCCAGAACGCCGGGAATGTTATTCAATGTCTTTTCTAGTCCGGCTGGATCTTCAATAGAGTCAAATTTGACATCTAAGACAAAGTTCCCTTGATCTGTAATCACTGGGCCAGCTTTTTTTACACCCATACGGAGTTCTGGTTTGCCACCGAGTTTTTTGATGGCGTTGGTGACAGGAGTAATTGCCATTGGAATCACTTCCACAGGCACAGCAAAACTAGAACCTAAGCGGTCTACTAACTTACCACTATCTACCACAACAATGAACTGTTCAGCTAGGTAGTCTACGACTTTTTCGCGGGTATGTGCTGCACCACCGCCTTTAATCAAATTCTTCTGCGGATCGACTTCATCTGCCCCATCAATGGCAATATCTATATGATCAACAGCATCTAAGGTGGCGAGAGGGATGCCGTACTGCTTTGCCAGCACTTCTGACTGAAACGAGGTAGGTATACCAATGATATCTTTGAGTTCACCAGACTTGAGGCGATCGCCCAAAAACTGAATCGTATATGCTGTAGTTGACCCCGTACCTAACCCCACAATGGAACCCGATTTTACCAGGGCGGCGGCGGCTTTGCCAACTTCTTGCTTCATCAACGTTACGGGATCTGTTGTTGTCATTCCCAAAATTCCTGAAAAACTGACTATAGTCCATAGTAGTGGGCCAATAACGCCAAAAGATGAAAGGTAAAAACAAGTTTTTGCTGATTTCTACTCTCTTGATTATGAAAATCAATTAACAGCCTACGTACCTACGCAACATTGCCCCGCCTAAATTCGTCATTCACTGAGACTAAATTTTGCGTTAACCTCAGTAACGTAGTTTTTGAAATTCACGTTAGCAGCTAAAAGTGGTTATCATAATGCGTCAGCTTTCAATTACTCTATCTTTATTAGCACTACTACAAAACTTGCCTGCAATTGCTCAAACACCAGAATCTAGTTCTGGAATCTCATTTGATTCTATTCAACAGGTAACTGCTGTCAAATGGATGACAAACTTTCCCGATGGCAAATTTTATCCAGAAAGGTTACTAAGTAGAGCAGAATTAGCCTCAATTATGGTGAAAGCGTTTCGGCTAGATAAAAGAGAAGTTGTTAACAAAGAAAATTTAGTGATTCCAGATGTTCCTCGTTCTTATTGGGCATTTAATGATATACAGACAGTCTTAAAAACTGACATCATGAAAGGCTATCGAGGCAATGAGTTCTTCCCTAACCAAAAGGTAACAAGGGCAGAAGCTCTGGCTATTTTCGCCCAGGCTTATGGTGTATTTCAGTTTCCCGACGAGGCTGTGAATGAAATTCTGGCTTCACATCCAGATGAAAAGTCTATCCCAGTTTGGGCTAGAAAAGCGATCGCTACTGTAGCGACTGAGGGATTTCTAAGCACAGATGCTCAAGGCAATATTTCCCCATTAAAACCTGTGACTCGTGGGGATATGGCTTATGTATTGAGTAAATATTTGCAACGACAACAGCGACAACCCGAAACACCAGAGGTTCCGGTGATTCCAAATAGCCCACAATCACCCTAGTACCGCAAGGCGGAATTCAAAATTCAAAATGACGCTCTCTACGAGACGCTACGCGTAGCTTGCTTCCCCGCAGGGGTACGCAGACTCGCTCTAAGCGTTCGCGCAGCGTCTCGTAGAGAAGCCATGCCGTTGGCAAAGCCTCTCGAAGAGAAGGCTTTACGCTGCGCTAACAAAATTCAAAATTCATACAGCGTAAGCGTTTCATTGATTTTAAATAGGTGGTTTATTTACGCGGTGTTGTACTAACTAGACTTTTTCTAGCCGACGTACTTAAAATCAGTTTTGACCAGGACTTCTATACTTGTCTCGCAGTTGGCGAAGATACAAGGAATTAGACTGTGTTGGTTGCTGTTGCACATAATTGCCGTAATTAGATTGTGGTGTTTGCATCGGTTGTTGCAATCCATTATTACCGTATCCTAAAGGGTTTGTGGGTGTGACAACACTTTGACTCGGACTCTGGCTAGAGTAAGGTGCAATATAACTTGGTGCGATCGAGGTGACTGGAGGTGTAACTGGTGCTAGATTAGGCACTACTTGAGCGTTATTTAAATTACTGTAGGGATTTTGCGGTAAGTTCGTACCCGTAGTTAACCCATTATTAGGCACTACTTGAGCGTTATTTAAATTATTGTAGGGACTTTGCGGTAAGTTTGTACCGGTTGACGTGTAGTTTGTCCCAGGGCTTAAGCCAGTACTTGGTAGAGAATTCTGATTCGGTAAGCTGTTGATGGGTGGCATTAGCGTTGTTGCTGGGTCAGAGACTCCGTTCAAGGCATTTGTCTGAGTTGGAGTAGTACCATTGAAACTAGACAATTTCTGGTTTGTCGATTGGTTGAGTGCTGCTTGCAGAGGATTGATTGAGAGAGAATTTTGATTCTTGTTAGTTTGATTAGTCAATCCAACATCCAGGCTAGAGGATGTTTGTTCTCCCTCTGTTGGTTCAGACGCGCCATTTAAGGTTTTAATACCGAGAAACTGATTACCACTATCAGCCGTCCCAGTACGTAATAAATTTTCTGTTTGTACAACAAAGGGATTTTTCACAGCTGGGGAGGTATCGCCATTAACGCCTAAAGCAGGATTTACTTTGGTATCACCAGGAGAATTTTGTTTTTTAATTACATCCTCTAAGAAGCCTTTGCTGTTTTTGTCTTTAGCCTTTTCTTTAGGCGTATTTGCCGTTAATGAGAGAGCTGCTTCTTCAAAATCGTTAAACAAAACTGGTAGGTTATCAATATCTGCTGCGATCGCTTTATTTTCCTCTGACAGGGAGGAATCAACAGGTGCTTGGGAAGTGACTTCGTTTTTTTGCTTATAAACGAAAATATCTGGATTTGACAAGTATTCCCAGGTTACTAGCCCAACTACAGATAAAACAATTGCAGTTACCCAAAAACCAGGTCGCCCTAGATTCCATAACCTGGCTCTGAGATAGCGTAAGTAGGCGGGAGGATAACGACGATTTGACATGGGATTGGTAATTGAAATTTACTATAAATTGGTAAATTTGACGGAAGAAGTTTTGCTGTTTGATTTTTTATACTTATCTCATCAGGAAATATCTCAAATGAAGTTCGATTGTAATTTCATGCTAACTTCTCAAGAAATTATTAGTCATTAGCAAGTCAAAAATTTATTATTTACTTTTATGAACTAAACCGTTTAGTTCATAATTTATGATAGCTCCACAAATTATCCGCCTATTAAAATACATTCCCAGTCTTAAGACTGGGAATGAGACTAAACAAACCTTTGGGTCTAAATACTTAAAAAAACTGTAAATTTACAACGTTATTATACAACGCTGACCCCTAGTGTATAAGCAAAATCATTATTCAAGGTGTTACCAGAGAAAGTTCCGCCATCTTGAGGGAAGAAGGCATATTTACTGACTGAAATGGAGTATGTACCTGCACCTAATGAAGCGGTGATTAATGACGAATTGCCACCGCCACTATCGTCGTCAGATCGCAGTAAAGTCCCGAAATCGTCAAAAAGTCCGAGAACTGTATCTCCCGATGTCACTGTCCTGATAGTGACAGTTCCGGCATTTGCTAAAGAAAATGTAAAAAAGTCGAAATCGGAATTTCCGCTTGGTTGAACTGCTGCCAGTTGGGCTGAAAGATTTACGTTTGAGCCAGATGACAAAGAACCTAATCCTTCAGCAGTAGCCAGTGTATTGTTTGTACCTTCCCCAGGATTTTCTTGCTCATAGAAAAGGAAGTCATCACTATCAAGTCTGAGATTGTTTCTTCCCTGCAAAATACCTATGAGCTCATCTGGTTCTAATCCCGGTTTATCTACGAATATTCGTGTATTGCTGCCAACAACTTGCAGGCGGTAGTCTAGTGGAGCTCCTTTGAGTTCAATTCGATCTTGGCTAGAGTCGAAATCAGTAATAGTAGCAAAGTCTGCAAAACCAGAATTCGCACTGTTGTTATCGTCGTAGAAAATATTTATAGCGTCCCCCAGGATAAATCTATCTATCCCAGCCCCGCCAGTTAAGGTATCAGTTTCCCCTAATCCAGGTGGAAGCAGACTACCGGGAAAAGTACCGATGAGGATATCGTTTCCAGATCCACCATTGAGTACGTCATTGCCGGGCCCGCCTTGTAGGCTATCATTGCCGTCCTCACCATTGAGGATATCATTGCCCAAATTGCCATCTAGGGTGTCATCGCCTGCTCTTGCATTCAGAGTGTTGTTGAAACTATTACCGAAAAGGAAGTTATTAAGACTATTACCTGTTCCGATGATGTTACTATTTCCCGTCAACCTCAGGTTCTCTAGATTCGCGCCTAATGTGTAAGTGACAGAAGACCGGACGGTATCTGTACCTGAACTTGCAGCCTCTATAATAGTATCAAGAGTAGTGTCTACGATGTAAGTGTCGTCACCTGCTCCCCCATTTAAGCTGTCAATACCCGAACCCCCATCAATTGTGTCGTTGCCATTATTGCCGGATAATTTGTTGTTTTGGCTGTCGCCAATAATGCTATCATTCCCGTTTGTACCAATCACATTATCAAAGTTGACTACAGTAAATGGCAATGTTCCCAAACCAGGAACGTTATTGGCAGCTAAACTTTGAGTTTGCAGGTTAACGGTGATAAAGACCCCAGGCAAAGATTGTGATGCATCTATGGTGTTGTTGGCAACATTAGCATTAGCAATAATCTTTTCGACTTTAAAGAGTAGGTCTTGCCCCAATCCTCCGGCTTTTGTAATGGTTCCGACACCTGACAAGGTAATGCTTTGATTTAGTTGACTGTAGTCTGCGGTATCAACACCATCTCCACCATCAAGGCTGTCGTTACCCTGACTGCCTTTGAAGATATCATTGCCTGCACCACCTCTGAGTGTGTCGTTTTCTGTGCCACCATCAAGTGTGTCATTCCCATCTCCACCACTTAAACTGTCGTTCCCCGTCCCACCCAGAAGAGAATCGTTACCAGCTAAACCATTTAAGATATCGTTACCGGAGATGCTAGTAGCACTACCATTACTAGCCCAACCAACTATTGTGTCATTTCCCGAAGTCCCATTTTTCGTATCATTACCTGTGGTGCCGAAAGTAATTGCCATGTTATCTCTCCTGAATTTCTCACTAATAAGTAAGTTAAGCCTCAATCAAAGAACTATTCATCAGTTCAATGCAGATTACTTGCCATTTGCGTAATCTATATTTTGATTTTGCGAGTAATATCATGTCCATCCGATCGCTTACAATATGTCATTGCAAGTCGAAAGTTCGCAGAGTGTCTCTACGAGAGGCTGCGCCAATGGGTTCTCTAAAAGAGTACGCAATGACAACTAATCAGCCGGGCATGATATAATTTCTAAACAAAAAATATCCAACTACTGATTGTATGTAGGCTGACCGAAAAGCCAGCTTTCGGTTGTGGACGAGCAAGATGCCTACTCTCCAAAATTAGATAATCTATTGTTTGAAAATCATTGAAATGATTACGCAAATGACCAATTAATCTAAGTAATTAGGTCAAATTTTCTGGTTTTTTATTCCAAATCTTTTGAACCAATCTGTCTGTAACTATTTAATTACCATGAAGTACAAGGTTACACAAACTCATTTACCAAATCTTCAAAATTTTAAGAAATACGATTCATAATACATTGATATACAGGTGTAACATTTAATTAGATATATTTTTTAAATTTATTGATTTTTTGGGTTAACGCTGCCAGTTTTTTATCTTAACGGGATATTGTCATTCAATTAGGTTTCAAGAAAAAGATTTTTTTGTTAAAAATGATTATTTTTAATTAAAAAAAATACTTTTATATTAAAGAAATCAATTTCAATCTATATAAAATAAACTTATATATTATTCAGAAATCTTTTGCGCTCAATAACAAGCAAGCTTTACATAAAATTTATATACTTAAGTAAGTTGGCACAATAAAACCAAACTGTGTTGAGAAAAGTAAACAAGCCTCAAACCCTTTTTTTCCTACTCCCTGCCTGATGCCAACAATAATTCTTAGTTATTTGCGATCGCTTCTGAACATACCTGAGCATCAATCCAGGTTAGATTGATCGCAGGTAACAGTTTTGTATATGGCAAAAATACGGTGATTCATCTTTGCGTCTCCTAATCTCTGTATCTTCTGTCACAGCCTTCTCCTCACTAATTCGAGTGGTGTTAACTCTTTAAGTACGGTAAACCGTATTTACTCATTAGTTCCCAAAGATTAATTTAATTGTTAAGTTTAGTTACATAAATAAATAAATGCTGCAAACGTTGCTGAACAGGAGAAATTATGAGAAGCGGTAGTATTTTTGACAATCAAGGCAAAATGAACAACTTTGCGTCATTAATAGCGCACCCTTTCGGGGAAGTAAGCTACACACAGCCTCACAGTCCATTGTAGAGTTATAGAAATTGCTTAGATTGGGCAAATATAGCAGCATTTTTGACCAGTCTTTAATTAATTTTCTCAAAGCGTTAAAGAAGATGAGTAAGTAGAGGGAGAATAACCAACGTCTATTCTCTATTTCTCATTTCTCATTCTCCATTTAGTTTTCATTTTAAGGATTGGTAACATCTATGGGAATTAAAGAACAACCTAAGTCACCTCGGTTTCGGCTCATTGCGAATATATTACTAGGAATATCAGGGCTATTTCTGCTCTTAAATTTATTTTTGCCTGGTTTATTTACTTCTGGCCCTACTGGTGTTCCCTATAGCCTATTTATTCATCAAGTACAGGAAGGGGAAGTCAGCCGCGTTTCCGTTGGTCAAAACGAGATTATTTACCAACTAAAAACAGAAAATGCCGAGCCTGCTCAGGTGTTTGCCACTACACCAATCTTTGATTTAGAGTTACCCAAACTGCTAGAACAAAAGGGAGTTGAGTTCGCTGCTACACCTCCACCGAAAAATACCTGGTTTACAACCCTCTTGAGTTGGGTGATTCCACCACTGATTTTTATTGGCATTTGGCAGTTCTTTCTCGCCCGTAGTGGTGGCGGTGGTCCCCAAGGCGCTCTTTCTATTGGTAAGAGCAAAGCTAAGGTTTACGTTGAAGGCGAATCCGCGAAAATCACCTTTGCAGATGTGGCTGGGGTCGAAGAAGCGAAAACTGAGTTAGTAGAAATTGTAGATTTCCTCAAGACTCCAGGGCGCTTTACGCAAATTGGCGCTAGAATTCCCAAGGGTGTGCTGTTGGTTGGTCCTCCTGGTACTGGTAAGACACTTTTAGCAAAAGCTGTAGCAGGAGAAGCAGGAGTTCCATTTTTCAGCATTTCTGGTTCCGAGTTTGTGGAACTGTTTGTTGGTGTGGGTTCTTCCAGAGTCCGGGATTTGTTTGAGCAGGCTAAGAAACAGGCTCCCTGTATTATATTCATTGATGAGTTGGATGCGATCGGTAAGTCTCGTAGTAGTAATGGCTTTTACGGTGGTAACGATGAGCGAGAACAAACCCTCAACCAATTACTAACTGAGATGGACGGGTTTGCAGCTGGCGATGCAACAGTAATCGTCCTAGCAGCGACCAACCGTCCCGAAATACTAGACCCAGCATTGCTGCGTCCAGGCCGCTTTGACCGCCAAGTGTTGGTAGACCGTCCTGATTTATCAGATCGAGAAGCAATTCTCAAGATTCACGCTCAAAAGGTAAAATTAGGAGATGATGTCAATTTAAAAGCGATCGCTACTCGTACCCCTGGTTTTGCTGGCGCAGATTTGGCAAATTTGGTGAACGAAGCCGCATTATTGGCAGCGCGCAATCTGCGTGAAAGGGTTGCTCAAGAAGACTTTGCCGAAGCAATTGAGCGGGTAGTCGCTGGTTTAGAGAAGAAGAGTCGGGTAATGAACGAGACTGAGAAAAAGATTGTTGCATACCATGAAGTTGGTCATGCAATGGTTGGGGCACTCACAACTGGAAACGGTCGGGTAGAAAAGATTTCGATTATTCCCCGTGGGATGGCAGCTTTGGGCTACACTCTACAATTACCAACTGAAGACCGCTTTTTGATGAATGAAACAGAATTGCGGGGTCAGATTGCAACTCTGTTAGGTGGACGTTCCGCTGAAGAGATTGTGTTTAACAGTATTACCACAGGTGCTTCCAACGATTTGCAACGAGCAACTGATTTGGCAGAACGGATGGTAACAGCTTATGGTATGAGTAAAGTTTTAGGGCCATTAGCTTATCAACAAGGACAACAAGCAGCATTCCTGGGTAATGGTGGTGCTAATCCCCGACGGGCAGTAAGTGAAGAAACGTCGAAAGCCATCGATAGCGAAGTCAAGGAAATTGTAGAAACAGCCCACCAGCAAGCCCTAGAGATTCTCAGACAGAATCGAGACTTGCTAGAAGCGATCGCTACTCAACTCTTAGAAACAGAGGTCATTGAAGGCGAAAAACTGCACAGTTTGTTGAGTCAAGTGAAACCTGTAACTCATTTGTAATTAAGAAAGTCAAGTTTTAAACGCAGAGGTACGCAGAGAAAAACTTTGCGTACCTCTGCGCTTTCCTCTGCGTTCCTTTGCGTTTTTAATACTCTGGAACAGAAGGATCGACTTCTCGACTCCAAGCGGTAATTCCGCCTTTGACATTCGTCCCAGCAATCCCAGCTTCCTTAAGTATTGCGAGGGCTTTTGCCGATCGCCCGCCCATCTTACAATGAGCAATTAAGCGATGACCATTCAATATTTCCTTCACTTTCGCAACGCCATTCCCATTTTCAATGTCTGGTAAAGGCACTAACACTGAACCCGGAATTTTGGCAATGTCGTACTCATTGGGGTTGCGGACATCCAGCAGTACAAAATCTTTCGCGCCGCTATCCAGCAATTCCTTCAAATCCTTGACGGTTATTTCTTGACTTTCCAACTGCTGTTTTGCCTCCTCTGCTTTAGCTTGTGGAATCCCGCAGAATTCTTCGTAGTCTATCAGCTTTTCAATCACTGGGCGAATCGGGTTAGGACGCAGTTTCAACTCCCGGAATTTCATATCTAAGGCGTTGTATAGCAGCAATCGTCCACTGAGAGTGTTACCTTGTGCCAGAATGATTTTAACAGTTTCCGTTGCCTGAATTAAACCAATAATTCCGGGCAAAATTCCCAATACGCCGCCTTCTGCACAAGAGGGAACCATTCCTGGTGGTGGTGGTTCTGGGAAAAGGTCGCGATAATTTGGCCCACCTTCGTAGTTAAATACAGTAGCTTGCCCTTCAAATCGTAAAATTGAACCATAGACGTTGGGCTTATTCAGCAATACGCAAGCGTCGTTAACTAGATATCTGGTGGGGAAGTTATCAGTACCATCCACTACGATATCGTAAGGTTGAATAAGCTCCAGGGCATTTTCGGAAGTCAGACGAGTCTCGTATAAATCAACTTGACAATAGGGGTTAATCTCGTGAATGCGGTTTTTTGCCGATTCAATCTTAGGTTTACCCACCCAGGATGTACCGTGAATTACTTGGCGTTGCAGATTAGAAGTATCGACAACATCAAAATCGACAATCCCGATGCGTCCAACACCCGCCGCCGCCAAATATAAAAGTAGTGGTGAACCGAGTCCACCTGTACCGATACACAGTACACTGGCAGCTTTTAGGCGTTTCTGTCCTTCTAGTCCTACTTCCGGTAAAATTATGTGGCGGGAGTAGCGTTCGTAATCGTCTTTGGTCAACTGGATTTCGTCCAGATTGGGATTTAGCATAGCAGTTATGATGTGGGAGAGCGGAATATTAATCCTATCGAAAAACTGTATCTTATATAGAGATAGGGAGTATGGAAGACGAATTTTTATCAATGGTAGCGGCGAAAACTGCTACAAGTGATTGTCTTTAAACTAAGCCGTTAAATTATATTTTTAATTTCCTCTGCTTGAAACTGATGATGATCGTCAAGGCTCCAGCTTTTAAGTTCTCCAGCTTGACCGTTTCGGACGGATACTATTATATACGAGTATCCCTGCCAAGCGTATAGGCGATCGCATTCTGAAGGGATAGCAGGATGATCTGGGTGAGAATGAAAAATGCCGATAATGTTCAGTGATCGATCGCGTGCTTGCTTTTGTGTTTTTAGCATAACTTCGGGTGCGATCGCATATTGCCGTCTTTTACTTTCTGTTGTCCGTTCCCCTGGAAACTCAGATGCCGCTTCTGTATTCCAAGCATTTTCTGTTGGTATGACTTCTACCACAGTTTTGCCCTCATTAGCCAGATAGCCTAAAATTATACCACAGCACTCATCTGGGTAAGTGCTGTCGGCATGGGTGCGGATGATTTGCAAGTGTTCTTGGCTTAGTCGGATCATGTCTGCATTGGTAACTTTGCAATCTTGAGCGATTCTTGCTCAGATCGAAGCATTGCGATCGCTCTTAATCATAGTTTAGATGTAACCCTACCCAGCGATCGCAGCCTTCAAAACTTCTCTAATAAATCGGGCATCTCATTGTTTACAAATGATTTAGGATTGCTATAGAAAAATATAAAGAATAGATAAAGCCTAGTATTTATGTATACATTTATCGGCAAATAATGTGAAGAGTATGCAAAGACAGTTATTTCAGTATAGACATCTAAGTAAGATGTTGACTATGTAGTTATTTTGAGGCTATTAAGATGTTCTCTATTTTCCAGCTAGACCCCACAGAGAATAGCCCATAAGGAGGATATAAAAATCTCTTTCCCGATTAAGAATAAACTATTGACTATTTTCTCTTCTAGTAGGACTTAGGCGCTGGCAAATAAAATCAAACGCGAATGGTGAGTTTCTGAGCATTCAAGCTAAGTTTTTCGATAATTTTTCAGTAATGTCTACTTAACAAGTGATGCTTAAAAAATCCTGAGATCAACGATTATCGTGAATGCACACACTCATAAATTTGTACAGTGCTTAAGACTTAGATAGTTTGAAGATAGTTAGGTAAGTAATAGATACAAGCCTTTTGATAAGGTGAATTTTTGAGAAATTTGCTGGTCGGGTTGACATAGAAAGTATGCCGAACACGTCAAATTTTGGTGAGTTATTTTTGCTCGAAAGCAGCACAAGCAGCTTGTTGAAAACTGAAGTTACTGAAAAAATCGATTCAGGTAGGTAAAAGTTATGGCAAATATCATTGGAACCAACGGTAATGATACCCTACAGGGTAGCACTGACGCGGATACGATTAACGGTAAATTAGGCAATGATGTCATATCTAGTAACGGTGGCAACGACACTTTGACTGGTGGAGGCGGTAAGGATAAATTTATTTACGCTGGCTACTACGGCTCAAATAATAATACTGACATTATCACGGATTTTGGTGGCGTAGGTAAAGGGACAAACCCGACAACAGAAGTCATTGCCGAAGTGGATACCCTAACATTTGTAGGCGATGGCTTAAGTGCCCAAAATCTACTGCTGACTCAGAATGGTAACAATCTGGAAATCAGCTTTGAAGGGGATGCTTATGAAACGAGATTTTTTGGCCCCAAAGTCATCCTGCAAAACTTTGCCCTGGAAAATTTGGATAACCTCAGCAAATCTACAGGAGCCACTGTAGACTTGGGTAATATTCTGTTTAATGGGCAAACTAGTATTACCGACAGCTTTGATGTCTTCAATGCCAACTCCACCCAGAACACCGTCTTTAAAAAGAACACAGTCACTTTTCTTAACGACCTAAACAATAATGTTAGCGGATTTAACGATTCAGATGATGTCATTAATGGTCAGGCAGGCGATGACATCATTGACGGCAAGAGTGGCAACGACCTTTTGAGAGGTGGTGCAGGCAATGATTCCCTTCTTGGTGGTGAAGGGAATGATACTCTTGTTGGTGGTACGGGGAATGACTTTCCCACAGGTAATGACTCTCTCGTTGGTGGTGCGGGTAACGATTACTTGAATGTTGAATTTTCAACAGGCAATAATACCCTCAATGGTGGCGTTGGTGACGATGTTTTGGATGCTGGGGCAACATCCGGCAATAACTTACTCTCTGGGGGCGATGGCAATGATTATCTTAACGCCTCTAACGTTTATAGCAGCGTCAGCGAATACATCTATTACCCCTCATCAAGTAATAACACCCTCAACGGTGGCGCTGGTGACGATACCTTGAATGCTAACTCTCCATCAGGCAATAACTTACTCTCTGGGGGAGATGGCAATGATTATCTCTCCACCTCCGGCATTTATACTTATAGATCGGAGCCTAATTTTAGCTCATCGGGCAATAATACCCTCGATGGTGGCGCTGGTAACGATACATTGCGTGCTGAGTATTCAATAGGCAATAACTTACTCTCTGGGGGAGATGGCAATGATTCTCTTGACATCTCTGGCTATATCACTCCCTTCGGCGATTTTTTAACCTCCTCAGGCGATAATACCCTCAATGGTGGCGCTGGTGACGATACATTGCGTGCTGAGTATTCAATAGGCAATAACTTTTTCTCTGGGGGGGATGGCAATGATTCCTTCTATCTAAACTCCACGTACCCAGAGACTACTTCCACTGATTTAGTGACTCAAACGGTAGATGGGGGCATGGGTGACGATTTGTTATCTGTCGATTACAGCAATGCTACAGAAAGGATTGTAACGATATTCAATGCTACTACTAACATTGGAGAAGTTACAGCAGGTACTTATCGGGTTAGCTACAAGGATATCGAAGGATTAAATATCTCAGGTACAGCCTACGACGACAATATTGTGGGGAGCAATGGCAACGATACACTCTCTACGGGCTATGGTGGCAATGATACGATCGATGGGGGTGAGGGTGATGATATATTGTCCGTCGATAATGCGGCTGGGGCAATTAGAACCACATTTAATCCCACTACAAACAATGGAGAAATTACGGTAGGCACAAATCGGATTAGCTACAAGAACATCGAAAGATTAAATATCTCAGGTACAGATGCCGATGACTTAATTGTGGGGAACAGTGGGGACGACACGCTCTCTGGAGGCACTAGTGGCAATGATACAATCGACGGGGGTGAGGGTGATGATATATTGTTCGCCGATTACAGTTACAGCAATACTGTTGGGGGAATTAGAACCACATTTAATACCACTACAAACAATGGAGAAATTACGGCGCGCACAAATCGGGTTAGCTACAAGAATATTGAACGATTAGATATCTCAGGTACAATCTACAATGACTTCATTGTGGGAAACAGTGGTAACGATACGCTCTCTGGGGACAACGGCAATGATACAATTATTGGCGGTGGCGGGAATGATATACTGACAGGTGGAGATGGTAACGACAGCCTAACGGGTGGTGTCGGCAATGATAAATTTGTTTACAACTTCAGCAACAACAACTTTGGCAGTACTGATATTATCACTGATTTCGTTGGTGTGGGTAAAGGCTCAAATCCCTCAGCAACCGTGATTGCTTCCTTAGACACTTTGCAATTTATAGGTAGTCGCTTCACTGCTCAAAATCTGCAATTAACTCAAAATGGTAATAACTTAGAAATTACTTTTGAAGGTGTCCCTGGTGATACCAAAGTCATTCTCCAAAATTTCAAATTAGAAAACCTGGATAATCTCTCAGCAAATTCTTCACGGCCAGCTATTGGCAATATCCTGTTTGATGGACAAACCAGCATCACCGACAGTTTTGATGTGTTTGATGCTAATTCCACTCAAACTAGCCTATTCAAGAGGAACACTGTTACCTTCCTCAATGACCTCGACAACAATATTACGGGTTTTGACAACTCCAATGATGTTATCAATGGTCAAGGGGGCGACGACATCATCGACGGCAAAAGTGGTAATGACATACTCAGAGGTGGTGCGGGAAATGATACCCTTGATGGTGGTGAGGGAAATGATACCCTTGATGGTGGTGTGGGAAATAATACCCTTGATGGTGGCACTGGTGACGATAACTTGAATGCTAGCGGCTCAACAGGCAATAATACCCTCAATGGAGGATCTGGTAACGATAGTTTGAATACTGGTAGTTCAACAGGCGATAACCTGCTCTTTGGGGGCGATGGTAATGATTCTCTTGATATCTCTGGTGGCTACAGCAATAGTTACGGCTACTCTTCTGACTCTCGCTCATTAGGCAATAACACCCTAGAAGGAGGTGTAGGTAACGACACCTTAAGTGCTAGCGGTTCAAAAGGCGATAATCTGCTTTCTGGGGGCGATGGCGATGATTTTCTTGATATCTCTGGCGGCTACAGAAATAGTTACGACCAGAACTTTGACTTTCGCTCATCAGGCAATAACACTCTCAACGGAGGTGCAGGTAACGATACCTTGAGTGCTGGCGGTTCAAAAGGTGATAACCTGCTCTCTGGGGGCGATGGCAATGACTCTCTTGACATCTCTGGCAACTACGACTCATATCCTGGTGACAACCGCGACTTTCGCTCTTTAGGCAATAATACCCTCAATGGAGGTGCAGGCGACGATCGCTTGAATGCTGGCGGTTCAACAGGTGATAACCTGCTCTCTGGAGGTAATGGCAATGATTTTCTTGACATCTCTGGTAATTCCTACTCCACCACCGACTCTCGTTCAACAGGCAAAAATACCCTAGAAGGTGGTGCAGGTAACGATACCATGAGTGCTGGCGGTTCAAAAGGTGATAACCTACTCTCTGGGGGCGATGGCAATGATTCTCTTGACATTTCTGGCAGCTACTACAACTTATACGGTTCCTTCTACGACTCTCGTTCGTCTGGCAAAAATACCCTAGAAGGTGGTGCAGGTAGCGATCGCTTGAATGCTAGCGGTTCAACAGGTGCTAATCTCCTATATGGAGGCGATGGCAACGATATACTCATAGGTGGCAACGGAAATGATAGCCTCTATGGAGGAACTGGTACTGATACTTTTGTTTTCAATAATTACAATGGAGGTGTAGATAGTCTTTATGACTTCAACGCCAGTAATGAACTGATTCAGGTATCGGCTGCCAGTTTTGGTGGCGGTTTATCACCAGGTTCAGTCTTAGCTAGTCAGTTTATCATCGGAACATCTGCAACAACAAGCAATCAACGATTTATCTATAACAACACTACAGGTGGACTGTTCTTTGACCAAGATGGCAGTGCGTCTGGCTTTGCCCAAGTAAAATTTGCACAGTTATCTGCTGGATTGTCACTAACCGAAAACAATTTTGTGGTTGTTTAATCGTAATTAGCGTTCCGTAACTCTAGGTATGGAATAGGAGGGGTACTTAAAATAATACCTCCCATTGGATTGTTCAATAGACATCTCCGAAAAAGAATGTAAAGACGTAGCAGTGCTACGTCTTTACAAGGGTTCTGGGTAACGCATATTTAATTTCTGGAGATGTCTATTGAGTCTACTTCCTTCATTTTCGGCATAGTGCGGATGGGTTGCAAGTTTTTTTGGGTAAGTCAGATCATGTCTGCGTTCGGATTTTTGGTAATATATAGTCATTCCTGTTGAGGCATAATGCATCACCATACGTAGGCGTAGCCCCTTGATCCAATTGTAGCCCAACCCAGGCATCGCAGCATTGAAAAAGAAAAGTTTGAGTATTCCCGAAGTTTGCTGCCTTGAAAGTCTCCTCTCAAATTTATTTGTGGCTGCTGTCTGCAAATTCTCGACTATAAACTCTAAAAATGTGAAGAACACGCTATTAGCAAATACATTTCTCGGTATATAATGTAAAGAGTATACAAAGATAGTTCTTTAGCTATAGACATCTAAATAAATATTCAGTATTTAGTTAGTATCAGGTTATTTAGATGTTCCCTATTTTTAAGTCACACACCCACGGGCAATAGCTTACAACTAAGGTATAAAATCGCTTTCCCTGTCAAGAGTTAATTGTTCCCTATTTTCAAGACACTAAGAGCATGTTTGAAAAGTTTTGGGCGAATATAATTCGCTACTACACAAACTAAGTCCGCCTGCGCGGACTAACCCAAAATTGAGGGTTTTAAACCCACGGAGGTGGGTTTTGCCTGTGTAGCCGCGATTTCTAATCGCCAGGGCTAGTAATAAATTAGACTTTTCAAACAACCTCTAAGAATAGTGCCTTTTTAAGGTGTTGTAGAGTTTCGTGGATTTCAGCTTGATTTGGCGACGCTTTTTCTGCAATTCTTGGTTCGGGCTACGCTGTTCTATCAAGAATGGTTATAAAAAACCTGAAACTACCTATTTCTTTTCTGTTCATGCATACGGTCATGAATTTGTACAGTGAGTAGGATTTGATACTGAGAAAATTGCTGCTTGTAAGCTGGTCAACGAAGTGGATTTTCGAGAAAAAGTATTGTCCCTAAAGGGTGACATAAAAGTATTCCGAAAGCATCAATTCTCGGCGGATTCTTGTGCTTTAAAATAGCACTGAGTCAGTGCTGAGAACTTAAAAATTACTGAAAAAATTGATTTAGTTGAGGAGATATAAAGTTATGGTAAATATCAATGGAACCAACAGCACAGACACAATTACAGGTCAAGCAGGCAACGATATCATCACAGCTAAAAAAGGTGATGACATCCTGACTGGTGGTGGTGGGAGGGATCAATTTGTTTACAACTTGGGCGACGGTACTGATACCATCACTGATTTTGGTGGCATAGGTAAAGGAGTAAACCCGACAGCAGCAATCATCGCTGAAGTCGATACCCTCAAATTCATTGGTGCTGGCTTGAATGCCCGAAATCTGCTGCTTACCCAGAATGGCAGCAATCTAGAAATTACCTTTGAAGGGGTGGCTGGTGCCAAAGTTATCCTAAAAAACTTCAAACTAGAAAACTTAGAGAATCTGAAAGCTTCTGGTACAACATCAGCTATTGGCAATATCTTGTTTGATGGGCAAACTAGTATCACCGACAGCTTTGATGTCCTTGATGCTAACTCCACTAATACTAGTTTGGGCACTAAGAATACGGTGACTTTCTTCAATGACCTCAACAATAACATTGTAGGTTTAGACAATTCAGATGATGTAATCAATGGTCAGGGGGGAAATGACAAAATCGATGGCAAGAGTGGCAACGATCTTTTGAGAGGTGGTGCGGGAAATGATACTCTCATTGGTGGTGCAGGCAATAATACTCTCAATGGTGGAACTGGTGACGATAACTTGAGTGCTGACAGTTCAACAGGCAATAACCTGCTCATTGGGGGCGATGGCAATGATACTCTTTCCGTCTCTGGTCACCAATACCTTAGCTACCCAGATGGCGACGATCTCCGCTCTTCAGGTAAGAACACTCTCAATGGGGGCGCTGGTAATGATTACTTGAGTGCTAGCGGTTCAACAGGCAATAACCTGCTCAATGGGGACGACGGTAATGATACTCTCTCCATCTCTGGCTACTACCAAGGAAATGCTTACTTTAATGATGACTCTCGCTCGTCAGGCAATAACACCCTCAACGGCGGCGCTGGTGACGATAAATTGAGTGCTAGCGGTTCATCAGGCAATAACCTGCTTAATGGTGGCGATGGCAATGATACTCTCGACATCTCTGGATACTACAGCTACACTCCCGATAACGATCCGCACGAACTCCGTGACCTCTCCATCACATACGACTCTCGCTCGTCAGGGAAGAACACCCTCAACGGTGGTGCTGGTAATGATTACTTGAATGCCAGCGGTTCAACAGGCAATAACTTACTTAATGGTGGTATTGGTAATGATACCCTGATTGGTGGTGTTCTTAATGATACACTTGTTGGTGATATAGGCAATGACTTCCTCGACGGTGGTGCTGGTAATGACTCGTTGCGGGGTGATGCGGGGGACAATACCCTCAATGGTGGTATTGGTAACGATTATTTGAATGTTGATTCCTCATCAGGCAATAACCTACTGGATGGTGGCGATGGCAATGATACTCTCTCTGCTTTAGGTGACTACGATGGCAATATAGTGTCTGGTAATAACACCCTCAAGGGTGGTGCTGGTGACGATCGCTTGATTGCTGACGGTTCAGCAGGCGATAACCTACTGGATGGTGGCAATGGTAATGATTCTCTCTCCGTCTCTGGTGGCTACTACGACCCTGTGGTGTCTGGTAATAACACCCTCTACGGTGGCGCTGGTAACGATAGCTTGAGTGCTTTCTTTTCAACAGGTGATAACTTACTAGATGGTGGCGATAACAACGATCATCTCTCCATCAATCTTGCCAGTGGTAATAACACCCTCAAGGGTGGCGCTGGTGACGATTACTTGAGTGCTAACATTTCAACAGGTAATAACCTACTAGATGGTGGCGATGGCAATGATTCTCTCTTTGCCTCTGATTTCGAGGGCTACAGGTTTGATAACACCTCAGGCAATAACACCCTCAACGGTGGTGCTGGTAGCGATCGCTTGAATGTTGACTATTCACGAGGCGCTAATCTGCTTTTTGGGGGCGATGGCAATGATTCTCTCTCTGGTTCTAGCTATGGCTACGGCTTTGGAGGATCTTTTTATAACACCACTGGCAATAACACCCTAAACGGTGGCAATGGTGACGATAACTTGAATGTTGACTTTTCATCAGGCGCTAATGTGCTATCTGGAGATAATGGCAATGATTATCTATCCGCCTCTGGCTACCAGTACGACAACAACGGCAACGACGGCGAAGGAATCTATCGCAGAACGTCAGGCAATAATACCCTCAACGGTGGCGCTGGTAACGATAAATTAATTGTTGATTATTCAACAGGTAATAATCTGCTCTTTGGGGGAGATGGCAATGATACTCTCTCCGCATATAGCGCATTAGGCAATAACACACTTTATGGTGGTGTTGGCAATGATATCCTCACAGGTGGCAACGGTAATGACACTCTCTATGGAGGAGATGGAATTGATACCTTTGTCTTTAATAGTTACCATGAAGGTTTGGATCGTATTTATGACTTCAAAGCCAGTAATGAATTGATTCAGGTATCTGCTACTGGTTTTGGTGGTGGGTTATCAATAGGTTCACTTCAGGCAAGTCAATTTACACTGGGAACATCTGCAACAACAAGCAATCAACGATTTATCTATGACAATATTACAGGTGCATTGTTCTTTGACCAGGATGGTAGTGCAGGTGGATTTGCTCAAATAAAATTTGCACAACTATCAGCTGGATTGTCACTAACCAAAAACAATTTTGTGGTCGTTTAATCGTGATTAACCTTCTTCTATCTCTCTAGATATGGTTTGCAAGGTGCTTTTGTAAGCACCTTGCATTTGATTTTTCAATACCAGATCATGTCTGCGTTTGGATTTTGGCTTAAATACAAGATATGGTTATGCGTATGCGTAGCCTAACCCAGGTATGGCTTGATCTCGAATTAATCGAAGTTTCAACACGCCCATTTTATTTTGTGCAAAACCCAGCCTATAGCCTAGTTTTGAAAGATAATGTCTGGGGTAAAGCTCTCAATCAGATTATTGTAGAGCAAATTTATCCAGAGCAAGCAACTGATGAGGCGATCGCACGGATTAAGCAAATTTTTGACCAATGGCAGTGAGCTTTTACAAATATGACATTTCAAAAAAAAGCTAGTCAAATTGCTAAAGGCTTTCAAAATCAGCCACAATGTCACTATTATTGCAAATATGTGTTCATCGTATTGACACTCAGTTTGATAATTATTGCCTGCACTAACACCTCTAAATTAAAACAATCTTCAGCCACCTATACCGCTACTGACAACCCAGTTTTAAAAATTTGGTGGGATAAAGGATTTACTCTTGATGAAGATGAAGCAATCCAGCAGTTGGTGAGCAACTGGGAAAAACAAACTGGTAATAAAGTCAAGCTTTCCTTCTATATCGGCGATGAGTTACCGCAGAAAGCGCGTAGGGCCATTCAGGCGGGTAATACACCCGATATCATGATGAGTTACGGCGCAGAGAGAGTCTTGAATCCGCATTTGGCCTGGGAAGGCAAACTGGCAGATGTAACGGATGTAATTGAGCCGATCAAGAATCTTTATCCTAAGTATGCCCTACAAGCTGTTAATTATTATAATAATGTTGTAAAAAAGCGCAGTTACTATGCAGTTCCAATTAACCAGGCAACGGTTAACATTTTTTATTGGCGAGACTTACTAGAGAAAATAGGTCGTAGTGAAAGTGATATCCCCAAAGATTGGGATGGTTTTTGGGAGTTTTGGAAACAGGTGCAGTATGACTTGCGAACAAAACTGCAAAAACAGGATATTTATGGATTAGGTTTTACTTTCTCTACTGAAGCCTCAGATACCTACATCTTTTTTGAGCATATTTTAGAGGCATACGATGTGCAAATTCTCGATTTCAAAGGTAAACTCCTACTCGATGAACAAAAGGTCAGACAAAAAATTATCCAGGCATTAGATTGGTATGCAAAATTTTACCAACAAGGTTATGTGCCACCAGATGCAATCAATTGGTTAAATCCAGATAATAATCGCAGTTTGCTTAATCGTCTAGTAGTAATGACCCCTAACAACACACTCTCAATTCCTTGTACTGTCCGCCAAGATCCCGACACTTATCGTCATAAGCTTGGTATATTAAAATTTCCCAACAAGCCCAACGGCAAGCCAATGCGTTATATAGTGACACTTAGGCAGGCAATTTTGTTCGCCGATTCTCAGCAACAGAAACAAGCTTTGAATTTTCTTGCATATCTTATGCAATCACAGGTGATAGGTAAGTATCTGAAAGCTGCTGGAGGCTGTAATTTACCAATCATAAAGACACTTTGGCAAGACCCATTTTGGCAAGATCCAACCGATCCACACGTTTCAACTGCGGTTAAGACTTTAACAGAAGGTTCAACGCGGCTGTTTTCTTATGTGCAAAACCCAGCATACAGTGTAGTTTTAGAGGAGAATATTTGGGGGAAAGCTCTTAATCGAATAATTGTAGATAAAATTTCTCCAGAGCAAGCAACTAATGAGGCAATTAAGCAGATAAAACAAATTTTTGCTCAATGGTAATCAATAATTATTTATATTAACTAAAGGAGTAAGCTGTCTGCATCAATTCGTACAGAATTCATTCTGACTCCTGAGTTCTGAATTCTTCTTATAAATATCTTTAAAGTTAGAAATATATGAAATTTTGGAATCAGCACTTAACTACTAAAGTTGCCAGTTCCTTCTTATTCCTATCTTTAGTAACTGTAGGCGTAGTGGGAGGATTTGCTTTCATCAATGCAAGGGATGCATTGAAGGAAGCTGCTTTTGAAAAACTTAATGCTGCTGCCACTCTTAAAGAAGAAGAAATTAGCCGTTGGTTTGAAGACCAACAACGAGACTTTCTCCTAGTTACTCAGTTTCCAAATGTACAAAATAATTTTCAAATCCTTTTAAATTCTAAAGCCTCCGACAAAGATCATCAGAATGCTTATAAAGTTCTCTCGAATTATCTCAAAAATATGGCTAAAATCAAGCCAAGTCTGGGAGAAATTTCTCTTATTGACCGTAGCAATCGGATTATTTTATCTACTAATAAGCAGCGTGAAGGTCAATATGAAATTTTAGCTAATATCACCTATATTGAACAGATTCAACCAGGAAATTCTTTTGCACCCATTTTCTATGTTTCATCGATCACTCGCAAACCATCAGTTACTTTTGCAACACCTCTACGTGATACCACGATGGTACGCCAAGGTGTTCTCTTAGCTGATTTAAATTTAGACCGCATAGATCAGATTGTGCGAGAACGTACAGGCTTAGGTAATAGTGGCGAAACTTATTTGGTTGGTTCTCTAGTAACCAAAAATGCTTTTATTTCTAAAAATAAAGATAAAACACTGGAATTTTCTAAAGGAGTTAGAAGCCAAGGTATTGATGCAGCAATGAGTGGCATTAGTGACCAAGGACTTTATGCAAACTATAGCGGAGTGCTAGTAATTGGGGTATATCGCTGGCTTAATGACCAAGACCTTGCCTTGATGGTAGAAATGAGCCAGGAAGAAGCCTTTGCACCGGCTCGCCGATTAGCAGGGACGATTATGTTAGTGGGATTCTTATCAATGGGATTTCTACTGATTGGAGTGTCTTGGCTAATGCGGCAGTTAAAAATCTCTGGCGAACAGTTAGAGAATTATAGCCAGAGATTGGAGATAAAAGCCAAAGAAGCTGAAACTGCCAACCGTGCCAAAAGTGAATTTCTTGCAAACATTAGTCACGAACTTCGTACTCCTCTTAATAGCATCCTTGGTTTTACTCAGTTAATGATTCGTGATTCTTTTATCAATTCTTCTCAGTTGGAACATTTAGAAATTATTAATCGCAGTGGAGAACATTTACTAACCTTGATTAATAATGTGTTGTCAATGTCAAAAATTGAATCTGGTTTAACGACACTTAATAACAATAGCTTTGACTTGTATACACTACTAGACTCAATTGAAGAGATGTTTAAACTCAAAGCAAAATCTAAAGGTTTACATCTGATATTTGAGCGGAGACCAGAAGTTCCTAAATATGTGCATATCGATGAAAGTAAATTGCGTCAAATATTGATTAATCTCGTTGGTAATGCTGTCAAATTTACTCAAGAAGGCGGCGTTAGTTTGCGAGTGAGGATAAAAGAAGAAAGTAAACTACAGCAACAAGAAGAGGAAGAAACAAGAAAAATCTCTCATCCCTCATTTTTCTGGCTTAATTTTGAAGTCGAAGATACTGGATTAGGGATTGCATCTGCTGAAATTGAACAGTTATTTAAGCCCTTTGTGCAAACAGAAACAGGTCGGAAATCTCAGCAAGGAACAGGTTTGGGTCTAAGCATTAGTCAACAATTTGTGCATCTAATGGGTGGAAGTATTACTGTTAACAGTATTTTGGATCAAGGAACGATTTTTTCTTTTGATCTTCAGGTTAGCCTAGCAGAAGTAGGTGAAGCTCCGATTCGACAGTTAAAAAGACGAGTAATTGGTCTAGAGCCTAATCAACCAAAATACCGAATTTTAGTAGTTGAAGATAAATGGGAAAATCGCCAACTCCTAGTCAAGATGCTAATATCCCTTGGCTTCGAGGTACATCAGGCTGCAAATGGTCAAGAAGGAATAACCCTTTGGGAAACCTGGGAACCACACCTGATTTGGATGGATATGCGGATGCCTGTGATGGATGGATATGAAGCGACTAAGCAGATTAAAGCGCATTTAAAGGGGCAGGCTACTGTCATTATTGCTCTAACTGCTAGTGCTTTTGACGAGGAACGGCTTGTGGTTTTATCGTCAGGCTGTAACGATTTTGTGCGTAAGCCGTTCCGAGAGGAAGTAATCTTGAATATGATGTCTAAATATTTGGGAGTGCGTTATGTATATGAACAAGAACCCATTCAAAAAGACCAATTTGCAGACAATTCAGACCTGAAACTTTTCTCATTAGAAAAGATTTTGGATCAGATGCCTACTGAGTGGGTGAAACAGCTACACCAAGCGGCACTGTGTACCGATGAAAAGCTTATTTTTAGGCTGCTTGAGCAAATTCCTGAAGAATCTGCTCTTTTGGCAAACACTTTGTCTGATTGGGTTAATAACTTTCGGATTGATAAGGTTATTGATTTAACACAACGGTAAAAAGTTTTTATTGAGTTAATTTTAATCTGATTTGGATCGAATGCAACGAAAAAACAAGGTTTCAGCCATGTACTGAAATGTTTCGCTGTGTTAACCATAATTTTCTAATATTTACTTTTATAAATTAGTTATAAATAAATATGGATAACCATCAAGTTCGGCTACCAAAAGCAAATATTCTTGTTGTTGATGATATACCCGACAACCTGCGACTACTATCCGCTATGCTAACCCAGTTGGGGTATGAAATTCGGAGAGTAATTAATGGTTCAACAGCTTTAAAAACAGCACAAGCTGCACCGCCAGATTTAATTTTACTTGATATCATGATGCCCGAAATGAATGGCTATGAAGTCTGTCAACATTTGAAAGCTTCGGAGAGAACCCGCGACATTCCGGTGATTTTTATCAGTGCTTTGGATGAAGTATTTGACAAAGTTAAAGCTTTTGCAGTCGGTGGGGTAGATTACATTACCAAACCCTTTAGTGAAGAAGAGGTTTTTGCTCGCGTAGAAAATAACTTGACTATCCGCAGGCTACAAAAACAACTCATTGAGCAAAATATACTTTTGCAGCAAGAAATTTGCGATCGCAAAAAAGCAGAATCGGCATTGCGGTTAAGCCAATTTTATTTAGACAGGTTTAAAGATTCAATTTTTTTTGTTAACTCAAATGCCCAGTTTGTTTATGTAAATGAAGCCGCTTGTTGTATTTTAGGCTATTCTCGCGAACAATTGCTGAGTATGACTGTTCACGATATCGATCCAAATTTTCCCGCGCAGACTTGGCACTCACAATGGCAGGAACTTAAATACCAAGAGTCTTCTAGTTTTGAATCTATTCACCGAACTCAAGATGGTCGGAATCTACCTGTGAAAATAAGCTTTAGTCATCTAGAGTTCAAAGAGCAGCAATATTTATGTACTAGTGCTTACTATCTCACCGAAACAGTGCTGAGTGCTGAGTAATGAGTACTGAGTAAAAAAAGTAATAATCGCACTCAGCAAAAAAATCTGTAACGCAAAGCGGAACCCGAAGGCTAGCCCCAGTATGCGGTATGGAAAAAAAAATGCATATTTATTTCGAGATGCGTAGCGCATATTTAATGCGTCCTTACTTCAATCCCCTAGATTTATCTATAGGGTTACTCTAAGCCGAGGTACTCAGCACTCCTGAATAACCTTGGTTTATCCAATTAGGCGGCATAAACCAGCTGACATTTGCTGCCCAGATGTGTAAAGTAGTTGACAGTGAACTACTATTTCTAACCTTTGACCAAATTTCAGATTTGGAATTTTGCTGAAGTAGTCCGGTTAAGCAGTTGCTCAAGTATGGAAAAATCTAAAATTCCTTATCTAGATTAAGTGTATTCACATATTGGATCAATTTAAAGTCTAAAATACAAAATTGAGTTAAACATCCATCTATGGCTAGAAAAACACAACGCCTTTTACTGCTAATTGTTTCTTGTAGTATCACTGGTGTAATTTTAGGAGGTACTGCTGGTTGGGCAGAAAGTAGTCTCTGCTTGGAAGACAGTAAGGTTACAAGTGAGTGCCTAACCCAAGATCCATTCCAAAAAACTATCCAAGGGATGAGTACTGGATTGTTAGCTGGGGCTGGGGCTGCTTTCGGTGCAGTATGGCAGTTACGGAATGAAGATTGAGTATGAATTCACTAACCTGGAGTTTCGGGTTAGATTAGTTTCTGTACGCGGTCAATCATTCTGATTTATGTGGCTTTGGAAGAATACCGATCTATTAATGCACGAGCAAATTTCTGGTGTTGTTCAGCTAAATGTTGAGGGTAGATGAACTTAGCATTGCCCATGAAGCGATACACCCAGCGACAAAACTCCTCCAGCGATCGCTCAGGAAGTTTAACAATATAATCTATGCAAGTAGGTTTGCTATGTGTCTTATTCATAAGTCTGGGTTAATCGCCTGGATTGGTGAAGGAAATAATCAGCTTTTTGGTCACTTCCGTTGTTTTATTGACGAGAGATCATGGGGTGAAATGAGCAGTGATACATCACCACCAGGGAAAATATTTTTTGGCAATAAAGTTGACTACCTTACCAACAATAGTTTCATCGTACAAAGAACCTGCCAATCTTCCACCATTTTTACCTACCTCTCCAAACAAAAATTCTCCGATTCCTTCTCCCCAAGCTTCAAAAAAACCTCTTTTTGCTTCCTCCTTTGATTTCTCTGAGCGATTTTCGTCTTTTACAGCATTCACAAAGCTTACCTTTTTCTCTTTGGGAATTGCATAGGTAATTATTTCTACAAGTGTTATTAAGTTATATTTCTCAGCACTAGATACAGGAATAACGGCTTTGCTGTTAATACCAAAGTTTTGAGCAACCAACTTCACCTTGGCATCAATATTTTCTTGTTGTTGATGCCCAGGAATACAGTTTTTCGTATCCCATTCCCTTAAGGGGTCAACTTTATCAACCTGGTTAAGGACAATAATAAAAGGCTTACCTTGTTCCAAGTGAGGCTTAAGAACATTGCAATAAAACTCTTCATCAGAACTAAAAGCTCTGTCGTCAGCTTTTATAACCCACAAAACTACGTCTAATTCTGGTAATTGTTCAGAATATAAAGCCTTATATTGTATATCTCGCTCTCTACCTTCTCCTACACCAGGTAAATCAACTAGTTTGATATTTCCTGAACTTAAACGTAATGAATATTCATCAGCTTCTCGTGTACAACTCTCAGTGTGACTGATAGGTGCAACATCTTTCCCAAAAAGAGCATTACAAAGGCTTGACTTCCCTACACCTGTCTTACCGAGAATGCCAATTTTTGGCTCATAATTAAACTTTTCAGAAATAAAAGATTTGATTTTTTCTGCTTGTTCCGGCAGTAGTTGGTTAAGCGGGTTGAATGCGCCGAGTATATCCTGGATATTCATGATGAAGTACACCATCCTAAAGAAGGGCTAGGTGTAGTATTCCCAAAACCTAGTTCTCTATCACGCTTGCGTATCAAAATGCATACATCTGATAAAAATGTCGGTAAATGTGAAACAAACGCAAGCCCCAGATTAACCCGTAAAGAGCGCGATGGCAGACTGACTATTTGGCATTGAGTCAAGATGGACGTATTTATCAATTGAGAAATATTTGCAATAAATCTTGAGTGGCTTGTCTTTTAACGAGAGAATAGGGATCGTAGCGCGGTAGACTGTCCATAATAAGACGCGTACACCGGACACTACCAGCAAGAATAAATGAGGTTGCCACCCCCAACTCGTCTACCCAACAAGCATTACAGGTCTAGAGAATACCTTGCACCAACGGAGGTGCGATCTCTTTTTATTGGGGCGATTTATGACATTTCAGCATCTGCGTGTGAAGTGAGTTTTAAGCACCTCATACCAATAAGAAAAAGACTGGAACTATGATAAAGCCTGCTGTTGAGTTTATTGCTCCTTTTATACATTTACAGCCAATGATTTCCATGCTTTCTGACAAGCCAATTGTCTAACTGTGCTAACACTTTGCTGCAACGGACTGAATCGATATCTGGGTTGGGATGCAAAGAAGCAAGGGTCTGGGCGCATTTGCATTTTTGGTGGGTTATGGAGAATAATCACAAAGAAAGCAGCTTTGGCCTCTTCGTGCGAGAGAATAAATATAAAATATGGCGATCGCAATCGATTTTGGTACTAGCAACACAGTCATTGCTCGTTGGAACCCCGTAACCCAACAGCCAGAAACCCTAACTCTACCAGGCTTATCAATTAAACAAAGTCTCAATCCGCCACTGATTCCCAGCTTGGTTTATGTTGAAGACGCAGCCCAAAATCAAGTTTTAGTCGGGCAACAAGTACGCGATCGCGGTCTTGATCTCAAAGGCGAAACGCGATTTTTCCGCAGCTTCAAACGCGGTATTGGTGCAAATATTCAAGGTTTCTTACCCGAACTAGATGGGCAAATTGTCACCTTTGAACAAGTAGGGCAATGGTTTCTCACCAAAGTAATTGAACAACTAGCACCCCTGGAAGGTGGGTTAGATTCTCTCGTGTTAACCGTACCCGTAGACAGTTTTGAAGCTTATCGTCACTGGTTGGGAAAAGTTTGTCAAGCTCTCCCCGTCGAACAAGTGCGAATGCTGGATGAACCCACAGCCGCCGCCTTAGGTTATGGCTTGGCAGATCAAGAAATTCTTTTGGTGATTGACTTTGGTGGCGGTACGTTAGATTTGTCCCTTGTGCGGTTAGATCAAGGTGTCCAAGCAACCACCAAACCGCTAGGATTTATCCTCAAGTGGGGTAATAAGTCTCTGGCTGAAGATTCAAAACAAAAAGTTAAAACTGCCCGTGTCTTGGCGAAAGCTGGGCAAAATCTGGGTGGTACTGATATTGATAACTGGTTAGTAGATTACTTTGCCAAAACTCAAGAACTGGCGGTAAGTCCTTTGACAACACGATTGGCAGAACGGGTAAAAATTCAGCTATCAACCCAAAACCAAGCGAGTGAAGTTTATTTTGATGATGAGACATTTGAAAGCTATGAACTGGAATTAAACCGCGATACTTTTGAAGATATCCTCAAAGAACACGGATTTTTTGAGTTATTGGATGAGTCGATGACAACACTGTTGCAGCAAGCAAAACGCCAAGGGATAGAACTTGCAGATATTAATGCCGTTTTGTTAGTTGGCGGAACAGTGCAATTGCCAGCAGTGCAGACATGGATCAAACAGTATTTTGAGCCAGAAAAAATCCGTTGCGAACGTCCCTTTGAAGCGATCGCTCAAGGTGCATTACAGTTAGCTCAAGGGATACAAATCAAAGACTTTCTGTATCATAGTTATGGTATCCGCTACTGGGATCGCCGCAATCAGCGTCACAAATGGCATTCTTTAATTAAAGCTGGACAGGCATATCCTATGAGTCAGCCTGTGGAATTAGTCTTAGGCGCTTCTGTGGAAAATCAGCCCAGCATTGAGTTAATTATGGGAGAATTGGGAGCAGATACAGGTAATACCGAAGTTTATTTTGATGGCGATCGCTTAATTACTCGCCGTATGGACAATAGTGAAACCAGCGTCAAACCCCTCAACGATCAAGAAGGTGCGAGGACAATTGCCCAACTCACACCAGCCGGATATCCTGGAAGCGATCGCATCAAAATTCTCTTTCAAGTTGATGAACAACGCTTTTTGCGAATCACCGTTGAAGACTTGTTAACGAATGACACTCTTTTGGAGAATCAACTCGTGGCACAGTTGAGCTAGATATGACGCACGCAGAACAGCAATCTTAGGGTGCGTTACACTTGGTAAACGCACCTGTCCATACATCCAGGTAAAAATTAGACATCTCCAGAAAAGAAAAAAGACCCCTCTCCAAACCTCTCCCCGAAACGGAGAGAGGCTTTAAAACCCCACTTCCCTTGTAGGGAAGGGGGGAAGGGGGGTTAGTCTGCGTGCAAATTTGTGGTCTCTAAATCTTTTCCGGAGATGTCTATTGTAGTAACGAACAATTCATCATCACGATAATTCGTAATTGAAATTCTTAATTACGAATTACGAATTACGAATTATTTCCGCACCACTACTAAAGTTCCCGTTGAAGCCCAGTTGTAAAGATCGCGAGCTTGCTTAACAGGTAAATTTACGCAACCGTGGCTGACTGGAGTTCCAAAACGCTTATGCCAGTAAGCGCCGTGGATGGCATACCCTCTGTAGAAATACATTGTGTAAGGAACATCAGGAATATTATAGTCCCTGCCTCGCATCCGGTGAGTACGATACTTAGAATTAATCCGAAATCTACCTATGGGTGTAGGAGTCGATCGCTTACCTCCAGAAATGCGGTATGAATGAACAAGTTTATTACCTTCCCATGCACGTAAAAGTTGCTCTGACAAGTCAATTTCAATCCAGCGGTTAATATTATTAGTGCTGTTTTGATCGACTGACGTGGCTGTTGCTGTAGTCGAGTTTGGTGTACCTGTTAACGGTGATGACCAAGAAAATAAAGTCACCACTATCAGCGCCACGCCTGTAAAAAAAGTTCCAGAAGAACGAATCCCAGCACTGCGAATCCAAGTTTGCATTATGTCTCATCTTCTAAACTACGCAAAAATCATGAAGTGAAGTAATTTTCTGGAACATGACAAATTTCCAGAGTGATTACTCGCTTTCTGTGGAGGATTTACGCAATTCATCTCTTATTTGTCATTTAAATTCCTAAATGCAAAGTTTTCCCTAATTCATATTTGCATTTTTAATTCCGCAGAGAAATTGTCAGGATTTACACTTATTTTTTTGGGTAAGTCGTTGAATACCCTCTTCTGTATTTTATTTCAAATTCAGTAATTCCGACTCCGAAGATTCCCAGCATAAAATCTTGCTGGGAATCACTTAATTGTGTTGATTTTTTGTTATTTATGATTTTACCTAAATTGCCTTCTAACTGCTTCACCTACTATTTCTGGATGACTATCGGTGTCCCTACTGATGCCCACTGAAATAGCCATTTTGCATGTTTGGGTGCGATATTCACACAGCCGTGGCTTACTGGAGTGCCAAATCTCTTATGCCAATAAGCTCCGTGAATAGCATAATTACCTTCGTAAAACATCGCATAAGGAACGTTGGGAACATCATAGTTTTCTCCCTGCATTCGCGTAGTTTTGAACTTAGATTGAATCTTAAAAGTGCCAACAAGAGTGGGAGTAGCTTTTTTACCAGAGGAAATAGCACTTCCATAAACTACTCTGTCACCTTCCCAAGCTATTAATCGTTGCTTTGAAAGATCAATTTGAATCCAGCGCTTATCTGATTGTTGTAATGTCTGGATTGTTTGTGCAATCACTTGATCTTTGGTATTCGCCCAAACTTCACTCGTCCCAGTAGTAGTAAAAACACTTAAAGACAGTGCTGTACCAGTTAGGAGTATTTGTAAGCGACGCACCCAGTCAGGATAAATTAGTCTTTTCATTTTAGATACACTCACACTCAAATTATGGGGTCTTGAGAAACTTATCAGGTTTCACGTTTATTTCCATATCTATCACTTTAATAGACGTGAATTTTTGATGATTTGATTCTAAGTTAACCTAACTGTTGCATGAGGTTTTTTGCCTGAGTTACGATCGCTTGCCAATTTCCTTCTGTGACAAGCTTTTTGGGAAATAATTCACCGCTCAAACCAACAGCGATCGCTCCAGCTTGCAAAAATTCTTTGGCATTTTCGAGAGTCACGCCGCCAGTTGGAATTAAGGGAATCTGACCTAGTGGCCCTTGCAAACTTTTGATATAGTCAGCACCTCCTACTGCTTGCACGGGAAACACTTTTACACAACTAGCCCCCTGACTCCAGGCGGTAAAAATTTCTGTAGGTGTTAACGCTCCTGGTATAATAGGCACATTTTTTTCTTGTGCTGCTTGAATCATTGCTGGATCAACGTGGGGTGTGAAAAGGAATTGCGCCCCAGATGCGATCGCATCTTGTAGCTGCTGCACATTGAATAGTGTACCAGTGCCAATGATACAGGTTGGTAATTCCGAACGTAGTTGACTGATTAATTCCCCAGCGCGATCGCTATTCCAGGTAATTTCAATTAGCTGCATTCCCCCAGATGCTACAGCCATTGCCATTTGCTCTCCCACTTCGATTTTAGGGGCGCGGATGACTGCGATCGCTCGGTGTTTTTGCAACTGTGATAACCAAATTTGATTAGGCATTTTGATTGGGGACTGGGGATTGGGGATTAGGGATTGGGGATTGGGGATTGGGGATTAGGGATTGGGGATTAAGGACTAGAGAATAGTTGTAACTTTAGTAAATACCTAATTTTCAATACTAATGCCCAATGCCCAATGCCCCATTCCCAATCCCCTTAAAACTTGCTTCTTGCATCAAGCTATGAGATATTAGATACAAAGAACAGTAAATCTATCGGCTTGCCGTATTTAAAGTTAAATATCTCAGCGTTTGGGTCTAAAGGAGTAATTAAAATGACAATTGCACAAGAAAGCACAGCAGCATCCTTACCAATCACCATTCACGATACCGAAAGCATTGATATAGCCAGTCTGTGGAAGCTTGTGCAACTAAGTGCAAATAGATTTTGGTGGCACACTAAGGCATATACAACGATTCTGGGCGTCATACTGCTAACCTTGGTAAGTCTGATTTTTCTAAGTATGCATTGGTCTTACCGCAGACTGTTGCCATTTGCCAGCTATCGAGTCATTGGTAGTAATAATGGCATAAGCAATCAAAATTAAGAGCGAGACATGAACTTGCCCCTCGTCTCGATCGCCTATCCCACTTCCTTTACATTACTTTAGAGACAGTCTCTAAAAACTCAGCTTAATTCTTCTAGTAGAGGAGAGAGCTAATTAAAAATGCATATACTGCAATTACCAAGCAATAGTTTGATAAGCCCCTAGTTAAAGACCTACTAGGAGCTTTTTTTAATTGACTACCTCAATGGGGTTATGTATCAAAAAGCTCAATAGCAATTAAACTATTCCTTATGGATATTCATAATTAATTCTGATGATAGATTGAGCAAAAAATGAAAATAGTTAATATATGTTTGTAAGTCAAAAACGTTTACCCAACTAATAACAATGAATATTCTTGCTTGGATTGTTTTAGGTCTAATTGCTGGTGCGATCGCAAAGGCTATCTACCCTGGTCATCAAGGCGGCGGAATTCTCGGAACCATATTGTTAGGAATCATTGGTGCTTTTGTTGGTGGTAGTTTAGGGATATTCTTCAGTACGGGAACCTTAGCTCTAGCAGCACCTACTTTTAGCATTCCAGGTGTCGCAGTAGCAGTTCTCGGTGCAATTGTCGCAGTTTTCTTGTGGAACTTGTTAACCAACCGCAGTGCTGTATAAAAATAAAATTGCGGACAATCAGCAACAAAGATTTAGCAAATTCATTTAACTATTTTTAACTGTGAATTAAATTAAAAAATAGCGCCCCCCTAATTATAGGTAGGCGTTATTTTTTTGTTATTCTCATTCTCTAACGATCACAATCTCGATAGCGCAGCGTTAGCGACGCAGGAGCGTCTGACTCGCTACCGCTTCGCTATCGGATTGCTATAGTCAAATAGGTATTTTTTGAGAGCTATTGATTGCTATGTTGATCTTCAATAAAAAATATTTCTACTTCACAGCTATACTATTTTTGATAGAGGTATGTATTGCGGTTTTTGTAAATGAGAGTTTTATCCGTCCTTTTATTGGTGATGTTTTAGTAGTTATCCTAATTTATTGCTTTGTCAGAACCTTTTCAAATATACACTCATCCATCGTTGCTTTATCAGTTTTTACATTTTCTTGTACTATAGAAATTCTTCAATATTTTAATTTTGTAAATACTTTAGGATTGCAAAAATATAAGATTTTGGCTGTTGCCTTAGGAAGTGTATTTGATTGGAAAGATATCATCGCTTATGGAATAGGTACTATAACAGTTCTATGGTTGGAAAATAGAACATGATTATCAAAAGGATAAAAACCGTATGTGTGCTGTGTCACAACGATCGCTGTATCTTATTTTGTCTTCAACCACAAATGACATACAATGAATCCCTAAAACAAAGTTTTTATAGAAAGTGGACAGATCAGCAAAGGATATAGCAGGAAAAACACCTGTCTCATTAGGATTGTTGGGCGCTGCTGCCTTTATGGTGATTGCCGATGCACGGGTAATTGACCCCCTGTTGCACATCATTGCTGACGATTTTAAAGTCGGTGTTGGCGTTGCTGCGGTGATTATCTCGGCATATACGATTCCCTACGGGCTATTTCAATTAGTTTATGGGCCACTAGGCGATCGCATCGGCAAACTTCAGGTAATTACAGTCGCATTGGCGGCATTTGCTGTAGGTACGGCTGTTTGTGCTTTTGTGTCAAATATCGTCTTACTTACCTTGCTGCGGTTTCTCACAGGGATGGCTGCTGCTGGGGTAATCCCCGTCACCCTAGCTTATATTGGTGACAATTTTCCTTATGAAGAACGTCAAGCTGCGATCGGCAAGTATTTAAGTGCCTTAGTACTAGGTCAAATTCTTGGTGGTAGTTTGGGCGGCATCTTTGGAGAATATATCGGCTGGCGTGATATCTTTCTCCTATTTGGGATCGTCTCCCTTGTCATTGCTGGACTTCTATGGCGTGAGACGCGCCATCTGGCTGATAGCCAACGTTCCCAAGGTCAGGGTAGGATAACATTTAGACCTTATTACCAACTATTGACCCAACCGATCGCCCAGACTGTGATTGTGGGGGTGTTTGTGGAAGGCTTTTGCTTATTTGGAGCATTTGCTTACGTTGGGGCATTTCTGCGCGATCGCTATACTCTAAGTTATGTAACGATCGGGTTTATGCTCAGTAGTTTTGGATTAGGTGGACTAATTTACAGTCGCTCAGTCAAATGGTTAGTCAGGCGACTGGGTGAAATTGGTTTAATGGGCGTGGGCGGAGGTTTGATGTGTATCAGCTTCTTAGCGATCGCATTATTCCAGAACTGGATACTTTTTATCCCCTTGAGTATTTTAATGGGATTGGGCTTTTATATGATGCACAGCACCCTCCAAACCCAAGCCACTGAGCTAGCCCCCGAAGCACGAGGTACTGCTGTTTCATTGTTCGCCTTCAACCTGTTTGTCGGACAAGGAATCGGTGCAGCAGTATTCGGTAGAATTGTAGATAACTTCGGCTACATTTATTGTTTTATTAGCGCTGGTGTAGTGATCGCTCTCCTCTCGGTTTGGCTAGTCTTGCGGAAGCAAAACATCAATGAAAGCTAAGATAATGCTTATGAAGTATTAATTAATACTCTTGCTTGGTATGCAAAGTTGAATTCCCTTAGTTAACCTTTGGGGCGATCGCAATGATAAGGATAAAGCCACTCACACTTGAAAAGTCCGTAAGTGTGTTTTTCAAAAAAGGTTCCAGCGTGGCGTCCAGGTGATATGTCAATCCCAGCCTTGGTTTTAATTTCGTACAGCCAAGGAAAGGCTAGGACTAAAACAGTAATGATACCAAAGATGTAGACAAGCGTGGTTTTAATTTTGGGCAATCTTCGGGAATTGCTGTTGTGGTTTCGAGGCATAGATAGTAAGAGTGAAAAACTAACCATCAATCTTAGCTGAAAGCTGAAAATGTCGTCTGAAGCAGAGATCAATATTTTCTGTTTCCAGATAAAGTTATCGCCCAGATTTGCTCCTTAACAAAAAGTTTTAGATCCAAAGACAACGTCAATAGTTGTACTCTCAAGGCTAAAGCCACTGAGTACAGCCCACCACAAAAAGAGTATGGAATTTAATGATTCGTAGGTTGGGTGGAACATAGTGAAACCCATGATAAACCCTCGATATTTCCGAACCTTTTTTACGGTCACGTGTACTGAGATTTTATAGACAAGTTAGAGAAGTTAGAGAACTCCAAGAAATAAATTATCCAATCTTGTGGGGTGGGCAACATGAGCGCCCAGTTTAATTCCCATTCCCTAACTTGTTATGTTAAAGATGGGAAATTCTAAACGCGACCAGTTAAAATACGGTAAGCCTTGTAAATTACCGTTGATTAATCCAACACAACACTCAATTAGTATTATTACTAGTTTGTATAATTGGAAACTCAAATAACTGCTTATGTCTGAACAATATCGTTTTGAAACTCTGCAAGTTCATGCTGGACAAGAGCCGGCTCCTGGAACGAATGCTCGTGCTGTACCGATTTACCAAACGACTTCCTACGTTTTTAATGACGCCAACCACGGAGCGCGGTTATTTGCTCTCCAGGAATTTGGTAACATTTACACCCGAATCATGAACCCGACGACGGATGTATTTGAAAAGCGGATTGCTGCCTTAGAAGGGGGTGTAGCAGCATTAGCAACCGCTAGTGGTCAGGCGGCACAATTCTTGGCAATCACTACCATCGCCCAGGCTGGGGATAATATTGTTTCCACTAGTTTCTTGTATGGGGGAACATATAACCAGTTTAAAGTAGCTCTACCACGTTTAGGTATTAATGTCAAGTTTGTTGAGGGAGATGAGCCAGAAAGCTTCCGTCAGGCGATCGACGATCGCACGAAAGCGTTATATGTTGAAACCATTGGCAATCCTCAATTCAACATTCCCGACTTTGCAGCTTTAGCTCACATTGCCCACGAAAACGGCATACCTTTAATTGTGGATAATACCTTTGGTGCTGGTGGGTATTTAGCTCGACCAATTGAATATGGTGCAGACATTGTAGTGGAATCTGCAACTAAATGGATTGGTGGGCATGGTACTTCCATTGGTGGCGTAATTGTTGATTCGGGTAAATTTGACTGGGGTAACGGCAAATTCCCTCTATTTACTGAGCCAGCACCCGGCTATCACGGGCTAAATTTCCAAGAAGTGTTTGGCCCTAATGGAACATTTGGCAACATTGCCTTTATTATTCGCGCCAGAGTTGAAGGGTTACGAGATTTTGGCCCATCCTTGAGTCCATTTAACGCCTTTCTGTTACTGCAAGGATTAGAGACTCTCTCCCTACGTGTAGATCGTCATGTGAGTAATGCTTTAGAATTGGCTCAGTGGTTAGAGCAACAAGAGCAAGTCTCTTGGGTTAATTATCCCGGACTTCCTAATCATCCGTATCATGAACGAGCGAAAAAATATCTCCGACATGGCTTTGGGGGAGTTTTAAATTTTGGCATCAAAGGTGGACTGGAGGCAGGTAAAACTTTTATTAATCATGTAAAACTGGCGAGTCATTTAGCAAATGTTGGTGATGCGAAAACTCTCGTTATTCATCCTGCTTCAACAACCCATCAACAGCTAAGTGATGACGAACAGCTTTCAGCAGGAGTGACACCCGATTTAGTGCGAGTATCAGTAGGAATTGAACATATCGACGATATCAAAGAGGATTTTCAGCAGGCATTCCAACAAGTTAGGATTTAGTTCTCAATAAATTGGACATGGGGCATTGGGCATGGGGCATGGGGCATTGGTTATTTCCCCCTTGTCTCCCCCATCTCCCCCAGTCTTTTTATTCAATTTTGAATTTTGAATTGATTTCTCCCCACTCATCGATAGATATGATCTACTCAGACTTCATCTCACCGCAAACCCAGTTTTACCAGTTGACGGAGCCATTTCAACTAGAAGGGGGCGAAACATTAACTGGGGTTCAGGTTGCTTATCGCACTTGGGGACAGTTAAATGCTCAAGGTGATAATGGAGTACTGATTTGTCATGCTTTAACTGGTTCGGCTGACGCTGATGATTGGTGGGAATCTTTGTTTGGTTCAGGGAAAGCTTTTAATCCAGAACGCGACTTTATTGTGTGCAGCAATATCTTGGGAAGCTGTTACGGTACAACTGGGCCAACTACTATCAACCCCATAACCGGAAACCCTTATGGTGTATCCTTCCCTGAGATTACAATCCGAGATATAGTTCACCTGCAAGCTGTACTACTAGAATACTTGGGTGTTCAATCTCTGCGGTTTGTAATTGGCGGTTCTCTCGGTGGAATGCAAGCATTAGAGTGGGCATTATTATATCCCCAAAAGGTGAAAGCGATCGCACCTATTGCTGTTTCTGGCAGGCATTCAGCTTGGTGTATTGGATTAAGTGAAGCCCAAAGACAGGCAATTTATGCCGATCCAAACTGGCAAGGAGGGAACTATACCCTGGATGCGCCCCCAAATCAGGGATTAGCAGTGGCGCGGATGATGGCGATGTCTACTTACCGTTCTTGGGATAGTTTTACAAGCCGCTTTGGACGGGAGTATGATGCATCTAAGCAGTTTGCTATAGCCAGTTATTTACAGCATCAAGGTCAAAAGCTCACAGAACGATTTGATGCCAATACTTACATTACCCTCACCAACATAATGGATCGCCACGATATCGCACGCGATCGCACAGTTGCTAATTTATCAAATTATGAATCTGTTCTGCAAAGCATCCAGCAACCGACTTTAGTTGTCGCCATTGATTCTGACATCCTCTATCCTCCAGTGGAACAAGAAGAATTGGCAAATTTAATCCCTAATGCTCAACTGGCGTGGCTGAAGTCAACCCACGGGCATGATGCATTTTTAATTGATATGGCTGCATTGAATGAAGCGATCGTCTCTTTTCGACAAAATTTAGAGTTATCAGCCTCTTAACTGGGTTCTGGGGTTGAATGATCAAGTTGAAAAGGCGATCGCAACTTTAGCTATTGGGTTTATCAAGAGAATTTTTGGAGTGGCGACAGTCGCGGGAGTTGAGATTTTGCGACAGCGCCAACTGAAAGATAGTGTAGCAGATTTTGAGTGTGTATCTGAGCGCGTTGAGGGACACGTATTTTTGTAGCTAATACCAATTCTTTATGAAGCTGCATAGAATTCGATTCCCCCTAGCCCCCCTTAAAAAGGGGGGAACCAGAAAAACGTCTATCAAAGTCCCCCTTTTTAAGGGGGATTTAGGGGGATCAAGATATCTGCAACTTCACATTAAATTGGTATAACTTTATTTCTTTATGTTTTGGTAAATATACAGCGAAGATATTGTATTTAAATCTGCTTTTTGCGGCTCGTCCCCATTCTCATTAGTATTTTTAAACAAGACTGTAAATGCACCAGCACCTAACCTATCTTGAGGAAACATCCGATAACAAGGCATCGTAGTTAAATGCGATTGATATTGATCTAAAAGGCTAATTTCTATCGCTTGAAAATTGGGGAAGCGTTCTAAAAACCATTCACAAACTTGCTCATTTTCTTCGGGAGAATATGTACAAGTCATATACGCAAGATAGCCTTGTGGTGAAACCAGTTTAGCAGAGTTAGCTATAATCCGCTTTTGTCGATTTGCACTCTTGTTAATAGCAGTTGGGTGAAAACACCCAGGTGCTTTTTCGCCTTTAGCAAGTAAAGATTGTCCGGTACAAGGGGCATCTACAATTACTAAATTGCTAGAGCCGGGAAACATTTGGGCAAATATACTCGAATCTCTATTAACCACTGCACTAGGATTAATTTGGCAACGCTTCAAATTAGAAATTAGCATTCCCAGACGTTTGCCAATAACTTCATTACTGATGAGTAATTCAGGTTGTAAAGCTCTCCAAGCAAAGATACTTTTACCTCCTGGTGCGGCACACATATCAAAAACTACATACACTGACTGAGAAATAGCTAACAAAGTAGTAGCTGCAAACACCGAAGAAAAATCTAAACAATAGAAATATCCTTTTTCATGGAGAGGATGTTGACCAGGTTTTTCTCCCAGAGATAAGCGGTCTATAAATTGTGGTTGCCAGGAGGTTGGTGTTTCTACTACCAAAGGCGAAATATCTGGCTTTTCTTGACACCAAAGAATACTAGGTGAAAAAGGCTGAGGATTCATTAAAGCCTCGATAAATTTTTCTTGCTCATCGAGATTAGCGAACAAACGCCGCGAGACTTTAAGTAATAAATTAGAAGGTTTTTCCATGTAAATTACGAATTACGAATTACGAATTAGTACGTTGTATCTGAATCAAAATCAAACTGTTACACAAGAACAATGTAATTAAGGCTTTTGGCTTCATACTCAAAATATAATGACCGCCATTGGGATCGCAATGGCCAAGCTACCCACTGCACCGGAGAAGGTCATGTTCTTAGATAGTTTTCAGGAAAAATTACGCAAACAAGCACAACTATGGAGGGATGAAGGATTAATTAGTTCTTCGCAGTATGAACAGATAGCAGAACGTTATCAATTTAAAAACCTGGAAGCTGCTGCACGCGATCGCAACAAAGCGATCGCAATTGCTATCGGCAGCATACTATTATGCTTAGGCATAATTACCTTTGTATCAGGAAACTGGCAGGGAGGATCGCGAGAAGTCAAATTTATTTTGATGATGAGTTTGTTCTTTGCGATCGCAATTACTGGATTTTACAGTTGGAGACCACCTGAAGGCAAGAAACCAGAGCGAAGTAAACGCCTACTGGGAGAGGGATTGCTAATTTTAAGCGCCTTCATCTTCGGTGCAAATTTACTGCTGATGGCCCAGATGTTCAACATCATTGGTTCAGCTTCCCAACTGTTTCTCGCCTGGGGGTTCGGTGTTGTGGTTATGGCCTTCAGTCTGTCCTTAAATTCTTTAGGAATTCTGTCAATTGTCCTCGTAGAAATTGGCTACTGGACTGGACTAGAAGACTTATGGTACGCTTCTGGTGAGTTAACTTGGTCGCGGCTAGTAGTACAGCATCTACCTTTGTTGGCATGGCTAGTATTTGTACCCTTAGCCTACTTCTGTCGATCGCGTTGGATTTTTGGTCTAGCAGCCCTTGTCTTTGCTAGTTCCTTACAAGCTAACCTTAATCCTCTGCCACTGCTAAATTATGCTGATATAGCCCCTTGGGTGGCATCTTTTGCTTTTGCACTCCCATCTGCATTATTCTGGAGTTATGATGATTTACTGTTTCCAACCATAAATTATAGATTGTTTCAATCTCTAGCCCGTAATTTAGCGTTGGTAAGCTTCGGCATCGTCTTTTACGTTCTGTCTTTTCGTTGGGTCTGGGAATCTCCTGATTATAGTTATAATCAGCCAACGAATTTGACAAACTTATTTGAGTCTCTGCCGATTATCGATTTGGGGATTCTCAGCGGCTTGGCGGTATTGCAATGGTTGTTTCTACTGCGCCAAAGAAATAACCCTCCGCGCCGCGAAGTGATTTTCACGACTGCTGTCATTAGTACATTTCTTGTCTTTATTGCAATCGTGCCTTTTTGGCATCAAACTATCAGCCGGATTGATGAACTTGGCATTTTTATTTTCAATGTACTTCTTGCAACATTAGCCTGGGGACTAATTCAAGAAGGATTGAAATTAAGCAACAGAAGTTCCTTTTGGGGCGGTATGCTGTTAGTAACACTGCAAATTATCAGTCGCGTCCAGGAGTACGACACCGACTTACTTTTTAAGTCGCTAGTCTATGTCCTGTGCGGTTCTGCTTTAATTAGCGCTGGACTCTGGTTTGAACGCCGCCTACCTGGTGGTAGCTCTACAAGTAAAAAGTAGGGCAAATTTTAGATTTTGAATTTTAAATTTTGGATTGAATAAAAATCTAAAATCTAAAATCTAAAATCCAAAATTCTGAAATCTCTGTGCGTCAAAATTTTTAAAGTTTCTCTGCGTCAGTCCTAAGCTCGTTACTTTTGAACTCCTCAAGACCTCTGCTTTTTAGGACTACGCTCATGACTAATACCTCTTCTGAATCTAAGAATAAACCCTTGTCTCCTGAAGCCGAATTTTCTAGTAAGGTGACTTTTCGGGATTACTTGATTGCAACTGAACAAAAATCGAATAAGCCCTTACCTTTTTGGCGGTTACTAGCTCCCCTGGCGCTGCAAACAGGGTTAATTATGGCAGTACCAGCCCAAGCGGTTTATACAGATGTGACAGGTAAAACGGTGATTTTGCAAACCGTACCTGTAGACCCTAACAATGTGCTAGAAGGTAACACCTTAGCCTTAGATTACAACATATCCCGGACATCAACTTTAAGTAGACTACCTGGCTGGCAAACACTAGTCAGCAAAGGTCGTGGAAGTGGCAGAAGATTGCCTGAAGGAACCAACATCTACGTGACTTTGCAAGAGCAACTATCCACTGGTCGTGGTGTTCCGAGAGCTTGGAGACCGTTACGAGTCAGTAGCGATCGCCCCACAACTCTTAGAGCCAACCAGGCAGCCTTAAAAGGTGTTTATCAGGATGGCTCTGTTAACTACGGCTTGGAAACATATTACATCCCAGAAAACCAACGGCAGCAGATTCGGAACGACTTGCAAGCCCAACGCGTCCGCAGAGGACAAGTACCGCCCATTGTGGTGAAGGCGAAAGTCGATCCACAAGGTAAGGCAGTACCAGTTAGTATGTGGGTGCGCGATCGCAACTATCGCTTTTAAGCTGTTAGGCAAATAAACACTGCATGTTCACACGCCAAGTTTGTCTCCAAAGTTCTGAGCGCCGATTTCCGACGCTCAGAACTTTCTGTTTGTCATTCATTTGGTGAAAAAGAATGTAGAGACGCGATAAATCGCGTCTTCAAAGACCAATTCTCTACACCAATAACCCTTAAAGCGTATTGTCACATATCGCCCAATACACTTGTAGAGACGGCGATTTATCGCGTCTCGAAAACCCAAGCGTATTGATATATCGCCTACATTTAGGATGAAATAGTCCTGGATTAGAGACTTCCAAGAAATAAATTATTCAATCTTGTAGGGTGGGCAACACGAGTGCCTTTGGTTAACGTGAGTTCGACAGACCTCTCCCTGCCTTGAACTAAAGTTCAAGGCTGTCCCTCTCCGACTCGGAGAGGGACAGGTTTTGCGTAGTAAAACCTTCTTAGAGGTCTTTTGGGTGGACATGATATGACCAGTCGAACTCACGTTTGGTTACTGGGTTCTCGTATCGCCCACCCCACAAGAATTAGTTGAGTCTTTTTTATTTGTCAGTCCTTTACAGCATAGACTCAAAACAATATATTTAGAGTAAGATTATCAGCAACTAAAACTTGTTGATAATATATGATTTTTCGTGGATTGAGTCGAAAAGCAAAGCTACTATTTACGATATTCTTACCGCTAGCGTTCATCGCAGTAATTGTGATATGGCAACTTTCCTCAAGACAACCCCAGTTAGTACAGCAAGAAAGCAATTACGCGATTCATATTCAACAAAATTTTAATCAATCTGGTTTTTATCCCATTACCAAAACTCCATCTGCAAACCTTTATAAACCTATTGGCGATTGGGTAGGAAGGTTAATTTTACCAACTACACAGCAATTACAAGATAGTTTAGATTGGGTATGGATAGAAGTGCAATATGCACCACCTACAGCACAAAATTTGGTAGGTAAAATTGTACGTTTGGAGTGGAAAAAGAATAAAACTTTGCTTGCTTTGGATCGAGCGGTAACACGAGATATAAATTTCACTTCAGAAGTGATTAAAAGTCAAAAGCAAGGGAACATTCATCCTTCTCGACTAAATAGAGTTCGTCAGGTAGGGATTTTACGCTCTTTGGCTGGTGCAAATCCTGTTGATGAAACAATCGTTGCTTTAGATGCAGGTACAATCATTGATGCAAGTCAAGAAAAATATATTTTGCAAATTGAACGCGAACCTATTTTAGCAACTGGTAGATTTTATGGGCTGGTAAAAATAATTAAACCGATACAATCTAGCTCCAAAACTATTTTATTTCCTAAAGAAAAGCAGTATGGCAATTATTTTTTGGTAAAGCATTATAACCTGAATTCAAATAAGTTTGATGGTCTTGAAGAAACTATTCGTATTCCCCAACAAGTAATAGATAAGCGGAATTTTGCTCCTTCAAGTTCGCAGCAAATCGAACAATCACCTGCGGGCGAGGCTGGATGGTATATTTATGGCGCTGCTGATGCAAAGGGAGTATTTACAGTCAGCGCCCTTGCACCTCGTTCTCTATTTCAAATTCAACCCCTTCAAATTATTACTGGTGAGAAATTAGGGCTAAATTACATCCAAGAAGTAAATTGGCGAAATACCGAGAAAAATAAAGGTAAATTCAATACTGTATTATTAAAATCTGTAGAAACACAAAATTCACATAATCAATCTGTATCAAAATGGCAAGAAGGCAATAAAGCTATTGTCCTACACTTATTTGGTGGAATTGGCGGACGTAAAGCTGAACCAGTGGAAGTCCCTTATACTATCACCGGACATTTTGCTTTTGGAATTGCAGAAGTTATCCGTGACGAGTTTACTAACGAATTACGCTTCGAGACTAAATACCACCAAATTTATGCCCATAACCCTGATGGAATTATTGCCGGAACGCATACATGGGCTGATTATATGGGTAATTTACAACGTGGTTGGCTGGCAACACGTCCAGTATCAGATATTCTCATCAAATTCGACCCGGTAACGCAAGATTATGATTTTGATGGGATTAAACTTTCGCCTTTAGAAGAATTTCAGCAACAATTACAGGTAACAATGGCACGTTATCGGGTTGGTGATGGAACTGGTGGCGCAATGGTATCACCTGCTACCTCATGTGTCCAAGACGCAAGCCAAGCACTTTATGCGGCAATACTGGCAATTAAAAACCAAGTTGCTACAACTCCTCAAATTCAAACTTGGGTACGCGCTAACCCCAATCACCCACAAACATTACGCTTTCAGCAGCTAGTTGAATTAGGTAAATCTTTAGAACAACAATTAGCACCCTTGGGTATAGTTCGCGCTGATTGGCGCAGTCAAGCAGGTATACTCGCAGGTACAGGCATAGGAAAAACGACGCAACCATTTGAAGATCGTAGTATTTGGGCTGGTTTGACAACATGGCGAACAATCATGCCAAAACAAGCACACGACGATCTCGCCACAATATTTTTAAAACATGGTGCGATTATGCAAGTACTGCGAACCAATCAAGTAGGTGGTTGGCAACCTAATATTACACCCATTGCACCAACAATACTTTTGGGACAACTTAAGATTCCTTTTACCGATATTTCACCACTTTCAATTATTTTAAATCGCGTTTTAGCGTCCTTGGCAGTTCCGACAATACAAGATTGGTTAGTTATAGTTGTGATGCTGATAATTTACAGTATTATTGCCCTACCCTATGGTTGGAAATTTGGATTTTTAAATATACAAATTTGGTCTGCAAGTTGGATTGATAAATGCTTGTTAATATTGCGTTGTTTATTTTTACCTGCGATTCTTGAAGAACTCTTTTTTCGCGTTTTTTTGCTTCCTCATCCTAGCGAAATCACCAATTGGTTCCGATGGGGTTTGTGGGTAATAGTGAGTTTATTATTATTTATTTTATATCATCCATTGAATGCTAAAATCTTCTTTAAAGCTGGAATTCCCACATTTTATGATCCTGCTTTTCTGGTTTTAGCTGCATTTTTGGGAATTATATGTACTGCTGCATATATCCTCACAGGATCTTTGTTTGTAATAGTTTTAATTCACTGGGTTGTTGTAGTAGTTTGGTTAATTCTTTTTGGGGGAATCAGGAAACTTAGTTGAAGAAGGCAGAAGGCAGTCCTGATCAAACAAGTTTCACAGCCTTGAATGAAAGAATGACTGGGGACTGGGAACTGGGGACTGGGAACTGGGAACTAGTATTTTTACTCAGCACTCAGCACTCAGCACTCAGTACTGAGTATGGTAAAAAGGCTTGCAAAAGCGTTAATTCACCTTGGTACTCTTGCTTTGAAATGTGTAGCCTGCGGCTCTAATTAAGTCGGCTGCCTTTTCACCAATCATGATGGTGGCTGCGTTCGTATTTCCAGATAAAATGGTTGGCATCACGGAGGCATCGACAACGCGC
>NZ_JBALFD010000077.1:0-4489 GCF_036916985.1 Nostoc sp.
GATTGAGCTAGAAACCCTTTGGCAGGCATAATAATGCTGAATGCATGGATATATCTAGTTTACCATTTATGCAATTGAAATGTGGAACAGCTTATTAAGAGCGGATAATCCTTTGGGGCCGAAAGCAATATTTTGCGCCACACTCATGTGTGGGAAGAGGGCATAGTTCTGCACTAAAAAACCGATGCGGCGCGGATTGATATATTTTCTAACCGTAGCCATACAGATTAATTTAATTACTTGTTATTATTTACGTGTAAAGAAAAAACCAGTAGGGTCATCAAATGCAAGTTAGCGCTCGTAATGCTCTCAAAGGAACTGTAAAAAACATCGTCGTTGGCTCTGTAAATACTGAAGTAACGATAGAAGTAGCACCAGGGGTAGAGGTTACTGCAATTATTACCAAATCATCAGCAGAAAATCTCAAACTTACTGAAGGAAAAGAAGTCCACGCCATAATTAAATCATCAGACGTAATTATTGCCGTAGGCTAAAGTAATTTTTGAGATATTACTAAGGGGGGGCAATTAAACTGCCTCCTGTAAAGTCATTGAGTAGGTAACTCTTTACTACAACTTTCCTATCAATAATATGTAGATAAGCTAAACCAAAGCTACTTAGTCGAATGGCACTAAGTTAAGATACAGCCCTTGCGCTGACTGCTTCCTAGCCTGGAGGCTAGGAACCCATTCTGGGAGGCTCCGCCTCCTCTTTCTTGACCAGAGGCGGAGCCTCTCGGAATACATTCACAAGCCTCCAGGCTGGGAACGAGGCTACACAGGCTTTTGGGCTTTTCTTAGTGTCATTGTCTATTAGCCACATCAGCAAATGTCTGCATAGGATTGCGATCGCATTAACCGATGTCCCAAAATTTTGATAAACTGCTGTACTGGTGATTGTTCCAAGTATTCTTTGAGAATCACCAAGTCGTATCGCGCACTAGGAAGGGGAATAAATCCTAAAACAAAGCCCAGTATTGCTTTTAGTTGTGGCACGTTTGATTGCAATTTGCTGTATTTCATTGGGCATTCAACCCAGGCGCTATATTTGCACATAGCTCCCTTAATAGTACCTGGCACAAATACCAACTTTACAAGTAATAAATCAGAAAAGTGTATAGACAACTACAATACTTGCTACCAACTAGGTGGTAAATTTTACGACTGATAAAGAATTAAAAAGCGATGAACTTAACACCCAGTGAGTTAGAACGCTATCACCGCCAAATGATGCTTCCCAATTTTGGAGAAATAGGACAAAATCGGTTATTGGTGCTGTTTCTGGTACACTAGCTTGTCTTAGTGCATTAGAGGTAATAAAGCTGATTACTAAGTTTAGCCAACCCCTATTGTCACAACTGCTGACAATTGACTTGATGCGAATGGAATTTGCCAAACGACATTCTTATCATGATCCTTCATGTCTGGTGTGTGGTAGCAGTTCTTGCTCGGAAAATTCGTAAATAGTTGTATAGTCGTAGCGATCGCTCTATAAGCAGATCGCCACAACTTATCTACTCATTTCGAGCTATTCTGTAGCAATTATGACATCCGATGCTTTAATCACAGCGATCGCTTGTTTTCCCTCTTGAAGTTGGAGATGCTCTACCGACTCCTTGGTAATAATTGCAGTTACTTCTACTCCAGGCACAATTTCTAATATGACCTCAGAGTTAACTGCTCCTGGGTGAATTTTCTTAATAGTTCCTTTTAAGGAATTACGAGCGCTAACTTCCATATTTTGATCCTCCCTATTTATAAGGTAATTCTGAACTGATTAATACTAACAACTATGAGATTGTTGGATTATCCTCATTTAGTGAGATATCTTCAGCCTTACAGAATAACTTAGATATCAGACTGGTATTAGAAGATGAACTCTCCGTTGTAGGCATCTTTAATCAGACGGGTTTTCAGAAATATTTTGGTTTCAAAGGAGAAGCAGGAGCAGATAATATGACGATATTTCTGACATTACTAATGTAACGACCTCCAGCTTTGTCACCTGGAACTACTAAACGAGCAAATCCTTCATCTATTAAAGGTACAACATTACCATCACTACCTTTTTTCTCAAATGCAACTAGCACTGTTTTCCCTTCAAAGTTAGGTTGAATTTCACCAATAGCTACGACTGCACCATAACAATCTGTGGCTTCAACTAGAACATATTGCCTCAGAAAAGAGTTTTTACTATTCACCCCAGAATTCCCAGGTTTTAGACCACCTCCGGCTTTCGGATTATTAATCAATTCCCATAGGGGAATCCCATAGTATGTTTCTGTTCGTGGCCCTGAGCCGGTTTGAAAGCTGACAGTAAGTTCAGTAACTAATGCTGGATTTTGTTTTTTTAAAGCATCTCGCAAATTCTTCAGGTTTTGCAAGTTATAGGTGGTTGGATTATTCAGTTCTCCACCCAAGCGAAAACTTGGCGAAAAACCTCCAAGACACTTATTTTTATCCCAGAGAGAAGGTGTTTTTTCTTCTCGACTCCAGGGAATATCGCTCCTGGAGTCAGCTAAAGTAGGCTGCCATATAACCAGTACCGATAGTATTAAAGATGCAATGGGTATCTTGTGGGTAAAATGCATAAAATCCTTCTCTCTTTACTATTGAATATTGAGACAATTAGATAGTTTTGCTCAAAGCTGTTTGCTCAACAAAAATTAGTATCGTTCTCGCTAAAATTGAGCAATTTGACAATAGACCCTGTTAGATAAAAATCGAACTGTTCTATCGTTAAACTTTCAATTCCTTACCAGACGCTACTAAATAGCTAGTTTTTAATATGAGTTATTAAAAACTAATGAATCCTGACACCAAAGTTAGTCGTAAACCTCTTGTTAACGTTAGTTCGATGAACCTCTCCCTCCCAACCTCCCTCTCCAAAACGGAAAGGGAGGAGCAACGAAAAATTAAGCTTTTTGCTCCCCTCTCCGACACGGAGAGGGGCTGGGGGAGAGGTCAAATAAGACTTGTCGAACTCACGTCTTGTTATATTTGCATTTTTCCAAATGGATAAGTGTATCTGTGTAATCTAATGAAGATAATACCAACTTATTGAGTAAAATACCAACTAATATAGTAATCAAACACGAACAAAATTAATTTTTATTTCTTTTTAAAATAACAACAGCTTAATATTGTATATAAATTAAGCTGTTGTTATTTGCCTTATAAATAGGTAACTATCAAGCTAATAAACTTTTTATAAGTGAGACTCGCCTGTAAATTGAAAAACTGTCCGAGTTATGGGGAAGGGTTGTAGTTGTCCCAACACTATAGTTGAAGCAAAACCATACACCGACTAGACTACTCCGTGTATACAACCAATAGACCAAATAAATGCTACAATTCCTGATACAGTGAATAGAGCGATAGATGGCCATATCGCCCTATTTCAACTGCTTAAGAGCTTCACAAAACGCGATCGCCTCTATTTTCTGGAAACAAGTAGTTAACTAACAATAAAAAAGGCAGTTAGCAGAGTGTAGAGTATTCTGATTAGATGCCTACGGCGAGCGTACCCCTGCTCAAAAGCCAGCTATGCAGAGCGTCTTGTTAGTGCAGCCTTTGTCTCCGACACGCTATTCGCGTTCGTAGAGAAGCGATCGCAATGTCTACGAGGGGCTACGCCTACACAACATAGCTATTTGATCTCAAAATCCGAGCAACTTCTTGCATAGCGCGGGGATATGTTTGTTTGCCTTGTGCCTTCTTTCACTATGAAAGAAAGCAAATGTGGAGGCATAACAGCTTATTAATCTTGTCCCTCGACAATTTCTTTTTGGATAAAACTAATTTGTGCAGCTAATTCTTGCCGAGTGGAAGCTTTGAATAGATATCGGAAAACAAACCAGATTAAGTAACCAATTCCAGTCAACTCAAAAACTAGATTTAACTGGGGTATTTCATTTATTACATCTAATACAGCTAGAATTATCTTAACTGCAATAGTCGCTGTAATAATTGTAGTAAAACAAATAATTGGCATCTGGTATTCAGTGGAAAAACTACCTAAGTATTTAGGCAATTGCTCCAAAAATGCAGAAAATTTACCGCCAATTTGCTGCGGTTGAGGTAATGGTTGATTATCAGGTATTAGCAATGGTTGAGGTTCAATTTTTGAACTTTCAATGGCTGCGTAGTTTACCGCCGTAGGCATCGCTTCGGTAGATGTAATATCAATAGATTTCGATTGTTGTACTTCATTCTCCTGAAGTAATGGTTGATTATCAGGTATTAGCAATGGTTGAGTATCAAATTTTGAACTTTCAACTGCTGCGTAGTTTATCGCCGTAGGCATCGCTTCGATAGATGTAATATCGACAGATTTCGATTGTTGTACTTTACTCTCTTTAAATTTCCTCTTTTCTTCAGGGATAACAGTTTTTATTTGCTGACCACGGATATCAAGGTTAGCGAGTTTCATCAGAGGGGAGTAAATGGCATTATACATATCGCGTGCCATATTCACCGCACCTTCAAAA
>NZ_JBALFD010000078.1:0-35036 GCF_036916985.1 Nostoc sp.
GTTTTCCATCATAAATTTCAATTGATGATGTATCAAAAAATGTCTTATATCAAGCGATGTGAATTGATTTTTTATTGTTTGTGAGAAATTTGCGCCTGAGTATGTTTGCTCAGGTTACAGTTACAAAGCAGAACCTTTGCTCAGGTTATTGTTTCAAAATCTGTTTACAACTAATAACTCCCAACGCAATTAAAGCCTTTGGGCTGCTGAGTTGCTCAACTTCTGCTTTCAAAGTTGCTCACTTTTTCCTTACAGTGACAACGATGTAACTTAAAGCATAATGTGAGAGCTTGGGACATTGAGGCGATCGCCGACCTTATGGAGCGATTATTCCAGCTTGTAGTAAAAGCTGACGCTCCTCAACTCTGTCACGACGGTTTAACTGCAATAACCCAATCGTAACCCGACCTATGGGGCTTAAAGGCACAAATTCAGACCCACTCAGGCGAAAATGTTCATGCCAGATGTCTTGGCGAGGATGATACAAGGGTACGATTTTTCCGGTTTCTGGATCGACAGAGGCGAGATCACTTCCTTTGTGCTTATTGCATAGAGTACAGGATAGGGCTAAATTTTCCGCTTCAGTCCGTCCACTATGTTTTTCAGCAATGATGTGGTCAATCTCATGAGGCGCAAAGGTAGCGACATCAGGAATCAGACAATACTCACAACAAGCTTTTGCCCGTTCATAAACCTGTCTTCGGAGAGCTACAGGAATATAGGTTTTGCTCATTCTGCGTCAGCTTCTTTGATCTTCTTGAAGGCTCTAGCCTTAGCCATTCTGACAATATGCTCTAAATATTGATACCCCTGCCATTGCTGCTCTTCTGTTGCGGTTAAGCCTACCGTCCGATTTTTTTCTACCAGAGTGTTAATTTGAGCTTGCAGGGATTCAGAGGGACGCAGGGCAATAATGGCTTCAGCAGTGGGTAGGCTTGCCAGAAATTCTACGACTTCAGCCATACCTGAAAATCCTGACTGAGCGATCGCATTGAGTTCTCGTAACCCCAACTCTAGGATTTGAGGCAGTTTGTCTGCAAAGGGTTGAAGCTGATTGACAACTTCATCAGGTAAGTCAAATGTAACTTGCATAGACGTTTGCTTTTACTACAAGGATACACTTTCTGGATTTTAGCTGACAGAATATTCCACAATTGCGATGGCTACGCCGACCAAAGGTACGCGTAGCCATCGCAATTGTAATTAATCGTTTGGTTCTAAAAGCTTGCCCAGAGCTTCAACGGACTGCCGCCACCCGCTTTCCATGCCGCTAGCAACCATGCCGTCACGGTCTGACTGGCTCATTGCTGTGCTATGGGTACGAATCTCAGTTGTATGTTCGTCAATCGCTACAAACTCAGCTTTTTCCAGCATGACATGCCCACGTTCCGGCATCCCCAAGAATTCAAATGTCTGCACGATCCGTTTATCTAGAGCGACTTCATGAAAACAGCCAGTAAACTCATACTCGTGACCGTCTTCTGATTGTTCAGCAATGTGCCAACTGCCGCCGTCTTGACAATCGAAGTGATACACTTTCATTGGATTACCGCGACACCACCAATTAGCAAACAGTTCTTCTTTGGTATATGCTTCAAATACCCTTCCTAATGGAGCCTTGATTGTCACAGTACCCAGGATATTTTGTGAATTTTCTGGAACTGTTACTGTCAGATGTGCCATATTAGCCTCCTGCTACTTTGTTATCGATCTTCTAGTAGTTTTTCCAAAGCATCAAAGCGGGCACTCCAGATTTTTTCATACTCGCCCAGATACGCTGCGGCTACTTTGAGAGTTTTCGGCTGAATCTGAATAACTTTCTCCTTACCACTTCGACGCTTGGTAATCAGTCCGGCTTTCTCCAACACACTGATGTGCTTTGCGATCGCTGCAAAAGACATCGCATAGGGTTGTGCTAATTCGCCGATCGTATGTTCTGCTGTTGATACCCGAAAAAGAATGTCTCGCCGCGTCACATCAGCCAAAGCAGCAAAAATTTTATCAAGGGCTACATTTGATTCAACCATATAGTTGAATGATATCCAAAGATACAGATCGTGTCAAGTGACAACGCGGACAACTTTTACCTTCTGTCTTGGGCAAATTCTACCTGAAGTCACATACAATTTTGGGTGTTACTTCCACTGTGCTTCCAGGCGATCGCATAATTATTGTGAATAACCCTGAACTAAATAATTTACCTCCGATTAAACTTATTCCTCTGAACGCTGAAACAGCATCGCTGACTGGGCGCACGGCTAGTACAAGACCACCAACCGATATTCGGTGGGTAAAAGTTCTGGAATTTTTACGCAGCAACAATCTCGCACCTAACAGCCGCAAGCTTTACGAACGCGAACTCAAAAGGTTTTTGGCTTGGAGTGAGTTACATTATCATGAACTGCGTCCACGTCACCTTGCGCTATATAAAGAATATCTCCGTGATGAAATACTCACTGATGCAGGTAAACCACTTTCAAAAAGCAGCATCAATGCGGGAATTGCGGCACTCAAAAGCTTTTTCAAATGGATGTCTTACACATATCCTGAAATTATTGCTACTAATCCGACACTGGGGATAAAACTGGAAAAAGTGCCACTACCACCAGCCCAGAGTTTAACCCCAGAACAAATGGAACAGGTTTGGTCAGCGTTGGAATTCTTGGGAGAAACAAGGCAACGGGATACAGCACTCGTTCACATTCTTAGTCATGGACTCCGGGCTGGGGAAGTTGTGCAGTTAAATGTTGGCTCATTTGATGGCAAGCTGCTATTTTTACCAGACACCAAAACCAATAATCCTAGCGATGACCACATACCGCCAATTAAGCATCTGGGATGTATTAGATGAGTTGTCTGAATCTCCACCAACTTCTTCCCTTGATGCTATGTGGGATTGTTTGGATGCCGAGCTAGAAAAATTACCCTTGGAGGCACAGTTATTAACCGCAGCGCTTGCCTTCAGTCAAATTGCAGATATTCTCAAGTCTCGTGCCGAAGTGCTGTTGCAAGATACCCGCGATCGCAATAGTCTTTTGGGGCCTATTGTTAGCACCGATCTCTTTGCTGGTCTAGTGCGGACAACAATGCACCTAGATTTAGATGATTTGATTGAACCGCAAACACCACAAACCTTTAAACCACACGGCCCACACCAATTTTCATCTCCTACTGAGTTGTGTGATTCTGTAGTAGCACCTGTTGAAAAAGCGAATGTTTTGGCAATGCTCGATGAGATAACAACTTTAGAAGATGTTCGCAATTTGGCATCAGATGAGGATGTGGAAAAATGGCAGAGAGCGATCGCTAACCATCTGATAAATGTCAAAGATGAGATTTCTTTAGTTAAACTGCAACGTGTGTTGCAAATGCCGATGGTAGAAGTCTGGTTGGGATTATTGCTGGGTGGGTTTACACTAGAACAACGTGGTGATTTTTATCATAACCATAATATCTGGGTGAAAAGTTCAGAAACTATGACCAGTAATCCCCTTGGGCGCTGACTTTAGCTTAACCTCTCAAGTTTTAATATGAATAATACTTACCCAGTCTCCTCCTTCAGAGCCATTTCCGCTAAACCGCTCAGGAACACCAGGCCAGAGATTATTGCCGTCCAATGCTTGAATATTGTTAACTGTTAATTTCATATTATCTATTTTAATAATATAAATTTTACCCTCATTGAGTAAGCGCCATTTTAAATTTTCCTTTTCCGTCACTAAAATAGAATTTTTGGAAAGTAAAATTCCATTTTCTTGACACTGCTGACGCAATCTATCAGGAATAATACCTTTATTTAAATCTCCTTGTAAATCAAAATTTACATTATCAAATAATGGCTCTTCATTCATAATCCAGTCACCACGTAATAGTACAGTAAACTGATAGATATTACTTTGGTTAAATACGGCTTTTTGCGGCCAATCATCAGGTGTAATCAATCGGACTGCTTCAGTATAGCCATTGCTCTCATTTGTTAAAGCTTCAACTTCTGTAATTATATTGACATTGCGATCTAATACATCATTGCCAATTGCCCAACGGATAGATTTTGTTTCAACTTTTTTAACTTGAACTGGTTCAACTATCATTGGCAATATATAAAATACTTCGCCTCTAAATACATTGTCCGTATGAGCTAACACAGATACACTACTTTTATGCAAGCTATCAATACGGACTGGTTTTTTAAACTGAATTACTAGACCTAACTTAGTAAATAAATTTCTCAAATCCTGAGATTTTAAATTAAATAATTGATCCTCTGGAATATTGCTAGAATTTTCCTCTTGTTTTGAAATAGTAGCTTCCAAAACTTGATCGTGATGCCAACTAGCATTTATTATGCTGTTGAATTCTTTGATTATTTGTGTAGTGGTTTCTTTTTGAGGAATAGGTGGTGTAGAATTTTGCTGAGGCTCATATATTTGGGTATTATTGTCTTTTTTAATTTCAACTGGGATAGAATTCTCTTTCTTGCCAATTTTAGTTCGACAATCATGAACGATGACTTTATTAGGATTACCTAAAATTATCGCTAGAGGTGCATAATAATGGTTAGTACCATGTGGTGATTGAGGTTGAGGCTCTAGTTTTCCTTCTTCATTTTTTCGTTTGGGCCATTCCACATTGCCAGTAGCTGTCCGCACAGGAATTAGCCAATAATCACCTACCTGATAAAAGCTATTCTGAGTATCTGCTTGAAGTTGAATTTCGATTCCATCCTCAAGAGGAAACCATTTATGATTCACATCAGATAAATTTACTTTGACTTCTCCAGAGTCCCAACGGCGTAATAGAGGGTGCTTTTCTTTAAGAAATATTTTGCTCTTCCCATCACCTGAGAGAATTACTTGATTCTCAATATGATCCACTTGCTCAACTTTTAGGAGTTGACGATCGCTATTTTGAAGTATATAATCATCGTCGATAATTTCAACCCAATCACCCGATGATAAACTAGAATCTTTGTCCTTTCCTAAATATTCTAGATTTAATGCGATCGCAGAAGAATTCATCATAGTAGACGTCACAATCGGAAAAACAATTGAGCTATTCTCCCGCGACCAGACAAATGATAGTTTATTCTTATTATCATCAGGGGAAACTGTGAAAATTTCCGCCCGATAAAGATGGTTTTCAGTACCACGGAATTTGGAATTAAAGGGGATAATACATGGATCATTTATTCCTGAGCTAGGCTTTGTGACTCTGGCAATAATTTTGCCTTCTCCAGACTTCAATAGCTCTTGACCTAATACACTCCGAAAATATTCATGATCCTTGGTAACTTGCTTTGCGACCGTTTCAATATCTTGATTATCTTTTAATTGTTTGAGCTTGACTTGCCAAACTAACTTAGAGCGAGTTGCAGTATCGGCTCCCCCTAAAGCAACTTCACGAATATTAATTTTGAGATCATCATAATCTTCGATAGGGGTTATATGTCGTTCCCAAACATCAAGATAAGCAAGATATGTCGTTCCATTTAGTTGGACTTTACAAGGATCTATCGGTTCAGGTGTAAAATCTGGTTGCTGAAAATAAGATATAAACTCATCATTTTCACAAAGTATACCATTTACATAATAGTTGCCTTTGCTAATTAGATAGCCCTTGGATTGGAGCCGCTGCTTTAATTTCTGTTTTTCTTCCTCTTTGAGGTTGTTAATATTATTAATCTGCTCATCATTACCGATAAATTCAAAGCCACAATTCTCCTCTGGTCCACCTTGTAGTCCAAATACATCTTTGGCTAAAGTTTGCAGACGATTTAGTAAAATCGATGTTTGTTCGTTGAAGTCTGCATCTAGTTGCACTCGCCCTTGTTGCATAAGCACCCGCAGAAAGTGCTTGCTTTTATCGTAGGTATCACGAGTAAAATCACCTCTAAATTCTCCTTGCATAAAATCCTCTTAGGTAGCGTAAATAATGCCAATTTCAATATCAGCAGGTGTATATTCATCTAGACGGATGCGTAGGTTAGCCTCTCTTTGAGGCTGATATAAATTGTGAAAAGCACCCATCTCTGATTCGTCATCAGCGCCACGTTTGATTTCCTCAGCACAAGTTGAGGCTAACTGACAGTAGGTAGGGGTGCCATAACGTGTACTGTTGAATTGAGGTTGTACGGGATGTCTAGCATTTAGCTGTAGTTCAGTTTCTTGTCTAACCATCTGCTCAACTAAATCGGGTTGACAATTATACCGACGTGGTGTGCGTGAGTTGGGCATCACGTAGCAGAAACGGATGCAACCTTGTTGGCGACGAGCAACGAATATAATGCCGTTAAAAATACTGTTTTCTGCTAAATCAATTGCGTGTACTTGAATCTGACCAAAGACTGTGCAACGGGCAATAGTCAACCGTGCATGAGCTATGGAGTAACCTGCTGCACCGATCGCTTCACCTTCAATACTGGTAGCATCTATAATGCTATCGCTAATATGTATGGGTAAAGGGTCAGTCTCTACCTCATTTTGATTGACCTGAATCGAGCCAAGAATACTGTGTGCGATCGTTACGCACGCATTGATATTAAATAACTCCAAACTAGGTTCGGTGGAACGTCGGGGTTGGCAGTCGCAATGTAATGACCAACCCGGCACTAATGTAGAATGACGGATAATAATCGCAGCTGGATTTTGAACAACAGAGGTAGGATAATCTGCAAATTGACTGGGATTACCTTCTATATGTAGTCCCCGACCAATAATCAACAAGCCATCGAGAACAAAGCAACTTCCTGACTCTACAGTGACATTTAAAGCATCACCGAAAGCAGTTCTCCAGTCTAGAATGCGTATCACTGGACGCTTGTGGTTAGCTGCACGTAATTGCAGACTTTGATTTTTTTCCAGTTCAATATTAATTCGTTCAACATAAACACCACTATCGGTAATTTCAATTACAGCATCATGGGGTTTGTCTCGTTGCCACTGTGAGATTGCCTCGCTAATAGTTTGATAACACTCTTGTGAGGTTTGACTGACGCTGTAATAAGCATAATGCTTTCTGATTTGAGATGGAAAAGCTTCTTCTAATAGCAAACGATTGCACCGAATCAGTTCTTTACCTTGGAGATTTTGCTGAACTAAACTTTTAGTTTTTGCACTCAAGGTGATAGATGCAAAACGTTGTTCCTCATAAAGGCTTTCACCCAAAAGTAGTTGATTTAGCTCTGGGAGTAAAGCTGTAATTAAAGCTGGTTCGGGAGGAGGGCTGGTGTAGGCATCCAGAAGCCTTTGGGTAGTGGGGGAAAATTGCAAGCGCAAAAACTCAGATAATGCAGAAGCATCTTGTTGTGAGCTAAAAATTGCTGGCTCTTGAATATCACCAACATCAAATAAAAAATGTGCCGCAGAATCTAACAAAGTTCGGTCATATTCGCCACCACCAATATCGGCACTGAAACCATAATGATAATAAACCCAAACACCATTTTTTGGTAACTGGCGTATCGGAAAAATCATCCGTCCTAATTCTGGGTCAACTGCTATGTGGTCTTGCTCTGGTTGATAATTCCAATCACTGAGATCAGCGATAATAATTTTATCTGGAGAGACTGGATGCGGTTTTGAGTCAACACCTTTCCAGATTGACAAACTTTTGGTAAAACTTTCTGGATTTGGATTTGAGTCATAATAATCCTTCTTATTTTCTTGTAAAACTTGCCGTTGAATGGGAATAGGTAAATTTAATTCATGAGCAATTTGTGTTGCATCTTTGGATAAATGCGGACGAGTATAGAGCGGAATGTCGTTACCCGTAATACTGAAGGTATAGCAGTTAGAGTTAACTTCTTCCAAACAAAAAGCTGGTGCAAGAGTCACCGAATAAGCTTTTAATCGCCAAACAAAAAGACCAACATTTTGAATGTTGTATTTTCCAGGTTGATGCTGTGAACTAATCTGGTGGATATCTACTGTATGAGCTAATTCATCAAATGGGCTATTTAACTTTGCAACTGCATCGACCTGACGCAGATTTACTGTTGTTGAGCTTGACGAATGTAGGTGATTGATATGCTGTGTTTTGCTAAGTAGCTGATGAAATTCTACAACTCGTGCCGGCCAGCCAGCTACTTTATCAGCCAGCACCTCTAACAAAGCTAATGTTCCCTTGCGTCGTCGGTAGCGAATAGTATTGGCAACTTCACGACGGGGGATTAAAATCTTATTGTTTTGCTGTGTCTCATCAGCAAGAGCATTTGTCAACTCACCAGAACTGTGAACGCTTTGATAACCAATTAAATCACCAATATATGGTACTACCCAATCCTGACAAGTTTCAATAAACCAATTTTCGTAGAGTTGAGTAATATCAGCTTCAACAACATCTACCTGTTCAGCAATTACACGTAATAAATCTCGCAGCGAATAGCCTTGTTCTGCATCACGTATGCGATAAACAACTGGCAAAAGTTCATAAAGGCGGTCTGGGGAATTGTTCATGATTTCAACTCCTTCAGAATTAGTGTGTCTGGCACTTTCGGGCTAAGAATAGCTAATTGAGCAGGAATAAGCTGGTTAGCTATTGAATCAAAATTAGCCAAGTTTACAGGAATCCATTGTTTTGGTTGTCCATTTCTACGAGTCATGCCCAGTTTTCCCAGTTCTTGAAGTTTTATATTTAAACTGTCTGGATTTTGGGCTTCAGTTTCAGAAACACTATCCAAAATATCCACATCCACGTAATTTACCCCAGGTACTTGTTGAATCGTGGTGATAACTTTGCTAAGGACAACATCTTGTCCTAATTCCTGATGTTCAAAGCTAAATTTATCGAACAAAGCAGTCCGAATTGTCAGTGCTACAGATGCCCATTGATAATTTGCTAAAATCCGCACATTGGCACTGATAATTAACAGCATCAGTTCCCGTATCTCTACTTTTAGTGGTTGATAGGGGTCGCCAAACTGGTATAATGCTTGCACGAAGCTGCGGTATAAATCTGAATTTCTATCAATATGGATATCATCAGCCCCAGCGATCGTTATATGCACAATTTGACGCGAACCATTTGAAAGACGTTGAGCATTCGCTTTGCCAATTCCGGTAAAGGTAAGGGCAAAATTCGCATAGTCTGGGACGGAAACTGCACGGTTGAGAGATATCACCTCAAGAGGTGCATTGCGGCGGATTTCATCATGGCTTTCGGGATCTGCGCCTCCTGTTGCTGCTATTGGATTGAGTACACCACTCAAACCTAAAGGTTGCATTGTTAGTTGCGTGATTTTTTTTGCTGCAACATTACCTGCTTGACCAATGCCAGTGCGGTATATTACTTTGACATTTTCAGTACCACTAGGCAACCTAGCCCCATGTTTACCATTGCCAAAGATAATAGTTGTGCTGTGATGACTATCTGTTTGGGTGACATAAGCATAGTCTGTTGGACTTAACTGGATCAAATTTTCCACTTCTTGCCAACGGACATCATTAACATACACTTCCAAGGTGCTAGCAATGCCACTAGGGATAGGTGCTGGTAGATAGGTTAGGGGCGGTTGTGAGAGTGTAAATTGTTGATTTGCTTTAGTACCGTCGCCACTTCCCAGTACTTCAGTACGTGTCTCGCCATGAGTGGCTTTGACTACGTTGCCATAGATAGTAACAGTCTCTGGCTTGTAAGAATAAGCTAAAGGTCTGGCAAATTTTAGGAATGTATGGGGTTTGTCATCGGGCAAATTCTGATTAATATCCTGTCTGACTCTGCACAGCATGACAACTTCGCTAGTCCACACATCGTTGACATCGGATATATCACTGCGTTCACCTGAGATAATCAACCAGCGTCCAGGTTGTAAACCTTCGTAGAGATTGTCTAGTTCAATTTCATTGTCTAGTTCAATTTTCACCTGTTCAGCTAGAGAATCTTGACTACTTGGTACATCTTTCAGGTCAATTGGTTTTTCTACCAAATTTAAATCACTCTTGAGATACACTGTGGTTTTACGCATCACATCTAAAGATGTATCCTGTTCTTTTAACCAAGGTTTATCTAAAGTAAGTTGTGTAATTCTTGCTACTATGTTATATGCAATTTTAGAGATATTTTCAACTTTTATTACTTGATAAACACTAATTTCACTATCATCTACACGTTCTATTGCTAGCCAACTGCCAGGTACAATCTCATCATATTGGGTATCTAATGCTAAAATATTTCGTAATTCTGCTGGTAGTGTGCTGGAAACGTTTGTTTGATTGGTGGAACTTAATATTGGCTGATGTACGCCTGCAATTTGCCATTCTTCGTATTGATCAGAAACTTGCTTTAAAGGTACGTCATTTCCGAAAGGTGCAGCTTTTATACCTAGACTTTCAATTCGCTTTAACTGATTAGAAGAATTAACTTTATCCCTGGTTAGAATCTGATGTATTGCTGTGTTGAAACCAGGGTTTAGGGTATTAATTAATTGTGAATTAATCTCATTTTTTTCAGGAGCGAAGATTTGTTGGTTTGTCCGCTCCATTTCCAGAGCATTCGCAGGTTGTATAGATGGCGGTTTGATTACTTGTTTTATTCTTTGTTCTCTTATATTTGCTGACGAACCATCAACAATTAATTGTTGTGGAACTTTTGGTGGTACTTGGAATGTAACTTTTGTACGGTTTTCATCTGGTTGAGGTTCAATAATCTGAACTCTACGCAAAACTTGTTCAGCTTCAGTATCACCAAAAATTAGTAAAAGTGGATCGTTAGGTTTAAGATTCGTGTTTACACCATCTAAATAAAGCTGATTAAGGGTGGCGGCTGTTGTTAAACTAACTTGCAGCGCTTTGCCGATTCGGGGTTTGATTTGATTCAAATGGGCATAGGCTTGCAGTTTTTGTGATGTTTCAAAAAATTCCGGCGATTCACCGGAATCAGGTAAACTCTGGCTACTCAAACCAGCAGGAATTTCCAAGTTGTAACCATCTTCTATGGTAAAAGCTAAATAAACGCTGGCGCTGACACCGGGACTATGTGCATAGTCTACTAATCGAGCTAATTCCATTAGGGAACGCCGCTCAATGGCAGTGCGTAAATAACCCTCGTTGGCTATGCGTTCTTGATAAAATGTCAGAACATCTGCTACAGTAGCCCAAGCATCTAGCAGAGCCAAAGATGGGTCTTGAGGGTCACGGGTTTTCAGATGTTTGAGTGAGGGAAACTTGCTGTCACCCAGACGCGCTTTCATGGTTTCTAAAAAGCTGGCATGGGTTCCAACTCGATAAGCTAGGGTATACAAATTAGATTGATTTGCTACCGATTTTGGAGTCAGAATTTCGACCCCTTCACAGCAACCACAGCTAGATTTATCGCTTGGTTTATAATTAGAGTGACAGTTACAGCTACAAGTTAATTTCATCTACCACCTCGCAAATCGAGTGTGAATTTACCGTGTTCGGGAAAGTTGGGGTTGTTGTCAAGTCGGGCAATTTCCCAAGAACCAATGGGTAAAAAACCTGCTTCAATCTCGTGATTGTCACCTTCAAAAAGACGTTCTAACTTTGTAACAGAGACACTTTCTATACCTGGAACAGCATAAGCGATCGCAACTATTTGACTTAGAGCAATACCTTGTCCAAAAGTCAAGTTATCGGGATGGAAAAAACCACGCCGGCCATCAGGTAAAGTTCGGTTACTGAAAATATGCAGCAAAGCAGTTTTGACATGACCGCGTAAATAGTCAGATTTGACATGAACTGTCATAGCGATATCCAAAGAGATGTATGCTGCTCGTTGAACGATGACATCATGACCAATGCGGCGATAATTTTCTAGGTCTGCGACAATATTTGGTAGTAATTTGTCGGCTGCGGCTTCTCGGTTGAAGGGATCTACTGCCACCCAGACTTCATACGAGCAGCCTGTCCAGCGTAAGGTAGCCGCTGCTCGTTGCACTTTTGTCGAGAAATGTTCCATCACCAATTGTGCGTAGTCATCAGCAGTAATGGCACGTTCTAATTTTTCGTGAGATAGGTGCGGTGCATATAATTTTACGTGAGATAGAGATTCGGGTGCTGTTCCACTTTTAGCGGCGAACGGCTGGTGTGGCTGCAATGTCGAACCACTATTAAAAATATTGTGAAAAACAATATAAGAAATCGCTTCAGCACCAATATTACCTACAAGTCCGTTACCTACTCGGTAAGTTGCCTGGAAGTGAGTATTGGCTTCTGGTCTGATTCCTAATTCACCGTCCCCAAAGCGCAAGTTTGCTTGTCCGTCATTGTCCATTTCCACAACAAAATGTTGATCTTCGCTGTTGCTATCTATAAGGTCGTACTGGGGAGTCCAAGTAGAATTATTTAGTTGGATATAGGGTTTTGCTTGATGGGGATCTTGAATTAGCAAACTCTTAGCAGAGTCTTGGGTCAGATTTTTTATCGAAAGAGGTTGGCTGAAAGTTAAAGGCGTTTTTTGCAATCGTGGACGGAAGCGATCGCTTTTAACTAAAATTTCTACAGATTCGCCTTCCTCTTGGCACTGTTGGATCACCTCTTTTCCCGGTACAGTTCCCAAATCTTCCCGATCAATAGTGCGACCATGATCCACTAGAATCACATTACCTCTGGCAACACTAATATCAGCTAGCTGACACTCTGGTGGTACTATTGCGGAAATACAAAGGGGAAAAGGTAACGCATCCTCTTCTGTCCATTCGATTTCTACAATTGGCTGATTGTAAAGTTCGTCTACAATTGCCTTGACATTTGTCAGGCGTACTGCGTGGCGATTATTCATATCAGCATCTTCTGAGATGCCTGTTTTGGGGCCTTTAATTTCTTCAAAAATCAGAATGTCACCAATTTTCAGGTGCAGTTTTCGCTGGTGTTCAAGAACTGGGGAATTTGCGTTCTCTGATTGTGTGGGATGTATAAACTCATCTAATAATGTAGCGGTTGTAGAACCACGGGAAAGACAGCAGGAGCGATCGCCCCAAGTATAAAATAGGATTTGGTTGTGAGCTATATAAAGATGTATCGGTAGGGGCGTTAGCGGTTCAAAGACTTGATAACTACTAAGACGAACATCATCTAAGTCACGATTATCTTCTAGGATAGTGCCAAGACGAGGCGCATTTTTATAACGATTAATAAAGTAAAAATTTTTTTCTTTTAGGGAAATATCAACACTTGTCTCCAGCCACAACCAAGTACGTGCATTACAGCCCTCATGCATGGGATAATCGATTAGACGGGCATGACGGCGAACAGAAATCCGTTGGCGGGCAGTTTCTAGATAAGCTTCGGTGGCTACAGCGTCCTGATAATAGCTGAGATAATCGCCAACATAAGCGAGAACTTCCACTAGAGTAATACCCAAATCGGGAGCATGGCGTTCTTCCCAATCCGGCATCACCAGGGATAGGCGGTCTAAAATCAAGTGGCGAAAACTTGCATAATCCTTAGCGAGATAGTTGATAGCTGGTTCAACTAGTTGCTGTGGGGGACAAGTTTGCTCTTGCAAGCAATCTATGTCGCTGTGACAGTTAATATCTCGGAATTGAAATTGGACTTGGGAGTAGCGCGGGTCAAAATTGGGATATGGTTGATTTGTGGGTTTGCCATGTTCATCCAATGACACCAAGCGCAAAGTGTAGAGGGAAAAATCGCCTAGTTGGTTAAGATTAACTATTAAGTAACCCTCATAATTTTGGGAACTTTCTACCTCTAAACTAGTTACATGAAGATTGCGGATGCGTTGACCACCTTCAATACGTAGATTTTCTTTTCTTAAGTCTTCTGGTACTGAACCTAAAAAGTAGACATATAGCGATCGCAAATCATCGCTAACTTCTACATAATCTAACCCGTTTTTTCTTTGCCTGCGGATTTCTAAGCGGCGCTGTTCATTTTGGCAAATGGAGGTGTGGCTGTTCATGGCATCGTCGTCCTAAAAGTAGCTGTTTGTGACTCACCACTGCTTTGCACAAAATACTCCACCACTATATAAAGGCTAGCATCAACGCTAGTTACTTCCAGCGTTTGCAGATCGATTAAATCACTCAACCAATGCTCAATAGATGCTTGAATAGTAATTTGCATAGCTGTTGCTAATTCCGGGCTATTGGGTGCAAAAATCAAAGACAATACACCACAGCCAAAATCTGGGCGGTTGACTCGTTCGCCGGGAGTAGTAAACAGTAGTTGTTCAATTAAGTCGCGGATATGGCTTGCATCGCTGGTACTGGCAGTGCGATGGTATCTGTCAAAGTGGAAAGGAAAATCGATGTTGATGACATTCCTGTGCCTGGGCAGATTTACGAGATATTCTGGCATCAAGTTACCTCCAAATCAATGCCGTTAATCGATACTGTCCTACGATTCAGCTTCACAGTGGCACTCTTTCCATTGTCGATTTCAATTACCGAACCATTTAGCTTCACAGTGGCACCCTCTCCATTGCTGATTTCAATTCCCGAAGCATCCATTACTATATGTATAGTTTTCCTTTTGATTTTGGCTTCAATCGTGATGCTTTCCTTACCTGATTTATCGTTGATCTCAATCTTGCCGATATCGGTTTTAAGTACCTTAATGTCGGGGTCATAAGGAGTAGCTGGTACTATATCTGGGACAACCTTTTCATCTGCCCAAAAGCAGCCACTCCAAATAGGGTAATCTGGATCTCCGTTTTCAAATTCAATCCATACTAAAGCACCTTTGGGTGGCATGAGAAATAAGCCAACTCCTTTACCTGCATAGGGAACGCAAGGTAATGCCCAACCGCTAGGCTTATTGCCAAAAATTTCTTCAACTTTTGCCTGGATACGACCGATTTTCCACGGGTCGTTATTGTCAGATACTACGCCTCGGTATTTGCCATAAAAAGAAGGTCTTTGTTGATTTATACTTCCACAAGTAGCAAGTTCTTGTTGGTTCATATTTCTAACCTCTGAACTGTTGAACCTTGTCCTTCCCGTATCAAGGTGAAACTTTGTTTATATTCACCACGTTTGATGCGATGCGTTACCTGTTTGACGTAGTAATAACCGCCGTAACTTTTCCCCACCCCCCTTACCCCCACCAATTGACGGACTTCCAAAACATAACCGTAGCGAACAGTATCTACTTCCCCAGTAGCAGTTACGGCATTTTCCCGCGAACGGCTAGCAAATGATTCTGTTTCCTTTTCGGCTAGGATTTTTTCGAGTTTGTTGGTGCAGCGTAGCACTTCTGTCCGTAAGGATTTAGCAGGCTTGCTGGCTAAGGCTTGACCGGGCGATTTAGGAACCCGAATCGAAATTGATGCCCCACTTTTTTCATCGGAAATTGATGCTTCAGGTTTAATAGCTTGCAGAGCATTAAAATTGAAATTTATAGGCGAGTCTACATTAGTAAATGCGCCCATATTCATTGACAATGCTGGTTGATAAGGAGTAATTTTCTGTTTTTCTTCACCCCAATAAGCAATATTTCTACCAGGAGTTTTATCGGGTTTGATTTCAAAAATAAAACTATTACGTAGAGCTAATTTCTGAATAAATTGTAAGTCTGTACTTTGCTGTGTGGTAATTTGTTCTTCTTTTTTTTGTGTAAAATAGCTGGTATTTTTTACGTCAGTTTTCAGCCCATATTTGCTATAAGCTTTTAATAATTTAGTAACAATTGTAGAATCAGATGAGTTGAGGTAAGTTTCGTTTTTGTCTTCGAGGTCGAGCATAACGCTGATATCTTCCCCAGTAATTATGAGTTTTGATTCACCTGGTTTATTATTGGGTATAACTTGATGATTAGTAATAATGCCGTCAATTAATATAGGTTGTTGCAGACTGCGAGTTACACCGACTTTTACATTAACTATGACCTGAATGATAATTCGGTTGGGAGGGTTTAAAATGCCTTCTTGTAGTAACCAATAATCTGAAGGTTTTTTTAATTCTTTACTAAGACTAAAGGTCATTTGAAAAGCACTGCGATCGCGATCTTGCTGAGTCACTTCTAAGTCAATCAGCGCGTCCACTACTTCATAAGGAGCGGGTTTTGGTAAAAGAGGGCGACCAATCATGAGTTTTATGCGAATATCGGAGTCAGGCATAAGTTAACTTTTTAGGTGAGAGGAATACGCAGTCGCCGACCAATTTGGGCAGTCAATTCATCAGGGTGCAGGGCGTTGTTGGCATCGCATAAATGCCAGAAAAGTTCCGGGTTATTAAGATAATTTGCAGTGATATTATCTAGGCGATCGCCTTCGCTGACTAGATGTTCTTCAATAATTTCAAACCTTTGTGATGATGGTAAAAATCTGCGCCGGAGATAACCGATAGTTTGATTTGATGCTGTTTGCCAGGTAGCAATTTCTACATCGTGGTAACGGCTACTTATAGGAAACATTTTACTCCTTTTTAGGTTACAAATAAAATTTTATTTGACTTAGTGATGATTGAGAAACTTGTATATTAAAAAAGCAATGATCGTAAATAGGCAAATTCATAAAAAAGAGGCAACTGTCTTGATAGCAGTTAGTCCCAAATTTATCTTAGCGAAAACCTCTTTTTGTTTCTGATAAACCCTGAATAAACTGCTGCCTTTATGATCAAATCTCAAATCATTTGTGCTTAATACTTGCATACCTAAATTGACTTTGGCACGAATGGGATTTAGCCTGGGGTCAAATGCTTCTTCGGTAATGCTCAACTCAGATAGGCGTACTGGCATAACACGATTTTTGCCCCATATAAATACAGTTAGATCAGCCTCAATCGGTAATATTTCTAAAATACCTGTACGGGCGAGTTTATTGTTTTTTTGGATCTGGCTGCTTTTAGGATAGATAAGGGTTTCTAGGGCTGCTAATTGGGGGTATATACCACTTAACACCGTTACTGGGTTTTTTGCGGGAAACTCTAATTGGTCTGTAGCATCAATTTCAGCCTCTAGTTGAATTGTCTCCATCGGTGGTGCAACTAGACGCAAAGCTTCTAAGCGATCGCCTCCTTCTGAACCGGCACCTCGTACCTGTAAAGTGCGTCTGAGTGTTTCGGGATTGTATTGCAATACAATCACTCCTTTGGGGAAAAAGGTGACAGCATCAAGGATGGCGATCGTTCCTTTTAATAAGCGTGGCGCACCGGGAAAGCTGGACATAAAATTATTCCTAAATCATTTGTGTTTTCTGGTACTAATACCAATTCTTTAAAATTCAACAACAGATTCAAACCCTGAAAATTTCACATTTATTAATTACGAATTACGAATTATAAAGCATTGCGTTTCTAATAACTTTTTCAAGTACCTTTTACCTTCATATTTGTAGTAGTAAAAAATCCCGTGCCAATATATACGGGAATTGGGTCTGGTATCGGTGGCGATACTGGTGTTGGCGGTACTTGGGCTGGCACGATAACTTGAAATTTCGCCGTGAAGATACTACCTTTGAGCAATACTGCTTTTCGCCTAGATTTAACTCTTCTGGCTCTTTGATTGATGGCTAAAGATTGAATAGAAAGTATTCCTGTACCGGGAGTGACATTCGGCGGACTCGTATAAGAACAACCAGGAACCAAAACTTTTTTATCGTCACCATCAATGCAAATAGTCTTTTTATTAACTGTTGCTCTGCCAGTACCAGTTAAGATGCCAGGACGTACTACAACTATTGCTTTTCCAAAGGTGGGGTTGAATATGACGCGATCGCCAGTAATCAGAATAAAGTCAGGCATTTGTTTATTTGTGAGAAAATTAAAGTCTTTGTAGAATATCTCGCCTTTTATCCGACCACGACTGATTGCGCCCCTTGCTTTGCATGTGACGTAAGTATTGAAAGTAAAGAAAAGAAACTAGAGTCTGGAATACTGTTGTTGCTCATCAGATTAAACCCTTTCGTCAGATATTCTAGTACTGTACTTGAGCCAATTAGCTCTTTCAAATTCTCAGATCGCTCTGGCGTTTGTTGGCTTTCATATTTTGTAATCCAACTCTTGCTAGTCTGTAATATGTTCAAGGCATCTTTAACCTTTGAATCAACCGGAACTTTTTCCTTTATTGCTTTCTCTATGTCTACAGCAAGGACTTCCAGCAAGCCGACGTTGGTTTCCAACGGAGGTGTGACCTCCACTCCCTTCTCGTCGCTCTCCAGCCCAGCAGAGAAACCTAGATTACCCGAAAGAATAATCTCATTAACATTATATTTGCTCTTTAGGCTGTTCTTGATGTTCTCGATCAAGGAAGGCTTATTATCAAAAAATGAACCACTGGTTTTCCGACTCAGGGACGACATACATGCTTCAATTTTTACTCTTCCTATTGTCTTTGAATATGTCTTCAGTTGCTCAACTATTGTCCGGATTATGTCAGCAACTCGCTCGCTCGATAGCGTCTTATTTCCCTCCCCAAATTCCAGCATCGCAGGTTCATTGCCGAGAGCTGGCCGCCCATGAGCGACCAAAAATATCTCTTCCTTATCTTTCATTTTGTCGTAAATATCAATTGCTATATTGATTGTTCCTTGATTAGAAATCATCTGTACTGGTATAACTTTGATACGCTTTTTATCTTGAACTTCTGCTATCTTCGTCGCATCCTCTGGAATAGGTGGCTTTGTTCCATATTGAAGAGCCAATCTCTGGATTGTTAACCCTTCAATGATCGAAATTCTATCTCGGTTTGAGTCGTGGCGATTCCCTGTCATTTCTCCACTCCCTTGGATCGCGCGATCCCCCTCTGATGCAGATGTTGTTTCGGTGACTTGGTATTGCTGGTGCTGCAATAGATATCGAGGTGTTCTCTGCACAGCCCCACCATTTTGCTGCATCACATGGGTCAACTCATGGGCAATCAACTCCTGCCCCCCCCGACTTCCAGGATTATATTCCCCCTGCCGAAAGAACACATTTTGTCCCGTTGTGAAAGCACGAGCCTGAATTGATTGATTCAATTGATCAGAGTGGGCATCAGTATGAACCTTCACCCCACTGAAGTCAGCCCCAAACGCCTTTTCCATAGGTTGCCGAATATTGTTCGCCATCGACTGTCCGCCACTCCTTGCTCGGTTGATGGAGGCTTCCAGATTTGGTGTAGCAGCCTTCCTACCATCACTAGACCTACGCTGTAATATTGGCGATCGCATCAGTCTTGCTTCGTTATCTTCTGTCTCCATCTCCTCTCGCTGAACAGTTTCATCTTCACCTGACTGCAAAGATGCAGGTGCATTTATTCGCTGCACCACCTGTACCGCTACTCTATCCGCTTCCTGTTCGTATTTATCCCCCACTGCACCAATCGTCAGCTTCGCCATAATCTGCGGCGGTTTAGTCATGCTAATAGGCACTCGGCTAAAGTCTTTGGAAAAAGCCGAATTACTTAATGCCAGGTCTTTTTGATTGTCTGTTGATTGCATCCCAACGTCGGAAACCGAACGAACAGCAGCACGCTGTAAAATTCCACTTTCTTGGGGTTTATCACTTTTTTGCTGCCGATCGCTTTGTGCCATTCTTTTACTAATCATGGTTTCATTCCTCGATATACTGTTTGTGCAATTTGTTGCGCCATTTGGGTAGGATTAGATCCAGGCTTTACTTGAATCGCACCACTAGGTACATGAGACACCACCCCACCTGAAGCCCAGTTATGTGGTACACCTTCTGTTCTCAGCAATCGCGCCAATTCAGTCTCCACCAACCCTTGCAACTTCCGCCCCTGGCTGGGAGAAATAGACATTCCCTCTAAAACCAGCTTTTCTATATCAATATTGATATTCATACCGTTACCCCCGTAAGCACTGAAACCCGAAAATCCGCCTCATTCACAGGTCGATCTAATTTGCGAAACTCTGTCCGCACTGCTGCTAACACCAACGCTATTGTCACAGGTGTACCCGCTTGCGCCGCCAAAAAAGCTGCATTCAACGCCACATTTTGGATATTCGCACCTGTCAAATTCAGACGCGCCAAGCGGCGAAAATCTAAATCCTCAGTTGGTGTCTCTGGTGGAAACACCTTCTCCCACATCACCTGACGTTCCGCAACGCCAGGAAAGGAAAAATTAACAATAAAGCGCAAGCGGCGCATAAAGGCATGATCCAGCGAACTCTTAAGATTAGTTGCCAAAATCGCCAAACCGCGATACGCCTCCAACCTCTGCAATAGGTAATTCACCTCAATATTCGCGTGGCGGTCATGACTATCTCTCACCTCAGAACGTTTGCCAAATAAAGCATCTGCTTCATCAAAAAACAGAATCGCGCCGCCATCTTCCGCCGCATCAAATAAACGACGCAGATTTTTCTCCGTTTCTCCGATATATTTATTGACCACAGATGACAGGTCAATCCGATAGAGATTGAGTTGCAAATCATTAGCAATCACCTCTGCTGCCATCGTCTTCCCCGTGCCGCTTTCCCCCGCAAACAAGGCGCTGATGCCCATTCCGCGATTCATCCGCTTGTCAAAACCCCAATTTTGATAAACTTGACTGCGCTGGCGGATCTGGTCAGCAATTTGATGCAGCAAGTTTGTCTCTTCTGGTGCTAGAACAATATCATCCCAAGTTGCTTTCAGGTCGAGGCGTTGAGCTAAAGTATCCAACTGCGGACGAGTATTACCAAGACAAGCTGACCACAAACGATTTGGGATTTCAGGATTGGGTGTTTCAGCTAGCACTTGCTGGGCAATCTGCTCAATTGTGACTAAATTGAGGTTAAACTGACCAGTCAAGAGTCGCGGACTAATATCTGCCACGGTTCCTAATGCTTGGCTCCAAGTTGCTTTTTGTTCCGTGGGTGTTGGCTTTTCAACATCTACAACAATTGTGGACTGACCCAAGTTTTGCCTAATTTCACGAGTGCTAAGGAAAATTAGACCACCACTGCGGGTAAGAAACCGATGCAAGGGAAGTGCTTGTCCTTCTGTAGTAGGTTTATCATCAAGCTCTTGGGCATCTAAATACAGGGCAAGGGGCAATAGCAAGCTTTCACGATGCCACAAACGGGCAACTGTCTCTAACTCTCCCGCCTGAGTTGGCAATAGTTCCACTGGTAAACGATAGACATACCTATCTAGTTGGGCTGCTACTTGTTGGGCTATTAGTTGCTTGCTGAGGGAATCTGCCCCTACTAGCTGAATAACTGGTAAACGTTGTTCTCTCTGCGTTTGCCGCAGTTGTTGAATAATGGTTTCGACAACAAAATTTTGAGATGGCGGTAATTTTACATCCCATTGTTCTGTTTCTAGTGGCATTACTAATGATGCCAAGCGATCGCCTAAAGAATTTAATCCTTTGATATAATTTAATATACGTTCATCTACCCGTAAACCACTGCTAGTAAGCGGTTGAACTCCCGACTGATGAATTTCAATCAATCGCCAGTAACGCAAAGGTCGTTCCCAAGAAAGGGCATCCCAGGCAGGTTCATCGAATAAGGATAAAGCCAAGGCAAAGGTAGGGTAAGGCTGGTGAGCATTATCGAAAGCTCTAGCACAAAGACGCGCCATACCTGGATCTAATTCCATTGCAACGCATAACAGCAAAATCTCTTGTTCAAAATCAGACAGACCTAACTTCTGGCTCAACAGAATCAGCGCCGGGAGTGGATTCATCCCCTCAGCCGTTGGCTTTTCTGTAACCTCAGCTATCTCAGTATCAGGTAACTGTGCAAACTTACGTAAACGCCAGCGTAACCAAGCCAGTGCCTTCGCTAAATATTCTTCGTTGTTTGGCATCCAGGAATCAAGGTTGCTCATAAAATCACCACCTTTTGATTTTGGTCGAAAACAGGCGGTGTCACTGTGCGATCTACCAGCAAGCTATCTACTCCATCAATCCGCACCCGCACAAAATACTCACCCGGTGTAATACCTACAATCCGAAACTCCAGCCTATCTGTTTGAGTTGGATGTGGTTGAGCCAGAACTTCGCGATCGCCTAACAATAATGCAACCCTTTGTCTTGGTTGCACTTGGGGGCTTAAAATCAAAGTGAGGGTTACTTCGCCATTAGCGTCTGGTGTTGCCTGTCGTGGTATAATATCTAAGATTTTTGGTGCTAAGGCAAAAGATAATTCATTGGTAGTCCGACTTGGTTCGCCAGTCCGCGTTACTCCCACTACCACGGTATAAAAACCCGCCGCCCAGTTTACAGGCTCATCAGGTAATTGAACTCTAATATCTGTTGCCGTTCTCGTAGCTATTGGTGGCACTTCCAGAGAAATTTCTAAACGAATATTTGTAAAATATATAACTACATTTTCAGCGTCTAAGTGAAAACCATTAAGAATCAGAATATCACCCAATCTGGCGCTAGCTTGCTGGTTAGGCAATTGGATAGAAACTAATGTGGGTAAGGGCGACGACAAATCTGACTGAACAATTGGCCCGCGATCGTCAGATTGACGTTTAATAATCGGTAGTGGAGTTTTTGCAGGCTGCCTACTTTCAATCAGCACCACTGACACCTCATAAGCAGCTGAAACCCGATAGGGAGCTTGAAAAGTTGACCACAGATTAAATACTTCTTCCACAGATAACGGTTGATAAACAATTCGCACCTGTTCCTCCTGTTGATCAAGGTCATACTCTGGAGGATTGGTAATAGGCAAGGCTGCTGTAATATCAGCAGAAGTAATTATAGGATGATCGTTAAAAACACTCATAGCCACACCTAATAGCCGATGACTTGTGGGTTCTGGGAAGTCATCATTCTGGGCGTAAGCAGTCAGTAGGTAGTAGAGGTTTAACGGTAAAAGCTGCTGTCCTGTTTCACCAGGCTTCACTTGAGAAGGAATATCCATATTCCGCCAAGCCGCATTGATCTGAGTATCGTAGAGAAACAGATTAACTTGATCACCACTACTAACAGTATGATCTCCCACTTTATCTAATGGCCGTGTCGTCACAGTGATTCTACCAGAACTCTCAGTATCAAACCTTTGCTGTAACAAGTGACGCAATGTGATCGTGACAGCAGCTATGGCTAAGGCATTGCTCATCGTTTACCTCCCCCACGTCGCTGCAAGTACTCATTCAAACTCATCACAGACGTTGCTGAACGGGGCTTTGGTCGAGGTAGAGGAGGTACTGGGGCTGTGCTACGAACTTCTAACCGACCAATTGTTACTTGAATAACAGGCGGTGTTTCCAAATGCTCTGAGTATCGCTTTTGGTCTTCTTTGCTACTAGCTGCAATGACTGACAACCTTTTTACAGTCATGTCATTGATTGACCCAGAAAGCGGTCTTGAAAAAGAGGCAAGGGAGCAGGGGGCAGGGAGCAGGGGAGATAGTTCAGATGGGGATTCGACTCCAACTGTTGCACTAGCTTCCCGAAGGGTACGAGAACCACTTAACAGAAGTGGGGAAGTTAGACCCATGTTCCGCTCCGCTCCACCACAGGAGTCAGGGGTCATTTCTCCCCGCTCCCTGCCCCCTTCCCCCTGCCTCTTCGTATTATGGTTTTGTGAGCCAACTTCCTGAATAGAAGCTTCATTTCTGCGAAAATCAGACAAGTGAGAGTCAGCTTTTCTGACTTGCGGTTGTATGTCAGTTCCGGCAGTCGAAGGATGTGAAGCAGGAATTGGCGCTGGTATTATATCTGAATGAATAGCAGCTAGTTGAGTTGCAGGTTGGGAAGTGATAAATGATGGTAAATTATCTCCGAATGATGCAGTAGAACTGTTTGTCTGAAGCGAAGATAGTTCGGGAGATGCAGCTGTTAGAAGTGACTGGATTGATAAAACGTTTTTGTGAAGAAACTTCTGGGGAATTTCTGGCAGATCAGACGCAACTTTAGAATGTGGTAGTCTAACGTTTGTTTCTCTGTCAATTGTGGGTGTTAACGTTTGTTTGTGTGAATTCGATAATGTCCTGTCAATAATCGGTGCGATCGCTTGTAGCGAATCTGGACTCTGTGCGTTGGCAAAGCCCGTTGTAGACATCGCTGTTGGTTCTTCTAAAATCTGACTGGATAATATTTCTGAACTAATCAACTTTTGCACTGGAGGAGATGAAATATTCCCAGTTATTTGTAATGGTTGCTGTTGTGGCAATTCATTCACAAGTTGTTCCTGTAGCTGAATTGCCGTATTTGAGGTGGGAGTAATAGTTTCTACTGCTAGCGCAGGTGTTAAAGGCAATACTTGAGCAATATCAGATGCGCTGGCAAAGTTGGTCGTAGACATCGCTGTTGCTTCTGATTGAAGTTGAACGGGAGATAGTTCAAAACTTTCTAACTGTGGTGAAGTATGACTTTTCACGGGTTCTGCAAAACTTCTCTCTTGAAAAGCTTTGCTCGCCCCTAGCATTGGCTCCGGCATCGCCGGAAACCTCCGCTCAAACTTTTCGCTCTCCAAACCTCTCTTCTGCAACTCAAGAGGCTTTAAATTCTCCCCATTCCCTAGTAGAAAAGCTTGATCGGGGATTAGGTTTCGTGTTGACTTGTCCATATAATGTGAAAAGTCAGATGGTGAGGTATAAAGAGAAGCTACTCGATTAATTTCAAGTGGTTGGTTATTGAATAATTGAGTTGTAAGTTCTCCCAATTTTTCAACAACTAACCTTGAGACAGGAGCATTATTTTCTTTGGCGATCGCAGTCCTGAAAATTGTATTATTTAGACTTGGCTGCAAAAATGTTTTCTCTTTAGGAACGAATGGAACTGTTAAATTTTCGTCAAAATATATTTGCAAGTCTGGTTTTAAAGGTGACTGTAAAGATAAAGCTAAACGATTAATTTCAATTGGTTGTTCAGATAAAGATTTAGGTTGAGGCTGACTCTGCTGATCAATTGGGTTTGAGAGAGAAGTATTTGATAATGATTGCAAAGATAAAGCTAAACCATTAAATTCAATTAGTTGTTCAGATAAAAATTTAGGTTGAGGCTGACTTTGGTGATCGATTGAGTTTAAGAGAGAAGTATTTGATTTTGTGGTGAGTACAGAAACGACACAACTCGATAGAGAAGGCTTTGTTTTTGCTACAGGTGGAGGCTTCAACGGATCTGAGTTGGGAGAAGATGCTACTTGATTTGTAGCGGGTGAAATCATTTCTGATTCTGAAAAAGGTTGAGTTAGAAATTGTTTCCGATTTCTCAGTTCTGATGATTGAACGGAAGAAACAACTGAATCAATTTCCGTTAGTTGTTTGTATGCTAATCGAGTAGAACTAGTAATTAGTGGAGGATTGTTTGTTTCTAGCTCTGGGTTTGGAGTCAGCAGCAGATTGTCAGTGGTGATTTGACTCAGTACTGACTCTGGGAAAAGCTCACCGAGAGATAATTCAAAGTTAGGCTTATCTGCCAAATCAAGAGTTAATTCTGGTATTTGTCGGGAAGAGTAAACAGGTGTTGAAGTTAAATTAGTTGAGAGCCTGTTGGTTATCTCTTCAAATATTTGCCCTGTTGTTGCAGGCGATCGCGACTCCAAAGACTGTACACTCTCAAAGTTGGGAAATTTCTCTGCTTCGGATGTCGTTTCCAACTCAGTCTCTTCTGTGGTCATCGATGGCTCCCAGTCAAGTGTAGACTCTGGTAACGGTTCAAAGACTGATAATACAAAAGGTTGAATTGTATCAATCAAGTTAAAGCTTTTAGCTACTAACTGGTAAAGATAATTGCTCATCAGCCCGCCACCATTTCTAAATACAATTGCCGCCGTCTGGGACTCATCGCCAAAATATCAGCTTCACGCCAACCGTAAGTAACAGCCAAAGTATGTACCTCTCGCAAAACTCGAAATGCCCAAGTGTGAATCTCAGCCCAGAAGAACGACACAATGTCAAACAATGATTGCCATTGGTGGTTGCAAGTGGAACAGGAGATATCGATTGGTACATTTGCTTGAGGATCAACCAGAGCCATCTGGGTAATAATTGCATTGGTCACATCAGATGGCAATTGCTGAAACGGCAGATATTCACCGTCACTCACGGCTCCTAAAATACATCGTTCCAATAAAACTTCTTGGGCAATCTCTGGCTGTGTATGTTCAGCGATCGCTATCATATCTAAACTGTTTGGTAGACGAAAACTCACCTCATAATCAGCAAGTTCAAGACAATATTTCTCTACTGGTTCAAGTGACAGTGACGCTATACGCATATCTGCAACATCAAAATTAAGTTCCAAGACTTCACCACAGTTTGGACAAGTCACTTGACTAACCAGGTGGGAACCAAATGTCCACTCTCGCAATGTCAGCAGCATGGCATCGCGCTGACCGAGACTGAGTTGGGTAAGCATATCTATGGAGGTTTCAGAGCAAGCACTAGCTAGTAGTTTGATTGCTTTAGACCAAGATGGCTGATTACGTCCCCATTCCCAGATATTTAACAGTTCCGAGGCTGATAGCGATCGCATAATTAATTTCCTGCTGGTTGACAACTAAATCATGATTAACTCGGCTTAGTTAATCATGAAGCCCGTTCCCAACCTTCGTTTTCTATCTTTATGTACTCGATAGCGACAGCATTAGCACTCGCATCCAGGTCTGGTAAAGCTTGATATTCCGAAACCCAGCAACCAAAAACGTTATATGAAGTTGCTGGCTTACCAGCTTCATCACGAACCTCAATGATGATATCTTGACGGAAATCTGCTAGAGACACTTCTGGACTACCACCAAGCGCCCAGACTTTGTTTACCCATTTTTCAAAGTCAGGATCTTTAGTAATACCTCGTTCTAAGGTAATAGCATCATACTTACTTTGTCCTGGAGACTTATAGACAGTGCTAGGGTCGCCACCTGTGCGGTGTTCTATTACCTCAGTGGTTCGCTTTAGACTGCTGACTTTACTTACTCCAAGCACTTCCTTACCATTGATTCTTACAACAAACTTAAAGTTTTTGTAGGGGTCAAAACGCTTACCTGAAATAGAAGGCATATATTTCTCCTTAAACTGCTATTTGTCCGGCTATTTGCTGAATCTTGAGAATGACAAATTCAGCAGGTTTGAGAGGAGCAAAACCAACAATGATATTGACAATTCCTAAGTTAATATCATTTTGGATTGTTGTTTCCTTATCGCACTTCACAAAGTAAGCATCTTCCGGCTTACGACCTTGAAAAGCTCCTTGAAGGAAGAGAGTATGCATAAAAGCGCCAAGATTCAAACGAATTTGTGCCCACAATGGCTCGTCATTTGGCTCAAAGACAACCCATTGCGTACCGCGATAAAGGCTTTCTTCCAAGAAAAGTGCAAAACGGCGAACCGGAATATACTTCCAATCATCGGTAAGACGGTCATCCCCACGTCGCGTCCGCGCTCCCCAAATCACACGACCAAAAGCTGGTAGAGTTCGTAAACAATTGATTCCCAGAGGATTCAATTCCCCATTTTCTGGATCTGTTAGAGGTACACTCAATTGTGGTACACCCGTCAATGTTGCTTCTGTACCTGCTGGAGCTTTCCACACACCACGTTGAACATCAGTACGAGCAAATACACCCGCGATCGCACCACAAGGAACAAATTCTTCTATTTGATTATCTCGCAAGGGATTTGGCTGTTTGATTCTGGGAAAGAAAACAGCAGCATAACTAGTCGGTTCACCAATGTTCTGAAGATCATTCTTTGCTGCATCCTTATTAGTCCAATTGCTAGGAGGATCAATGATAAAAAATGCGCGGCGATCTCTACAAAATTCAGCAGATGAATCTACTAAAGAGTCATAATCTATATTGTTGTCGGCTTTATAGGGTGGAATACAAAGGATATTAAAAAGGTCGGCTTTATTTAAAGCATAAAGACCTTCTTTATTTCCTTCTTTATTTGACCCAGTGAAGTCGTTCACATCTAGATCATCACCATCTGCACCGCTATTTTCTTCAGCTTTGGTGTTTGTATCGTTATCACCCCACAACTTTTTATCCGATGCTGGTTGGGCATGAGCAGAGGGTCTTTCTGTTGGCAGAGGCTCATTTCTAAATCGAACTAAATAAGACTCGTTTGACAAGACTTTATCTACTCGTCTCGGGTGATTCGGAAGCACCGATACATTCCGAAATACTTCCTGCTGACCTGTACTATTATCCAGAACTGTAATGTTGAATAGTTTTTTTGCCTCTGCGTCACGTATTACATTAGTATCTACGTATTCAATCCGCACTTTTAAAGCATTTCCCCAGTTGCCTTCATTTGCTGCTTCTAAGTTGAGACTATTAACATTTAATTGTGCCTTCTTAGCTGTGGGTTCAGCTTGTGCTGGAGCTTCACCTTCTGCCGGCTTAGACTTGGAGTGAGTGAGTCGGACGATGATTGCTTGGCTACCACCGTTGAGATAAAAGTCTCGTACAGCATAGCCAAGGGTACTATTTAGCCACAATCCTCCAAAAATGCGTTCAAAGTCGCCATAACTATTGATAGTAATCGGCTCGTTTACAGGGCCGCGTAAAGAACGACCAATAAAAGCAGTAATAGAGGTAGATACGCCTGTAATCGTGCGTACACCACTAGGAATTTCTTCTATGTAAACGCCTGGATAAGTTGGTTGTGTAGGCATTGTTCATTCTCTGGTTAAGCATTTAGAACTTGCAAATTGACAAAATAGTCAACTTTTAAATATGCAAATTGGATAATATTTTTCTTCCCAATTTACTTAATATTAGATAGCTGCTTTTAAGAACTTTATTGAGTTATTTAAAATTTTGATTTCTCTGACATCATCGTCAATGTAACAACCAGACGTTTGAAATCGAGTATATACAATAGTCTGATTGATGGTTGAATTGTATAAGTTGATTAAATACGACACAAAAAGTAGTCAAAGTAATTTCGCAATATAACTCTTTTGAGAAATTAACCAAGAAAGCGATGCCTGCGGCGGGCTACGCCTCGCATCAGTAGGCTACGGGACATTGGCAAGCTAGAAGCAGCAGCAGAGGGAGTTTTGAAGTGTTTGGGAGAATTTAAACGCCCGTATTTGACTGAGTTTGAGAAAAGGTTTCTGCGTTTTATGGAGCAGGAATGCAAAATTGTCGATTAGCCTCGGCTCATGTTGGGGTATGAGTAGCATTCACGTAGAAAACCGGGTTAAGATATATTACATAAGCAATACAAGGATTTTTAGAAGCTGAAACCCTTATTTTATCGTTGAGCAGTGACTCGACGATCAGCAGAGCGTAAATCGCCTTGGTTATCAGAAAAATCTTTATCTAATAAGGCTTTTAAGCTTAACTCGGTTTTCTGTTGCGATCATACTCATACCCGAATGGCACTAAGTTAAGCTGAAGAGTATGCAGCATAAGGATTGCAGAGGGGCAGGGGCGCAAGGGCGCAGAGGTGAATTTCTAAATATCCGTTCGTATACCTAAAACTTCTTTTTTCTCCCCTGCTCCTCTGCTCCTCTGCACCCCTGCTGCCTCAACGATTTTCCCTTTTCTTAGTGCCATTCACTCATACCCCAATAAGAGAGAGAATCCATTAGGGGGCGATAGAATAAGCCTCGCTTTTAGAGCGATCGCACTTCTACGGACTACAAAAGCATAATTCTGATCTTTTCTGAGACAATTATTTATGGTAACTAATTTATTTCTTGCCAGTGGAGTATTCTGGATACTGACCTATATTTTATTGATTAAACGTGGTTTTGAAGATCAAACTTATGGAATGCCATTAGTTGCTCTATGTGCAAATATTTCATGGGAATTTATATTTTCATTCCTTCATCCTCATCAGCCACCACAACTTCAAGTCAATATTGTATGGTTTTTTCTTGATGTAATTATCTTGTTTGAATTTCTAAAATTTGGACAATCTGAGTTGAGATATTTACCAAAAAAACTGTTTTTCCCCATATTTTTATTAACCTTAGTTGTTAGCTTTTTTTGTGTACTTTTTATCACCTATGAGTTTCATGATTGGAGTGGTGCATATACAGCTTTTGGACAAAATCTTATGATGTCTATTCTTTTTATTGATATGCTAGTCAGACGCAACGCTCTCAGAGGTCAATCAATATTTATTGCTTTATTTAAGATGATGGGAACTTTACTTGCTTCTTTTGGTTTCTATCTTTCTTTGCCAATACAAGGAAGATCGCTCTTGTTTGTATTTTTATATACTGCGATTTTTGTCTTTGATCTAATGTATGTATTTATGATTGCTACTCAAATGAAAGATTTGAGAAAAGAACAATTAGAGAAAATAACTGTTTCATAACAAATAAAATTGTTGATTAATACAAGTGTTTAATTTTTTATAGAAAAATTAAAAGATATGTGAGAAATTGAGAAAGAGTGATTTTAATTATGTAGCGCATCTACTTAAAGTCGCAGATATTCTCTTTGATAAGATTGTTTTATTTAATGTCCTAACTCTTAATCTAAATAAAATCTGACACAAATGAGCGAAATCCTTCTTGTAGTAGATGGGGTATAAGTAGTATTCATGCAGAAAACCGGGTTAAGAGATATTACATAAGCAATACAAGCATTTTTAGAATCTGAAACCCTTATTTTATCGTTGAGCAGTGACTTGACGATCAGCAGAGCGTCAATCACCTTGGTTATCAGGAGAATCTTTATCTAATAAAGCTTTTAAGCTTAACTCGGTTTTCTGTTGAGATGATACTCATACCCATAGTTGTTCAAAATACTACCGATTATAGGTGCTTGGTTTGATTAAAAATGAAGGCTGGATGCTGGATCGTTGCGTTGTTTTGTAACTTGCGATCGCCCCGTGATCGATTACGATTATTGTTGCTAAATTGACAAGTATTTATTTTCAATGAAGCATGAGTTTAATTACTACTCCTAAAGGATGAAACTTGCAGCTATTTATAATAATATCAATTCTCTGTGAAGCTGCACATTATTTTGACCCTTCCCAACCTCCTTGATACTTTGGTGAGGTTGGGAGGGGTTCTTTCTATACATCTTCATACAAAATTGGTATAACTTAGTTAAAATACGTTTTAATTCCAGTTTATAATTGCGATAGTAGACTGCAATATAATTGCATAAATCTAGTAGTGAAAGTATTACTACGAGTAGCAAAGAGAAATTGTTTGTAAAAGCAATGATCTTTTAAAAAAGGTTTAAATAGTGTGTGACTTGTATAACTTCTACTAAAACGTTCCAATGGTAGAGGTTATATTGCGATAAATTTGTAACTATTAAATGTGCAGTGAAAAAACTCAAGCAGAGACATTCATTGACTTAGAGATACTCCTCAGTAAACTTCATAGATATCAACAAGCGTAAAAATTATTTTTTGACAGATCCTGATTAGGCAAACAATTAATCAACATGAGTAATCTAATGACACAATCTCTCTGGCTTTTTGGTACTTGCCTTAACATCGTTGCCAACCACACCACTACAGGAGGTCAGTACGATCTGATCGAAGGCTACTTTCTTCCCGGCACACAAACACCCCCCATCTCCACACGCGCTATTGCAAACAACTCTACCTGCTCTTCCGATTAATGAATCGGTGTTCTAGGTAACATATATACCAACGACAAGTGGTTTTGGTTTTTAAAAGCCTCAAGAATGGGCTGGATCATAGAAGTTCTTGAAATTCTATTGCATAAGCAAACTAACACATTAGGAGATGCTTAATGAAATCAATAAAACTTCAAAAATCGATTTTTCAAATTACTTTTGTGTTGTCTAAAGTATTCTTATCAACAACACTGATAGCAGAATTGATTGGAGTTTCACTAACTAGTACAGCGATCGCAGTAACATTTCCAATACAAAAACCTCCGATTTTGGTTGCAACAGCGTATACCGATTTATCATTACCCACCTTGCATCCCGGGGATCGAGGTAAAAGCGTTAAAATATTGCAGAAAATTCTCTTAGATAATAGTTTTTTAGAAGCAGCAGCAGTCAGATTAGGAAATCCGCGTGGTGCAATTGTTGATGGAGTATTTGGTTCCATTACCGAATCTGCGGTAAGGGATTTACAAAAACGGTACAAAGTTCCAGTTACAGGACAAGTGAATCCTCGTACATGGGAAGTGTTGGATATGCATGAAAATCCTTATCACTCACCGCTTCCCTGGAAATTATAACGGCTTTACCAAAAGTACCGAAGCAGATAGATTGGCTTTAGACTCTAACTCAAGTTGGAGACAACCTTCCACTGCGAGATGGACAGGTTCATCCATCACTCGATTGTCCAAAAATTTCAACTCAGAGTGGAATGGCACTAAGAAAAAATACAGTCCTTTCTCTGACTGGAACAAGCCTCTAAGCTGGGAACCCATTCTGGGAGGGCTGCCGCCTCCATTAGCTTGACAAGAGGCAGAAGCCCACTTGAAATACATTCTCAGCCTGGAGGCTGGGAACAAGACGACACAAGCCTTTGGGCTTTTCTTAGTGCCATTCGTATATAAGCCTTAGCGTTTTTTATTTCATCCTAATCAAAAAGCTGCCTAAATCACAGTCAGCTTTTTTATGAGGTTGGATTAGGTGCGTTCGCACTTATTCACTCATCAAAATTAATCGGCTTGCCATTGAAGTGACCGGAGATAATTTCCGGTCTAAGCGACCCAGGTAAACTAATTTTATGTGACTATCTGACACAAAAAGGGCGTTATTAATATAACTGGTAATTGTAAGCCTTGTAATAGGTGATTAAACCTCCTAATTACGAATTACAAGATTTAAAAACGCTCTAATTCTTCATATAGATTTAAGAATAATTAGTTAAGTCAAGCAGTTCCAAGATGAATAAAAAATGATACATGATGACCGTTATACACTAGCCACTGGAAAAGAAGGCGCAAATCGATTGCAAATTCTTCACCAAATCCATAAGCCATATACAGAGTTTTTACTTGCGCGAGTTGGACTCTGCGAAGGAATGCATATAGCTGACATTGGTTGCGGTATTGGAAGTGTTTCCACTTGGTTAGGCGAACAAGTTGGATTCAACGGTTCAGTTATTGGTGTAGATGTGAGTACAGAGCAGGTAGAACAGGCACGAGGAAATGCAGACGCACTTGGCTTGAGCAATGTAAAATTTGTCTTGGGCAGCGCTTACAATACAGAATTACCTCATAACTCCTTTGACCTAGTTTACTGCCGCTTTTTGCTAATCCATCTGACTCGCCCTAAAGATGCACTGGAACAAATGCTGGCACTACTCAAGCCGAATGGATTGTTAGTGTGTGAGGAAGCCGACTTTAGCACTGCTTTTTGTCAACCTGCTAACTCTAGCTACGACCGTTGTTTTGAGCTTTTCCTTAGACTAGGTAACACTCGTAGCCAGCACTTTTGTATGGGAAGCCAGCTTTACCAAATATTTCAAAATGCTGGCTTGCTTACGCGAGAAATTTTTTTAGTGCAGCCTGTCGCAGTTCACAAAGAAACTAAGCGTTTAATAGATTTGTCACTCAAAGAGGCAGCTGATGCTTTTATTTCTTCTAGAATAACAACACCAGAAGAGATTAAGCAAACTATAGAGCAAATAAGAGAGTTGGCAGAGGACGAAACAACACTGTTTGGCATCCCTCGTGTGACACAAATCTGGGCACGAAAATAACTATATAGTTTCTTGAAGCTTTACAGAGTTATTGGATTGTGAAGAGAAAATCAATTCTCTAGTGAACAACTAAAAGCGGATGATAGTTGATTAACCTTTGAAATCTTTACGAGTTTATTTACTGAAAAAACAACGGTAAAAGGAACTCTAAGCCTTACTAGTAACGCAGTTAAGAAAACGTTCGTTTTTTTTACTTTTATAGTTGCATTTAATCCTGGCTCAAACAGAGGAAAAGCAGGTTGGTTGCAAATAATCAAGGGGAACGTTGCATTTAATCCTGGCTGAAGCGCAATTATAGTTGCATTTAATCCTGGTTTGTAAATGTCTTGATTGCAGGTTTGAGCGATTAGTATTGCAGGTCGTTACACCTATCTACGTACACTCTTACCTACTGAATAAAACCATGAAAAAAGAAGCCCAAATAAATGATTGCGATCGCATTATTTTATCTTCTTTTTGTAAAGAAGATAAACCTAGATTTATTATTGGCAATGGCGGGGCTGGAATCACTCGCTTTGTAGACTATATGGCTGAGTCTTTCTTGGCACAAACAAAGGCAGAATATTGTATTGCTTGGAAAAAATCAGATACAGAGGAGACACTACAAGGTTTAGCTAATGGTTCAATTGATGTCGGCTGGGCTTATGGAATCGAAAGGGTATATAAAGAGTACAAAGAACGTAATTTTAGTTTTGCACCGGTCTATATTTTTCGCGATCATTTCACTCTCATAGGCTCTCTTAACAATCCAGCAGCTTTACCTATATCTGAAGAACTTACACCGCACTACTCTAATCATCAAGTACTAAAGCTTTTTAAAAAGATTGCTTCAGGTCAATCTGGTGTTTATTTTTTAACACGCAATGACAAATCTGCTACCAATTTTATAGAACGGAAAATATTTAAAAAATTTCTTGGTCGTTTACCTGAAGTTGGAACCGATTCGTGGTATCTTCCGCTTAAAAGCAAAGAACATTATCCTGATACTGCTCTCCAAGAAGCTAACGAGCGAGGTTACTATACTCTGACTGACCGTGGATTTGGAACTGGGCAGATCCTGACAAACGTAAAAATCTTCGTGTCTTCTGTGAAGCTGGGGATATTAATCCTAATGATATTTTGCTCAATCCTTGCCTAGCAATGTTAAAGAACACTACTCCACCTATTGAAGCGATTCAGTTTGTAGAGTGGTTAGCTAATTCAGGTCAAACATTTATTGAAGAATACAAATTACATAGAGTAAGGCTTTATAGCAAAGCTCCTATTGCAGTATTAAATCATTTTTGATAACCTAAAACCCTAATTTATTATAATAAATTTGGGTTTTATCAATTGTGGTAATTAATTACTTTAGCTCAACTCTCAAGTGTTACTATGAATAATAGTTACCCTTTTAACTTGAACTGGTTCAACTATCATTGGCAATATATAAAATACTTCGCCTCTAAATACATTGTCCGTATGAGCTAACACAGATACACTGCTTTTATGCAAGCTATCAATACAGACTGGGTTTCTAAACTGAATTAAGTAAGTCGTGGAGAAAATTTATAACTATGTAACAAACAATTAAGGGGAAGAGTTAGAGTTAAATCTTATACGTTGTGTACTGTAATTTCCCT
>NZ_JBALFD010000079.1:0-309451 GCF_036916985.1 Nostoc sp.
GCGGCAAAGTTATGGTTCTAAAAGTAAAGAAAAGTGATAATTTATTTGACGCAATATCAACCTTGACAACCTCTTCTGCGGCAAGCTTATGCTTCGAATAAAGAGTGGCAAGGTTATGGTTCCAAACAAATTTATTTTCGCGCTGCCCTTAAAGCAGCGCGAACTTTTTTATCGCGAAAATATCCTGGTTTAGCCAATAGCTTTGAAATAGCTGCTTCACTAGGATAAATACCTTCAGTGTGAACTTGCCTAACAGCTAGTTTTACCTCCTCGCAACACTGGTCGATTCGTTTGAGGCGAGATTCTTTCATATACTTAACGTACTCGGCTGAAATCGCTCGGCATAGCTCTGGAAAACAGCAATTCTCATTTTGAAATAAATAGAGTATAGGACTTACGCATTGATAGAAAAGCCAAAATAACAGATATAGTTTTCAAGGCTTCTAGCTAGATTTTTCAATTATCTTTTTGCGATCGCAACCAACAAAGGGTAATGTGCAAAAGTCTGAAACAACGTATTTACGTTGACACACAAGATAGTTATTTTGTACAGTGCGTAAGTCCTATTTTCGTAAAATGTGCTTGAAAACCTTAATTTTTCGTTTTAAGTTCTTAACAAGCTTAAGCTTTGTGGCACAAATATTATTAGTGGGATAGGTTCAAGAAGAACAGAGCTAACGGCTAGCTTGCGCTTAGTGCCAGTGTTCTCAAATGAAACGTCATCATTCCATATCAATATCTAAAGAGAAAGACTCTTCACTACTTCGTACAGAGTCACCTGTTTCAAATCTTTCCTTAAAAGCACCTCGCTTTTTAGCGTTTTCGGCTGAAATATCTTGCATGGTCACTAGCTTACCTGCCTCGAAAGTAAATTCTAAAACTATTTCGTAAGCAGTGGCTTTTTGATACCCCATGTGAACATATAACTCTTCAATAAAGTCTTTTCCCAGCCTAATCCTTCCAGTAAAAGGCGTGATCAGCTTTAATCCTTGATAAGTTGGATAACCGTGACTTTCCTTGAAAGGTAATTTTGGTGTAATCCCTTGTATTGGTTTGTGTCCTTCTTCGACTTCGCCGATAACCATTTTTATTAGGAATAAGCCATTATCTACTATCTCATAAGTTGAATAAAAGCCGCGATAGCAAGCCGTATGAAGCATTTGTGGCTGCATCTCATAATCTTGAGGAGTTATTAGTCTTTCCCCATCTAAAGCAACTAATTCGTATTCTTCACCGTTATACAGAAATATATCTGGGATTTGAGATGTCATAATAATCTAAAATATGTGTAATCATCAAGTCTTAACAAATAATTCTAGAGGACAATTATCCTTTTAATTGATGGAGACGTTGCGATTCATATTGCGTGATTTTGTAATTGTTAGCATTCGTCTGAAGAATTACCATCAGATTTTTAAACATAGAGTCTTATTTCAAGTTTTCCCATAGCAATAGCTTTTCTAACATCTAAATTTTCGAGTGAATTTTGGCGCAACCTTTAAAACGATTGCAACTGGTGTAAATGCAACGCCAGTATCAAATCGGCTTTGGGTAGCTTTTGGAAATTTCTCTGTAACTGGGATCACATCAATTATCGCTTGTTTTTCCTTAACAAAAATTTCTTAATAAAGCAGCTTGTTTACGTAATACCACTAGTTACATTGTCCTCAAGCCTACATTAAAACAGAAAAGACCTTTGAGCATCTTACTTGCTTGCTCAGAAGTATTAATTCAGTAATTACTACTAATTTTACTAATTAATCGGCTACCAAATTTTCAATACTAATATGAGCTAACAATGGCACAAACCGTGAATCATTCACCTGGTTCCATAGTCAGTTGTCGTAGTCGGCAATGGGTGGTACTGCCTTCAGAAAATCAGGGAGTTGATATCGCTCTTCTGTCACTTTCCGAATTATTGAAGGGATACGTTTAAATCTACTCAAATTTATAACTGATCTTGAGATTTCCTTTTTGACGTTTTACTTTAGTAACTATTACACTTTTTAATTCATTAAGTGATTTTAAATGAGTACCTCCACATGGAGTTGGATGAAGATTATCAATTGTCACCACTCTCAGTTTTACCAATCTATCAGTTAGTTCAAGAGAAAGGGTAAACTCTTGATATGCTCCAGCAAAAGTCTGCACAGCAGGTCTGGGTCGGTCTGTGGGCAGGGACAATAAGGTTGGTGCATCTTTTAGTTGTTGTTGCCAGTAACTTAATTGGCTTTGTAAGACATTTCCTTGCAACCACTGTCTTTGCCATAAGGTAAAATCTGCGTACTGAATCGGCAGTGGTGCTAAAGATGTACCCCTTTGGGGAAGCAAGCTACGCGTAGCGTCTCGAAGAGAAGGCTCACCTTGAGAATAAGCATTGTACAGTGCTGCTAGTTCTTGGACAAACACACCCATTGACCAACCATCAGAGACAATTACTGATGACAACTTGATATCCATGTAAGTGAGGTTCTCTGGAGAACCGATTCTTACCGCCCTCGTGCGGTGTTGAAAGCACATAAAACTACCAGTGATGGTAGCCCCTACGGAGAAGACTGATTTAGGACTAGCCCTTTCAAGGTGTTGTTTAATACGGTGATTTGTAGTTTCGTAAAAAGAGGTGCAAATCTATTGGGTGGAGGAAAAAATGTTTCTAGGGCAGGTGTTTGAGCGTTTTGTGAAAGAAAGTCCAGTGTCGGTTATGGTTCGTGGGCTTTTAGAGAAAGCATTATCTCCCCAAATCTTGGATGAACTATTTGAACGTAGTGCCAAAACCCAGCAATTCTCATTTTGAAAAAAAATCAGATAAAATTCTCTTGTTTAAATAGATAACTTGTGTCGAACCATGATTTTTTGACAAATAATTATCATCCAACACTAGAGATAGATAGGTTTTTAAAAATCTGTCCAGGAAAAATTAATTTCAACTAATAAATCCAGTTGAAACTCTAACCAACTTTGTAGTTTTTGTTGATAAATAACTTTCTCCTCCTCTTTCAATATATTGACATTTTTTAACTAGAGTTTACTTTTTTGAATGGGACATATTCGCTCAGAATGAAGGAGAAAAAATCCGACCAATCTGACATTCAAAGGATAAATTTCTCAAGCCGTGGGGTGTTGGTGTCGGTGCAGCAGCTGTCAGAATCACTTCACCTTTAGCATTCACTACCCACCCCTGAGCTTCCACAATCTGTGTACTGAGTGCTGAACTTTGTTTCTCAATAGTTCCCCTGCTGGACTCTCCTGCTTGTCTTGGCACAGCAGTGACTCGCCAATCTTCCCAAACTGTATTATTGTCAAGTACAGTGTTGGGGGAAGAAGGTAAACCACCACGTCCAACGATCGTGAAGCTACTATTACCTCTTTTGGCACAGAAGTTTTGGTTAATTAATTGTGAGGCATCCACTACTTCTAGTGGCAATTTCACTAAACCATTTGTGGGATCTTGTAGTGTATTGAGTTGCACTGTACCATTCAACTGTTTATTAGCTCCTGTAGCAGTGATATCGCTATTTGGGGTGGGTACATCACGAAATTGAGTCCCAAATACCCCTTTGGCATTGATTGTCACCTGACCTCCTCGAAAGTCAGTAGAATTTGCACTAATATCACTATTGTCAAATGCAACTAAAATACCAGTATTAATGTTGATATTGCCACCAATGACGTTTTCTCCAGAAGCGTTAGTGGTGATGTTGCTATTATGAAGCAATAGTAAATCTTGAGAGCGCACACTAATAGTAGCTTGTTCTTTATTCGGGTCAGTGTTGATAGCTTGAGTATTAGCATCAACAGTGGCGTTGTTGTTCAAACGGATAGAGGTAGCATCAATATTTAAGTTGCCTGCAATTCCTTTACCTGAGCTGCTCACAGTTATTATCGCCCCATCTTGAACGAGTAATTTATCGCTACTAATCTTCAAGTCTCCTGCATCCCCAGTTGAGTTAGTAGAAGCGAACAAGCCACTGGAAAAGTAACCATTAGCAGTGCTACCAATCAGTTGCACATCTTTAGCATTGACAGTTAAAGAACCCCCTTTGCCTGCACTCCGTGTTCCTGCTGTTACCTGTGCCCCATCGCGCACAAGCAAACGTTCGGTATTAATCGTCAAGTCTCCAGCATCTCCAGTTGACCCTAACTTAGCAGATGTATTCAAGCCACTACCAGAGCGCCCATCACTAGAGGTACCAATCAGTTGCACATCTTTAGCATTGACAGTTAAAGAACCTCCTTTACCTGTACCTTCTGTACTAGCATCAACAAATGCACCATCGCGCACAAGCAAATGTTGGGTATTAATTGTCAAGTCTCCAGCATCCCCGGTTGTTCCTATGGCAGCAGTAGTAAACAAGCGGCTTATGAGGTCACTATTAGCAGACTCACCAATCAGTTGCACATTGTTAGCAGTGACAGTTAAAAAACCTCCTTTACCTGCACCAGATGTGCTGGCATTTATCAGTGCCCCATCGCGCACAAGCAACTGTTGGGTATCAATCGTCAAGTTTCCGGCATCTCCGGTTGAGTGAGTGGAAGTCAACAAGCCGCTAGGAAAGTAACCATTACTAGAAGTACCAATCACTTGCACATCTTTAGCAGTGACATTCAAAAAACCCCCCTTACCTGTACCATATGTCTCTGCATCTACCTGTGCGCCATCGCGCACAAGCAAACGTTGGGTATTAATCGTTAAGTTTCCTGCATCCCCAGTTATCCCTGAATAAGCTTGAGTAAACAAGCCACTCCTAAAGCGGCCGTCACTAGAGGTACCAATCAGTTGTATATCATTAGCAGTGACAGTTAAAGAACCCCCCTTGCCTGTACCATATATGCTGGCATCGACGTATGCCCCATCGCGCACGAGCAAACGTTGGGTATTAATCGTCAAGTCTCCTGCATCCCCAGTAGACCCTAAACCAGCTTGAACAGACAAGTCACTGGCAAAGTCACCATTTGCAGTCCTACCAATCAGTTGCACATCTTCAGCATTGACAGTTATAGAACCCGTCTTACCTGCACTATATGTCTGCGTAACAACATTTGCTCCATCGCGCACAAGCAAATTTTGGGTATTAATCTTCAAGTTTCCGGCATCCCCAGTTGAGTAAGCATAACTGAACAAGCCACTGGGAAACTGACTATTAGCAGTACCAATCATTTGTACATCTTTAGCATTGACAGTTAAAGAACCCGCCTTACCTGCACCCGATGTATATACAGCTATTTGTGCCCCATTCTGCGCCAGCAAATTTTGGGTATTAATTGTCAAGTTTCCTCCATCTGCGGTTGATTGAGTAGAAACAAACAAGCCACTAGGAAACAGACCATCCGCAGTAGTACCAATCAGTTGCACATCTTGAGCATTGACAGTTAAAGAACCGCCCTTACCCGTACCAAATGTGGCTGTGCTTACTTGCGCTCCATCGCGGACAAGCAAATTTTGAGTATTAATTTCCAAGTCTCCAGCATTCCCTGTTGCCGTTGAGTTAGGGTACGCAGATGCTGACAACCCACTAAGGAACTGACCATCAGCAGAAATGCCAACTAGTTCTACTGACTCAGTAGCATTGACTACTAAATTTCCACCTTTTTTTCCTAACAGAGTACTTGCTTCTATCTGGGAACCATCGGCTATGGTGACGCGCTGACCTTGGATTTGGATGTCACCGCCACCCGCGCCACTGGCATCGACTGCTGAGAGTTTTGATAGTTGAATATTGCCAAAGTTTTGCACTCCATCGTAGGTCAAGGCAAAACCTTTAGTTATCGGTGTGAGACTAACTAGACTGTTATCCCCTACACTGCCCAACTCTATCCTTCCCCCTGCTGTCTTTAGCGTTGCTCCCTCTAAGAAAATATCACCGCCCACCAAGGCTAAAGTTTGATTTGCTGGCACTCGTAGTGCATTTGTTCTATCAATCAATTCATCTGTGAGCCTTAAACCTTGACCGTCGCCTTTAACCTCAATAGTGCCTGGATTGACTCCGTATTGCAAGCCAATAGGTGTATTTATCGTTAGTAAAGGGGTAGATTTAGGAGTTGTAGCACTGAACTCAAAACCACCAGCAAATTTGATGCTACTTGCTGTACTAGCAATAAATGAACCACCAATATCTAACCGCGCATTTTCTCCAAAGATAATACCGCTAGGATTAATTAAAAATAAATTTGCTTTAGCGTTTGTCCGCAAGATACCATCTATTTTTGATTGCGAACCACCTGTAACTCGACTAATAATATTTTGAATATCTGGAGCATTATTAAAGTAAGCTGTAGTATCTTTGATAACAGAAAACTCGCTGAAACTGTGAAACAGATTAGTTCCTACTTGTGTGCCACCAGTAATATTTGTAATGTTATTTAGTGTATTTACATTGCTGTTATTCGGTAATGTTGTATCTGGGCTGATTTGCCCAATGGCAATATCTGGGTCAAATATTATTACACTAGCGATCGCTATTCCTAATCTTAGTAACCAATCTAAATGTCTGACACTATCCGCAACCGTCCCTAGCCTTAAAAACCAGTTTCTACCCATACTTACATTAGACATTACACCCTCAAACTACGTTGCCGTTACTAAATTACAGTTAGTAGACTGAAAAGTTTTTCATAATCCTTACCAGCTCTTGATTTAAATTGGGGAATATCATTGACAAAATTACCGTATAATCCGGGTTTCAAGTTATTCTGGCTAGACGAATAGAGCGATCGCTCTTTCCAACACCATCGACTGAAAACCTGATTATTTCATCAATTTTCCCAAGTTTTCAGTCTACTAAAGGATTATAAAAGACTACCTGAAACCTCACAGACATTCATTTATATTGTCATGATTCGTATTATGGTCAGACGCCTAGCATGATTTTTGACTGGTTTCGACTGTTTAAAACATCCTCTGACAAAAGTTTTCGAGCTACAGAAATTTTTATTAAACCTCAGACACAGAAGATAACATGGAAAGTGAAAATCAAAATAAGCCTTGCAATCGAGTACATTTTTTTCTATCTCAATCACTACAAGGCTTTTGCATTTCACAGTCCTGACCAGTCTAAACTCCAGTGCTAAAGATATCGAAACTGCACTGGATGTGATAAATTCAAAAGCTGCTATTCCCATAAAAGAATTGAAGGCAGTTGTTCCAGATGAGTTAGGCGCAGCAAAGTATAACCAATACCAACCTCCCCCCGGAACAAGCCAGGAACATATACGCTTGAGTGTAGGGCAGGTTCGAGATAATACCCTTTCTGCCTTGCTTGCTGCACAACCTGTAATGCATGGACTCTGGCATCTGTCAACAAATCTGATTTTCCCAATCGGCTGGCTGCACATAGCAGCAATTCAATCTGTCCCATATGACCACAGCATAGCTGGTTTACTATCCCTCGTTTCTGGGTGAGTTGCTTTTGGGTAGTTTTGATTGCCACTTGGATATCCTGATGAATTGCTTCAGTTTCCAACATTGCCAGTCCACCAAGGCGGGCTAAACCGATGCCAGCTGCTCCATGACACCAGCTAGACATAAGTGAAGGAGGTTCGGATTTACCAGTTGCTTGGAGAAATTTAGAAAAGTCTCTGAGATCGGGCCAGTTGCCTACCTCTGGTAAAAATACGCCCTGTTCGTAGGCGATCGCTTCTGCCGCAGCCACCTGAAACTGGGCATCATTCGTCACCTGTGCCAGTTTGAGCAAGGCGTAGGCAATTCCGCCTGCACCGTGGGAAAAGCCCGTTAACAATCGACCATCCAGCGTTTTCCAAGCTCTACCGTTGGAAGTGATTACACTTTGGGCTAATAAATGACGACCAATCAGGCAGGCAGATTCCAGCACAATTGGATCGCGAACAACCTGGTACAATGCCAATAAACTTAAAAGCGTACCTGCTGTACCGCCAGCGATATCCAGATCGCGATCGCTAGTAATTGCCTCTGGTACTATCGAGTATGCCAAATTCACAGCATCTGCAAGCAAGCGATCGTCATTCAAAAACTGACCGATTTTAGTCAGGCTGTAAATCCATCCTCCCAGTCCAGCTGATAAGCCAAGATTCAAGTTCGAGAATTCAGCTTTTGGCTGTTCAACTTTGGATAACCCCTGACGAAACTCCTGCAACGCTCCCAAACACAGTTCTCGAAACTCTCCATCTCCTTTAATATGCTCTACTGCCGCCAGAAATAATGCAATTCCTAATTTGCCATCAAAAAGGCTCAGTCCAATGGGTTGAAACTGGAATCGCTGTTGTTGAGCAATAAACTGAGGAGCAAGCCAAGTTACAGATCCATCAGGAGCGCAAATTGCTCGCTCTTGTAATCTGCGGGCAATTGCCATGACCTCAGAAACCAAATCTGATTCATCCAGCATCACCTCAGACGATTGCTGCACACTTAGAGAGGTTTGATTGGCAAGTTTTTCAGGTGCCGCAATCTCTTGTCCGGGAATCATTCTCAAATATAAGGTGTTGCGGATAAAACTAACTTGCATCGCCAAGTCAGATTTGCTCAGGTTCTTGATCCGCTCTAGTACTAACTCAAAGCTAGAACCCTGGAAAAATCCCTCAAGTTGACTATCTGGCGATAACTCCAACACATCTGTATTAGGATAAATTGAGAAAAAAGGAATATCCAACTGCTCCATTTGTTGTCGTTCAGCCTGGAGAATTGACCAGAATTTCGGTTTTTCAGTTGCGCCAGCTGCTGTCAACTTGAGGATTTCCAGTCCAATACTGCGGTCAACTCCATCTCGCAAGTACTCTGAACTACGGAGCTTGTTTAAGATTCGGAAATAAGTGTTTGTGGGGCGAAACACAAAGCGGACAAGTTGTCTTGCCATTGTCCACAGCGGACTATCCTGGGAGAGTAGCACCTCTTTTTTATCTTGCAAAAAGTGATACATCTGCTCAAATCCTGCCGCTACTGCTTCGATCCAGTCTGATAAACTGGCAGGTTGTCCATTTAAAGTTGGCACATGAGCTAAAAATGGATCGATAGTCAGCAACTTTTGATTTAAAGCCATCTGGTCTGTATTCACACTAGACCACTGGAGTCCTTTATAATGCCTAGCCTCTTGGTTGTGGCTGCCCAAGCCGCTGAAATCAAAGCCTGAGTTACCATTAGATCCTGGATGCCAAACAGGCAATAAGGCAGTACGCATTACGGAATTATCTACCCAATCGAATGCGAGTTTTTGAGCAGTCTGCACGTTTCCCGATGACTCGATTTCAGGTCGATGCTGCATCAGGGTTTCGGTATCAATCAGAACTGGATGTTCTCCAGAGGCAATGAGATTTTCGTAGTGACAGTCCGTAGCATCTAGCACGTAAATTAAACAAAGTAACATCCCTGCTCGTTGGTAATGGCGTTCTATTTGGGCTATATCTTCACAGGCTTGCGAGGCGACAAACTCTACCCAGCCGTGACTATCACGGTTAATTACTTGCAAGGTTTTTAGAGGCAGAGGAGAACCCTGTTCGTTTAACCAAGCCAAAAGCTGATTATACGCCTGTTCAGTGCCTAAATGCTTGGGTTTGTAAACTAAGTGCAGATTTGGTTCAATTTTAAGTGTAATTACAGAGCGTCTGCCCCGATGGGGATCAGATCGCAAAGGTTGCACCGATGTCACTTGACCTAGAGGTACACCGTTGCCAAATTTCTCTGCAATCTCTGACCAGTCTGCGTCTAAGTGATGGAGAAATTCAAGCTGGGATTCCACCCAAAGCTCGGTTGCCGTAGCCAGTAATCTTGCTAGAGCAGCATATTCTACAAAAAAAGAAATTAGTTTGCCCTGCAACATGTCCCGAACAAACCTGATATAGAGGTTGCGGCTTTGGAGTTCTTGTGTCTGTGTCAGTAGACGAGTAAAAGAGGATTGTTGACTGACCCGCCAACTGGTAAAAGCTATCTGTAAGGGCTGTGTGGCGATGTCAATTAGCTGACCGAGTAAGCTGCGCTCGAATACACCATGAACCTCATCAGTTAATCTCTGGTAACACTCGCCAGTTCTAGCAATCAGTTCCTGTTGGGCAAATAAAACAAATGGGGCGAGAATATCCTCAAAGGGGAGGGGAGACTGGGGAATCAAAAAGCGCTGTGAAGTCGTCGCATCAGAATTTGTCGCTGCGTGAGAAAAGGCAAGATTGAGAACAGATGAGAGCGTCTTTGCCCAATTGGGCAGGGGAGCATCGTGCCGCAAACATACAGGTGCGATCGCTTGCTTTGCTGTTTCTAGATTCAGCCCATCCCATTCTAAGTATTTTTGAAAATGCTCGAAATTCCCTTTTCCTACTGTCTGACACCAGGTATCAAGACGCGATTGCAAGAGCTTTTCATCAGTTTCCGGGGAGGGTAAGAAAATCTGTGAATCGAGTCGTTCAAAGAGAGTACTAGCGCGGCTAACGATGCTGTGCAACTGGGCTGTGGACATAACAGGGTTTGCGATCGCGGGCAACTGGCGTGTAGAGATACTAGAAATAACTGTGTTCATCTTGATTTACCAAATAAACTACTGGTCTGTCAATACAAAAATGACGGGTGAAGGGAGGAGAGGGAGCAGGGGGGAAAGAATTTTATTTTCTTACCATGAACCTATCTAAGTTGCTGTAACCAAGTACTACGATGTAAAGCTTGTAATACGGTGGCAGTGGTAAAGACGCAATGCTTGTCAAACACTAGACTGCCTTGGATCGTGCCGTGGTAAATCCACTGGTTAAACTTATTGGGATTTAGGTCATCCGGTAATGGAACTTGCAACCGGGCTGATGAAATCCAGGAACCATTGGGCTGTTGCTGTGCTAATAACCAATCTGTTGCTTTGGCGATCGCCGCCTCTACTGCGGTATCTTGCCGTCTCAGTGTCAGCAGTCGCAAGCACCAAGCTGTGGCGAACGGCGAACCAGAAGGGTTATCGCTAGTTGCGACAAATCCCTGGGAACTAAGGCGGTTTATCCCCCATGCCACGGCGCTGGTAATACAGTCAGAATCTGGATAACAAGGAGCAATTGCCTCAGCCGCTAGAGCTGTCACATATTCGGGATCTTGCCACCAGTAAGCCAGCCAGTTACCATCGTTCTGCTGAGTTGATTGCAAATAATCCTGAAGCTGAAAGCGGTATTCCGGCAGAGTTGCAATTGCTGCACTCACGCAAGTATGCGAACCGCACCATCCCTCAAATCCTATTTCAGGAGAAGCATGAATAAAAGCCCGAATCGATTCTTCACTCTCATAGGTGCAAATGCCTCCATCTGGTCGCTGATGGGCTGCAAGGGATTGCATCGCTTGACGCGCCCGTTCTGAATTATTCTCACCAATAGCGCGAGCAAGCTGGAGTACCCAGCCAGTACTATCCGCATCAGCAGGAGGAAAGCGATTGTAGCCCCATTTGCCATTGGCGCGATGGCGACGACTATTGAGCAGATTCCAAGCTGTGGAAACAGCTTCAGGTACACGGTTATCAGGTATATTCGCTAACATTGTTCCTACATAACCCGTTACCCATTCATCGCTCAAGCCAGCCGCTAGCTGAAAATCAATCCACCAGCCCTGGGAATCTCGTGCAGTTAGCAAAAAAGTAACGGCTGATTCGATATGAGAGATGGGCGTATGGGAAGATGGCAAGGAAACTATCGCCGCGTCGGCACGTTCTTGCTTAGTCGCGTCCTCTTTTACACCTGTACCCTTTGCATTTACCGTGCTAGCAGAACGTGCAGGTATGGCGCTGATCGGTTGGTGCATTGCACCAAAATAAATTTTGCTTGCTAAGGGTTGCCCTGATTGATAAATGAGTTTGATATGGTTCAACCCCCGGACGTAAATGCGCTCTTGCAGAGGCTTTACTAGGGTATAACCAGAGTATTTGAGCAAAGCATCCCTGGTTTCTTTTGCACACAAACCTTGGGAAGTGAGATAATCTAGCAGTGCTTGCCATTGTCCATTTACGCAAGCTTGGTAGCGGGTGAGAAAAATTCCTTCAATGCCAATTCGCGGGTAAATCTGTTCGCCAATATCAATGTCGAGGATAATGCTATCAACGTAGGGAGAAAGGGCGTTGACGAGCTTCTCTACCTCCGCAAGCTGTCCCGTCCAGCCTATATTAGTCAAGTATGGCAGCAATTCCGAGGGTGAGCCGACAAGGCAGAGTCTTATTGCTTCCACCGTTCGGGAAAACATCATCCCAACTTGAAAAATGCTGGTTCGGGGAGGTAAGTGCTTGATACAGTCGATGAATTTTTTCTGTAAGCCGGGAGGTAGGGGTGTCCCTAACAGTAAAGGCATAGCTTGCTCCCAAATCCAAGAGTAGCTGAAGGAGATTCCTGAATTGTCTGGTGGGCTAGTCAGTCGGAAAAATAACCCAGGTATGGGAATATTATTTGTACTAGTATCGCCATCCAGCTTTGAATCAAACTCTAACCAAAGATCGCCAATGAAGTAATGGAGTAAGGAAGACGGATCTGCCCATTCGGCGCAGAACTTCTGAATTTGTTGCCAAACGGGATGCTTGTCAAAGTCCTCCGACAGACGTGTATGGGGGTTTAAGCCGGCTAAAATTTCCCGACCAGTCTCGGTAACTTGAAAAGCAAAGTCAACTACTGGAGCAGAAGGTTGCAGGCGATATTCAAAGCCATAAGTGGAAGCGATCGCATCTGGAAAGTAACTGCTTACAGAATCAAGTTGTTCTATCGCTTGTTGACAAATTAGGGGGGTCAGATGCGACTTGAGGGGTTGCAGAGATTCTTTTAAAGAGTACAGCCACGTATCAGTACGTTGGTAAACCATGATAAAAACAAAGATGATTAAGAATGGGTGTAAATGATGGGATTGGTTTCGGATATTGCTGGTTCGCCTGGTTTGAGATGAGAAAAATAATTGCGGTAGATGTGCTGTTGCATCATATAGATATACTGTCCGCCTGGATATGCAAGTGCGGCTCTTGGGTTTGTGAGCTTTGCTCCGTCGGGATAGTAGCAAATAGCAATCACTTCCCGCATATAATTGCAGGTATTGGCAGGAGCGCAATGGACGATTTTCCCACAGTGGAAATCTGCATCACCTGCTCGTAGTGCCTGTCCTTCGTCTAGAACGTAGCCACGGCGATGCATATCTGTGCGTATGGGATCTTCATCATCCGAACTGCCCATCGCTCCTAAGTCAACAAGAAAACCTTTTGTTTGCGAACCGTTGGCAAATGTCATTGCAACATCTGCTGGCACATCTACCAAGGGCAGCCAAATTGTAATTACATCCGTATCGAGGGGTAAAAATACACTGTCCTGATGCCAAGATGTTCCGGGCCCACCTGGAGGTTTGAAAAATCCGTAATAATGTAAAACTCGTACAGCATTTACACCCATAAGGTCAGCAGCAATCTTGCCTAAACGCTTTGACATCAATAACTGCTTCAAGGGTTCGCAGATATTTTGTAAACTAAATGCAAACGTCTCCGGGCTACCACCAACAGACTGGTCTGCTGCATTCAGTTTGGCTCGCTGTTGCATTACAAATTCTACAATATGAGGGCGATAGGCTGCTATCTGCTCAGAGGAAAGAATACCTGGAAGAAAAAGATGACCGTCTTGGTGATATCGTTCTATTTGCTCTAGAGTCAGAGGATATTCTTGGGAAAGATCGGGTAACTGCAATACGTTATTCATGATATTCTTTGTGATTGTGTAAACTGAAATCGTTGGCGTGGATAATCCACTGCATTTGGAAAGCAGCAGCTTACAGATTTAAGTCGTTCTCCGGTAAACAATTGGATTCATTGAAGTTTCAGCCAAGTCTCCAGGCTTCAATCCTGGCAAACAGGTAGATAAGTTGCGTTGGCGAATTACGGCGGCAAACTGCTCCTGCGGTAGAGCATTGGCGGGTACAGGCGGCATTGTTACCCTTGCGCCATCGGCGTAAAAAACAATCACTAAGGCTTCGCGGGTGCGATCGCTTGTGTTTTTGCGCGAACTGTGAAGCGTCCAGCCAGAATGGAAGCTCGCATCTCCAGCTGCCATTGCTCCGTAATTTATAAGTTGAAACCCCGATTTGGTAATGGATTGCTCAAACTCATCCATTGACTCATCTAGCGGCATTGAAGCCCCTATATATCCCTGTTTGTGAGAACCAGTAACAAAGGTCATCGGTGCCATTTCTGGGGAAACCTCCGACAGAGCAATCCACATTGTTACTATCTGAGTTGTATCTAGGGGCATAAAGTAAGCATCTTGATGCCACGGTGTATTGCCGCCTCCCGGTTTTTTGAAATAAGATTGGTCGCGGAATAAGCGGACAGTATCAACTCCTAATAAATCGGCAGCAATCTTGCCAAATCGATGAGCTAAAATAAAGCGTTGGGCAACTGAATCAAGTTGGTAAAGATTCTCAACAAACTTCCATCCTTGACTCTGACCGCTGACAGTCTTTTCCATCGCTTGCTGTTCGCGATCGTAGCGGTCAACCGTCTCTACTAACGCAGGTCTGTAGACAGCTATTTCTTTTGGAGAAACTACACTACGCACCAACAAATGTCCATCCTGCTGAAAGTTATGAATTTGCTCGGCTGCGAGGTCATAATCGCTGTCCAGGGGGAACTTATCTACCTCAGAACTGTCAAACGCTGAACTCGCTTGTGAGTAATTTGAATATTTGTTTGCTGGCTCAGTCTGCGAACACGCATATACAATTGAATTGGTTTCACTGTTTGTCAAATTTGGGTTAAGCATACACTTTAGATTTAGATGAGAAATCATGTTTGATTTGATTTGAGGTAATCGTTTGACTGCCTTCTGTATTACTCCTTGGGAGAACTGAAATCAAAATATGCAACCTTTGCGATCGTTAGGAATAGTTCAGTTCCATCAAAATGCTTGAAAACCTCTGACATCAAGCATTTTTTGAATTTCTTGAACATCAGAGGTTTTTAAAAATGCATAAATCAACTGGGGTGTTCCCAATAAGTCAGGAAAATCGACTTGAAAATCACACAGTCATTACTCATTGCAAATTCCGATTTTTCCACAGCAGGTTTTTCTGGTAGAAGTCATGATATATCTAACTTCTGAGACAACCTTCTACTCTTGAAAATCAAAATTTGTTTTGTTTTAGACAAAGACTAACAAAAACGTTTTTGCCAGTCTTTATTGTCATAATGCTGCTGTTGCTGCAAGAGTTATTCCCACGGTTGCAATAGCCTCATCACAGCCCTTGGTAGCAACGCAACCACTTTGCCCAGAAGCACAGCCTGTCCAACTGTGATTCTGCGAATTGGCTCCCCCTGCGACTAATTCCAGTTCTGCATCAGATAATTCTCTGTTAGCTTCTAGTTCTGAGAAGTCTAAAGCTGGCAGCACCAGATAATAATGATTTGAAGTTTCTTGTAATACACTGACTTGGATATTAGTTGGAAAATTCAATCCCTTTTGTGCCATCACAGTTTTGGGGTCAGCAATCAAACGACTGCGAAAGTCACAATCTTGCGCGGCTTGTGCAAGCAATTGCACTTCGATTTCAAGCATGTGACCTGTTGAGCTTACCAACTCAGAATTCTCAGATGTTTGTGCTGTTTGATTAGCAAGTAATTCTTCATTAGCTAAATCTTTTTGAGTGCCTAATGCTGGTAGCACTAGATAGTAATGACTTGGTGTTTCCTCAACTACAGTCATTTGTGTTTGAGTGGGAATATCCCATCCATTCTCTGCTGCAACTGTGAGAGGGTTAGCAATCAAACGACTGCGAAAGTGTGAATCTTGTACTGCTTGTGTGAGCATTTGTGCTTTAATTTCAAACATTGTCCGTCTCCTAATAATGATGTTGTTTGTTTTGATGTTTGATGTGGTTTGAAGTTAATCGTTTGACTGCCTTCTGTATCACTCATTGGGAGAAGTGAAATCAGAATATGCACCCTTTGAGATAATTCGGAATAGTTCAGTTCCATCAAAATGCTTGAAAACCTGCGCCATCAAGCAATTGTCGATTTTCTTCAACACCAAAAATTTTCAAAACTGCATAAATCAACTCTGGTGTTGCCAATAAGTTAGGTAAATCGATTTAAACATCACACTCAAGTGATGATGGAGGTTTTACTTAAATAACTTGGTAATAGCGATGCTGAAGAAAGTTTCTATAAATTGCTAATTGGTAATCAAGAATTAATTGTTATCCCCCTCGTCCCCCTTATCTCCCCAAGAAGGTGTCACATGGTTACACAAACAAATAACCTTTTCCGAAAAAAAGCTTTAGAAAATTTATCTTCCCCGGAACGCTTGGATCAGGTTATGAAAGTGATCCAGCCGATGCATTGGTTGTCTTTAGCTGCCCTTGGCTCGTTGGTAGCAACGGCAGTTACTTGGAGTATTGTTGGTCGTATACCGATAACGGTTTCAGGACAAGGGGTGTTAGTTTATCCAAGCAAGGTTGTATCGTTGCAAGTGCCAGCTTCCGGACGAATTGTGGCAATGAATGTTAGTGTTGGTGACTATGTAAAGAAAGGACAGGTGCTAGCAATCATCGATCAAGCTGAACTGCAAAGCCAATTACAGCAGCAGCGTGCCAAGCTAGCCCAATTACAATCCCAGAATTACAGTTCTAACTTACTCCAAGGGCAACGCAAGCAACAAGAAAAAAGAGCGATCGCCCAGCAACGTCTCAATCTCCAGCAACGTCTCCAACAAGCAACCAGCTTGACTCCTATTTTGAGAAATAGAGGTTTGAGTTCTCTGCAAGTACAACAGCAAAACTTACTCCAAAGTCGGGCGATCGCCCTGAGTATGATCCCCGCCCAACGTAAACTATATGAGGGACTCAAAAAGCTGCAAGCAGAAGGAGGAATTTCTCAGCAAAACCTTTTGCAGGAACAACAAGCATACCTAGATGCTGTTAAAAAAGTGTCTGATATTGATGCTCAACTCAAACAACTTGATGTCCAGCAGGTGGAAATCGAAAAATCCTACCGCGAAAACTTCAGCCAAATTAATGATTTTCAATCTCAGCTACAAGAACTCGATACTAACGAAAAAACTAAAATTGAGCAAGATTTTGACGCTGCAACCAACCGACAAAATCAAATCCAAGAAGTCAAGCGAAATATTGCTCAGTTACAAGTCCAATTAAATCAAAACAGTCAAATTATTAGCGAGTACAACGGACGGGTTTTAGAAATTAGTACATCTTTTGGGCAAATTGTTTCTCCAGGAAGCTCCATTGCTGTCATCCAAGCAGAGGAACCATCTGCTAAACTCATTGGTCTTACTTTCCTTCCTGTTGGTGATGGTAAGAAAATTCACAAGGGAATGAAGGTACAAATTACACCTTCCACAGTAGAGCGCGAACGATTTGGCAGCATTGTGGGTACTGTAACCCGTGTTTCAGCTTTTCCTGTGACCAAAGAAGGTGCTTTAAATGCGATCGGTAATGCAGAGATTGTGCAAAGCCTAATGGATCGAGGTCCTCAAATTCAAGTTGACGCACAGTTGCAGCCAGACAACTCAACCTTTAGCGGATATAAGTGGTCTTCTTCTAAAGGTGTTCAGATGAAAGTTTCTTCTGGAACCACCACTAGCGTCAGAGTTACTACAGAGGAACGAGCACCTATCAGCTTTATCTTTCCTTTTTTCAAGTCTTTAACTGGTGTAAATTAACCTCACATAACAAAAATGTTGTCACAACAAGTAAAATTTACAAAGAAAAATAATCGCCGTCCTTTTTCTACTGCGATAACTTTTGTCAAAAAAATCCTAACTATTGGATATAGGAAAATTCGCCGTCGTACCCCAACTGTTTTGCAGATGGAGGCGGTAGAATGTGGTGCTGCTGCTTTGGGAATTATTCTAGGTTACTACAATCGGATTGTACCCCTACCGCAATTGCGTCAAGATTGCGGGGTATCGCGGGATGGCAGCAGAGCTATAAATATACTCAAGGCTGCTAGAAGTTACGGCTTGAATGCCAAAGGTATGAAAGCAGACTTGGATGGACTGCGACAGTTGCAATGCCCTTACATCGTTTTTTGGAATTTTAACCATTACTTAGTTGTAGAGGGGTTTAGCGACAAGCAAGTTTATCTCAATGACCCCGCAACTGGGCCAAGGTCTGTATCTCTGCAAGAATTTGATGCAAGTTTTACAGGTGTTGTACTGCTTTTTACACCTAGTCAACAGTTCAAAAAAGGTGGTAGCAAACCTAACGTTCTTCTAGGTTTGCGGGAACGTCTGCAAGGGTCTGGCGAGGTACTGGCTTATTGCATTTGTGCTGGATTTTTACTGGTGATTCCCGGACTGGCATCACCTATATTCTCCCAAATGTTTATAGATAATGTTTTAGTGCAAAACAGGCAAGATTGGTTGCGACCACTTTTGTTAGGAATGATATTGACAGCAATTGTCAATGGACTGTTGACATTATTACAGTTAAAGTTTCTCCGCCGGATGAAAATTAAGTTATCTGTGGGTATGTCCAGCCGATTTCTATGGCACATTCTGCGCTTACCTATAAGTTTTTACGATTGCAGATTTGCTGGAGAAATCAGCAGCCGCATCCACCTTAACGATAAATTAGCCAATCTGCTTTCAGGGAAGTTAGCCACAACGGCGATCGCCGCAGTCATGGTAATTTTTTATGCTATTGTGATGCTGCAATATGATGCAGTGTTGACCTCAATTGGGATTATCTTTGTCGCCATAAATCTCCTGACTTTGCACAAAATCTCTCGGTGGCGCGTAGACGCTAATCTCAGATTAATCCAGGAGCATGGAAAAGTTAGCGGGGTAGCTATTTCTGGTCTTCAAAGTATGGAAACCTTGAAAGCATCTGGGTTAGAATCTGATTTCTTTGCTCGGTGGGCGGGTTATTATGCCAAAGCGATTAACGCGTATCAGGAAGTAAATATAACTAACCAGACTTTGGGAATTTTGCCCTCGTTCCTATCAACAATTACATCAATGCTAGTTTTAGTTATTGGTGGACTGCGGGTTATGGATGGTAACCTGAGTATCGGAATGCTAGTAGCATTTCAGGGACTAATGCAAAGTTTTATGGAACCTGTGAATAATCTTGTTAATCTTGGTAGCGATCTCCAAGAAGTTGAGGGTAGCCTAAATCGCTTGGATGATGTTTTGCAAAACCCGGTAGTTCCTGAGTTTGCAGAGGAAACACAGCAAGCACAAGAGAAAGTTTTTGCTGATTACCTTGAACCTAAATTGCAAGGGTATGTCAAGTTGGAGAATGTGACATTTAGTTACGGCGAAGTTGAAACTCCCTTGATTGAAAACTTTAATTTATCAATTAAACCAGGACAGCGAGTTGCCCTGATTGGCAAGAGTAGTTCTGGTAAATCTACCATTGCCAAACTCATATGCGGGCTGTACGAACCAACTCAGGGAGAAATTAAGTTTGATGGCAAACCCAGAAACCAAATTCCTCGCCAAGTCATAGCCAATTCTATCGCCTTCGTAGAGCAAAATATTTTACTATTTGCTGGTAGCGTCAGGGACAATTTGACCCTTTGGGACACTACTGTGCCTGAAAGTTCCTTAGTGCAAGCATGTCAAGATGCAGCAATTCACGATGTTATACTCTCCTTACCTGGAGGTTATGATAGTAAACTCTCAGAAGGAGCTACTAATTTAAGCGGTGGTCAAAGACAGCGTTTGGAAATTGCTCGTGCTTTGGTTAACAACCCCTCTATTCTGATTGTGGATGAAGCAACAAGCGCTCTGGATACTGAGACAGAAAAGATTATTGACCAAAAACTACGTCAGCGCGGATGTACCTGCATTATTGTGGCGCATCGGCTGAGTACTATCCGCGATTGTGATGAAATTATTGTCCTCGAACGGGGAAAAGTCGTGCAACGGGGTACTCATGAAGAATTGCAACAAGTTGAAGGATATTATTTGCAATTAATCCGTAGCGAGTGCTGAAGTGAGAAAATTTCCTAAGGATTCAGGTCGAATGTCAATTCATATTACTTGACCAACGCTTTAAAGGAACAAGATATGCCAAGAAAAGTGCGTTTATACTTTTATACAAGCCAAATATGGCAACGCAGATTGCGAATTCTCCTTTTAGCTATGTTGGGGCTAATTTTTACCTTGAGTTTTCATATCCTTCCGGCTGAATCTAAACTTACCCGTTTTTCAGAACAGTCGATTATACAAAAAGTTCCACCACCAACAAACCTCGAACACCTAATACAACAAGGCAGAACTTTTTACCAAACAGAAAAATTTGCTCAGGCGGCGCAAAGTTTGCAGCAGGCTGCACAGCTATATGAATCTCAAGGAGATGAGTTGAACCAAGCTTTAGCGTTAAGCTATCTCTCCTTAACACAACAGAAACTAGGACTATGGAACCAAGCAAAGGCAACAATTTCTAGCAGTTTAAAGTTAATCACTCAAGCAAAGCCCAGTACTGAGCAGGCAAAACGCATTTTAGCTCTTGCTCTTAATACTCAAGGTAGTTTACAACTAGCGTTAGGACAAGCTGAATTGGCCTTAGAATCATGGCAACAAGCGGCTAAAACCTATACTCAAATCGATGATCCAGTAGGTCAGATTGGTAGTTTAATTAACCAAGCTACAGCCCTCGAATCCTTGGGATTTTCTACTCGAATGATGAAAATTTGGGAGCAAGCGGAGCAAAATCTGCAAGCACAGCCAAACTCTCTACTAAAAGTTTTAGGATTACGTAGTTTAGGCAATACCTTAAGAGTGAGGGGCGATTTAGAAAAGTCTCAGCAGCTACTTGAGCAAAGTTTAGCAATGGCTCAAAATCTGCGATCGCCTCAAGAGGAAAGCGCTACTTTGTTGAGCTTAGGTAATACTTTATATAGTTTTGGTAACAAAAGTCTACAACGTGACACGAGCAGTGAGGAAAATCCTCTACCACTAGATTGTAACCACGGTTTGATTTCAGAAAATGCTAAAACATATTATCAAAATGCCGCAGACTTCTATTATAAAAGTGCGATTAAATCTACATCAGCGATCGCTAAAATTCAAGCACAACTCAATCGCCTAACTGTATTACTATCTCTTGGGCAAAATTTCTCGAATGAAGAGTTAGAATTATTACAATCTAATCTAACAACTCTCACCCCAAGTCGAGCCGTAGTCTATGCTCAGGTAAACTTTGCTCGGAGTTTAGTATGTCTCAATCAAGCAAGTCAAAACACAAAGACACAAGAAAAGTCCATCTTCAATCAAGATAAAATTTCTCAGATATTAACAAAAGCTGTGCAACAAGCCCAAGACCTGCAAGACCAAAGATCCCAGTCTTACGCATTAGGTAATTTGGGTCAGCTATACGAACAGACTAAACAATTATCGCTGGCTCGGCAATACACCGAACAAGCCTTGAACCTCGCACAGGTAATTGATGCATCAGATATTGCCTTTGAATGGCAATGGCAGTTGGGTCGTTTACTCTTGGCACAGGGAAATTCACAAGCAGCAGTGGCAGCTTACACTGAAGCAGTAACTACTCTCAAGTCTTTACGTACTGATTTGGTGTCCCTCAATTCTGATATTCAGTTTGACTTGCGCGATCGCGTAGAACCAGTATATCGGCAGCTAGTTGCTTTATTGTTACAACCTGAGAAACCGAGTCTGAAAAACTTAAAGCAAGCTCGTGATGTGATTGAAGCATTACAGTTAGCTGAACTAGACAACTTTTTTCGAGATGCCTGTTCAATTGTTCAGCCAACCCCAATTGACGAGGTGGTTGATAATGCTAATCCTGCCACAGCAGTCATCTACCCAATTATTTTGGCAGACCGTGTAGAGGTGATTGTCAAGTTGCCGCATATAGAGCAACTTCATCACTACAGGACTTACAAAGCAAAAAGCGAGGTAGACAAAGTACTAGAACAGTTACAGCAAAAACTCAGACAACGCTATACTTTTAGCGATCGCCAGGTGCTTTCTCAGCAAGTATACAATTGGTTAATCAAACCTTTAGAGGCAGACTTGGCTCAAAGCCAAATCAAAACCTTAGTGTTTGTATTAGATGGTTCCTTGCGAAATATTCCAATGGCAGCCCTCTACGATGGCAAAAAATATCTCATAGAAAACTACAGCGTTGCTTTATCTCCTGGTTTGCAACTGCTACAACCCAAATTAAAACCAAAACGATTTGAGGCTTTAATCGGCGGACTAACTCAATCACGCTTAGGTTTTAGTTCTCTACCAAATGTCGCCGATGAATTCAAGGAAATCCAAGCAGTTATTCCCTCTAAAGAATTCATCAACCAAGCCTTTACCAATACAGTCATTGAAAAGCAAGTTAGTTCTCTTTCTTACCCTGTAGTACACTTGGCAACTCACGGCAAATTCAGTTCCCAACAGGAAGATACATTTATTCTTACCTGGAATGGCAAGATTAATGTTAAGCAGTTGCGTGAGGTATTGCAAACCAGAGAACCAGTGGCCGGACGTGCATCTCAAGTACCTTCTCCAATCGAATTACTCGTTTTAAGTGCCTGTGAAACAGCTACCGGAGATAAACGCGCTAGTTTAGGATTGGCAGGTGTCGCCGTGCGTTCTGGGGCACGTACTACCCTTGCTTCTCTGTGGAAAGTAGACGATAAATCGACTGCCATCTTGATGGGCGAGTTCTATCGCCAGTTAAAAAACAACCCTGGCTTGAGCAAATCAGAAGCCTTGCGTCACGCCCAGGAGTTCATTTTCCAGAACTACCAAGAACACCCCTTTTATTGGGCACCTTACGTTTTAGTCGGTAATTGGTTGTAAATTGCATAGAAGCGTGCATAAAGTTAAATGCTTGTACAGTATAGTCTATTGACCTGAAAACTACTGGAATCTCAACAAGTTATTAAAATCTGAATTAAATAAGGAGAAGTATGATATTTATACTTTTAAAGTAAATTACATAACACTGTTACTTAGCAAATAAAATCAACTCAACGAAGATGTTAAACTTTGTTAACTTGGATGGCATCTCAACACTACCAAAGCGTGAGAACAATACTGATAAATTTTCTACTTATCTCATGCTTAATCATCAAAATGGTCGATTAACACTGCAATGGAAATATCAACCTTATTTAAAACGCAACATAGAACTATATACACAAAGAAATGAGAAAGTTTATAGTTTATGGCGGCAGCAAGATAAAGGAAATGGTCTAGCGCAGTTTTGGCGAACTGTAGCTATTAAAGAATTTCAAATAGTAGCAGATTGGGAACCAGCAAACAAACAACAATTAGCATTGGAACATCTAGCAAGCTATTTTGAAGAAAAATGCTATTGGGCAGTTAAAAATATATGTAAATATCAAAATCAAGAAAAGTGGGAAGAATATCTCTGTTTTGCCAGAGTGATAATTTACGATCCTCTGAAATTAGCAGAAATATTGTATAAATATAACTTGCAGCAATCTAATATTGAGACATACGTAACAACAGCCTTAGAAAACAATATTAAAGATGAAATGCGAGTTAAAAAGTTTTCTCGGTGGCGAATGTTATCTAAAAAGAGTGATAAAGAATTAAGAGAAGCACTGCAAGTATCAGGACTGAGCGAACCTAATATTTCTCAGGTTATTTTTGCTAAAAAATATTTTAAACAAGTTTATTTATTTAACAAAGTTCAAAACCCTGCCAGAAAAAATGGTCAGAAATGGCCCGACCCAGATAGAGAAGATTTTGAACAAGCTGCTCAGTGTTACAATGCAGAGAAAGTCTTGCCTTCTGCACCTCATGAGGTATCTGCTTCAACTCATATTACTGCCAAGCAGATGCAATCTTGGATGGAAAATTCTATTGCAGCATTACAAAACTATCCAAAATCTATAGTACCTCAATGGTCTCTTGATGCCTTACAAACTAGTAGTGGATATGAAGCACAATATGACATCCAAGAGGAAGCTTTAGAACTGGAATGGCACGACTCAGCAGAAGAACTAGGAGAAAGTCAGCAATTTCTCAACAAAAAAACTAGTTTGTCTTTACGCGAGCAACTAGAAGCGATGAAACCTGAATCTCAAAAACTTTTGCTGCTTTACTATGGGTTTGGACTTAATCAACAACAGTTAGCAGCTAGGTTAGAAATTAATCAAAGTACGATTTCTCGGTATTTGAAAAAGTCCACAATTACACTGCTAGAAACTTTAGCAGGAATATCACAATCTCAAGAATGGGTAAAGGAGTATGTGACAAATTGGTTAAAGCAAGATTACACTAATCCCTTACACTCAGATTTGATTCAAGCAACTTTAGTGTCAGGTATCAAAAAACTCTCTTTGGAAGAAAAAGAACTTTTTCAACTTTGTTACGGTCACAAGTTGAGTGAAATAAAAGTTGCCAACAAATTAGGTATTGAGCAAACTGAAGTAAAGGAAAAGCTTTCTCAAACTAAGTATAAGCTCCAAGTAAATTTGGTCGAACAGATAAATGTTTGGATAAAAGAGTATTTAGAGAAATGGTTATCAAAACATTATAAATCTCTAATTAAATCAATTCTCCGAACTAGAGATAATTCAGGCAAAAAATTAGAAATAGAAGAAACGATTAATATCGTTCTTAACGCATATTTCCCAAAATCTAAGTAAATACAAGTAGGTGAAGCGAATGTTTAACTTAATGGAATTAGCAAGTAACAACACAAAGCATCTTTGGTTAAAGATTGCAGGAACAGAGCAAAAAAGAGCATGGCAATATAGCCGACAACACCACTCTAATCCTATCGCTCGTTACAATTCATATCTTAATCATATTTGCTTGGATCATTTCATCAGTTGGCTTGAAGATTGGCTGCAAGAAGAATCTGGGCCGCAACCCTCAATATGGCCTGAAAAAGATACTCTACCTACTATTTTGGAAGTAGTGAATGGTATAGCTATTCAAGTAGGTGAAACACGGCTAATACTATTGCCAACTGAAACCATAGATTTAGAAGAATTGTCTGTACCGCAAGAGTGGGTAGATATCCCCAATTGGATAGCTGACTATTACTTAGCAGTACAGGTAAATTTGGATGATGAAGATGAGTGTTGGATGGCAGTACGTGGCTTTGCAACTCATCGTCAATTGAAGAACGAAGCCAGATATAATCAAAGCGATCGCACTTATTCTTTAGCAGTTGATGAGTTAACAGAAAACTTTACCATCCTGTTGGCAACACTAGGACTGAATTTTCGAGAAGAAGTGCCATCTTTAGCAACTTTATCAGCAGATGAAGCTCAAGATTTGTTACGAACTTTAGCTAATCCATCTATTTATTCACCGCGTTTACGTACAGATGTATCATTTAGCCAATGGGCAGCACTACTTGCTAATGAACAATGGCGGCAGCAACTCTACAATCAGCGTTTAGGTTTATTGCAAAGTGAGATTTCATCTGTTGCTAACATTGCACCCAATAAAATACAAGTAAATTTAAGTCAATGGTTTGATAAAGTTTTTGAGATAGGTTGGCAATCCATTGATACGCTAGTAAATACGCCACAGTTGGGAAATTTAGCGTTTGCTACCAGAAGTTTTGATGCTTCTAAGGTATCTGTTGTCAATGGAGTTAAACTCATTGATTTGGGAATGCAATTAGGAGAACAAACTGTAGCGCTGCTGGTTGCTCTTACTGAAGAAGTAGAGGGAAAAACTAGTGTTTTAGTGCAAGTACATCCTACTGGTAATCAAAAGTATTTGCTACCCCATTTAAAACTAGTACTTTCAAGTTCAGGACAGACTTTACAAGTAGTTGAATCTAGAACTCAAGATTACTATATTTCACTAAATCGTTTTAAATGTGTGCCTGTAACTAGCTTTAGTATTCAATTGATTCTAGGTAATTTTAGCATTACAGAAGATTTTGTGATTTGATAAGTAGAAGGTAGGGGGCGAACCACTGCTGTGGACGCGTTAAGAGGCATAAAAGAGTCAGCCAAACGGGGTCTTTCAACTACTAATCGGACTGACCAAAACTAGTAGCATTCAAGCCCCGCACTTGTAGCGCGGCTTTGATTTTTAATGAACGCGGTCTTCTTCTTTGTTAATTTCAAAGATACTAATACCGTTTCTTTGTAAGGCTGCACCAAATCCTAGCTTTTTTTCAGCGCAAAGGGACGCAGAGATTTTCTGAGGATAATCCGCCATATTCCAAAATAGTTAAGCACATCTTCATAGAACATTGATATAAAATTTATCTTTTGTGCTAAGTCTTTGAATGCCTGAATTAATGTATCTAATCACTCTGGAGTGAATATCTTTTTTTGGTATTTAGTTACAAATATCAAATAAGCTTAAAGAGATGTAACGCTATATTTTCATCGTCTATATTCTTGATTCATAACAGTAGACTAAATGATACAATTCTACTATGAAAGCACCTGCGCGTTACCGCGTCTATCCTCGTAATAGCTAGCAGTTACTCTTAAGTAAACTTCAGGTGATATTTCAGGTGATATTAAATATAAAAATATATTTTGTATAATCCCCAACAAGTGAAAATTAATAATATAATTGTCAAAGTTTATCTATCAAATCAATTCACAATTTCAAAGCAAAAATTTAAAATGTGATATTAATTTTTTGGAAAAAAATGTACTTTTAATGTTATCTAAAAATTTTAGTAATTAATGATGGGTAAGTTAGTTGTTATAAATTTAGACAAAGGTAACTTAAGTGATGGCTTCTCAATTGTTAACGCACAATTGTGGGAAAATAACAACTCTCGTCCGATGCAATTTACAGGTAGTTTACCCGCAGCCCCAGAAATTGCTGAACTTTATAAACGCTATCAATTAATCTATCAAGCACTCCAACAACGATTTCATGGTCGAGCTTTAATTGAAATGGAATCAGTTGGTTTAAATAATATTAGTGAAACTGATTTTACTGAAGTTTGTCAGGAGTTACATCAGCAAATTAATAGTTGGCTCAACTCAAATTCGTTTCACAAAATTGACCAACAATTACGAGCCAGATTGACTTTAGACGAAGAATTTCAGGTGATTATTGAAACAAGCGATCGCCTGCTACGACGACTACCTTGGCATCTATGGAACTTTTTTGAAGATTACCAAAAAGCAGAAGTAGCTTTAACTCCTCCAACTTATGAGCGAATTAAAGTATTACCCAAAAAAAATGGTAGACAAGTTAGAATATTAGCGATATTGGGTAATAGTACAGGAATTGATATTCAGAAAGACCAAACTTTACTAAAGCAATTACCTAATGCCTCAACAGTATTTTTGGTAGAGCCTTCACGCCAAGAATTAGATAAATGGTTATGGGATAAACAAGGTTGGGATATTCTGTTTTTTGCAGGGCATAGTCAAACTCAAGAAGATACAGGTTTAATACATATTAACCAAACCAGTAGTTTAACCATACCCGAATTAAAAAATGCTTTGAGATATGCGATCGCACAAGGTCTAAAACTTGCTATTTTTAACTCCTGCGACGGTTTGGGATTGGCATCGCAGTTAGCCGATTTGCATATTCCCGAAGTTATTATCATGCGAGAGAATGTGCCGGATTTTGTTGCTCAAGAGTTTTTAAAGAATTTCCTCTCAGCTTTCGCAGGGGGTCAATCTTACTATTTGGCAGCACGTTACGCACGAGAAAGGTTACAAGGTCTAGAAGATGAATTTCCGACTGCTTCTTGGTTGCCAATGATTTACCAGAACCCAGCAGAAGAACCGTTGACATGGAACGGGTTACGCGGGCAAACAGAAGCGATATTTTCCCCTTGGTTCAAAAAACAGAGACTGCAAACAGCATTAGTGGCAAGTATGGCGATCGCAGGCTTGGTGTTGCAAATGCGCTCGCTAGGAATCATGCAGCAATGGGAACTGTCGGCTTTCGATTCGATGATGCAGATCAGACCAGATGAAGGCCCAGACCAACGCCTATTGATAGTTAAAATCACAGAAGCAGACATTCAAGCTCAAAAGCAGAGGCAAAAATCCTCGTTATCAGATGAGGTATTGCAAAAGCTGATGCAGAAATTGGAATTATACCAACCAAGGGCGATCGGTTTAGATATCTATCGTGATTTCACAGTAGAACCTCAATATAAAGATTTAGCAACTCGCCTGCACCAAAGTGACAAGTTTTTTGCTATTTGTAAACTCAGTGGAGGCAAGACACAAGCGCCTGGTATTTCAGCCCCGCCAGAAATTTCAGGCGATCGCGTCGGCTTTAGTGATGTTGTGCTAGATAGTGATTTTGTAGTTCGGCGTCAGCTATTAGCCGTAACTCCAGATCCAGAATCCCTGTGTAAAACACGCTACTCCTTAAGCTGGCAATTGGCAAGTCACTATCTAGCAAAAAAGGGCATTCAATCCCAAATTAACAACGAAGGATATTTGCAACTTGGCAAGGTTGTCTTTAAACCTATAAATATCCCTACAGGTGCTTATCAACAATTTGATGCGGGAGGTCACCAATTGCTGCTCAACTATCGCGCCTCGCGCGATGTTGCTCAACAAGTTACTCTCGCACAAGTACTCAAAGGTCAGTTAAATCCCGATTGGGTGAGAAATCGGATTGTGCTGATCGGTGTTGATGCTGACAGTGTTAAAGATTCTTTCCTGACACCTTACAGTACAAAAACTATGCCCTACCAACAAGTACCAGGTATAGTAATTCACGCCCAGATGGTTAGCCAAATTCTTAGTGCCGTTATAAATCACCGACCACTGTTATGGGTCTGGCCTCTATGGGGTGAAATTCTTTGGCTGTGCGGCTGGTCGTTAGTAGGAGGAATAATCGCTGTGTATCGTTGGTCGCGATCGCAACTAGCAGTGGTAATTGGTGTTGCACTGATTACCTTATATGGATGCTGCTTTATTCTCTTGCTATTCGGTGGTTGGGTGCCGTTTGTTCCTACTGTTTTTGCCTTAATAACTACTGCTTTTGGAATTCGTCTTTTTACTAGAGTTTACTAACCAAATACTTAACTAAACTTGATTATGACTAGAATAAATTTTCGATTTCTGCAGATATTAGTGTTTAGTCTTACTTTTATAGTAGTTAGTCTTACACAACCTGCACAATCTCAACAACCATCTAACAATAACTCGAATAGTACCATCCGCTTTATTCAGCCAACTTTAGAAAAGGAACCAGAAAACCGAGGTGCGCCTAGAGATCGCCAAGGAGCAGGAACGCGTGGTGATTGTCCAAATACGAACATACCTTTAACTGCATTAGTACCCTTGATACCAAGAAATTTGAAACTAAAGCAATTAAGAACTACAGACACATCCTCATCAAAATTTGTTTTGGGGTTAACAAATGCTGAACATCCTACCTTTTGGTTTTACGTTCCTTACCAAATTAAAGATATTAATGTTGTCAAGTTTGTAGTACTAGATGAAAACAATAATTCTATCACCAAAGAGCCTCTGTTAATTAACTTGTCGGGAACACCCGGAGTCATTAGCCTTCGCGTTCCGACAACAGAGAAACCACTAGAGATTGGTAAATATTATCATTGGTACTTCTTAGTTGATTGCAAATCACAAACCTCCTCTGAAGAATCTGAGGATATTGCTGTCGAAGGGTTAGTGCAACGAATAGAACCGAACCGCGATCTAGTCCGTCGCTTAGGGACAGCAACACCACAAGAACGTGTCGCCCTTTATGCTCAAGCAGGCATCTGGCAAGATGCTTTGACACTTTTAAGCGAACTCCGCCTTGCTAAACCAAAAGATACCGTCCTAGCTTCTAACTGGCAAGACCTGTTAAAGTCTGTTGGCTTGGAAGATGTTGCCAGCGAAACTATTACACAGTGCTGTACTCGTTAACCACTATATTAACCGACAGAACTAATACTGAATTGTACCAAGAAAGGCAGGAGTTAGGAGTTTAAGAGTATCAATTAAAACTTTAGTTCTGGGTTGAAAGCCGAATTTTAACTGATAATTTTGAGACTGCTTGCAGCAAGGTATAAAACGCCTACAGTCTAAGTCCCACTTTTTTGAGGGTGGGTTCCTCCAGCATAGCTGCTTTCTACCTTCTGCCTCTTGAATGTCCAGCAAATACCAACATCTGCATAAATCAACCCAGGTTTTTCCAATAAGGCATACAACCAACATCAAAGAGTCAACACAAGTGCAAGACAGTCTTGTATTTGTTTACAAACATCTTTGCATAACTTTTTAGTAGGTTATAAATATGCTTATTGAAAACAAAATTCCGGGTTTGCCAGGAGAGTACTATAGATTCAAAGGTAATGAACCTTTACTATTAGATGACCCGCAGACAGTTTGGGTAGTGCGATCAGGTTCCATGTCACTATTTGCTATTGCGGTTAACAATGGTACCCCAGAAGGAAAACGGCGTTATCTATTTAATGTTAAATCCGCAGAAGCGATGTTTTCAATAGCACCAGAGTTTCAAAGCAAGCAGCTGCAAATTTTAGCAGTGTCGCTTGAGGAAACAGAACTGCTCAGAATCTCTCGCAAAGATTTTGAGTCTATGTTCGCACACAAACAAGACTATGCAGTGGATTTGCTAGAGCGTTGGATATATCAACTGGGTTCAGCTGTTGTTCGCGAACCAGATTGCAACTTAAAAGTTTCAAAGCCGAGAACCCAGTTCTTCTCCTTAGGAAATGGCGAAATATTCCGACCAGAACAAGGTAGCGTATCTTGGGTACGAATCCAACATGGTTATGCCAATTTAATGGGATTTGCCGAACTGGTTATTAAGCCTGCGTCTGGTTTATTACCTTTGAGTGCTTATATGTGGTTGCAGGCGGAGGGCAAATTAGAATTAGAAAGTTTTTGTGCTGAAGAGATCCAAGAAGCAGACACTTTAATGGTTAGTCTGGCTCAACTGCAAATGAATTTCCTGCAAATTATTAACTTGCTCTGTGAGCAAGAAATCCAGCAAGAAATCCAGAGGTGTCGGCAAAGAGAACACCTGAAGCGTCAGGTTCTGCACGAAACGTTGGAGGAACTGTCATCTGTGGTGCAACAGAGGGAAACAGCCACTTCTTTACAGATGATACATAGCAGTAATTCCTCAGACCAAGCTCTGTTAGTTGCAGCGGGAGGAGTGGGACGTGCTTTAGGCATTGCAATTCGCCCTCCAGCTCAGTCAGAAGACCTCAAACGCCTTAAACACCCAATAGATGCGATCGCCCGTGCTTCACGAATTCGGATACGTCGCTTGCATCTGATCGGCAACTGGTGGAAAAGCGACTGTGGGCCGATGCTGGGATACACTTTAGAAGACGAGAGTCCGGTGGCTCTGTTACCAGTTAAGAGCGGTGCAAGGGGCAACCGCTATGAGATTTTCGATCCGCTCAAGCAGAATCGCACTTTTGTAGATGAGCAAAGCGCTGCTACGCTCTGCACCACTGCCTATGTATTTTATCGACCTTTGCCCGATAAAAACCTCAAAACCTGGGATATACTTCTATTTGCACTAAGGGGTCATTTTAAGGATTTAGTTATCATCCTGTTAAGCGCAATTGCTGTTTCTTTATTAGGGATGGTAACGCCCCAAGCTACTGCTATTCTCATAGATAACGCCGTTCCAGATGCCGACCGGGGACTATTGTTACAAATCTGTTTAGGTCTTTGTGCAACAGCTTTTGGAGGTACAATTTTTCAACTAGCTCAGGGACTTGCCCTCATGAGACTAGAAACTTTTGCTGACTCATCCACTCAACCTGCGGTGTGGGACAGGCTGTTAAAGCTAAGTGTATCTTTTTTCAATCAGTATTCAATTGGTGACTTAGAATCCAGGGTTTCTAGCATCAGCGAGATCCGTTCCAAATTGAGCGGCACAGTTCTCAAAAGTATTTTCTCTAGCGTGTTTGCCTTCTTAAACTTGGGATTGCTAATTTACTACAACGGCTCGTTAACCTTGATAGCTATTGTTGCAGCTGTTGTAAATATTGCCCTGACTTTTTTCTCTGGTATGCTCACCCTCCGCAAGATTCGTCCCTTATTGGAGCAACAAGGACAAATCTTTGGTGTCATGGTGCAGTTAATCAATGGGGTTGCCAAATTGCGAGTTGCAGGAGCTGAAGAACGCGCTTTTGCTTACTGGGGTAAACAGTATAGCCAGCAAATAAAATTAGTGTTGAGTACCCAAGCTATTGAAGACGTTCTCGCTGTCTGCAATAAAGTCTTGCCCATACTCACATCTTGCGTGCTTTTCTGGTTTACTGCCACATTACTACAGCAGAGCCAGCAATCACAGGGTACTCAAGCACTATCCATTGGTACTTTCCTGGCGTTCAACTCTGCTTTTGGTACCTTTATTAGCGGTGCAACCAGCTTGAGTACAACCGTTGTGGATGTTCTTAAAATCGTACCTTTATGGAAGCGTGCCCAGCCAGTTTTGCAAGCCGAACCAGAAGTTAATAATAGTAAAGCAGATCCTGGCAGGTTATCGGGCAGAGTTGTTGTAGACCATGTGGCTTTTCGTTACCACGCTGATAGACCCTTAATCTTAGATGATGTGAATATTCGGGCTGAACCTGGGGAATTTATTGCTCTGGTGGGGGTTTCTGGGAGCGGGAAATCAACTTTGTTTCGGTTATTACTGGGATTTGAAACTCCAGAATCTGGCAGTATTTACTATGATGGACAGGAGTTGACAGGACTGGATATTCATGGTGTGCGGCGACAGATGGGTGTTGTCTTGCAAAATAGCCGATTAATGTCAGCTTCTATCTTTGAAAACATTGCCAGTGGTGCTTTAGTCACAATTGATGAGGCATGGGAAGCCGCCCGGATGGCGGGTTTAGCAGACGATATTCAAGGTATGCCAATGGGTATGCACACTGTTGTCAGTGAAGGAGGTGCTAATATCTCTGGCGGACAACGGCAAAGGCTGTTAATTGCTAGGGCGTTGGTATTGAAACCACGAATTTTACTGTTTGATGAAGCTACCAGTGCCTTAGATAACAAAACACAGGCTATTGTTAGTGAAAGCCTTGATCGGCTAAAGGTAACGCGTATAGTCATTGCTCACCGACTCAGTACAATCCACAGTGCCGACCGTATCTATGTGCTTCAGGATGGTCAGGTTGTACAGCAGGGTAGTTTTGAGCAACTAGCCAATCAGCAAGGGCTATTCGCTCAACTGATGATGTGGCAAAAGCTATAAGTAGGGCTTGCTGAAAAACCAATAAAAGGTGACATTATCTAGATTATCAGACAGGGTAAGCTCATCTAATTTGGTATAATTTGAACTTGACAAATCAAAGAAGATAAGCATAACCGAACGGATAAAAAAGGCACTGTTTGATTTATTACCGTGAAAATGTACGTCTTGAACCAGAACAGATTGAATTATTCTTACAAGAAGGGATGGAAGTTTTTGATTTATTGAGAACAAAAATATCCGACAACTAAAGGATACTGTCAAAATTATCCTAAACTGAATAATTTTGCGATCGCAGGCAATAATTTATTACCCGCTTCCACCAGGGAGGCGATCGCAGGTAAACTAGAAAATATCCCTTTCAACATGGTGATTGCGGTTTTTGCAGTCTTTTGCTTGGTGGATTCGTGGGGATTTTTACCCGCTTCAGCTAAAGTTTGCACCTGTGACAGCGCCTCGGCTTTCTCTTCATCTGGTAAATCTGAGGATTGGGAAATTTCCTCACAAAAGTAGGTGTAATTGTAATGCAATCAATTTTCTGGAGTGTAGAAGAAGTAGCCCTAAGAGCTAAACAGTTTTACGAAAACGGTATTCGTCAAAATGTCGAGTGTGGTGACAATATCGGTAAGATGATTGTGATTGATGCAGAAACGGGTGAATATGGGATAGATCCCACTGGTGTAGAAACAGCGTTAAAGTTAAAACAGAAAAACCCTAATGCTAGATTGTTCACCATCCGAATTGGTTATGATGTTGCTGTAAGTATTTGGTGGTGCGATGGAGCGTACTGCTGAATGATTTATGGCAAAGTAATCAATTAGATTTTCAAAACAATGGTTTAGTTTCCCTAGAAAAACTCTAATCGATAAGTTTTTGTTTGTATTGGTTGAAGTTACGTCTTTGGAGATTTTGACCGGAACAGTCTAAAGTCATATTCCACTTTACAGAGGTGAGCAAATTTTACTACATACTCACTGCTGTAAATTCAAGAATAGTTAGATATATTTCTAAGTTGAGGCTCAAAGGCTCAACGCCGAGGTTCAGAGGCTCAACATTGAGGTTCAAAGGTACAACATTGAGGTTCAAAGGCTCAACATTGAGGTTCAAAGGCTCAACGCCGAGGTTCAAAGGCTCAACGCCGAGGTTCAGAGGCTCAACATTGAGGTTCAAAGGTACAACATTGAGGTTCAAAGGCTCAACGCCGAGGTTCAAAGGCTCAACGCCGAGGTTCAAAGACGCGATAAATCGCCGTCTCTACAATAATTAGTCCTTTGTAGAGACGGCGATTCATGGCGTTTCTTGCTTTAACCGAACAGTATTGTCTACCTAACGTTAATGTGAGTTCGACTGGTCATATCATGTCCACCCAAAAGACCTGACCTCTCCCTGGTTTTACTACGCAAAACCTGTCCCTCTCCGAGTCGGAGAGGGACAGACTTGAACTTTAGTTTAAGGCAGGGAGAGGTCTGTCGAACTCACGTTAACGTTATTCTCCCGCAACCCAAGCACCATGAAACCCATAAGGCACTCGTTGAGGAATTATCACCCGCGCTACAGGTTCAGCAGTTATATCTTGGGCATTCACCACTACTAATTCTGAAGTATCTTCACCCTCATCATGGACGAAAGTTATAAGCCAACCATCATCTTCAGCCGTTGCACCAGGACGCGGCGCAAACACAGCTTCACCGCCGTAGCGTCCTTCTCCGAAGTTATGGGTTTGGGATTTTCCACTGCTGAAGTCGTACTTAATAATACCTTCAAAGAAAGGTAGGGGATTGTTCGCCATTTTGTTACTGTAGCCATATCGGGTTTGTCGCCCCAATCGGTTTTCGTTAACGCGGGGAAATTCGGAAGCGACATCATCCAACATTTCTTCGCGCACTGTTCCTGTGCTGAGGTTGAATCGCCAGCGATACAAACGGGGGATATTTCCTTCTGGGTCAAGTTGTGACTCATCAGAACTCAAAACATTAGTAGAACTCATGCGACAAGCAATCAGCACTACTTCGTCTCCGTCTTCGTAGGCGTTGAGGGTATGGAAGACGTAGCAAGCGGGACTCTCAAACCAGCGGATATTACTGTTGTCACCGTGACGTGGTAGAATACCGAAGCGACTGGAGCGATCGCGCTCAAACATCATTACAGGTTCTCCCCGTTGCGCCCTTTCAAGATCAAAAGTCAGGGGCAAATCCATGAAAATGGTGTAGTTTTCAGTGATGGCGAAATCGTGCATCATCACCCCTATTGGCAACTCAATTGGCACTGTCCGCAAGAGTTCGCCTTGTGCTGAAACCACACTATATTGCAGATACGGTGGTACAAACAAAGAATAGCCAAAGAAGATCATTTCCCCTGTCACTGGGTCTACTTTGGGATGGGCTGTGAAGGCAGAAACCAGTTTGCCATTGTAGGTATACTCGCCAATGGTATCTAATTCAGGAAGCTTGATGGCGTGAGGTTTACCCCCTTCGTTTAGCGCCAACATCTGACCAGCGTGCCACACTAAGGCAGTGTTGGCAGTATTTTTGTAAGCGCCGTGAGGATTATCCATTTGCGGTGGTTCTAACAATCCACTCCAAATAGCCTTACCTGCTTCTCGTTCTTTTTTCCATCCGGCTGTCTGAATGTAGCGGTTACGATAAGTGGCTACGCCGTTGCTAATTTGCACACCATGCAACATCCCATCGCCATCAAACCAGTGATATTGACCGATGGGTGTCCATTGAGGGTTAGGGCCATTCCGTACAAACATCCCCGATAATTCAAGGGGTAATTCACCGATGACTGACAATTTGTCGGTGGTGATTTCTTCATGGATTGGAGCGAAGTTGCGATCGAGATAGGGATTGACTGCTATTGTTACCATTGTGCTGAATTAACTGTAAATTTGGGTTTGCCATTATGCTGATTGTGGAATTTTTGCAATCGGTCTACCAATTAAACCTTTTCTTCTAGCTGTTTAATTCGTTTGATTTGCAGGAGGTTCCACTCATCTTCAGAAAAAGGTGTGCTAAACCAGGTATCTAATATTTCTTTAGCGATCGCTTCTGTAGTTGCACGTAAACTTAATACAAGAACGTTCGCATGATTCCAGATGCGGGCCCCGCGTGCCGTCTCAGCATCATGGCACAATGCTGCACGTATCCCAGAAACTTTGTTGGCGGCTATAGATGCACCAGTACCAGTCCAACAAAAGACAATTCCCTCATCTGCTTTCTGGGTTGCTACCGCCGAAGCAACTTTACTACAGCTAACAGGCCAATCGATTTCAGGATCATTTTCAGCTAGGGAACCAAAGAGTATAACTTCATGCCCACGCTGCTTAAGTTCTGCCAGTACCCTATCAGTAAGGTTGGTGCGTTCATCACTGCCAATAGCAATTTTCATGCATTCCCCTTTGAAATTAGTCTTCCCCATCTCCTCATACTACGATGTTTATAGAAGACAGGGAAAAATTAATTACGAATTACGAATTACGAATTAATCTTCAGATTTGGTTGAATATACCGCAGTGTTACCATTCAAGGACACTGCTTTTGCTTGTAGTTCTTGATCCCGATTTGGTTTGATAAATCTCTCTATTGTCGTCTTAATCACAATATACAAAATCGGCACTACAAACAAACTCAAGAAAGTCGCGATTAACATTCCTCCAAACACTGCCGTTCCCAAAGATTGGCGACTACCTGCACCTGCACCTGTGGCTGTAGCCAACGGAAAAATTCCCAATAGTGTAGAAAAGGCAGTCATCAAAATTGGGCGTAACCGCTCTTGTGAAGCCTCAATTACTGCCTTAGTAAGAGAAAGTCCTCGCTCTCGTAATTGGTTAGCAAATTCCACAATCAAAATAGCGTTCTTACTAGCTAAACCAATCAACATTACTAATCCAATTTGACAGTAAACATCATTAGCAAAACCCCGTAGAGATTGAGCTACAAGCGCTCCAAAAATCGCTAAGGGAACTGATAACAGAATGATAAAGGGATCGACGTAGTTCTCGTATTGAGCAGCTAGTACCAAAAATACAAAGACTAATCCTAATCCAAATATCAAAGGTGCTAAACCAGCTGAGTCTATTTCTTCTAATGCCGTTCCTGACCATTCGTAACCATAACCTGCTGGTAAAACTTCTTTAGCAACTTTTTCCATTGCCTTAATCGCGTCTCCAGAACTAGAGCCGGGAGCAGCAGCACCATTGATTTCAATTGAGCGGAAAAGATTGTAGTGATTTATCGTTTGCGCTCCCACAGTTGATGTAACTTTGACTAAGTTACTCAAGGGAATCATCTGATTCTGTTGGGAACGAACGTACAGTTTACCAATATCCTTGGGGTTAGATCGAAACTGGTGATCTGCTTGGATATACACGCGATAATTGCGCTGCTGGAGATTGAAATCATTCACATATTGTGACCCTAAAGCAGTTTGTAATGTACTAAAGACATCATCTATAGAAACTTGCAATGATTTGGCTTTATTACGGTCTACTTCCACAAGCAATTGTGGTGTATCTGCGGCAAAAGTACTAAATACAGCTTGTAATCCTGGTGTTTGATTAGCTTTACCTAGCAACTTACCCATTGACTGCACCAGATTTTCTAAGCCACTGTTACCTCTGCGGTCTTGTAGTTGAAACACGAAGCCGCCAAAGTTTCCTAAACCCTGAATTGGTGGCGGATTCACAGGAAATACCCTAGCTTCTGGAATGGACAACAACTTACCCTGCAATTTGCCGATAATTGCCTGTACTGATTGATCGGGTCTTGAGCGCTCGTCCCAAGATTTTAAAGTTGTAAAGATGATGCCGCTATTGGCGGTGCTACCACTAAAACCAAATCCACCGATCGCAAAAGTCCCCAGTACTTCTGGAATTTGCAAAATTTCTTTTTCTACCTGTGCAATCACATCGCTGGTATATTGCAGCGAAACCCCTTGCGGCCCTTGGATAATTGTGAGGAAGTAGCCTTCGTCTTCGTCTGGGAGAAAGGCTGTCGGTACTGTGGTGTACAGCCAAGCGGTCATTCCCAAGGAGACGATAAACAATCCAATGACGATACCTTTAATGTGTGTGAGAAAGGTTAGCGATCGCTCGTAACTTGACCTTACCCATTCCAAAAACCGATTAATCAGGTCAAAAAACCAGCTAATCCACCTTGGAGGTCTTTGTCCTGGACGCAGCAGCAGCGCACACAAAGAAGGTGTTAAAGTCAAAGCCAGAAATGTCGAAATCGCAATGGAGAAAGCGATCGTCAGCGCAAATTGCCGATAAAGTGCGCCTGTGGTTCCTGGAAAAAATGCCACTGGCACAAACACCGCCATCAACACTAGTGAAGTGGCAATAACTGCGCCGAACAGTTCCGCCATTGATTCACTCGCGGCTCGGCGAGGGCTAATTCCTTTATCCTGAATAAAGCGGCTAATTTGCTCCACCACCACGATCGCATCATCTACCACCATCCCCGATGCTAAAGTCAGACCAAATAAAGTCAAACTATTGATCGAAAAGTTAAAAACTTTGACGAAGGCAAACGTCCCAATTAAGGAAAGCGGAATGGTAAGTGCCGGAATTAAAGTGGTTCGCCAGTCCTGCAAAAACACAAAAATTACAATTACAACCAGCACCACCGCTTCAATCAGAGTCTTGATCACTTCTGCCAAGGACTCTTCTACAAACATTGTTGTGTCAAAAGCTACCTGATATTTCAGCCCTGGCGGAAAATTCGGAGCTAATAGTGCCAGTTCAGCTTTGACTCCCCTAGCTACATCCAAAGCATTACTACCAGGAACCTGATAAATCCCTAACCCGACAGCATCATTGCCACGAAATCGTAGAAATGAACTGTAGTTTTCTGCTCCCAGTTCTGCTCTCCCGACATCTTTGAGTTTGACTAGTGTGCCATCATCTCCAGTTTTCAGGACAATTTCTTCAAATTCTGATGGTTCTGTTAATCGGCTGACAGCACGCACATCAAGTTGATACCTTTGTCCTTTCGGAGCCGGTTCTTGGCCAATTCTTCCTGCACCAACTTGCAAGTTTTGTTCTGAAAGAGCATTGGCAACATCTTCAGTCGTTAGTCCCCGACTGGCCAGGCGACTCGGATCTAACCACAGGCGCATTGCGTAGCGGCGTTCGCCAAAAACTTGAGCGTTACTCACGCCTTTGACTCTTTTTAAGGCATCTGCTAAGTAAAGGTCAGCATAATTACTTAAAAATATATTGTCATACTCTTGATTTTCAGAGTATAAGCCAATTGCTAAGAGAATATTGCTAGACTCCTTTGATACCTGCACTCCTGTACGTTGCACGGAATCTGGTAGTTGCGGTTGGGCAACGGAAACACGATTTTGCACATCCACAGCGGCAATATCTTTATCCCGTGTTGAATCAAAGGTAGCTGTAATCGTACTAGTACCATCGTTACTGCTGCTGGAAGTGAGATATCTTAGTCCTTCAACGCCGTTGATTTGCCTCTCTAAGATATTCGTCACCCCGCTTTCTACAACTTCGGCACTAGCTCCGCTGTAGTTAGCTCTCACACTGATTTGAGTAGGACTAATTTCTGGGAATCTTGCGATCGGTAATGTGGGAATACTGATTAGTCCTATTAGAAGAATAGCGATCGCGCAGACCGATGCAAAGATTGGCCGCTTAATAAAGAAGTCAACAAACATAGGTTACAAAATTGGGCTTTGGGTATTTGGTATTGAGAATGGGGCATTGAAAAGAGGCAGAGGGGCGGGGTGCTGCTCTTGCTGAGGGGAAAACTCTTCTCCCTTTCCCCCTACTTCCCTGCTCCCTTGCCCCCGCGCATAACTCCCTCATCTCCCCTCTTAAGCTAAGGCTTCTGACTACCCGCTTCTTCTGGTGCAGGCTTGATGGGAGCGCCATTGGTTATGTTGAGAATACCGGAAACAACAATTTTGTCCCCAGCTTTTAGTCCGTCAAGAACTTGATAATTATTTCCCTCAATAACTCCCAATTTCACAGATTTTTGTTGAGCTACTAAAGATGCTGCTGGCGCTCCAGATTGAGGCTTTTCCTGTGGTGCTTGAGCCACAAACACAAAAGTCTCCCCACCCAACCGAGATACTGCTGTAACTGGAATTAATATTCCCGGACGTTCATCCCAGATCACTTTAGTTTGCACTGACTGAAGATTCAGCAGTCGATTTCTCAAATTGCCAAAGTTAGCTTTCACCAAAACTGTCTGCGAATCTGAACTGGCATTTGGGGAGATAAAACTGATCTTACCGGTTGATATCGGTTTACCTTGGGCATCCAGCATTTGCACGGGTAAGCCCAAGCGCAACTTTCTGGCTTGATCTAGGGGAATGGATATATTCAGGTTTAAAGAGTCGTTTTTGGTCAATGTGGTCAGCTGATCCCCTTGTCCCACATACTGCCCTACCTTGACTGGGATATTACCAACAATACCTGTGAAAGGAGCTAGGACTTTTGTGTATTGCAGTTGGACTTGAGCCGACTGGACTTGAGCTGCTGCTTGGCTGACTTGCGATCGCCCTTGGGCAATATCTTCTGGGCGGTTGCCGTTCACCTGCTGCCGATAGAATTGTCTCTGTTGTTCTAAGGCAGCACCCAACTGTTGGATATTAGCAGTTCTGCTTTTGCGGAGTTGTTCTAAGTTTTTCTGGGCTGCAACCAGCGCCGCTTCTGCACTAGCTTTGTTTTTAAGGTATTCATCTAGGCTATCTTGAGAAGTTGCCCCTTCTTTTGTTAATTGTGCGTATCGCGTTGCTCGTGCTTGTGCTAATACTAAATCTGATTTGGCGGAATTAACTTGAGCTTCAGCCTGCTGAATTTGCTGTGGTAGCGATCCAGATACGGCATCTTGATATTTTGCTTCAGCTTGATCTAGCTGGGCTTTGGCTTGGAAAACTACTTCTCTTCGAGTCCCTGCTTTGAGTTCAGCAAGATTTGCCTGTGCTTGTTCTAGTGCTGCTTGTCTTTGGCGTAGCTGGGCTTCGGCATCATCACTTTGCAGGCTAATAATGACTTGCCCTTGTTGAACACGGTTGCCCTCATTGATGTAAATCTGGGTAATTCGTCCTTCAACCTGTGGCTTAATTGGTACAGATAGTGGTGCTTCTAAGGAGCCAATAAACTCCGAACTTTCCTGCACAGTTTCAGTTTCTACAGTTGCTAACTTGACAGGGATTGCTGGTTGAACAGCACCGGCTCCAGCCGCAGGTGTATTCTTAGCGTTACTAGTTTGCCACCAGCGCCAACCAAAACCAACACCTGCAACTAACAGGATAATTCCCAATATCAGGGGCCAACGCCTTTTTTGAGGTGGCTTTGGCGATCGCTGTGGCAATGGTTGCGATTCTTGATTAGGATCGTTAACAGCAGGCTGTTCTACTTCAATGGGAAGGGGAGAGTCAGGGAACTGAGGATTGGACATCTTCGTTTACTCGTCTTGTGGATTTAGACTTGGGCAATCTACTTTTCGCTAAAAAAGCATTATTTTGAATAGTTTTTTAGCCCTTTTTCTCGATGTTGGTAACAAAATTTTTGGGTATTTGGGCGATCGCTCACGATGTCTAGCACCTAAAACGAACCAATATCATCTAGCATATTATGGTCATTTTGTACATTACTTAACTCCAATCATTTTTTGAATTGTAATTTATAAAACTTTTTTCACTAGTAAAAACTCAGTGCCTTGTCTTTGTTGCAGGCAACCAAATAAAACCCCTGTCTCCTTTAATGGTGAAGTGCTAATACCACGCACAAATAGATTCACAAAAGTTTACATATAGTATTTATAACCTTAGTCTAGTGTGGTAGATATATCGCTAAAACGCAGGATACCGTGAAGCAACATACTCGCGGAACTATCTACAGATGCTTTCATATCTATATCTGAAGATGCTGTGTCCGGCTCTTGACTTTTCACAAGTACACAATCATCTGTGCGCGCAGTGATTTTTCAGTTTCGTATAAGATTCAGAAAGTCGACTGGCGATGTCGCTTCGCTTCTGCCATAAATGTCCAAATCAGGTTTTCATGCTCCTCCATCATCTTGGTTGCAAAGCCTTGGATAATTCTTGAAGTCAATGTACAGGTTTTGAGTCTACTGATCGTAATAGGCTACAGCTTGAGACTGTCAAGCGATCGCTTAGGTAATCACAAGTTAGTGGTTGCTCTTTGCTCTGGAAATGACGAAATCAAGCGACTTTAGTGAACATAGCAACACAAGCAATTTCTTGCGTTTTAGCTTCGATTAAACCTACCGTTGCAGACACCTCAGTTGTAGTCTTAATCAAGGTTGCAGGAATTTTTGCCATCCTTGATGTTAAGTTTTCTCTGAGTGTTTGCAAGCGCTTGCTTGCATTATAACCACATAGTACACGAGATAGTATATAAGTCACAGATGAGTTTATCGTTCTTAAGTCGTAGTGAATACTGATCTTAAGGAAGAAAAAAGTATGGAGCGATGCCTTCTTTATGAGATACTCCCCATAGCTTGCTTCCCCGTAGGGGTTAGGTGGGCTATGCCTACACTGATTAATTCAGCTTTATTCATCAAGTTATCCTCACCAAGAACGACGTGCAATCAATTAGTGTTCTCTAGAGTCCTATTTTTGAGCAATCTTAACTTCCTACAGTTAGTTCACCCAATCGGTTGATTCGCAACTCACCCGAATGGGTGATTTAATTTATCCAAATTAGGGTATCGGCTGTGTAGACAATCCCCTTCAGGAGTGCTGAGTGCCCAGTGCAGAGTTAAGAATCTCACTTCTTAAATCTGCACTCGGAACTGGCTCAATGCCCCGCGACTGCTAACGGAATTGTTTCGCCCAATCCCCAATCCCCAGTCCCCTTTAACCATCCACAACTGATTTATTGGAATCCAATTTCGGAAAGATCCCCATAGTTGATTTGCGGTTAGTAACAATGTGAGAAAGAAGCAACTCATACCGATCGAGTGCTTGTTCCAAGGAATAGTTTTCTTCGGCAAACTGTCTCCCTTTGTTGCCTAGCCTTGCACCTAGAGCCGGATTAGTATATAAATCATGCACCGCAGCTGCCATTGCATGGGGTGATTCTGGCTCAACAATTATCCCACCACCACTGAGTTCGAGCGCTCTAGCAGCAGTACCAGTGGCGGGAACTGAACCCACAATCGGGCGACCACTCGCCAATAGCAATGGTATTTTTGAAGGCATATTGAACGAAATCACATTGCACTTTTGCACAATTAATCCTACATCAGATGCCGCTAGCATTTCGGGTAGTTTTTCTCGTGGCTGCAAAGGTAGCAGCAAAACATTATCTGCTCCATTTAATAGACAATATTCCTGCAACCTTTGTAATGCTCTTGATTCGCCAACGATTACAAAGACAATATCCTTAATATGACGCAAGCAAACAGCTGCTTCTATTACTGTTTCAAGACCTTGTGTTAGAGCAATATTGCCCGAATAAAGGACTACAAATTTATCATCCAGTTGATGGTTAGATATCCAAGAGTTGTTCGCTTTGGGTAAAGGCCGGATGAAATTTAAATTCACCCAATTGGGAATACAAACAATTTTATTAACAGGTACTCCCTTATTCACTAAGTTATCGCCAAACCCGTCGGCAATGACACTAATAGTATGTGCAGTCTGATATGCGAATTTCTCTAGGGCTGTAAGAATTTGGATCATCCACTTATTTTTCAATAGCCCAATACGTACAGCGGCTTCTGGTAGAATGTCTTGCACATTCAGAACTACTGGGCAGTTGTATAACCAGCCAAACATTGTTGCTGGCAACGTACCTAATAGAGGTGGAATTGTTAAGAGAATCACATCGGGGCGTCCACCTTTAAAGGCTTGGGGTAAGCTGGTGAAAACAAAACTCAACTCTAGTAACAGCCGATCTACGAGGTTAGGTTTGGATTTAATTCGGAGGTAACTTCGCTCAATAGTGACACCATTTTTTTGTTCCGTAAGGTACCACTTATCCCGATACCCATCATAAATTTCGCGCTGAGGATAGTTGGGCATTCCCGTAATCACTCGCACTTCATGACCTCGCTTGACTAATCCTTCTGCCAATTCAGTCATTAACGGGGCAATTCCAATCGGCTCTGGATGATAGTTGTAGGAATAAATCAGAATGTGCATGAGCTATTTTTGAATTGCGTGAAGACAGTCTAAAATGATCGGATTTATTCCTTCATAGCCAGTACAGGCTGCTACTTTTATTACTTATTTTAAGTTGTAAGATTGCTTGATTGAAATTGCGTTAAGTAAATGGTAAAAATTAAGTCAAACTATGTATTTTGCAATGCAAACTTAATTAAATTGGATTATAGTAAGCGGCTCCAATCCTATTTTAAAAGCTAGAGCCGATTACTACAGACCTTTAATCATTCATACTGATTTATTTAAACATTGTTTATGAATTTTATTAGTGGTTTTTAAAAGAAAGTTTTGGTACTGAATAATCAAATTAAAAATTAAAACATCATTTTGTGTAAGCAGGTTAGGTTCCTATAGACATAGGCTTTAACAATTTTTGGTGATTATGACAATAGTTGATCTAGTTGTTTCTGAACTAATGTCTAAACTTACACTTGGGGGATTGTAGCATTATATTCACAGTTGTGCATATAACCCTCATTCCGCCTTTTAAACTGGCACAGGAAGTGTTTTTAACCAAGTCATAAGTATTGTGTTTATCACACTCAGTTCTGAGTGCTGAGTAATAAACGATCGTACTCAGTACTTTCGCACTATGGTAAAAGCCCCGCCCAAAGTCAAGCGGAATCTTTTAATGTGGGAGAAGGTTGATACCCCGATGCCACTTGCTTTATGCCGGGAAACCCGTCCACCGCAGTGGCTTCTTTGTGGGCGGTCTTTCACGCTCTTTGCCGAGGCACGGGCTAAACCTTAGCTATCCGCTAACGGAACTCAGCACTCTTCATTAAAGCTTTGGTCGTTTGCTTTCGAGGATTTCTGTTGCCTTTTGAGCAGAAAGCGGCCGGTAGAATAAAAAGCCTTGTACATCTTCACAGTTGATAGATTTCAAAAACTCCAATTCTTCTTCATTCTCTACCCCTTCGGCTGTCAACTTCAATCCTAAGCTTTGTCCTAAGCCAACTATGGCTTTGATGATATGAGCTACTTTAACATCGCGCGTCAAATCTTGAATAAAAGACTTATCTATTTTCAGATTGTGCAGTGGCAAAAGTTGTAGGCGGGAAAGCGAGGAATGACCTGTACCAAAGTCATCAATGGAGATGTAGATACCCATCTTCTCGACATTCTCTAACACCGTTCTGGTAAAGTCCAAATCCTCAATAGCTGTGGTTTCGGTAATTTCTAATTCTAAAAAGCGCGGCTCCAGACCCGTTTCTGCTAAGATTTCGGCTATAGTCTCCACCAATTTAGGTTGACGGAACTGCTTCAGAGAAAGATTAACAGCGATCGTCATTGGTGGTAATCCTGCATCTTGCCATGCTTTATTTTGGCTACAGGCTGTCCGTAGCACCCATTCGCCAATGGGGACAATTAATCCACTTTCTTCGACTAAGGGAATAAAGACACTGGGCGCGACCAATCCCATCTCTGGATGCTGCCAACGCAATAGAGCTTCCATACCAGTAATCTCTCCTGTGGAAATGTTCACGCGAGGCTGATAGTACAGCGTAAATTCATTGCGTTCTAGGGCATAGCGCAAGCTCTTTTCTAAAGTCAGAAGTTCGGGATTTTTAGCACTCAGGGAAACACTGTAGAATTGGTAGTTATTCCGCCCTTTGTCTTTGGCGTAGTACAAAGCGGCATCTGCGTGCTGGATTAATGTTTCGCTGTCAGGGCTATTGTTATCAAGTAACGCAATACCAAGGCTGGCAGTTACATAAAGTTCATGCCCTTGGAGATGAAAAGCATCCTCTAAAGCTTGTAATATTCTGCAAGCCACCAAAGTTACCTCTTCAATATCATTAACTCGCGGGAGTAAAATAGTGAACTCATCACCTCCCCAACGGGCTACAGTGTCTCCGCCTCTGAGTGAGTCTTTTAATCTTTGAGAGACGCTTTGTAGCAATTGGTCTCCCAGAGTGTGTCCCAAAGTATCATTAATCACCTTGAAGCGATCCAGGTCGAGAAAGATCACAGCTAAACTTTCGCCATTGCGGGTAGCGTTGGGCAGAGTTTTATTGAGCAGTTCGTTAAATAGTAGGCGATTGGGCAACCCTGTCAGCACGTCATGGAGGGCTTGATAGCGAATTTTTTCTTCTACTTGCTGGCGCTGCCGTGTACTAATGATACTGGCGGCCATGGTCAAAAGGGTAGATTCTTCATGCCTAGACCAATGACGCTCAAAGTTGCAGTCTGCCAAGCCAAGATAGCCCCAGAACTCATTGTCTAAGCGGAGAGGCACTAAGAGAAGGGATTTAATGCCATCTCGAATTAGGAATTCTTGCTCGGCGACAGGAAATTTTTGGGTGAGTCCGCTAATCGACTGGCCGCTAGAGAGAACTGTATACCAACGGGCTAATCCAGAAGCTTGATAAGGCTGATTCTGCCAATGGTGTTGGGTAGATTCAATAAAAGAGTGCGTCCATTCAAACCGTAAGCTGACGGCTATTTCCCCTGTAGCAGGATGGGGATGGTTCTGAAACAGATAGGCACGATCTGCCTGGGCAGCTTCACCCAGTACAGCTAGAGCTCGAGTAATACCAGTTTCGTAATTCATTTCTCTTAGCAAATAATTAGCCGCTTCTGCAACCGCCTGTAGCAAGCGATCGCGCTGATGTAGTTCGGCTGTAACTTGCTTTTGCTCTGTAATATCCCTAACAATAAAAGTTCTAATTAAATCGCTTTCAGGCAGGTAGAGTACGGATTGTTCAAAAACTTCTGCGCCTACTTCCACCTCCCGGACAAAAGAATTTTTTTCTAGATTGTTAACTCCATTGAGGAGTCCTGTTAAAATCGGATGTTCTATCCCAATTTCCCGAAGTTTAGGAAACTTGAGAGCTGCGGCTGGATTCAGATAAGTAACTGTTCCCTCAAAATCCATCTCAATAATCGGATTGGGAATAAGTTCAGGGAAGGATGCTAGGCGAGCTAAGGCAGATTCACTAGCTGCTTCAAAGCTGGGATCGACAGCTAAAGTTTGAAAAGGATTAGCAGGATTAGCTTGCGCGGAGAGGAAACCAGATAAGTCTTCAACGTCAAAAGATTCAGAAAATACTTTTTCGGAAATGTTGGAAATAGCGTAATATTTAGCTTGAGCTTGATTGCTGCCAAAGGCAATAATATCTCCATGTCTGAGATTATGAGAATAGCATTTAGTACCATTTACAAATAAGCCATTAGTACTGCCTTTACCCTTGTAGTTGCCATCAATTATTTGGAAGCCATATTGGTCAGTTTCAGGAACAGTTACTCGCAATAAAATTGCATGTTGCATTGATACTGATCGGGAAGCCAAGACAATAGTGTTTGCGGGATGCCGCCCCAGCGAATAAGTATTTTCTCGCAAGGGTATATTTCGCCGTCCTTGCAGGTCTTGAATAACCAACAGATGGCGTATTTTTTCCCGCTCATTTTCTAGCATGGCTGTTCCTCAAATCCTCATACCTTTATTTCTATGTCTTAGGCTGAAAAATACTACTTCCCGAAGTTAAGGCTTTCAGGCTACACTTGTAGGAAAATTTTCTCAATAAAAGTTCTCACCATCTGCTATCCCAAAATTGGTATGAGGGTGCAAACCAGCCTTTACCTTCATAATTAACCTTCTGGAATAAGATGGCTAATTGTTCAATCAGTTTTTGCGGTAGAAGTTCTAGCTGATTTCTCCACTCATACATAAGTTATAAACTTAGTCCCTTCGTCTATATCATTCAACCTTGTCTTTCTTAGGATACCCAGATTAATAATTCAAAATTCACGCATTCAAAATTGTTGGTCTAGCCTCTGGTAAAGAAGAAAGCTAGCTCAGGAGATTTCAAAACCAAGGGTCTTAAACATCTGATTTTTATTTTTTAATTGGTTAAATAGTGCTGCGTCACGGAATTTTGCGAATTAGATAGAAATATCTGATCTTTGGATGAGCGCACGCTAGTTGCTTTAATGGCGGGAATCCTCTCTTAGCAAAGCTTCTTGTTGAGGTGGTCAAGAGAATGACCCCTGAATTTTAAAAAGGATTATAAAGTAAACTAAAATACAGACCGTTTTCTTGTAATGTTCTGTCATTTGAGTTAACAGATATTAAAGGAATACCCCAGTCAAGACGAACAGTGAAGCGATCGCCCTGTGACCAACGCAACCCCAAACCAACAGCAGCTAAAGTATTAGGATTGGGATTGTCTCTGCCTGAACTATTCCAGCCAACACCAAAATCTACAAAGGGGACAACCTGTAAGGTGCTATTTATCTGGGGTAAGCGCAGAATCGGTACTTGAACTTCCGCAGAAACAAAAGTACCATTATCCGTTAACAGGTAATCTTGACGGTAGCCTCGAATGCTATCCTGTCCACCTAAGCCAAATTGCTCTAAGGGCAAAAGTGTTCTGGAGGCGAGTTGTGTATTTAAACGAAGTAATAGTAAGGTTTCAGGAGCTAAAAGGCGGGCCCACTGTCCTTGCCCTTGCCAAGCAAAAAAGCGGCCATCGGGAGCCTCTTGATTAATGGTGGGATTTAACACATCGATACCTAAGCTAAATTGAGAGCGTAGGGCGATGACTTCACGGCTGTTACGAGAAGTCCATTCTTGAAAAAATCGCAACGCAGATACCCTGGTGCGTCCCTGGTTGTCAGCACCTAAACCAGGGAAAGGTATTCGCTCTATTTCGACATAGGAGGCTTCACTTTCCCGTCGTGAGGCTGTCAACCCCAAGACGAATTCTTGCGTAGGAGTTTGAATTATGGGCTGGCGAAATGTCAGTTCGTAATAGCGAGAAGACGATTGGATATCTAAAACGTTGAAAGGAGGTTCAATGACATTACTCGACGTAGTGCCATAGTTAAAGCTGAGGGTTCCGTTCTTAGGATTGACTGGTAATGTATAGCTGGCGTCAAAGGAGTTGCTACCATCGGTATTAGTGTAAGCTACACCTAAAGCATCTCCCAATCCCAATAAGTTGGCTTCATTCAATTGTAATCGACGGCGGAAACTGCCAACACTAGGCGATCGCCCATTATCAAGAACTATTTGGCTACTGAAGGTTTTTGCTTCACTGATCTTGACTTCTAACAGACTAGCACCCGTCCGCGATCCTGCTGAGAGTTCAGCAGTCACGTTTTGAATTAAAGGATTAAGTTGCAAAAGTTGTAGTGCCTCTAATAGACGCTGGCGATTCAGAGGCGGTGATGTCGCTATTGCTAGTCGGCTGCGGACATAATTCGGATTCAACCGTCGAGTTCCAGTTACCTGGATACCCTCTAATTTACCTTCGACCACCTGAATTTTGACAACACCAGATTGGATTGTTTGGGGTGGGATATATGCACCAGAAGTAATGTAACCATTTTTGACGTATAAATCAGTGATTTTAGAACGTGCTTGATATATTTCGGTCAGCGAGATTGGTCGTTTGGTAAATTCAGCAGTAGCTTTAGCTAATTCTTGGGCACTGAAGACTGTGCTACCAACAACTTCAAACCGTTCAACAACAATAGTTTGAGGAAAGTTGCCAGGAATTGGTTCCTCTGGTGTGGGAGTTGGGGCAGATGGGGGAAATAGTTCTGCTGGTGGGGGAAGTGGCTGTGGCAATTCAGGTGCAGGAAGTGGCGAAGGTGCAGGTGGTTGGACATCCTGTGGTGGTGGGAGTTGTTGTTGTGACAGGATGAAATTACTAGTTGGTAATTGTGTAGTATCAACAGCCTGGGCTTTCAGTGGACTAGAATATATACTGCCGAGTGATAGAAGTATACTCAGCGGTAAGCAAGGCACTATAAGATTCTGGGGATATTTATCAATCATCACACTGGACTATTTTTTGTCAGTAACTATGGAATTATAAGTAGGTGGGCGTCAATATTTGTCGTTGGGATAAGGCAGGAGCCAGGGGGCAGGAGCCAGGGGGCAGGGGGAAAATTCATAACTCCTAACTCTTCACTCAGCACTCGAAACTCAGCACTCTTCATTCCATATCCTTTTGCTTAAACATTCCCATCAATTTACGTTTACGAGCGTGGGTTTGCATCAAGTTTCCCCGATAGCTTAACCAGTCAGATTTCTTTCCAGATTTCAAGTATGCATTGCGCGCCTTTTTCAACCATTCAACCGCGTAGTAGTAGTATTCGGCTTTACCTGCATCCATAATCTTTTCGGCACGGAGACGAGCATTAGCAATCACCCAACTAGGATTATGAGGGATAGCAGCATCCATGACTCGGTGAATTAACTCTGAATGATAAGAACTAAGTTCACTAGCGATCGCAATTGCATCATCAATTAGCCCCTCATGCAAGAATATGTCCAACTTGGCCGATTCTGTTCCCCAACCACTATAAGTACGAACAATTCTCAACAGGTCTGTTTTGACACTTCCCCAGTTTTCCCCAGCCAATTCTGCCATCTTTTGGTAGTCCACAAAGGAGGGCTTGACTTGAAAAGCTGCCTTGATTGCTAATAAAGCAGTTTCACTATTACCCAACTCACTAGCTAAATCACTTGTCCAAATTCCCAATTCGTACTGACAATTACCTGGTAAACTTAACCCACTTTGGGCTATATCTAGTGCTTGCTGTAATGCTCCCTGAACGCTGAGTGTTTTCGCTAGAGCAAAAGCCTCTTCCATTGAGTTCATCTGGGTTTGAGCCGCATCAATCGCTTCTTCTACCCTGCCTAAACGCCCCAACATAGTCAGATATTGCTGGGTTTGCCCTTCCGCTTCTGCTAAATACAGGTATTCTTGATAACGTTCTTGACGTTCGAGAATTTTTAGGCGAATTAATGCCAAATCATCTGCATAGTCTGGCACATCTTCTTCCCAAGCTCCCCTTTCCGTAATATTACCTTGGAGAACTTGTAGCAATGGTGGATAATCCCAACCTTGGCGTAAAGCCTCCATAATCAGACCAAAGTCAACATTCCAATCATCTTGCCATGCTTCTAAATTGATTTGAATATCAACTTTTTCTTCAGGGGTAAGTTGGGTGCTGAGAATTGCTTCACACCAAGCACTATTTAATTCCTCGACAATTTCATCGTTTTCAGCGCCATATTCGGCAACATCATCCCAATTTTCCACACAGGTAGAGGTAATCGCTTCCAAAATAGCGATCGCATTTTCACCCTCTCCCCGTTCGCTAAAATCTACCGCAGTTTGCACCACACTCAGCAAATCTTCGCCAATCGGGTCTTCTTCATATCCCTCCTCAAAGTAGCGCACGGTATCCTTGAGAATCTGCCGTACTTGCCGCCGAAAGGGAGTCGGGTCAATAGTCCTGCGACGCAGAGGTTTGATGTTTGTTTGGTTGTCAGCAGGATTCGTCATCCAACTTACATGACGGTCAATCGCCTCAATTAGTGGTGAGTATTCTGCGACTAACTCTTGCAGCAGCCTTTGAGTTTGGATATAATCTATGCGATTTAGTAGTTCTTCTAGGGTGGGGCGCTGCTCAATATTTTCTGAGTTACGCGCACAGACAAGCATCGTCGCCACAATGTGTTTGCACCACCCTTCCAAGTCGTAGGCACAGGTGCATTTTACTGAAGTTAAGCCACTGCTATCGAAACTCAGGTTGACATGATAAGGTCTAGCTTGAGTGCCGACAACATCCGCCTGAAGCAGATGACCACGTTGGATAACGGCATTGACAGCACCAGCTTCATAATATGCCTCGCCCCGCTGGAAAGATTTGGCGTTGGCATGACGACGGATAGTAAATTCACTAATTTGGGGAATAGACATCGAGCGATCGCCTGTGTAAATCCTCTGGATCAATCCTAAATCCAGCTTAGTGTTAGGCTAACGCGCTGTAAAGAAATTCAAATTTATGGGCATTGGGCACTTGTACTGAGCGCAGTCGAAGTATTGGGCATTGGGCATTGGGCATTGGGATGAGAATGCAATTTCTATTCATTAACTAGCTCCGAACTGAAATCAGCTTCATTACCCTGCAAATACTCACCTAATTTATTGTCGCTTTTCTGGGAAAACCAAACCATATAATGAAAATATCCATATTTTCGCCAGAAGTGAGTGAATCATAATTTGAGTTAACAACACCCAAACCTGAAATCAGTGAACAGTCAACAGTAAACAGTCAGGGTAATGTAAGGTGAGGGATTTAGAGTTCAGCGATAAAACTGATAACTGATAACTGTTAAAAGGGTTGCGCTGATTGTCGGTCAAGTTGAGAATAAATAGGCGAAGCAGACGGGGAAACTAACGTGAGTCAAGGATATGATTACGATTTAGTAATTATCGGCGCTGGTGTAGGCGGACATGGCGCAGCCTTACACGCCGTAAGTTGTGGTTTGAAAACAGCAATTATTGAAGCTGCTGATATGGGAGGAACCTGTGTTAATCGGGGCTGTATTCCTTCTAAAGCGCTGCTGGCGGCATCTGGACGTGTGCGGGAGTTACGCAATGCCCACCACCTCAAGTCACTGGGAATTCAAATTGGTAGCGTAGAATTCGATCGCCAAGCGATCGCCAATCATGCTAACGATCTCGTCTCGAAAATTCAAGGCGACTTAACCAACAGCCTCAAACGTCTAAAAGTCGATATCATCCGAGGTTGGGGAAAAATCGCTGGGGCGCAAAAAGTCTCGATTTCTGGAGACGGCGGTGAAAAAACCATCACAGCCAAAGACATTATCCTTTCTCCTGGTTCAATTCCTTTTGTGCCTCCAGGGATTGAAGTAGACGGCAAAACTGTCTTTACCAGCGATCAAGGTGTCAAATTAGAGTCGCTACCAGACTGGGTGGCAATTATTGGTAGTGGTTATATCGGCTTGGAATTTTCTGATATTTACTCAGCTTTGGGTTGTGAAATCACCTTAATTGAAGCCCTAGATCAGTTAATGCCAGGATTTGATCGCGATATTGCCAAACTTGCCGAACGGGTGCTAATTACTCCCCGCGATATTGAAACGAAAGTTGGGATATACGCCAAAAAAGTCACCCCAGGTTCACCTGTGGTAATTGAGTTAGCAGATTTCAAAACCAAAGAAGATGTAGATGTCATTGAAGTAGATGCTTGCTTAGTAGCTACCGGACGCATCCCAGCCACCAAAAATCTGGGTTTAGAATCTGTGGGTGTAGAACTCGATCGGCGGAATTTTATTCCAGTAGACGATCGCATGGCAGTGCTATCAGCAGGTGAAGTCGTGCCGCATTTGTGGGCAATTGGCGACGCTAATGGGAAAATGATGTTGGCACATGCGGCTTCTGCTCAAGGCATCATCGCGGTAGAAAACATAGTTGGGAGGGAAAGAATAGTAGACTATCGCAGCATCCCCGCAGCGGCGTTTACTCACCCAGAAGTCAGTTATGTGGGCTTAACAGAAACAGCTGCTAAGGAGTTAGGACAAGCCGAAGGGTTTGAAATCGCCACAAGTAGGAGTTATTTCAAAGGAAATTCCAAAGCTTTAGCAGAAAATGAAGCCGACGGTATTGCCAAAGTGATATATCGCAAAGACACCGGAGAAGTCTTGGGTGTTCACATTTTCGGACTACACGCCTCAGACTTAATTCATGAAGCGTCAGCTGCGATCGCCAACCGTCAATCTGTCCAAAGCTTGGCACATCTAGTCCATGCCCACCCGACACTCTCGGAAGTATTAGACGAAGCTTATAAACGAGCGATCACAATTTAGGGATTGGGTACTGGGTACTGGGGATTGGGTATTGGGTATTGGATATTGAAATTAAGGGAAAGACAATAGGTGACAGAGAATAATCTTTACCCTGTAACCTGTAGCCTATTTCCCAGCCCAAGTCCCAAGTCCCCAGTTCCCAAGTCCCCAGCCCCCAATCCCAAGTCCCCAGTCCCCAATCCCCAGTCCCCAATCATGCAAATTCGTCGTCGTTCACCTAACCCAGCTATTGATGTATCAATATTACGTTATCAGGCTGCCGTGCCTGATGCAGCGCCAAACAATATTTTGGAAGAGATTGTCTGGCAGAAAGAAGTAGAATATGACCAAATGCGGGAAAAGGTTCCTTTGCAAGAATTGCTGAAACAGGTACTAACTGCGCCGCCAACCCGTGATTTTGTCGCCGCTTTGCGTCAAGGCAGGACTAAACCAGCATTGATTGCCGAAGTTAAAAAAGCTTCACCTAGCAAAGGCATTTTACGAGCAGATTTTGACCCAGTAGCGATCGCCCAATCTTATCAACAAGGTGGTGCTAGTTGTCTTTCGGTGCTAACAGATGTCAAGTTTTTTCAAGGCAGCTTTGATAACTTAGCCAAGGTTCGGACTGCCGTGGATTTGCCTCTACTGTGCAAAGAGTTTATTATTTATGCTTACCAAATATACTTAGCGCGGGTTCAGGGTGCAGATGCTATTTTGTTGATTGCAGCTATCCTGAGCGATCAAGATTTGAAATACTTCCTGAAAATTGCTAACAATCTGAAAATGACAGCCTTGATTGAAGTCCATAGCTTGGCAGAACTTGACCGTGTGTTAGCCTTGGATGGAGTCTCCTTAGTAGGAATCAATAATCGCAATTTAGAAGATTTCTCTGTTGATCTGCAAACTACTTGCGAACTTTTAGCTGCAAGGGGTAGCCAATTGCAGGAGAAAAACATCCTGGTTGTCAGCGAGTCAGGACTACACAACCCAGATGATTTGAATTTGGTGCTGACAGCCGGTGCATCCGCTGTACTCATTGGAGAATCTTTGGTAAAACAACCAGATCCCGGCGCTGCGATCGCCCATATATTACCGAGGAATTTCTGAAAAGTTACACCTCCCCTGCCCTAAAAGGCGCAGGGCAACTGCACAAAATAGTTGGCAATTGGGCATACTATGCGTAGATACGCAGCACTTTGCCATTAAATATCATCAATATCTTTGCCAAATCTTCATTGCTAATCAAATTAAAGCCATAAACAACTAGTTATTTCTTATGTAACAATTCATTAATAAGAGACAAACTCTGACTGATAAAAAATACCAAATATGAAATCAAAATTTAACTTCATGGAGCAAATTCCTCTACCTTCACCTATTCATTACGAACTTATACTTCAACTCTTAGAAAGACAAACTATGTTAGCAGTAAATGATAATCCAGATTTACGGCATCAGGTGAATCAGCTAATTATTACTCTCCGTAAAGCTGCTGTACAGCAAAAGCGACTAGAAGAAATTTGTGAGTTTTCCTCTGTAACTATTGATCACCGTTGGTCAATCAACCATCATCACGATAACAAAGTTGTTGCCCCCGATTGAAGATGATAACTTAATATCTTAATCTCAAATTTGGCATCTTTGTGAAGTTTTCTTAGCTATCATCAGAAAGTTTCTCTGTGTATTGAAGGAGTCAGTACTTACAAGTTACACCGCACTTACTAGATAAACGCTATAGCTTTTGACAATTTATACAAAAATAATATTAATGCTGTAGAAAACAATTTTCATCTTGATAATATTTTAGCTCTGAAAAAGTTAATCTTGATTTAAAGAAAACTGTAGATCAGTTAAAATATTGATGAGATTCTCTCTCGAATTTGACGAAAGATGAAATATAACAGCATTGATGAACTCTTCAGAAATAATCAAGCTTGGGTTGCCGAGAAACTAGCTATAGACCCAACTTACTTTGAAGAATTATCTAGCGGACAAACACCACCTTTTCTATACATTGGGTGTTCTGATAGTCGTCTGGCATTAACAAGCTTTACCCGTACAGAACCAGGAGAGTTATTTGTACATCGTAATATTGCCAATCAAGTTTCTCTAACGGATATAAACTTTTTAGCCGTTTTAGAATACGCAATTTTACATCTGAAAGTGGAACACGTGATCGTTTGTGGTCACTATGATTGTGGAGGAATTAAGGCTGCTTTAGAAGGAAGAACCATCGGAATTCTTGATAACTGGGTAAATCCGATTCGGGAACTGTATTTAGAGAAACAAGAAGAAATTGATGCCTTGCCAACAAGAGAAGAACGTCTGAATCGTTTGGCGGAAATCAATGTTGTGGCACAAGTGAAAAATCTTTACCAAACTTCCATCATGCGTCAGGTACTCCATGAACGAAAAGCACCGATGGTTCACGGCTGGGTACTAGATATACGCACTGGGTTAATCAAAGATTTGAATGTCTCAACTGTGCAATGGCAATTACACATCTGTCCCTTGCTTCTAGAGTTTAGACTGTATGCGATGTTAAAGAATGAGAGCTAATTCAGCATTTACCGCCACAAAAAAGCCTAAATTTGAAACTTGATAAATACTATTTTTACAACACCTATTTAGATATTGGATTTTATTGGATAGTAACTATTAGGGTTTGAGAGGCGCTAGCCCTGATAAAAGAATACAGTTCAGAATGAGCAACAAAATCCTTGTAGAGACGGCGATTTATCGCGTCTCAAAAACCCAAAACTATTGCCAGTAGCTCTTAACCCAAGCGTATTGAACTATAAAATAGTTAATTTCATAACCTTTTTTATAGAGGCAATTCATGAATTGCCTCTACACCAACATTGCTCAGAATCAGTAACGCCAATATTGCTACACTCAACCTATCTTTTGCAAAGAATTATTTTTTAGCAATTATCCACACTGCATGAATAATTCCAGGAATGTAACCAAAAAGCGTCAAAAGTATGTTAATCCAAAAATCTATACCAAAACCTACTTGTAAAAAAACTCCCAAAGGCGGCAGGAAAATGGCACACAGAATACGAATTAAATCCATTTAAACCTCCTGTTCATCTCACAAAAAACAGCTTGTTGGCAAAGTAATTTACTACTTTTCAAGCATACTTGTACCTCTCAAAGATAACATTTTCTCTGTTAATCTAGGTCATGCTTAAGATGCGGGAAACCGCACTTAACATTAGCCACCGCTAATTTTGGCTTTGTAACCTAGCTTGGTCAAAATCTCGGCAATTTTCTGCTTGTGTTCGCCCTGAATTTCAATTTCGTTATCTTTAACTGTCCCACCAGTGCCACACTGAGTTTTCAACTGCTTCAGCAAATCTGCCAAGGTTTCCGGTTTGATTTGAAAACCACTAACCACTGTGACGGTTTTCCCTTTGCGTCCTTTGCGAGAAGCTTGTACTTTAAGATTTTGTTGTTGTGGGGGCAGTTCTGGAATTGGTCTTTCTGTAGCGGCTGAGTTGTCATTGCCAAATTCGCGGTAGACAAAGCCTTTGTCGGAAGATTTGGGATTGGAAGAAGACATACAAATGAATGTTTAAGAAATAATTTCAAAGGCAGTGGAAACTTCTACGTAACCATTCTGCTGAGATGTCAATTTCTAGGCTAACATCACAAATCCATTGCCAGGGAGCCGGGAAGAGGCAGAGGGGCGGGGTGCGGAGGGGAAAACTCTTCTCCCTTGCTCCCTCATCCCCCTCATCACCCCACTCTCCATGCCCCATTCCCCAGATATACCCCAGACTTTCTATATAATTAAGTCATTCCCGTCATCAAAAACAGCCTGTGACTACCACTCCCCTATCTCCAAGTTCAATTGCTCAAGTTCCAGATACGCTAGGCCGCTTTGGACGCTTTGGCGGTAAGTATGTACCTGAAACGCTTATGCCTGCCCTTGCTGAGTTAGAAACAGCTTATCAGCAATACCGCAATGACCCCAGTTTTCAAGCAGAACTACAGCAGTTGTTACGGGACTATGTAGGACGTGCGACACCATTGTATTTTGCTGAACGCTTGACTGCTAATTATGCCCGATCCGATCGCACCGGGCCACAAATTTACTTAAAACGTGAAGATTTAAATCATACTGGGGCTCACAAAATCAATAATGCTCTTGGTCAGGTATTGTTGGCAAAACGCATGGGTAAGCAGCGGATTATTGCCGAAACGGGTGCGGGACAACATGGAGTTGCAACAGCCACGGTTTGCGCTCGTTTTGGGCTGGAATGCATAATTTACATGGGCGTTCAGGATATGGAACGCCAAGCTTTAAATGTGTTCAGAATGCGGCTGATGGGGGCAGAAGTGCGTCCGGTAGAGGCGGGAACTGGAACTTTGAAGGATGCGACTTCTGAAGCAATTCGGGATTGGGTGACAAATGTAGAAAGTACCCACTACATCCTGGGTTCAGTCGCAGGGCCACATCCTTACCCAATGATGGTACGTGATTTCCATGCAGTTATCGGCGAAGAAACTCGCGCCCAAGCAATAGAAAAGTGGGGTGGATTGCCTGATATTCTCTTGGCTTGTGTGGGTGGTGGTTCCAATGCAATGGGGCTGTTTTATGAGTTTATTAATGAGTATTCTATACGATTAATTGGGGTTGAAGCAGCGGGAGAAGGTGTCAATACTCAAAAACACGCAGCAACCTTGACAAAAGGACGAGTTGGTGTATTGCATGGAGCAATGAGCTACCTGCTGCAAGATGAAGATGGTCAAATCATTGAGGCACACTCAATTAGTGCTGGGTTAGATTATCCTGGTGTGGGCCCAGAACATAGCTATTTGAAAGATACTGGTCGCGCTGAATACTATAGTGTGACGGATGCAGAGGCTTTAGAGGCATTCCAGCGATTATCGAAATTGGAAGGGATTATCCCGGCATTAGAAACAGCCCATGCGATCGCCTACCTAGAAACCCTCTGTCCTCAACTAACTGGCAGTCCTCGGATTGTCATTAACTGCTCTGGACGCGGTGATAAAGATGTACAAACTGTAGCCAAGTTATTATATCCAGCGTAAATCTACGTAAAATATTGGGAAAAAAGCAATATATGGATCAACAATTCAAACACGCGATGCTACCGCAACCTACTCATGACGAGTTAGCACGTCAAAACTTTGTGCAAAGTCTGAAAATGCACATTTTCAGGAATATCTCTCCTGGTAATAAGGTAGTTTATGAAAAACTAGGCAAGCCGAGGTTTGAACAAGAACATCAGCGTCCCCCCCAGAATCGTTATGAAATTCGGGAAGTAATGCAGCACGAACCCTATTATCGCTGGACTAGTGCCCTCAAGCGCATCAACCAGGAAATGTTATGGGATGCTGTAAATGCCAACGTTGACAGACAACTACCAGAATTGATTGAACGTGGCAAAGATAAAGGTGGTGAACTGGGTACTTTAACCCTTGACTCAAATTTTGAAATACCTACTCATCAAAAAGCTGTAGATATTCACTGTATGCCCGGAGGATATCACAGTGAATTCACCACTGATGATGTCACTGCCGGCGCAACCTACGATCGCGGCGTTTATGTTTATGGTTTAGGTTGGTTGGGGCCCCTGAACGATGATATGGGGCTATCTATAGTTCAAAATTACCTCCTATCAGAATATCCTGACTTTCGACCGAGAAAAATTCTTGATATGGGATGTTCTGTCGGCAATAGTACATTACCTTATGTAGATGGTTTCCCAGATGCAGAAGTCCATGCTATAGATGTGGGTGCATCTATGCTGCGTTACGCTCATGCAAGAGCCGAAGCTTTGGGAAAACGGGTACACTTCTCTCAGCAAAATGCCGAACGCACTAACTTCCCTGATGAATCATTTGATTTAGTGGTTTCTCATATTTTGCTGCATGAAATTCCCCCGCCAGCCATCCGTAAAGTTATGCAAGAATCTTATCGTCTACTGGCTCCTGGCGGCATGATGATCCATGTTGAAGCACCCCTTTATCGTCACATGGATGTTTATACGCAGTTTATTTATGATTGGGAAACCGCTAACAACAACGAACCCTTCTGGAGTGCTGCACGCGATCTGGATTTGGTATCCCTAGTTACTAAGGCTGGTTTTGCAGCAGATAAGGTTTTCGAGAAATTTGTCCCAAATGGAGCGTGGAAAGCCAAGGTAACGAATGGACTGTTTAAAAATGGGAACTCAGGCAGCCAAGGCACTTGGTTTGTAGTTGCTGCAACTAAGTAGTAATTCGTAATTCGTAATTGAGGAAGTCGGATTTTCTCTGGGTTTCCGGCTTTTTTTTGTGTAGTGTTATTTTTGGAGAATTGGTATTCGGATGATAAAAATAGCTAAGGGTAAACGGCCTGTTTACTTAGAAAATCCGCAAACTGATAAATTGCTAGCGATCGTTATGGCTTTGGCTGGCGAGGTATCTGTGCTGCATGAGCGGCTGGACACAATTGAAAGGTTGCTAGAAGTTAAAGGGATTTTATCGGCTACTGAAATTGAAGCTTATGAGCCGGATACCACAGTAACTAAGGAACGGGAACAGTGGCGGGCAGAATATATTGCTAGGGTGTTACGAGTGGTACAAGAAGAGTTGGAAACCCTTAACCAAAGCTAGTCTTTCAGATGGTAGAACCTAGCATCGATATTGCGGCTCTAGAACAGTCAATTTTCAACCAAATAAATAGCTACAGAGTTTCTCAAGGGCTACCAGCGTTGACTCGTAATGCTGTCATCGATAATCAAGTCAGGATTCACAGCCAAAACATGGCTAATGGTGTAGTTACCTTTGGACATACGGGATTTTCACAGCGAATTATAGCAATTGGTATTTCTTACAGAGCCGCTAGTGAAAATGTCGCTTTTAACCAGGGATATAGCGATCCTGCCAAAATAGCTGTTCAAGGATGGCTTGAAAGTCCAGGGCATCTTGCCAATATTAGAGGTAATTACGATCGCACAGGAATTGGTGTCGCTAGTAACAGCGGAGGCGAAATTTACTTCACACAAATTTTCCTTCGCTGATCGGTTTGGCGAAATTGAGGTTTTTTCTGAAATTCTCTGTTAATGTAAACTACGTCTAATTTACATATCTCATATTAATTACTGAAAATCTTAAATTCTCAGCAAAGTTAACCGTGATTTTCATAAAGTTGATTATTGAAGTATTGACAATTACAAATGATTATTTATCCTCCTTATAAACGATGTAGCCAAATTGCCGAAATTCATCAATCCTTAATAGTATTGTGGTGCATATCGTTGGAACAATGAGCTAAAGTATAAGTCTTATATCTCTACACATTACGCAATTCTCCATGTTCCGACAAACTGCTTTTGGCATCGCTTTAAGTGCGCTTGTCCTTGCTAGTGGATTAACGGCTGTTCCGATACCAAATCATACTTCTACGAATACATCCACCCGTAATAAGCTGTTGTCGCTTTTTTCTAGTCAGGTTGCAATATCGACTCCTACTTTTAAAACTACTGAGCTAGAAAAATCAGTATTTGAGCAAATTAATCGATATCGGGCTTCTAAAGGGCTACCAAAGTTGATTTTAAATGCAAATTTAACTCGACAGGCAAGAATTCATAGTCAAAATATGGCTAAAGGTAAAACCCCATTTAGCCATCAGGGATTTGAAGGACGAGTCAAGGCTATCCCTATTCGCTACAACAGTGCGGCGGAAAATGTTGCTTTCAATCGGGGATATAGCAACCCTGTAGAGGAAGCTGTTACTGGTTGGATCAAAAGTCCTGGGCATCTAAAGAATTTGAAAGGAAATTATAACCTCACTGGAATCGGCGTTGCTACTAATAATCAAGGTGAAGTCTACCTGACACAAATGTTTTTTCGCACTAGGTAGATTTAATTCTTGATTTTTCTGCACAATAATAATGTAGTGTCTGACAAGACTTTTGTTTGCTGGACACTGCTATTTTTTTTAAAAGATTGATGACATTACAAGATTTTCAGGTGAGCGATCGCGATCTCAGTGACGCAGCCCTTAGCCAGTATTTAGAATCGACAGCGATCGCAGTTGATACAGAGACAATGGGATTATTGCCACTGCGCGATCGCTTGTGTCTCGTCCAACTGTGCAATCCAGAAGGGAAAGTTGCTGTAATCCGCATAGCTAAAGGACAAACTGACGCGCCCAACTTAAAAAAACTCTTAGAAGCAGTCAATGTCGTAAAAGTGTTTCACTTTGCTCGATTTGACTTGGCTACTTTGCGAGCTAATCTGGGGATTCAGGTTAGTCCTGTTTTTTGCACTAAAATTGCTAGTAAATTAGCCCGTACTTACACAAATCGCCACGGACTTAAAGATGTGGTGCAAGAGTTAGAAAAAGTGGAGCTAGATAAAAGCTCTCAAAGTTCTGATTGGGGTAACGCCGCTAGCTTATCTGAAGCTCAACTAAGTTATGCTGCCAATGATGTGCGCTACTTACTTAGCGTGCAACAGAAGCTAATCGAAATGCTCAAACGAGAAGAACGTTGGCAAGTTGCTCAAGAATGCTTTGAATTCCTGCCAACGATAGTTTCCTTAGATTTGTGGCAATTTAAGGATTTGTTTGAACATTGATCAAATAGGGAATGGGGAGTAGGGACAAGAAATTCTTATTGCTTGTCATCCAGGCTAGTGGGAATGGCACTAAGAAAAGCCCAAAAGCCTGTGTAGCCTCGTTCCCAGCCTGGAGGCTGAGAATGTATTCCGAGAGGCTCCGCCTTTGGTCAAGAAAGAGGAGGCGGAGCCTCCCAGAATGGGTTCCCAGCCTGGAGGCTAGGAACCAGTCAGCGCAAGGGCTGTATCTTAACTTAGTGCCATTCAGGCTAGTCGTTTGTCTCATTAATTTTGTTAGGCCGCTAGATCCCCGACTTCTTCAAGAAGTCGGGGATCTTAACAGTTATTTTTTGCCTAAGAGCCAAAGTTGGAATCATCAGTGTCTCTAGGAGTTTTAGATTCATCAAGATTTTCCTTGAGGTTACTGGCTCCCTCTTGAATGCCTTCCTTGAGGTTACTGGCTCCTTCTTTAATGCCTTCTTTGAGGTTACTGGCTCCCTCTTGAATACCTTCCTTGAGGTTACTGACTCCCTGCTTAATGGCTTCCGTGGTGCTAGTACCTCCCTTTTGGAGATTTTCTTGGTGATTTTGTAGCCGGGCTACAACATTGTAATCATCTGCACCTGGAGGAGTTCTTGATTCAACAATCCCTTCTGTTGGGCCACCAATCTCCTTCCATCCAGCAAGACCACCTTTGAGTTGGGAGACATGCTCAAATCCATTAGAACGTAGTTGTTGTGCGGCTTCGGCAGTTTCTTGCTCATTAGCGCCGTAAACGTAAATATCACGGCTTTTATCCAAAGAAGATATTGCACGCTCAATCAATTCATCTACTGGCGTTGGTATCGCTCCCAGGATGTGACCTTGGTTGTAGGTTGTGCGATCGCGCACATCCAATATTGTAAAAGCTGGTTCGCCCCATTCCAACCGACTCTTCAGGGTATGAGCATCAGATTGTGCTGCTATTGGTTGCTGTGGGGGAATGATGCCGCCTACTAAATTATTTGTCATAACTGCTCCTTGCTAACGATATTAATAGCAATCTAACGGCTCGACATATTTAATTGCTCTTTCGCTGGTATGAATCTCCTCTAACCCTTTCCTCAGATATAGCAATCTGTGCAGACTTACCAACAAAAAGATCTCCGACTTCTTGAAGATGCCTAATGAGTTGATAAAATATTAGTTGAAAATGCAAAATATTCAGCTATTAGTATCGGAATTGCGTACCTTTTCAATATCTGCGATCGCTAATAATAATGTCTCCTCAATCTCCTCTCGCACTCTTGCAGTTACATCAGCAGCACTATTGAGGCAATCTACCAACAATTTATTCACATCGTAATATTGCTGAAGCAATTCTTTTTGCTGCTCATCGAATTGCCAATCGTAACCAATATTGCGATACTTAATCAGTATATCTCTTAATTGTTCACCCCAAACTTTCCCCTTAGCTTGCCACCATTCCCTAAATTTCTCTGGATTGCTATCTATAGATGGCAGTTGTTTTTTAAGTTTTTGCAACACTTGCTTCAATTTCGGATTAACAACCAGATCAACAGTTTCATCAAAGGCAATTGCAAAGGCATGAGCATGATCGAGGGCATCATTGAGGCTATACTCAAAGGCAAAATCAAGTTCGTTAATACAGGCAATAGTACTAAATAGAAACTCATCAAGAGCAAGGTCAGCGTCAAAAGCGATGTTACCAACAAGGGCGTACTCAAGGTCATAACCAGAAGGATAAATAAAGGCGCGATGTGAGCTTTGCTCAACGCAAACCAGGTAAAAAGCACGAACTGCTGCTGCTTTGTATTGGGTAGATACGGAACTAGATTTTTGATGCAGCCAGGTTAGAAAATACTGCAATCTCTCGTCTTCAGCTACTAGCAAATCAATTTTTTGCTTCATAATCTGTAGAATTTCATCAGAATTTGGCAACATACCAACAGTTAATAAAAATACTTCCTGCCAGCGCTTTTCAGTTATATGATTAACCAGATTATTCCAATTTTGGACTTGAGGAAATTCAACAAATTTTCTAGCTGTAAAATACTTTTGGAGGGTCAAATGAGAAAAGGAGTAAATTTCTTGTGCCCTTTGCACCAATAACCCATTTTGGACTTCAATCTCTTGCAAAACTGCTTCTTGAACTAGCTGTAATTGAGTTGCTTCTGAATGAACTCCGGCGAAAGTATTCAGATATTCAGCAATAAGTTGCAGAATATTTTCTTTTTCAAAAAAATAATCCCCATACTCAAAGGTTATAGCCGCAAGTTGATAAAGTAGCTTTTTTTTGCTGACTAGAGTCAAATTATAACCAACGCGATCGCGTTTAATACCTCTAATTTCATCCCATCTGAACATCAAAATATTCAGTGCTTGTTCATATAACTTTGCTGGCTTTAAGGAGAATCCATCTTTTACTTGGAACACTAGGCAAATCCAATGTAACAGTATTGGAGTAACTGCTAATTCTCGGATATGCTGATTTTCTGGTAGATGCAGCTGATTAATAAATAAATTTCCTATGACTTCCCCATCTTCCCTGGAATTAAAAGCAACTGCAACAAACCAATTTTTGGCAAAAATTTCTATTTGCTCTTGGTCAAAGTCTGCCACCTCGACTTCAGTAAATCCCTGAAATCTGTATTTATGGGCAGCAATTCGACAACTAATAACAAACTGATTCCGATAAAAAGTCTGAGTAAAGCTACGAACTTCTCTTGTGACTTTATCTGCTTTTTCTACTGCTACTTCATCTAATCCATCTAGCAAAATCAGCAGTTTTCCCTCAGCTAGCATAATTTTGGTTGATTCTTGTTCAATACTGCAATTGATAAATTCTTGAATGATGTAGTTTAATAGATTCAATTGGCTATCACTTTGAGCATCTTCAGCAAATTCTTTCATCCTAATAAAAATTGGAATGCGGTTTGGCTGAAACTTGCCTTTGTTACACTCAATCGCTAAATATTGTAAAAATGTGGTTTTACCCGATCCTGGTTTACCCAGCACCATTAGTTTTGAGTGCCGCAATACCACTTCTAAGCCTGGTAATTTTCTCTGACCCTTGTATCCTCCAAGTTGATTAAAATTTGATTCAGATTTGAAGTCTTTCAACAGGTCAGAAATTTCTCGCCATTGCAGGTTAGTTATCTTCTCTAAAACATTAATATCGGTGTAAATATCGATCAGTTGGATTGTCTGGGAAATATCCAAGATTTGCAAGGTGCTGCACTGATCTTGAATTTTATCTTGGCGTTTTTGCCGCACTTCCCGCACCAGTGTATCGAGATCAGCGCCTTTGAATTGCGTTTTAGGAGTTGTCTCAAATGCCACATCTTCAGGTAAGCCAGCGACCTTTTGCCAAGATAACCCTAACTGTTGGCAAATTTGCACAAAACAAGAGCGGGAAATCGACTCACCTGCAAAAAATTTGGAAACTGGTTGACGTGTAATGCCTAAAGCTGTTGCTAACTTATGCTGACTCCAAGTTTTGTCTGTTAAAGCTGTTTTCGCTGCCCTTATACCTTCTGGTGATGCTCTCAGTCCTTGGCTGGTCATAGTCTCAGGCTGAAATTTGTAGTATAGTATATGCTTAAGAGGGTAGCTATATGTAAATGCACTAGGGTAGATTTTCTTCCAGAGAACACACCTGCTGGCTAAAGTCTAGTTAGATGAAGAGTGCTGAGTTCCGAGTGCTGTTAGCGGTAGCGGGGCGTTTAGCCCGTGCTGAGTTGATACCCCACCCACAAGGGCGGGGCAAAAACCCAAGTCGAAAGTACTGAGTACTCCACTTTAAAACTCAGCACTGAGTATGGTAAATAGGATTTAAAAATCTAGATTGGCTGATCTAACTTTTCGCGTTGCATAGAAAAGCCCACAAAAAACCTAGCCCCTTTTAGGAGAGAGATTTTCCAGATATCTTGAAAATTCAGATTTAGCCTCGTTCTCAGCCTGGAGCCTGGGAATGTATTCCGAGAGGCTCTGCCTCTGGTCAAGAAAGAAGAGGCGGAGCCTCCCAAGCTGGGAAGCAGTTAGGGCAAGGGCTGTATCTTAACTTAGTGCCATTGGTTTGTGAGCCTTTGTAGAAACTTAACTTAATTATTCAGAAAATTATGTTGCTTTTTTAAAGTTGTAGTAATTACCGTCCCTTTTGGATGTGTCTTTAGAGTATTTGCGGTTACGGAGATGGTTTATGATTATACTTAAATCTAAGTGTGAATTTTTACAGGTATACAAAATAAATTCAAGATTATACAAAAATCATACAACAGTCATACGTTTTATCAGCATTACAATGGCTGAAGTTTTTATCAACTTCATGGAAAATTAATTGTACACAAGTACTACAGTAGCGATCGCACTCAGCAGAGACGCGCGTAAATACACTCTCAACAAAAACACGTAAAGCCAAACTGGCATAACAGCGAATTGCAGAATCCACAATAGGCAGCATTATGGTTATGATTAGCGATACGACTCCCAAAATTCTGATTGTTGATGACGACTTCGGCGTGCGAAATCTCGTCTATCGTTTTTTAAGTCGGAAATATCAAATAGAGTCGGCAGCAGATGGTAAGACTGCTTTATCGTTGTTTGAGCAATTCAACCCAGCTTTAGTAATTCTGGATTGGAATTTGCCAGATGTTACTGGTTATAGCCTCTGCCAAGAAATGCAGAGTCGTACTAATGTTTTAGTGCTGATACTGACTAGTAGGACTGATGAGGCTGATAAAATTAAAATCTTAAGCGCGGGTGCTGATGACTTCATGACTAAACCATTTAGTCTTGCAGAAGTTGAAGTTAGAGTCGAAGCTCTTTTGAGGCGGATACGCTACATCAACCCTTCCCCAACACAACGGATCGTTTTCAAGCAGTTAGCAATTAATCCAGAGGGTCGAGAGGTAACACTTAACGATAAACCTCTGGCCTTAACAGCACTGGAATTTAATATTTTACATTTTTTAGCAAGTCATCCTAACCAAGCTTGGAGTCGCCCACAATTAATCCAAAAAATCTGGGGTTGCGACTACATAGGAGATGGACGGGTGGTTGATGTGCATATTGGTCAGTTGCGTAAGAAGATGGAAGTCGATACCAGCATACCGGAGTTTATTAAAACTGTACGGGGCTATGGTTACAAGTTTGAAGCACCCGATGAGATTACTAATTCGTAAGTTTCCCGATTCATTGATACCAAACTTATTTGGTGATTTTGTGTCCGCTAAAGCTTCAGATAGTATCTTAATAAGTAATGTTGCCTGAAAACTCTGTGGTTTTAGCCTTATGTTATCTGGCAAATAGTGACTTAATAAATATCATTTTTCTGTACTAGCCTTTGACTAACCAACTCAGCCGCTAAATGTATTGCTGCTTTCATACTCGTAGCATCAGCAATTCCCTTACCCGCAATATCAAAAGCTGTTCCGTGATCTGGTGAAGTCCGAACGAAGGGAAGACCAATAGAAGTATTAACCGCTCGATCAAACGCCATCAGCTTCACAGGAATTAAACCTTGGTCGTGGTAAAGTGCCAAGTAGCCATCAGCAGGACTTTGGACTAAAGAATTTCCATACCAAGCTTGACCAGGCTTAACCCACATCGTATCTGGCGGGATTGGCCCATCTAACTGCAATTGTGGTCGGTTTTGCCGCTCTTGCTCCAACCAGGGAATTAACCAATCCTGTTCTTCATGCCCAAGTTGTCCCTGTTCGCCACTGTGGGGATTTAAACCAGCGATCGCAATTCTCCCTCTATATATACCAAAATCTCTCTCCAGACACTCCACCAGCAAATCTAGTTTTTGTGTCAACAACTGCGGTGTCAATACATCAGCTACTTGACGTAGGGGAATATGTGTGGTGGCTAGTATTACGCGGAGTGTCCAACCAGTATGGGGCGATCGCGCTACGAATAACATTCCAAAACGGTCAACACCTGACTTTTGCGCCAAAAGTTCAGTTTGTCCTGGGTAATTATAGCCTGCGGCTTTCCAAGCAGATTTAGCGATCGGACCTGTGACAATACCATCAAATTTACCAGCCAGTGTTTGAGCGATCGCATATTCCATATAGGCAAAACTGGCCGCACCACTGGCCGCATTACCTATTCCTGGGATAATTTCACCTTGAATCTTCCCATCCAACGGCACATCGCAGACTGACAAATCATCTGGATTTGCCAAAGGTACTAAATTCTCAGTTAAATTCAGTTTGCGATAAGTCTCTGCCAGCAAATCCCTGTTACCCACCACTGTAACGTCATATTTTTGACTAATTTCCTGATCTGCTAAAGCTTTCAAAATCACCTCCGGCCCAATACCCGCCGGATCTCCCAGCGTCAGCACCAAACGCGGACGATTTTCTTTAACAGAGTTTATTAAATTAGCTTGATTATTTTGATACATAAATTTTCTTCATAATTATTATCATAAAATTTTCCCAATTTCCCGATCTCCCTATCTTCCAACAGTAGGGATTGCCCCCCAAGCCAGTAGGGATTACTTGCTAAACTAGTTTAAAATTGTTTACACAGGTCTAATCCTAGCAACTGTTGAAAAGCTTCTGGTAGACCTAGTTTACACACCACTTTGCATAAGGAGAATCACACCAATGGGCGGCGAAATTTTGAATGCAGCTCTATTGTCTTTCAGTTTAATCTTCGTAGGCTGGGCATTAGGCGCATTGTTACTGAAAATTCAGGGCGGAGAAGAATAATTAGTGCTGAGTGCTGAGTGCTGAGTGCTGAGTTAGGAGTTAGGAGTTATTTTATTCTCCCCACTCCCTTTTTCACGAAATGAGAAAAAAGCTTGTCCGTTAACCGGACAGCTATTTTCTCATTAGTCTATCCAAATCAATTGATTTTCTGAGAAAAGATGTAAAGTTTTGTTTGCATAGGTTATTCTGATAACATTCTTTTCATAAAACATTAAAATTTATTACAACCCTCATGACATTATTAATCGTCGGTGCCACTGGCACCTTAGGAAGACAAGTGGCTCGTCGTGCTATCGATGAGGGATATAAAGTGCGCTGCCTTGTCCGCAGCAGTAAAAAAGCAGCTTTTCTCAAAGAGTGGGGTGCAGAACTCGTACCCGGAAATTTGCGTTATCCCGAAAGCCTAGCCCAAGCATTAGAAGGTGTAACCCAAGTTATAGATGCGTCAACATCTCGCCCTACAGATTCACTGAGTATCAAACAAGTGGACTGGGAAGGCAAAGTAGCATTGATTCAAGCTGCAAAAGCTGCGGGTGTAGAACGTTTTGTCTTCTTTTCAATTTTAGATGCTGATAAATATCCAGAAGTGCCGCTTATGGAAATTAAGCGATGTACAGAAGTATTTCTGGCTGAGTCAGGCTTAAATTACACTATCTTGCGGCTAGCTGGGTTTATGCAAGGGTTAATCGGTCAGTACGGGATTCCCATTTTGGAAGGACAGCCAGTTTGGGTAACAGGTAATTCTTCACCCATCGCCTATATGGACACTCAGGACATTGCTAAGTTTGCAATCCGAGCATTGAGTGTACCAGAAACGGAAAACCAAACTTTTCCTGTAGTTGGTACTCGTGCATGGAGTGCAGAAGAAATCATCAACCTGTGCGAACGCTTATCTGGAAAAGATGCCAGAATAACGCGGATGCCAATAAACTTGCTGCGTGCTGTGCGGGGTATAATGCGATTCTTCCAGTGGGGATGGAACGTAGCAGATAGGCTAGCATTTACAGAAGTATTGGCTAGTGGTAAACAGTTAAATGCTGCAATGGATGAAGTTTACACAGTGTTTGGTTTAGATCAGCAACAAACCACAACTTTAGAAAGCTATCTACAAGAGTACTTCAGCCGAATCATGAAGAAGCTCAAAGAGGTAGACTACCAGAAAAATAAAAATAAAAAGCAGAAACCGAAAAAAACCCCTTTTAAACAGTCTTCAAAAGCCAATAGCCAATAATCATTACAAAACAGACATTTAGTCGTAAAATTCTAGACTCTAGATATTTGACTCTAGATTAATGACTACATGACCAAAAATGTGTAAGGATTACAGAATACAAAGCATCGCCTAAATTTGGATATTTGAGTGTGCCGAAAGCAGGCATTATCTACAATGACGTTAAACCGATAGCGGGCCGTGTCGCTATCGAGTTGAAAGACAAGCTAACCGCAGCCGGTTGGAATGTATGTATCACATCGAGTATCGGTGGGATATTGGGCTACCCTAACCCGGAAAGTCCTGTATGCCACACTCCCATTGACGGTCTAACGCCCCCTGGTTTTGACTCAGAGATGAAGTTTGCAGTGGTATTAGGGGGAGACGGCACTGTTTTAGCAGCGTCTCGTCAGGTAGCTCCCTGTGGTATTCCACTACTAACAGTGAATACCGGCCACATGGGATTTTTGACCGAAACTTTCCTGAATCAATTGCCCCAAGCATTAGAGCAGGCGATCGCAGGCGAGTATGAAATTGAAGAACGAGCCATGCTCAACGTCAAAGTGTTTCGGGGAGATTCAGTACTATGGGAAGCCCTCTGCTTAAATGAAATGGTGCTGCATCGGGAACCTTTGACCTCTATGTGCCATTTTGAAATTGCCATAGGACGCCATGCGCCAGTAGATATTGCTGCGGATGGTGTGATTGTTTCTACGCCTACTGGTTCTACAGCTTACTCATTAAGTGCTGGTGGTCCAGTGGTGACTCCCGGCGTACCTGTTTTACAGCTAGTACCCATTTGTCCCCATTCCCTAGCTTCTAGAGCATTGGTATTTCCAGATAGTGAATCGGTTAATATCTACCCAGTCAATATCCCTCGGCTGGTGATGGTGGTAGATGGCAATGGTGGGTGTTATATCTTACCAGAAGATCGGGTATATATGGAGCGATCGCAATATAGTGCCCGATTTATTCGCCTGCAACCGCCTGAGTTTTTCCGAATTCTGCGAGAAAAATTAGGTTGGGGTCTGCCACATATCGCCAAACCAGCTTCGGTAGAATTGCCGTAGGGATTGGGGATTTGGGACTGGGGATTGGGGATTGGGATTGGGTACTAGGGACTGAGGGGTTGGGGCTGGGAAACAGGCTACAGGGTAAAGATTATTCTCTGTTACCTATCGTCTCTCCCTTAATTCCAATACTCAATCCCCAGTACCTATTACCCAATACCCAATCCCTAGTTATTAAGATTGCATCCAAGAATTCGATGGCTGATACCTGAACGTGCTAAAAGATTCTTAGCTACGCGTCAAATCAGATTGCTCCATCACGAAAAACTCGTATTTGCACTTTATAACTGATGTAAAGATTTTCACTGGAATATCTTTACAATCCCAAATCCAATATCCCAAATTGTTATGACAGTTGCTCAAAGTCCCTCTGTTCTGGTGATTGAAACCGATGAGAGTCTTGCAAATCAGCTTGCTTGCGATTTGCAAGAAGCCGGCTATGAATCAATTGTGGCTCACGATGCTGCGAGTGGTTTACAACACTGTCGCGATCGCCAGCCAGCTTTAATTGTTTTAGACCGGATGCTAGCAGGAGAATCAGGACTCTCATTGTGCAAAAATCTGAGAAGCACTGGTATGCGATCGCCTGTATTGATTTTAATGGCAAGGGATACAGTTGACGATCGAGTAGCCTGTCTAGAAGCTGGAGCGGATGATTACATCCTCAAGCCTTATCGCTCAGAAGACTTTTTGAAGTTGATTCGCCTTTACTTAAAACCCGATGTGGATACCACCGAGCAATTACGCTTTGGGGATTTAATTTTAGACATAGCAACTCGCCGCGCTATACACAACGGACGACCAATTGACTTGACAATGAAGGAATTTGAACTATTAAAATTCTTAATGGAACATCCCCGTGAAGTGTTAACCCGCGAACAAATTTTAGAGAATGTTTGGGGTTACGACTTTCTGGGTGAATCTAATGTAATTGAAGTTTACATCCGTTACTTGCGGTTAAAAATCGAAGATGAAGGTCAAAAGCGCCTTATTCAAACAGTGCGCGGCGTCGGATACGTTTTAAGAGAATCCTAGTATACTGTAGCGGAAGTCTCGCGACCTCGTTGCCTCCCATCCAAGGGGTTTTTATGCCTACAACACTGTAAAATTGAAGTCTAAATTACAAAATCGAAAAATTATATGACTCGTCGGCTAAGTTTGCTCTCGATGTTGCTGAGTATTTTTCTAATAGGCTGTTCCGCACCAACAACAGCTAAACCTCCCAGCCCCACCTCTGCTTCTCAAACTCCAGCACCAGCGATTTTAGGTCAAACACTACCAATTTCTGCGAAAGCTATTGTTCCTAATGGCACAACAATTAAATTAGAGGTAGCACAGACACCAGAACAGCAAGAGATGGGTTTGATGTATCGACCAGCTTTGCCAGATGACCGGGGAATGCTATTTCCGTTCCCTTCAGCACAACCAGTTAGTTTCTGGATGAAGAATACACCTATGCCATTGGATATAGTATTTCTACATAAGGGTGTAGTTAAATATATTCAGGCTGCTACACCTCCTTGTGCAAGTGATCCTTGTCCTACCTACGGCCCCAGGACGCCAGTAGATAAGGTGATTGAACTTCGCTCTGGAAGAGCTGCCGAATTGAAGTTGAAAGTAGGTGATATTATCAAAATTGAGTTTTGAGCCTCCGGTACTTTGCGGGTATAAAAATTTGGGTAATTACCCGGTTAAGAACCTATACGGTCGAAATATATGTTTTTTCTGTAAAAAATGTCACTTTATGTGGTAAAACAGTCACTTCTAACGCTACTATTTAAAAACTCTGGTAATAATGTAAAATTCTACTGTCTCCAACCTAAAATCTTAGTCTTAAGGTTGGGCTGCAAAAATATTCCCTTGGGCGTAAGTGCAAATAGTCGCCAATAAGAGAGTATAGGCTATGGAATCTTTGTTACTACCTGTGTAATTAAATAAAGCGCAAAAGTAAATAAGATGAAGCCAATTGAATTAAGTAAAAATACTGCTTGAGAATCGAGCAGATGATTTGTACGAAAATTCCTATTTCTTAAACCCTCTATGAAAAGCCTATCTTAAAGGCAGATCAAAAAAAACTGTGCTGGGGTGTATGGCCGATGACGGCACAGTGACAGATGAAATACTGGCTACTGTCTACCGAGCAATGGTGAACTGATATATGACAATACATTCTGCACAAGGAGGTGAGATACAAATGTCACCATCAAAATATTCTCGACTGATTCATTTTTTACAAGAAGATTTGGCAATTTCCACAGCATCACTAGCAGTGGCGCTTCGACATCGGGAGCAAGATCCAGGCCCTTTGGCAATGATTCTTTGGCAGTATGGGTTAATTACTTTAGACCAATTAGAACAAATTTATGATTGGCTGGAGACAGCATAATTCATATTCAATTTTAGATTTTGAATTTTGGATTTTGGATTAAAAATTTCTACCAAATACCTGTTAACGGAATCTCAAAGAATACTATTTATACCAATTTGGTATGATACTAAGTTGCCAAAGTTAGTCTTGTTTGGTGTCAAAGAGACTGCCCGACTTTCTTCAGAACAAATAATACTATCTAGGGCAACTTGGTGTCATTTAGGAGAATTGAGGTATATCACCGAACAGGGCAAAAGTAAAAAGTTAAAAGGCACTCATAAAGAAAAAGAAAAATGGTTTGAGAGCAACTAAATTTATTTATGGAATGAAATAAAAACATTTATAACGATAGCGCAGCGTTAGCGAGTCTTCTCCCAAAGGGAGACGCTAAGAGCGATAGCGCCGGCGGCAAGCGAGTCATCGAGCGTCACGAGCGTCGTGGCGTAGCGCGTTCTCATGATTGCGTCTCGTAGAGAGAAATAATACGTCTTTATCAAATCCCCTTAATTTAACGTGACTTCGATGAACCTCTCCCTCCCAACCTCCCTTTCCGTTTCGGAGAGGGAGGAGCAACGAAAAATTAAGCTTTTTGCTCCCCTCTCCGACACGGAGAGGGGCTGGGGGAGAGGTCAAATAAGACTTGTCGAACTCACGTTAATTTATTAGGACTTACGCACTGTACAAAAAAACTATCTTGTGTATTAACGTAAATACGTTGTTTCAGGCTTTTGGCGGTCGCTTTTGATTGCTGGCGATCGCCAAAATATGACTGAAAAACCTAGCTAGAAGCCTTGAAAACTATACCTTTTATTTTGGCTTTTCTGTCAATGCGTAAGTCCTATTTATAAACTTTTTTGATAACGAGATGCAATGTACGCTTACCGTATCCTAGCCCTGGTTCAGCAATGACGATTCGAGTTAACTCAATACTACGGTTTAGTGATTTGAAGCCAGACCAGATAAGATAGCGTAGCCACTGGTTTTTTCTAAACCATTTTCAATCATGAAGTAACCCTTGTCAGCAGAGTGCAAGTGTCTGCTGTGTTCGTCTCGACTCCAGGATAGAATCAGGTTTTTGAACTCATCCCTGGCTTCTTGAGTGAGGATTAAGTCAATATCCTTTGGGTTAGCAAGTCGTAATTTCATCACACTTTAGACTTGAGAGTGTCATCGCCAAAAAAGTCTGTTACCAAAATTGTTACGAGTGCGTTGTTTTTGGGCAGCTAATTTATCATGATATATAGTTAAACTCCTCACACCACACTAAAAACCGTTAAACGCCAAGTTTGGCGGTTTTTTCCTTTTTAACAGCTTGTATTCAGACATGACGCTGTGAGATCAGGGATGAGGGTGCGATCGCATATTTCCACCCCTTCTAAAGAATTATCGCTCCATTCAAAAGCAAATCTCAGCTTTATTCAATTATTAAATGTACATTTATTATAACCTCAATGCGATGTCTACGATGGGTTATGACGCTCTCTAGGAGACGCTAAAAGCGTAGCTTGCTTCCCTGTAAGGGTACGCGGACTTGCTACCGCTACCCTATCGGCGATCGCAGTTTTCCCTCAAACATAGCTCTGTATCTACCCTATTACGCTAGAGTTGCATAAGAACGTGCATCTAAAGGCAGGAGGAAAGAGTTGTGAAAGCAGTCTTGATGACAGCAGCAGGCAGTCCCGAAGTTCTGCAAATACAGGATGTACCAAACCCTGCTGTTCCTGTTGGGAATACTGAACTTTTAGTGCGTTTAGTGGCAGCTGGCATTAACCCCATTGACACTAAACTTCGTAGTCGAGGCACTTTCTACCCCGATCGCACGCCAACAATTTTAGGATGTGATGGTGCGGGTATTGTCGAGGCGGTGGGTGCTGGCGTTCAGCGTTTTCGCCCAGGCGACGAGGTATATTTTTGCTATGGTGGCTTAGGCGCACACCAAGGCAATTACGCTGAATATACCGTTGTGGATGAGCGGTTTGTCGCACGTAAACCTGCGTCTATCTCCTTTGCCGAAGCAGCAGCAGCGCCTTTAGTGTTAATCACTGCCTGGGAAGCTTTATATGAACGAGGACGATTGTCACCTGGGGAACGGGTTTTGATTCATGCGGGTGCTGGTGGTGTCGGTCATGTAGCAATTCAACTGGCGAAACTCAAAGGTGCTACTGTTTCCACTACAGTGGGTTCTGAGGAAAAGGCTAATTTCGTCAAAGAACTTGGTGCTGATCATGTAATTTTTTACAAACAAACCGACTTTGTGCAAGCGGTATTAGATTGGACAGGCGGCGAAGGTGTAGACTTAGCTTTTGATACCGTAGGCGGCGAAAACTTTCACCAAACTTTCCCCGCAGTGCGAGTCTATGGTGATATTGTGACGATTCTCGAACCAGATGCCAATACTATTTGGAAAACTGCGAGACTACGTAATCTCCGCATTAGTTTAGAATTAATGTTGACACCAGCATTACTAGGATTAGAAGAGAGTCTCCAGCATCATGCAGAAATTCTCGAACAATCTGCAACTTGGATCGATGAAGGCAAGTTAAAAATCCATATTAGTCACAAGTTTCCTTTAAAAGAAGCGGCTAAGGCGCACCAACTGATTGAAAGTGGGTCTGTGGCGGGTAAAATTGTTCTGCTAATTAGCAATGAATGATCGAACAATTTGCATAATTTATTTTTTAAACGCAGAGGCACGCAGAGGTTAAACGCAAAGGTACACAGAGGGGTTTCGCTGCATTCCTTTGCGTTCCTTTGCGTTTTTTTAATTCTTCTCCTCTTCCTCCCCCTACCTGTTTGGGCAGCACAACCAGAACGTACACCCTTAACTCTGGAATTATTACAAGAACGACTACGTACTCCGACACTCCGCGAAGGCAATCTAACTATAGATTTGCAGAAGATGGTGATTGATTTGCGAACAGAGAATGCTAGCTTTCGTGATACTTTTTACCAATTGCTGCGAAAAGAACTAGGTGCAAAACCTCTGGGTTTAGACCTCAGTTACACTTTGATTTTAGGGGATTTTGTAGGCAGCGATTTGGGTTTAAGAACACCATTGTATGCAAAAGCCATTGCTCCCATTTTCACCGCTACTGAACAAAAAGAACTAGAACGTTTGCGCTTTGTTTGTCTAGAGTCACTTGCAATTGCTTTACCCAACTCTAAAGATTGTCGATCGCTCTTAGGAACAGAGTCAACCCCCGCCAGTGAAATCACTGTTTTTCGTGGTGTCTTAACACTGGTGCAAACTCGTTTCAATGGAGAAGTGAAGTTCTCTAATACATTTTTTCTTCAGTCTGTGGATGCCCAAGGTGCAACTTTTCTCCAACCTACTAATTGGACTGAAAGCAGATTTGCTCGTCCCGTTAGTTTCAACAGTGCTATCTTCAAGCAACCAAGCAATTTTCAGGGCAGTATTTTTTTTGAAAAAACTAATTTCAAAAAAATCAAATTTCAGGAATTCGCTGATTTTCAAGGTAGTATTTTTGAAAAAATTGCCAACTTCAACCAAGCAACTTTTAAACAGTTGGTTAAATTCAATAGTGTGCATTGGCAAGGAAATGCTGATTTTTCTGGTGTGGATTTTACCAATCAAGTCCAGTTTACTAAAGCAGATTTTAATCAGTTATTCCTTTTAACAGAAGCAACTTTTGAGCAAGCTGTTAGCTTCCGAGAAGCGGAGTTTAACCAATTGGTAAATCTACAAGGTGCGAACATTCTTAATCAAGCAGATTTTAGCGATGCGAGGTTTGGTACAGAGGCTTGTTTAAGTGTATCTGGTTTAACTTTTAATTCCAACCAAGCGAAAATTTTAGGTAATCCCGGTGAGATTGGTAAGATGTTCTGCATCCCAACATTACAAGGTAATCAAAATATCTTGCGAAATTTGGGGCAAAACTTCCGTCAGCAACAGCAAGTTGCCGATGCTAATGAACTGGAATATACCAAACAAAGACTGCGATTAATAGAGTTTGGCCGTCGTCTGACGGCTACAAATATTAATAGTGCAAGTGTCGCAAGTTTGATTAAATTAGGTTTTTCTGCACCTCAAGCCCAAGCGATCGCCCACCGTCGTCTGCTAAAATCCTTTCGTAACAGTAGTGAGTTACTCACCATCGCAGACATCGATTTAGAAAAATATACCCAACTAAGCGATCGCTTAATTGTTGGCGAAACCCTTTCTATAGGTGGGTGGCTACTGCTAGCTTGGAGTTGGTTAGCGTTGAGTGTACTGCTGTTATTGAGTGGCTATGGGACAAATTTTTGGTTAGTCTTTGGCGTGGGAGGATTAGCGATCGCTTATTTCGGCTTGCTATTTTGGCTAGTAGATCGCTATCGTCGGCTGCATCCCGTACCAATTATTCCCACAGTTTACGAAACCATTTCCATATTACTCAGTTTTAGCGTTTTAGAATTCTTCAGCTTACTAGCAATCTTTCGTAACGCTGCACAACCTTGGCTGACATTAGGGTGTCTTTTTATAATTATTGTCCCCGTGCCAATGGCTTTATTGATCCGACTTTACCAACAAGGGCGCTATCACAATTTAATGAATGTTTCTTACTTCACAGAAGACGGCACATTTCGCCAGTTAAGATTATTGATTGGGCGTTTGCCAGTGATACCAAGGAATCAGACATTTCGGGAACGATATATGCCCTTATTGTGCGATCGCCGTTGGAACTGGCTCAACTACTATGATTTTAGCCTCAACAACCTAGTTAAATTAGGATTTAACGACATTCGCCTGCGAGACGAACACTTACCAGGTATTATCTCTGCACTTGCTTGGTATCAATGGAGTTTGGGTTTAATTTACATCACCCTAGTTTTGTGGACACTTTCGCGTACAATTCCAGGGTTGAATTTGCTGATTTATCTGAAGTAGCAGCCATTTAGAGTTTTGCGGAATGAAACATAATATCAAATTCTTAATCCATGTATAATATTGTTATTTTTGACACATTAGTAATTGAAGAGTGTTGGCGTTAGTAGAAAATCAGGCGATCGCACTATAAAGTTAAATTAATGCGATCGCTATCCGTGAAAATCTGGCTAATTGTCTTCGAGAAGAACAGCACTAAAAAAAGCCAGAACTGGTTCCTAGAGTCTGGAAAATTTAAACTGGGATTCAGATCCAAACAAAATATTACTCATATTTTCTTCCCCAATACCCAGTTCCAAAGAATGCAGCCTGTTGATCAAGTCTAAAAAATAGTCTTAACCCATCTTCTGTTTTAGGCTTGCCACACTCCCGCGTTATCATCTGAGAAAGATAAAACTGTTGTGATCATGGGGAGGTCTTTCTCACTTCAGGAATTTCAACAACTAAATCATCCCGTAAAATAGACAGGCAAGAACCCTGCCTTGTAAAAATATGGGAAGACTTTTGGGAAATTCCTCAAAACTCAGGAATCGCTACTTATCTGCTCACTCAGGACTCAGAACTCTTTATGTTAGCAGGCACAATTTTGCAGGATGGAAAATACACCCTAATTCAAGAAATAGGGCGTGGTGGCTTTGGCATTACGTTTAAAGCTACGCATCACTACTTGGATCAGGAGGTGGTGATGAAAACCATCAATGAACGGCTGCGACAACATCCTGATTTTGCCAAATTCGAGGGACAATTCCAGGATGAAGCCAGACGATTAGCTACGTGTATCCACCCAAATATAGTCCGAGTTAGTGACTTTTTTGTGGAAGCTGGACTGCCGTACATGGTGATGGAATACATTCCTGGCGAAACCTTGGGGGACGCATTTGTATTACCAGGGATAACTTTGCCAGAAGCAACAGCAATTCATTACATCCAGCAAATTGGGGCAGCGTTGCAGGTAGTACACAACAACGGTTTGTTACACCGAGATGTCAAACCAGATAACATTATCCTCCGTCAAGGAACCCAGGAAGTAGTACTAATTGATTTTGGCATTGCCAGAGAATTTAATGGTGGTGTCAGGCAGACTCATACAGGTTTGGTTTCTGAAGGTTATTCTCCCATCGAGCAGTACTTGACACAAGCGCCACGCACACCCGCCACGGATGTTTATGGTTTAGCAGCAACCTTGTATGCACTATTGACAGCCCAAGTTCCCATGCCAGCATTATTGCGCGATCGCGAGCAAATGCCTTCGCCCCGCGAATTACAACCACACTTGAGTGCTGCTGTCAACCAGGCAGTAATGCGCGGTATGGCGGTGGAGTCTCGTTTTCGACCAGCAACAGTTGCCGAGTGGCTGCAATTGCTACCTGGAAATGGAATGAATCTGACACCGCAAGTCTTACCCACTTACGCAGTGCCAACTGTCAATTTATCTGCCCAACAGGCAGCAACTATAATTGGGAAAACTGCCCAAAATTCTCTTCATAGACCATCAGCCTTGGGCAACCCAGGCATTGCCAAGGAAGCTGTACTGGCTAAAAAGCTGAGATCATCTCAGGTATTGATTGGTATAAGTGTAGCCCTAGTTGCTGCTACAGCAGGTTTTGGAATCACGAGTATATTACCCAAATCTCAGCAGCAGCCAACCACAAAGCCACTTTTTGAACAGCCAACTCCAGAACCAGGTGCAAAAGTACCTAACTTCGATAGTACATCCTCACCTCCGGGTGAAGAGAGAACCCAATCAGCACCCGTCTCTAATTCCAAGTCGCGCCGTCGTAATCGTCGTTCTTCCCCAGAAGAATCTTCCAGCCCCAACCCGACAGCAGAATCACAACGCGGCAATTTTGAACCTTCGCCTAGTGTTTCCCCCACACCTTCCCTAGTAGAGAAACTAAGGGCAATCCGCTCATCTCGAAAGGCTTCCCCCGCACCAGTACCACAAAATAACTTACCCACTCCTAGTCAAGATTCTGCCTCCCCTCAACAGGTGAGTCCGTTAAACCCTGTGGTTATACCAACAGCACCATCAACGGAATCCAAACAATCAGATCCTTCTGCTGTAGTAGTACCAACATTAGAAAAGCAAAATTCTCCAACTAATAGTCAACCCCAGAATGTTCAGAAGTTCGAGGAAAAGCCACAAGATGATAATAATTAGTCACGTCGCTTGGGCGATCGCTGCGAATTCAAAATTCAAAATGACGCTCTCTACGAGACGCTAAAAGCGTAGCTTGCTTCTCTGAAAGAGTACGCAGACTCGCTAACGCTGCGCTAACAAAATTCAAAATTAATGATCCCCATAAATAAATTTAGGGGCTTGTATCCTTTTAGTTTTGGTCAATGTTAGATTTTAACTTTTGGATTTTGGTAAAGTAGTGCGGTAAGTCCAGTATCGCGCTGACTTCCATTTACAGCACTTCCGGCAGCTATGAGGTACATCCTCAAAACTAAAAGCTATGCTAGGAGGGGGCAAGGATAAAAACTGTATTGCATAATAGCGGGAAGCGCTGTAACTATTTACTTAGCTTGCTTCTCACTGGAGGCAATTATTACAAATTACGAATTAGTAATTATTTTAGGGAGAATTAAGCCTCTTTTGTACAATAACTTCCCCCTTCTGATTAATCTTCACCGGATTCTTGGGAAAAGCTTGATGATTCAAATAACGCATAAGTTTGACAGTCTGAAAACTCCGATCAATATGAGGGATTCCCTGCCGATCCATCCGAACAGGGATAATTTTACTTGATACTAAATCTCCCCCTGAATTGAGTTTGACTTCTAAAATCATTGAGTCACCTGTTTGGGCATTTGTAGATAAAGTCCGATATCCTAAAAAGTTTCCTAAAGAATAGGCAATCATTTTTCCCTTATAAATTTCCATCGCTCTTGGAACGTGAGGCCCATGTCCCAGTACTAAGTCTGCTCCTGCATCAATCATATTTCGAGCAAACTTGATCGAATTACCTCGGTTTTCTCCATAAAAAAACTCTGTCTGATTCTTAACGTGTAGTGCCCCTGTTCCTTCGGCTCCAGCGTGCATCGATACCACTACAATTTTGGCTTTATTTTTGGCTTCTGCCACGAGTGCTTGAGCTACCCCTAAATTCTGAATAGAATTATATATTTCATAAGGAGAAAACCCAATCATTGCTACGGGAATATTTTTAGCTTCCAAATAAAGAATTTGATTTTTATGACCTAATGTTGCAATGCCCGCAGCCTCAAGATTTTTCTTTGTATCTTTGAAGCCTACTAGCCCAAAGTCCATTGCATGGTTATTCGCCATATTAAACACATTAAAACCAGCCTTAGCAAATAGCTGGGCGTATGCAGGTGGAGAGCGAAAGGCAAAGACTTGCCCTCGACTAATATCTTTAGCACTGTAGGGATAATTAGTTAGGCTACTTTCAAAATTACCAAATAAAATATCAGATCCTTGCAAGTGAGTTCTCACTGACTTTGGTAATAATTGATCTCGAAAACGGGGTAATCTATAGTTAGGAAAATTAGTGCCGGGAATAATATCTCCAACGGCTTTGATCGTAATAGTATTTGGAAAGGTTTGTTGTTCTGTTATTGATGGCGCAAGTTCAGGAATAGCTGAAAATCGTACAGACTTGGTGGGTTTAGTCGCAGCGTTTAATCGCTGCGATTGCCCAAGCCGGATAATGACTCCTATACTAATACCTAGATATAAACAAACGCTGATAAAACTAAATGAGAGTACTCGCTCCAGTCTGCGATTTACCATCGTTAACTCCTCACACGATGGCATTAGTTTATCCCAAAAGTCTGTACTAGCGGTGTATATTTTAGTGTTTTTTGGGAAATGTTTGACTAAGTAAATACGGAAACATAATCCCGTTTCCCACGTAAGTAATGATATATACTTACTGTCAAGGCAAGCAGCATCTATTTGTTTAATTGTTCAGTAATCTTTTTGAACGGAGAGGGGGGGATTCGAACCCCCGTTGAGTTTCCCCAAAACGCATTTCGAGTGCGTCACCATGAACCGCTCGGACACCTCTCCAGCTATTTATTCAAACACTTGAGTATCTATATCCAGATTCAAGTGCAATGAAGTAAGGGAAATTCTAACAAACTCCCTATCGTATTATAGCATTATTGCTCTTTTTGCGTTAAACAAAAGTGCAATAATTCCCAATCTGCTTTAGTTAGTTGGTATAGATATTTCCCAAATTCCTTGATTTCCACCATATTCTAGAACATAAATCTTATTGCCGATAATCTCAGCATCAACAGGATTACTAAAACCTTTGACAATGCGTGTGGCGTTAAGTCTATAGTTGGTAGTTCCTATTTTAGTTAACTTTAAATGCAGCAGGTCTTGACCAGGATCTTTAAAAGGGCCTGCTATTGTTTCGCCAGTGGCGTCGCCTGGTGTCCAACCCAATACGAATCCATCTCTGTTAAATTCTGGACTCATTACTCCTTGTGTATCAAAAACTAAGCCCAAAGGAGAACGGTGTGCTGTAAAAGTGCTAAAACTTTGCCCAAGAACGCTGGCATCTTTGACTCTGCCATCTATGGGATCGCGGTAACTATCTGCGTCTGGTCCAAAATTAGGAATTGGTTCAATCAAGTTTCCAGTAGGGCGAACAGGAAAGGTTGGATCGTTACGATAGTAGCCCTTTTTGACAGCGTTAAATCTACGATCTAACAATCGGTCATTGGCAGGATTATAATTGGGAAATTGTTGTGGATTGTCTGTCCCACCAATACGCCAGGGAAAGCCATAATTACCACCTAGACGTAGCCAATTTAATTCTTCTGACATGTCGCGATCGGGGCCATTTTCTGTGCCAAATAAATCCCCGTTTGGTGCAAAAGCCATATCGAAAGTATTGCGTATTCCTTCTGCAAAAATATAGCCAGCTGTCTTTAAGGTTGCTCGATTGTTTGCAAGAAATAGATTTCTACCATTAGTAGGAAGACGGAGTATACAGGCGGTTAATCCGACTTCGCGAGTATTGGGATATAAGCCATCAACAGACTGAACCTCACCATGATCGGTACGAGAACCGCTATTCACATAGATGAAGTTACCATCTGGGCTAACAATCACGCCGTTAAAGCGATGGTCATAAGCTGTTTTACTTTTGGGATAGCCTGCACTCTTAGCTAAGACTGACCAAGTACGCTGTCCTGTTACCGAATTAATTACGCCTTTAACAATAATTGCTTTAGTCTGGTTATTCACAAGGTCTGCATTGCCAACCAAATAAATTGTGCCGTTAGGGCCAATGGCCATACCTTCAGTCTCACCTAGATTATGATTACTAGAGTTGTACACAAGTGTACTAGTAGAGGAGGCTAAATTGAGTCGATAAATCTCACCATTTTGTTTGAGGTAGTAAAGGGTATTGTTTCGTGGATCTTTTACAATCCGCACAGAAGGGGAGACTGATATTGTATTGATAATATTGCGAATCCTAATATCAGAACGCAGAGCTTCAGGTGCAGCATTTACTCCAGTAGTACCATGATTTAATAGAACTATTGTAAATAACAGGGTTTTAGCAGCGAAAAAGCACTGTTTTAGAGCAAACTTCCCGATAAATCTGCGTTGAACTTGGTTGGATGATTTAGTGTTATTCATGATTTTCTTCATAAAAAATTACCCGGACATGATAGAAATCTGCCCTGAAGTTGACAACGCTCTTATGCCAAACTGACTCCTAGTGTATAAGGAGTAGAACTGCTGTCACTAGAGCCAGAGAAAGTTCCGCCATCTTCAGGAAAGAACGCATATTTACTCACTGAAATGGAGTATGTACCTGCACCTAATGAAGCGGTGATTAATGATCCAAAGTCGGGGCCACTATCGTCGTCACTTTGCAGTAAATTCCCAGCATTGTTAAACAGTCCGATAACTGTATCATCGGTTGTCACTGTACTGATGGTGACAGTTTTTGGATTTGCTAGAGAAAATGTAAAAAAGTCGAAATCGGGATTATCCCCCGGTTGAACTGTTACTAGCTCACCGGCGAGATTAATGTTTGAGCCTGATGATAAAGAACCTAAACCTTCAGCTCTAGCGAGTGTATTGTTTGTAGCTTGTCCAGCATTTTCCCGTTCATAGAAAAGGAAGTCGTCACTATCAAGTCTAAGGTTCACTACGCCCTGCACAATACCGATAATCTCATCTGGCTCTGTTCCAGGTTTATCTAAGAATATTTGTGTGTTGGCTCCAACAGTTTGTAGGCGGTAGTCCTTTGGGGAGCCTTTGAGTTCTATTCGATCTTCACTACGGTTGAAGTCAGTAATAGTAGCCAAGTCTCCAAAACCAGCATTTGCAGTGTTGTTATCGTCGTAGTAGACATTTTTAGCGTCACCAAGGATAAATCTATCTAGCCCAACGCCGCCAGTTAAGGTATCAGTTTCCCCTAATCCAGGTGGGAGTAGACTACCGGGAAAAACACCGATGAGAATATCGTTTCCAGACCCACCATTGAGTATGTCATTGCCGGGCCCGCCTTGTAGGCTATCATTGCCGTCCTCACCATTGAGGATATCATTGCCCAAATTACCGTCTAGGGTGTCATCGCCTGCTCTTGCATTCAGAGTGTTGTTAGCACTATTCCCAAAAAGGAAGTTGTTAAGAATGTTACCTGTTCCGTTGATGGCGGTAGTTCCCGTCAACCTCAGGTTCTCTATATTGACGCCTAATGTGTAAGTGACAGAAGACCGGACGGTATCTATGCCTGAATTCGCAGCTTCCGTAATGGTATCAAGAACAGTATCAATGATGTAAGTGTCGTCACCTGCTCCCCCATTTAAGCTGTCAGTACCCAAGCCGCCATCAAGTGTGTCATTGCCAAGACCACCGATTAAACTGTCGTTTCCCGTCCCACCAAACAGATTATCATTACCATCTGCACCATTGAGGATGTCGTTACCAGAAGGACTATTGGCATTACCCCCATTAGCCCATCCATATATTGTATCATCTCCTGAAGTCCCATTTCTGGTGTCAGGATTTGTAGTGCCGTAAATAACTGCCATATTTATTATTGTTCCTAAATATCTAATGAATGCCTAAGTTCGGCCTAAGTCAAAGAACTTTTTCTAAGTTCAATGTTGATTAATTAAAACTGTAAATTTCAATACAGATGAACTTACTAAGGTAATTAATACGATTTAAAAAATATTAATTATTGATTTGGTTATTCGATTAAACAAATGCTTAAGTAACTAGTACCGCAAGGCAGAAGTCAAAAGTCAAAATAATTGTATTCCAAACTCTTGCGCCATTTTAAATGGTCTGTTTATTTCCGCCGTGCTGCACTGGGTCAAAATTCATTTGTCTTTTTTTGGTTATTTTTCCGCAATCTTTAATTAATTTTAGGTGTCACTATTTACTTATCATGAGCAAAAGTTCACGTCAACTTATTTACCAAATCTTTAAGATATGACTCGTGTATCTTATAATACATAAAAAACATGTGAATGAACTTTAATTAAGTATTTTTTAAAATCTACTGTTTTTTTTTGCTAAGGATTGCGATATTTTTTAGCTTAATGCGTATTATCGTTAAGTTAGGTTTCAATATCATTTTCTTTTTGCAAAAACAATACTTTTCTATTAAAGAAATCCCTTCTCAAATACATAAGTTAAATTGATAGATTATCTAGAGCATTTTTGAGTTTAATAACACTTAAGCTTTACATAAATTTTATATGTCAATACGGTTCAGTTAGCCATAAAAACCTTAACCTACTTAGGTTGGGTTGAGGTTTTTGAGACGCGATAAATCGCCGTCTCTACAAGTGTTTTGTTGCTCATTCTGAACTGTATTGGGGTAATGCATTGTCTCAACCCAGCCTAAGATTATCCACAGACTAATACCGCAAGGCAGAAGTCAAAAGTCAAAAGAATTGTATTCCAAGCTCTTGCGCCATTTGAAATGGTCTGTTTATTTCCGCCGTGCTGTACTAAGCTAATGTACTTTTTATTTGCATAACTAGGGCGGGCAAAATGCCTGCCCCACAAGAGTTTTAATGCTAGGTAATATGCAAGTTAAATGTCCAACAGCTTACTCTAAATTTCAAAAAATGAATCTAAACGTCAATTAGTTTTTCTTGTAAACTAATTGTGCTTTGAAGCGTCAGGCATAATTGCTTCCTGAAGATTGACGCTGCTGAGGTTAGCTCCCCTAAGGTCGGCTCCTCTGAGGTTAGCTCCTCTAAGATTCGCTCCTGCCAAATTCGCACCTCTGAGGTTAGTCCAACTCAAGTTAGCTTGACTCAAGTCAGCTTCACTGAGGTTAGCCCGCAATAGGTAGGCACCAGTTAGGTGAGCCTTGTTCAAATTAGCTTTGTAAAGGTCAGCTTTGTAAAGATAAGCTCCCAACATTTCTGCTTCGTACAAACTTGCTTCGCTGAGGTCAGCGTCAATCAAGTTAGCTTCAATGAGGTTGGCAAAAGAGAGGTTAGTCCGCATCAATTTTGCTGCACCTAAATTGGCATCTCTCAAGTTAGCGCCTCTTAAATCAGTGCCAATAAGATTAGCAGATGCGATCGCAGCACCTCTAAGATCAACCCCACTCAAGTCTGCTCCAATCAGATTAGCATGACTTAAATCTGCATGTCTGAGTATAGCACCACTCAAATTAGCAACACTAAAGTTAGCCGCACTCAGGTTCGCTTCATTCAGGAAGGCTTTGTAGAGGTTGGCACTACTGAGGTCAGCACCACTGAGGTTTGCTCGCACGAGTAAAGCATTACCCAAATCTACCCTCCTCAAGTTTACTCCCTGGAGGTTTGCGCCTCTGAGGTTATCGCCTTGCAGATTTGCGGCGCTGAGGTCTGGTTCAATTTGGGGATTTTTCTTTCTCCACTCAATCCATGTGACTGCACCTGCTTTGAGTAAAGTTAGATGCTCTCGATTTGCCATTTTCTCTCTTTTACTCCTGACGCCCACCTAGAGAATTTACCCGACCAGCGACACTTTCAATAGCCGTTAACGCTCCTGCCGCACCTGCTAGAATATCCTGTTCTTGTCCACCTAAGTAAAGCCGTCCAAAACTACCTACAGCTTGAACTTCAAGAATGTTAATCCTCGCTGCTTTCTCCGCTTCATTGGCAGCCAGTGCGGCATAAGCAGCAGGTTCCACTTCTAATACATATAGTGTTTGACCTGCTAGTAGTAGCTGTCCCCGGCGCGTGCGATTAATCAGTTGTGTTTGATAAGCATCGATGTTGCGGATAATCTGACTAGAAATAACACGCGGTTTGAGACATTCCTCTCTTTTGACTCCTAGTGCTGCCAAAATAGCTTGACCAGCTGCTCGCGTTTCGCCTTGGGAGCTAGAATGAACTTCCAATAGGCCGTATAATCGTTCAACTACCAGTACTCCTGGACGGACAGAGGCAGATTTCAGGGCTATATCCGTAATCTTATTAATTTCGATACCAGGAGAGATTTCAATCCACAGTGATGTATCTCCTGGTAATGGTAAGAAGCCTTGGGCTACTGTTCCCATATATGCTGCATGTTGAGGTTGCAGGTTGTCGAGAAATACGAAACTGCGTAATTCTATGCCCAAGATTTTGCTCTCCAGTCGTGAGGGTAAAAGTTATCTATATGCAGGATATAAGCGCCTAAATTGACAATATAGGGTATAAAAGAGCGCAAAATCCGTTAAACGGATCTACACCCGTGTGTCAAATTGCAATTATAGGAGCCAATGCTTGTTTAGAAGACCATCGTCGTCGTGGGATAAAATCTACTTTGATCGGACGACATAATTTTTGTTTAACACAGCTGCTTTGTAAACACCTTAACCCTTTTAGATTACCCCAGTTTTACCCCAAATATTTCCGCAACATCTCCCAACTGGAACCGCAAGGATTTATTTCGAGATCCGTAGCGTATATTAGAGTTTCAACCTTGACAAGAGTGCAGTTACATAAGAAGCACTCATGTAGCCTTTGTTTGCGATCGCCAATAGTCATCTACAATTTGTCGGTGACTAAAACAACGTGCTAACAAGGCTTTCAGACATAAAATATGAAAATTAAATCAAAAAATAATTACTAATTACCGAAAAACTCCGGTTTTTTTGGCTTCGTGATGATAAATAAAAGTAATAGCATTGAATGTCATGCTTCTTACCGCGAAGGATTATTGAAATTCTTCACTGCTTTCAGGATGAATACTGAACATCAGTTTTTTGCTGGGGATGCTTCTTTGCCACAAAAAAGGAGATGGAGCTACATCAAAAAGCTCTAACACAAAACTTACTTTAGATGTATCTAAGTAACTATGCTGATAAAGTGTAAAGATGTGACGGTATCTTGGAGCAAATTTTAAAGGAATTGCAAAGAACTTGGTGCCATTTTGGCAGGTTTCTCTCCCAAATATGGGATATTAGTAGATTGTACAAATCTTTATTTTTATTCACATCTGCCTTCTTGCACTAATTCCTGTCTACTGAAAACTGTTAAGACCAAGCAAATTTGACACAGATAAGTTTAAGTAATTTAACGAAGTAGGAAGTAATACATGGTATTATCACTGTCTTCTCATAACGTTATCGAGTATCTACAAGACGCGGGTCTGTGTAGCTCAGAAGATGACGTATCAGATAAATCTGAGTTGCCAGGAAGTAGTCAGAACAATTTCAATATACTGGTGACTTTAGCAGATAATCGCCAGCTGCTTCTCAAACAAGAACGTAACGTTAACAACAATGACGCCGCGCCTCATGAATTGTTTCAGGAGTGGCTATTTCACCAGTTGCTCCAACAGTTTCCAGTTTTAGGTAACACTTCAGCAATCGCGCCATTGGTAGTGCATTTTGACGAAGAAAATTCTATTCTTGTCCGCAGTTACCTGAGTGAATATGTGGGACTTGCGACATTATACCACAACAATGAGATTTTTCCACAAGAAATTGCTTCTGCCATCGGCACTACTTTAGCGGGGCTGCATCGCGCCACCTACAACCGCCGAGAATATCAGAATTTTATGGCAACTGCTCCTCAAGGAGAGTTTCGCTATGGCTTTTACAATCCGGCGCAAGGGTTAGGGTCAATTGGGCCGGAGATTTTTGGGACTGTTCCCACGGATGCACTGAAATTCTATGTTCTCTATCAACAGTACGAGAGTTTGGAATCTGCGATCGCAGATTTGGCATATAGCTGGAATCCTTGCTGCTTGACTCACAACGACCTGAAATTGAACAATATTTTAGTTCATTCCAGGTGGGAACAATTAGACAATTGCCTAGTACGACTAATTGACTGGGAAGCTTGTTCTTGGGGAGACCCAGCCTTTGATTTAGGAACTTTACTAGCAAGCTACTTAAGAATTTGGCTCAAGAGTCTGGTAGTAGACCCCACCATTGAGTTAGAAGAATCTCTACATTTGGCGTTGACACCGTTAGAGATTTTACAACCTTCACTGATTGCCCTAATTAGAGCTTATGTGAATGCTTTCCCGATGATTTTGGAATACCGCAGAGACTTTATTTTGCGCGTTATCCAGTCTGCGGGGCTGGCACTGATTCATCAAATTCAGGATACGATTACGTGCCATAAATACTTTAATAATGCTGAACTCTGTATGCTTCAAGTAGCAAAAAGTTTACTGACAATGCCAGAACAAGCGATATTAACCATTTTCGGGATATCAGAGTCAGAAATTCTGAATCCTGTGGCAAAAATCCATAAGTTTCCTCAGCCTGTAAGGGAACAGCAGTTACTTCGTATTTATTATGAAAAAACTCGGCTACGTGGTTGTTAGTAATAGGCAGGAGAACAATTTAAAAAGAACACACAATTCTGTATTCTGATTACTGACTCCTTAATTCTATTTTGTTAAAGTTTGATTTCTGAATGGATAATGCTAAATTCTTCTATCAATCAATCGCTAAATTCTCTATTTGATATTGCTCAGAATATCCAGATTGAGTCTAATTTTTGTATTTATCATCCCAATTATCAGCCCTTTGCTCTGCCGACTAAAATAGCCGATAGATTTCAGCAAAATTCCGTAGATTTACAACAGAAGTATCTCTCTTTATTGCTAAGAAATTTTCTCTATGGAATCTATTACAATGGCTCCCTACAAAGTACTTTAGCCGTCAATACTGATAGTACTAATCACCCACCAAAGCATAATTTAGCAGACAATTCTGTTTTGGAGATTGATTGGGACTTTTATGAGCAACTGCACGCCAGTAATCACGGCAGAGGTTACTTTGACCCTCAATGGCAGGTGTTGCGAAAAGAACCTGATGGAAGTATGGCGGTGACTAAAGGCGGTTTAACACTTTATGTTGAGCCAGATTGCCATCTAAAATCTAGTAAGAAATCTACCAAAGTGGGTGACATGGTAGCAATCTGGATGCCCAAAAATCGACTGCAAAATGGCTGTTACTTAGCAGTTAGCAATGTTGGACAGGAACGGCAAAGTAACCCAGATGCCGATTTAGGAGCAGGGCGAATCTACTTTAACTTTACGCCATCTGGTGCGATCGCTCTCATGGAAAGCTTGACACTGCAATTAAACGCAGCCTCGATTCCCTTTAGCTTTCAGGTTCTCCACAACCCTTCTGCATACGGACGCTATGATTCGGGGCTACTCTACTTTGAACTCCCCGACTATCTAGCAATCCGTACAATCCTTCAGGCTGTTTATATCGAAAATCAATCCCATTTCCAGCCCGAAATTCCTTTGTTTACCAAATTTTTAGCTCCAGGGTTAGGTTTAGCCGAAGAACCAACCCAAAAATTTGCAGCACAAGAAAGTTTTGGAATGAACCGTTGCCAAATTGTTGCAAATGCTTTATTGGAAGCTTGGCAAAAAGGTAAAAATGCAATGGAGGAACGGATGAGGGTTATTGACCAACACTTCACGCGGCATCTAATAGATTTGCAGCGTCCTTATCTCAATCCCAGTTCTGAGGATATATATAAGCCGTTAAATTGATGGGGATTGGGGACTGGGGATTATTATTTCTCCTAGTCCGAATGGCACTAAGAAAAGCTCGAAAGCTTGTGTAGCCTCGTTCCCAGCCTGGAGGCTGGGAATGTATTCCCAGAGGCTCTGCCTCTGCTTAAGAAAGAGGAGGCGGAGCCTCCCAGAATGGGTTCCCAGCCTGGAGGCTGGGAACCCATTCTGGGCAAGGGCTGTGTCTTAACTTAGTGCCATTTCTCCTAGTCCCTAGAACAACGATTTAGTAATAAAACACGAGACTGGACAACCAGATTTTTAGGTCATTTGAAGCACAATTTCTTTTCTTGCGCCTAAAAGAAACCCGAATTTTTCATCATGACCATGAATACTGAATCGGACTTCTATAGCGCAATACGCTTGGGTTAAGGGCTACTGGCAACAATTTTGGGTTTTCGAGACGCGATAAATCGCCGTCTCTACAATTGTTTTGGGCTTATCTGAACTGTATTGTTCTATAGCGGTTCTTAATTGCATAGAATACAGACCATTTGTAGGGGCACAGCATTGCTGTATCCTATTGTGTATTGCATCCAAACGAGAACCGCTATAGTCCCCAATCCCCAATCCCCAGTTCAAAATTCCACAATTACCGGCACATGGTCGCTAGGTTGAGTTAACTTTCTTGGTGCGACATCAATAATGCAACTTTTAGCACGTTCATATAGTACGGGTGTCAAATAGTGATGGTCAATTCGCCAACCTAAGTTACGACGAAAAGCGGCAGAGCGATAATCCCACCAACTATAATTTCCGCCTTCTGTGTTGAATTTGCGAAAAGCATCGGCAAATCCCAGCGCTAAAATGTCCCGTAAGGCTTGACGCTCTGCTTCTGTTGCCATAATGTGATTTTCTGTACTCACTTGCTCGTGAATATCCTTGTCTTCTAGGGCAATGTTGAAGTCGCCGCATACACAAATTGCACGTTGTGACAACACCAGCAATCTTAAATACTCGTGTAGCGCTGTCAACCAGCGTAGTTTGTATTCATATTTCTCGGTTCCTACCGCTGCACCATTGGGAACGTATAAGTTCACAACCCGAACACCATCAATTACACCTGTAATCACACGCTTTTGCTCGTCCCATTCATGGTGTAAATCTGGCAAAATCGCCCGAAATCCGCTACTGACATCTACAAGTGGCTGGCGGCTAATCAGAGCTACGCCGTTATAAGATTTTTGTCCTGATATATAAAGGTTATAGCCTAACTCCTCAAAAGGCGATCGCGGAAATTCAGCTTCCACAACTTTGGTTTCTTGCAAGCAGAGAACATCAACAGGATTCAGGGTTAACCAATCGATAACCTGTTCAAGGCGAGTGCGAATTGAGTTGACGTTCCAAGTAGCGATTTTCATTAGTTAATTATCAGAATTTTTGTAAATTACTAATTACAAATTATGTAATTATTGTACAATTACTTAATATTTAGAATTTTTCTTCCTTTTACCAATTACCTTTAAACGAAGCTTTAATGATTTGATCCCATTGAATATTTTAGTATTTTCCGCTACAAAATATTCAATTTTGTAAGTTCCGCTACAAAATATTCTACCTCATTATGATCCCCAGGACAGATGCAACAAGTAATAGATTAGTTATAGGTTAGAAGTGTAGGTCAGAGTTAACTTTTGCCGATAGTCCATTAGATTTGACGGAAGTAAATTTGCAGTGCGATTAACCTTTATTGGGCTTTTGTTAGACTTTTAGGTTAATTTAAATGTCAAAAGAGTAAGTAGAAATGCTCTTGCCTCATAAAATAATGATGTAGCTCATTATTGAGGACAATTTCATAGACTGAACCAAAAAAACTTATGAAAATCGCTCAAGTTGCCCCCTTATGGGAAAGGGTTCCACCTCCTAATTATGGAGGAATAGAACTGGTAGTGAGTCGCTTAACTGATGAACTTGTTCGTCGTGGTCATGAGGTAACTTTATTTGCCTCTGGCGATTCTCAAACTTTGGCTCATTTAGAAGCAGTTTATCCACGTGCATTACGCTTAGACCCAAATGTGAAAGAGTATGCAGTGTACGAAATGCTAGAACTAAGCCAAGTTTACCAACGTGCTTCCCAATTCGATATTATCCATTCTCATGTAGGGATTTCGGCATTACCTTTAGCGAGTTTAATAACAACAACCTCTACAGTCCATACTCTGCACAATAATTTTACAACTGACAACCGTCACGCATTTAGCTACCACCAAAAGCAACCATATATCAGCATTAGTAACTCGCAGCGTCAAATCGATCTCAATTATGTTGCCACAGTTTATAACGGAATTGAGCTAGCAGATTACCCATTCGTAGCCCAACCGTCAGAACCTCCATATTTGGCATTTTTAGGGCGTTTTTCGCCAGATAAAGGGCCGCAACATGCGATCGCCATTGCTAAACAAAGTGGTTGGCGCTTGAAGATGGCAGGAAAAGTTGATGCAATACACTCTGAGTTTTTTGAACAAGAGATTACTCCCCATATAGATGGTCAGCAAATTGAATATCTCGGCGAAATTAACCACGCCGAAAAAGCTGAACTTTTGGGCAATGCTGCTGTCACTCTTTTCCCCATTAACTGGCAAGAACCTTTTGGTTTAGTAATGATTGAATCAATGGCAACTGGTACACCAGTTATTGCGATGAATTTAGGTTCGGTACCTGAAGTTATTGCCCACGGTAAAACAGGTTTTATCTGCAATAACTACGCAGAAATAGCCACAATGATTCCACTAGCTTTGGAACTCAATCGTCAAACCTGTCGAAAATATGTGGAAAATAACTTTAGCGTTAGCCAAATGGTTAACGGATATGAAGCTGTTTACAGACAAATTATTAAAGACCGCATAGAATCGAATGGTCGCATTCATGCAACCAAAATCCATTTTTAATCAACTGCTTTTTTTGGTGAGTTTAAAACAACAAATTTTTTTAAGGAGGATATTGGTATGAGTACGAGAGCCAACACCTGCCCATGCTGCGGTGGTTCCCTCCTGCGTCATGCCCGTCATGGTGAACTATATTGGTTTTGCCTGTCGTGCCGACAAGAAGTACCGCTATTAAATGCTATTCGCTTACCTAATGTGGATACCCGAAATACCGGAGTAGTTCCCCAGCCAGCAGTGAATACTTAAACTTAGTGAACTACCCAAACTACCTGCTAAGAATGTAGATTAATCAATCCACATTCCTAGCAGGTAGTGTGGGATATGGGATACCAATAGAGTAATCGTAAATATTCACAGGGGGAGCAAAAAATATCCGACATGAAATCACACGGAATCAATGCGAAAACCAAAATCTAGATTTGATTTTTACAGAGTATTTTGAGGAGTCAAAAGTCCTAAATTGGTCTAAACTCAATATGATAATCACCAGTGTATATATCAAATAATACTATTTTATTTGCTATGTCTCCACGAAATATAGCACTACCGTTCATAGGAGCCTTAGTTGGAATTTGATTAATTGCAAATCTTACAACCTTGTCGTTTAGGATTCCAACAGAATTATCTTTTTTAGTGCCCAGATTAACTTGTAAGGCTATAAATTCATTCCCAGCACTATCTATTATCCTTGTTTCCTCACGAACAATTTCAAGCGGTCTAGTTCGCTGCTTATTGTTTACTACAAAATTACACTTTATCGAATCTGAAGAGAGTCTTTCGCATCCCGTATACTGAAATACGAATCCGTCCTTTTCAAAAGTAGGTAATTTTCGCTGGGCAATGATTGTCTCTAGATTATTAAAAGAATTATTCTTATCTGTAATATAAGAAATAAAATATTGACTAACTGAAAAATCCGAAAAAGGCTGTAATGTAGGAACTAGGGAAAGTATTAACGGTAGACTCTTCAACATTATCTAATCATCCTTAGATACTAATATAATTTTATTTTTTGCTCAAAATAATGCTAATTGATATTAACATAATCTGTGCTACAAAGTAGTGTTTTATTTCGCTTTATAAATATAGATGATTGTGGCAAATTATTTCAATTAGTAGCCTTTCTGGTCAATGCCCTGATGTAAGCGGTCGTTCCAACGTCACTGATGGCTCTGATAGTTCTTTCGATGACTGCTTTGATGTAAGCGGTGACTGCAACGTCATTGAGGGTTCTGATTGCTCTTTTGATGACTCTTTCGACGATGTAAGTGCTGGTTGCAACATTATTGATTCTGGTGGTTGCACGAGTTGTTCAGCTACCGAAAATGGGTCAGACTGATTGGGTGCTATCGGATGTACTGAATTAGGAGAAGATATTACCCCATTAGGGGGAGTTACAGAAGTAGACTTTGGAGTTGAACTCGCTGAGAACTGAGGCACTGACTGTTCAGTAGAGGAAGATATGGAATTAAGCTTCTTTGGGGCATCCGTTGATGGCAAAGTTGCTGATTGTGCAGTAGAGGAACGTTTCACTCGACTAAAGGAAGTTGAAGAAGTCTTCTGTTCAGGTAAGCTTGGCAATGGTCGAGTTGCTGACAGCAGACGAAGAGGAGATTGCACAGGATTAGGAGACGGTTGAGAAGTAAGCTTTGGAAGGGGACTCGGTGAGGGTTGAGGTAGTGACGATGTAGTAGGCGAAGGCTCTGCTACTGGAATAAGGGAAGTTCCAGAAGTAGATTTATTAGGTGAAATCACTACTTGCCTAATAATATTTTCGTATCTATGGTGTTGGTACACTATTCCAACGCATAGAACGAGAACAGCAATAGTGTAGGGAATAAATTCTGAGGGATTTGACTTTATCCGTTCCCGCACGGGCGACTTTAGTCAGAAGTTAAACGTATTGCCAGAAATAGTATTAGTTCCACCTTTAATGTTGATACCTTGCCAACTCTCAATAGTTGTTGTCAATTGATCTCTTGCTTCATTGGCTAAAGCTTCTATAGCTTGACCAATTTCAGGATCTTTCTTTGCCGCTGCTTCTAATTGCTGTTCAATCAGTTGGACTTGACCGTAATTGAGAGGTTGTATTTGAGCCTGTTCTATAGCTTTTGCTGTGCTGGGTTCTTTGCGCTTTAGCAGAAATAACAGGTTTTTCCCTTTATTCCAAGCCTTTTCGCCTATGATTTCGCCAGTTTTTTCAAAGGCTTTGGTAATGACTAAGGTAGCGATCGCTGCTGCTGTCAGTGTTACTGCTTCCATAAGTTAATAAAACAGTGATTTTACAGTTGTAGTTTCGGCATTAAATACACTATATCCGAAGGGGTTGAAATTTTTGCCAAAATATTGCGGTCAGGCGCTCACTAGGCTTAATAAGTTCCAATTCCAACTGGTAAAATCGGATGGAGCTAATTAATAGGTTTTAAAGTTTTGTTAGCAGCATTACTTCATGGTCAAGAAGATTTACGCCTAGAAGAAGTTCCCGATCCCACTCCGGCGGCTGGCGAAGTTGTGATCCAAGTGGGGGCAGCAACAACTTGTGGGACAGATTTGAAAGTCTGGCGGCGTGGTGGTCATGCCAAAATGCTCATACCGCCGACGCTGTTTGGTCATGAAGGTGCTGGGCGAATTGTTGCCTTGGGTGCAGGGGTGATAAATTGGCAAGTAGGCGATCGCATTGTCGCTAACAATTCGGCTCCCTGCACGAAATGCTTTTTTTGTCAACGTCAAGAATATTCCTTATGTCCAAATTTGACCTGGAATAATGGTACATTTGCCCAATACCTAAAAATTCCCGCACCGATAGTAGAGCATAATTTATTGCAGATTCCCGATGAGTTGCCGTGTGAATTGGCAGCGATGACGGAACCTCTAGCTTGTGTGTTGCATGGTGTAGCGCGTTCTCATATTAAATCTGAAGATAAAGTAGTCGTCTTAGGAGATGGGGCGATCGGGTTGATGTTTGTGGCGGCGTTGAGTGAGAAAGCTGAAGTTTTGCTATGGGGAGGTAATAACCACAGATTAGAAATTGGTCAGAAATTGGGTGCAGCCCAGACCTTTAATTATCATCAAATCTCGGATATTCCCAGTGTGGTCAAAGAACTTACCCAAGGATGGGGCGCAGATGTAGTAATTGAAGCCACTGGTGTACCAAGTGTTTGGGAAACTGCGATCGCCTGTGCGCGTCCTGGTGCAACAGTCAACTTATTCGGTGGATGTCCACGAGATACCAGCATTACCGTCAATACAGAACAGCTACACTATAGCGAACTTACCATCAAAGGCGTGTTTCATAATACACCAGAGTATGTGCGATCGGCTTTAGCACTGATAGCTAGTCGTAAAATTCCCTTTGAGTTACTTATTAGCGAACAGCGGCCATTAAAAGATTTAGAACAGGTGTTTTCTGATATGAAAGCGCGTAAAGTAATTAAGGTAGCGATGATTCCTTAATTTTTTGCGGAGTACAGCAGATGATCTGGATCTAGCCAAACAATGTAGAAAATCTCGTTAATAAAGAACCCATGAACCGTACCATGTTCATTTGAGGAGATAGAAAACTGATATGGTATATCAACCAATTGTTGTTTATTTGGCAAACCAAATGCCCTTTCGCTAGTATCTTCCCACTTGATGGGATGACATCTGAGAGTACTACTACGATTCAGTAACAACTCTTGAGCAGTTAGGCTAGATAGAGCTTTTAATCGATCAAGCAAGGTCAGCCAGTAGATTACTTCTTTTTCCCTACAAGAAAACTTGCTGTTACTGTCCTGATAATATTTAAACGAAAAGCTGAAGCCTTGAGATGGCTTCAGCTTTGTTAGTTTAATACCTGATGTGCCGTCTTTGGCAACCTCAGTCTAGATTATCGAAGCAGATTTGGGGTTAAAAGCAGTTTATAGATGAGAAAATCTCTGTCGAATTACTGACATTAGCCTTTTTTAACTGCTAAACGAGCATAATCTCCCAGCCATTCAGATTTTTGAACCTCAGATTTGAAGTTAAAAAGTCCCATTTCTAGCAATCCAATAATGACACTTTTACGCCATAGTGCTTTTCTCTGACCTATCCTTGCTCTTTGCGATTGATCAAAATAAGCTTCTATAGAAATATCCGGCAATAGCTGTAAATTCAAGTCACGCATTATTTTCTGCCGAAATTTTAGATGCGATCGCAATAGTTCTTCAGGAGTTACTCCTTGTTTAACAACAATTATTCCTTTTGGGCGGCGTAAAAAGGCGTAGACAATAGCGTGAATAAAAGAATTATCTCTAAAACTAACTGACCATTCTTTCTCTAAAGCGCTACCAATAGCACAAAAGACTGCCGAACGCCCAGGCGTTTGAATGACTTCTGCAAAACAAAAATGTTTTGGATGGGAAAAAATTCTAGCGACAGTAAGGGAAGATTCTGACAGTTCTAAGTCACTAATTTTAGTAAAACCAAGGGACTCTAAAGTATTCGTGTAGTACTTGAAAGTCTTAATATCTATTTGAGATAGAGATTCTAACTGTACTGGTACAATTTTTAATTTGCTAGAAATAGTTGAGAGCAAGAGTATCTTTACAAATATCTCAAAGAATAAAATAAATGGTAGTACGATAATAAATATATAACAGATACTTGCTGGAATAAATTCTAGATTTAGGAGATAATGGAGTATTAACTTACCGACAAAAGCATTATAAATAAACCAAAAGCTAAAAGCAGATATCTGTGTAATTGTTTTTTTCATATCTGGATATAGTTGAGTATTTAAATACCATTTGCTAGTAGATAGTCCGATAAATTTACTATCACTCTATGTATGGTTCCCAAAAAATAAATATCTCAAACATTAAAATACAATATTTTCTACATATCCTTCTTGCAAAGCTATGGTGTACACACAAGTCCTAAAAACTAGCTTTTTCTCTGATAGAGCGTTGATAAGTAAGATCCCTGATATCTTAAGTTAGGTTGACCTATTGAAATAATCTTGCTGAAAAACGGGAAGACTATGATTACTCCCGAATGGAGAAATTTATATGAAAGTCCCGAACAGCAAAATGCTCAAAAAATCTCTGCTTAACTATTTAATTTTGCCTTTTTCTCTAGTGCCCTGGCTGTGCATAGGAACGCTTTTTGATTCCCAAGCTAATGCTTTACCAGGGCAAAGTACAGAGGAAGTGGGCACCTGGATTAAAGCACATCCTACACTCCGTCCCAGGAGTGGGGAGCAATTATTTGTGCAAAAAACTGATACAGCTGCCCAAAGATTCACTTTTCAAGCGTCGGTATTGCCTCCCGGTAGGGTGGAGTTTTCCAAAGACCGAGGCACAATTCGCAGTGAGCGTATTGCTATGTATGATGCCATTAACGGCATGACATTTGAGCGCCTTCAAGAATCCTTGCGGGTGATTTATGGCTTAGAGATTTATCAAGACTACGATCGCGCCCAAGTCGTGTATCAATATCCCAGCCAAAAGGTAGTTAATTCGGCGCGTCTAGCCAAAACTCCGATTCGGGAAGCTTTAAAGGGAGAATTACGAGTAGGCGATCGCTATGTATATTGGGTGGAAATTGCCCAACCCAAGGCTGGCAAAGCTTTTACTGGTCAAATGACAGTTTTGCTCAAAACTGACCTAGACAAATTAGAAAAGGAACTGCAAATTCGTTAATGGGGCATTGGGTATTGCTTATTCCCCTCATTCGTTGAAAGATTACTGAGTGGTGTTTTACAACTTCCCCAATTCCATCTGAGCTAGAGTTTGCCATGTGCCTGAAAAGATACTTTCAGATGCTAAGGAAATTCGTAGTAAATCTTCCTTCAGCAGTGGCGGCCAATCAACTCCGGCTTTACGCCCTGCGCCAAATAGCTGTTGTGCCTTAATGCTTAACTGATAAAGGGCCAAAGCCAATTCTCGGTCTAGGCTCTTTGCATCTTTGAGGGCTTCAAACACCACTTTCAACGCCAACAAAATCGAGGTGATCTGACCGGGTACCGGCGGTTTGCCCTGTTTCATACGCGTTAACAGCGCATCTGGGTTTTCCTCGGTAGTGATTGTCTGATCTATGAGGAGTTTCCTAGCTGTTTCGTAATTCATGTAGCCAGTTTACCTTACATTTTGCTTCAGCAGGAATACTTAATTAAAAAGTCATAAAATTGTTTTCTGGTTATTTATAGCAATCTCTTGTAATTTGTGAAAAGATAGGCGTGGGGAAAATGATGGAGGATTTGCGATGTTCTAGGTTAACCAGATAGACTGAATTTAACAATTCAAAATTAAAAATGACGCTCGATGACTCGCTAACGCTGCGCTAACAAAATTCAAAATTAAAGACATTTAAGACAGGGATTTAAACCTCGACTGAAATGTGTGCTACATGTAGATTGTAGGGGTCTTAAACCCTTTAATTTACGATAAAATCTTTGAAAAATACACCTTACTAGGAATCAAAAGCAAAATGATCTCACCGAATTTACTAGAAATTGAGCGCTCTATCCTTGCCTTGTCTGTAGAAGAACAACTTTGGCTGTTAGAAAGTATTGTTCGACAAATCCGAGAGAATGAGTATGTAAAAGATAAATTAGTTGATGTCAACAATCCAGAAGAACAACTGGAAGTCAGGGTTAGTGAGCCAAAGATTCAAATAGGAACTGCTTCTATAAATGATGAGTTTGCCATTTCTGAAATACTTTGATGTGTAGTCATAAAAATTATGAGAGTGTCCGATTTAAAAAAGTAAAATATACAATTTATCAGTGGGCGATCGCTTAAAATTTCTCACTGCGATCGCCCATTCACTGCAAAACGATCTTACACTCCACTCAGATCCCAAAGGCTCAGTGCATATTGATAAATACCAACATCATTATTGCTAAATCAAAAAAATATCCTAATTATGTAATTTGAATACCGATTAGCTGATCGAGAAACTAAGCAAAACGATGTCAATATCTAGAGTGAAAATACTACTCTAAAGCCACAAATCCTCAGTCCACCGTCTGACTCATTCCAGCTGCGACTGGCGCTGCGACAAAGTTCTGCGTTGAAACTCCAAGAACCACCGCGTAGCACTCGACGATTAATATCACCACCAACTTCCCAAGCTGTTCCATCTGAGGGTGCGCCGTTGTAATTGTTGTGCCACGAATCAGCACACCATTCCCAAACTAGCCCGTGCATATCATATAATCCAAAGGCATTGGCGACTTCAAAACTGCCTACGTTTGTTGTTTCTTTACGGAATTTGCTTTTTGGTTCCATAGTGCAGCTAACTAACTCAGAGGTAATGGTTTCACCAAAGTGGAAGGATGTTGTAGTTCCAGCACGACAAGCGTATTCCCATTCAGCCTCACTCGGTAAACGATAGTCGCGTCCAGTTTTTTCTGATAGCCTGAGACAGAATTCTACAGCTTCATACCAAGATACATTTTCTACTGGTCTATCTAAACCTTTGAATTTCGACGGATGAGGATTTAAAGTTTGTTTGACTTTAGGTAAAGCTGCTACTATTCTCCATTGTCCTTGAGTTACGGGAAATTTCCCCATAAAAAATGGTTCGACAGTAACTTGATGTTGAGGACGTTCGTCAGCATCTCCTTCAAACTCTGGTGAACCCATCATGTAAGTACCGCCAGGAATTGATACCATTTCTAATGTGACAGACTTACTCAATTCTTCGGCAAAGAAGTTGGCATTGCAACTCATGCGGTTTACTTCTCTACCACCTGTGTCTACTGTCACTACGTCAAATTCAAAGGTTTCTAAGGCGGGTAATGGTTCGATTAATTTTTGTGGTAGCGGCTGTAATATGGGTTGAGGCATCGAAACAATTTTTAGGGCGACAGGTTCAATGTTCGATGTTATAAACTTCAAATCGTTGATAACTTCTACTGCTGTTTGATACCTTTCGCTCGGTAAATGTTTGAGTAATTTATCTAAAATTTTTCCTAAGTCGTCACTGATAGTAATACCTTTTTGCTGTAAACGTTCGCGCCACAACCATTTAGCATTCATGGCATCATAAATAGGATCTTTAACTTGTCCAGAAGCATCCTGAAAAGGCAAACATTGAGTTAAAAGACGCACACAAGTTACACCCAAAGCATACAAATCACTGCCGTGACAAGCAAATCCAGCCATTTGTTCGGTTGGGGCATAGCCAAGGGTATAAATTACTGTAGCTTGTCTGCCTATACTGGTTTGTGTTACCTGTTTAGCACCGCCAAAGTCAATTAATACGGGTTTTTCATCACTGGCACGACGGATAATATTTTCTGGTTTGATATCCCGATGAATGACGTTATGGGTATGAATGAATTCCAAAACTGGCAATAAATCGGCTAAAAGTTCCCAAATTTGTTGTTCGCCATAAATTTGTTGCTGAACTTCTTGTAAGAGAGTTTTTCCTTGAATAAACTCTTGAACAAGATACAAACTAGTACCTTGTTCAAAATAAGCTAGTAATCTGGGAATTTGGGTATGATTTTCTCCCAGTTCATACAACCGAAAAGCCTCTTCTTTAAAAAATTCTGCTGCTTTCGTGCGTTGTCCTGTTCCCTGAAATTGTGGGAAAAATTGCTTGATGACGCAAGGTGCGTTTAGTCTATCGACATCTTCTGTAGCATAAGTTCTACTGAATCCACCTTCACCTAAAAGTCTTAATACGCGGTAACGGTTTCTGAGAAGTTTGCCAAAGTTGCTTTGTCCGCAACTCACGCAAAATCTATTGCTATCAGAGTTGAATGGATTTGAGCAATTGGGATTTTGGCAGATTTGCATAATGAGGGGGAAATAGCATCTTCTCCAAAGTTAGCCCCAATATTATCTAATTGAAAACAGTTATGTAGAGAAGTGAACACGGAAGTTTTTTCATGTGTTTAAAACTATCTTTCACACGAGGATAGAAGAATGAATAAATTTTATTTATTTACTTAGGGACTTCCAAATAAAAAATATTCAATTAGCTCTTGTGGGGTGGGCGACACGATAACCATATTATGGACTGGGCGGGCAAGATGCCCACCCCACAATATTGGATAATTTATTTATTGGAGTTCCCTTATCTATAGTAAGAAGTTATGCTAGCAGAAAGTACGGCATATTGCCATGATATTAGTAATTTATGGCAAGCCCAATGCACCCTAAATTTTAATATAGCTGTTGTTCACTATTCAAAAAAGTTCACTAAGAACCAAATACCCTATAATTTTTATCAGCAGAATTCAGAACCCAGGAGTCAGAATTCAGTATTAATTATGTACAAGTTGGTAATAAATATTGGTTAAAAGCGAGTGTAATAGTGGGCGAAACTAGTATTAAGTATACTCACCTTAAAACTCTATCCATTTATGCTTAGAGTATTCGGTATTCGGTATTCGGAATTCTGACCGAAAACGAAAAGGATACAAGCCCCTAAATTTATTTATGGGGATCATTAATTTTGAATTTTGAATTTGGAGCGTTCGCCCTTGGCGTCTCGTAGAGAAGCGACGTGACTCTTATTTGAAAGTTTTATTTTCTCCCGAAATGCGAATTAACTCAGCGACAAGAGCAACGATCGCAGATACTAAAATTAACATGACACTTAAAGCATTAATATCAGGTTTAACTCCTGTTCTAATGCGGCTAAAAATTTCCATTGGTAAGGTGTTAGAACCGCTACCAGCAGTAAAACTGGCAATGAGAAAGTCATCTAAGCTGAGGACAAAAGCCAAGAGACAACCAGCGACAATCCCAGGCATTAATTGAGGTAACAATACTTGGATGAAAGCTTGGGTTGGTGTCGCACCTAAATCTAGTGCTGCTTCTTCTAAGTGTGGATCTAAATTAGTCAGTCGGGAAGCAACTACAAGTCCGACATAGGCGAGACAAAACACTATATGGGCTGCAACTATCGTCCACAAACTCAAAGGGATTGCAAAGGTGGCTAGACAAACGAGGGTAGCCACTGCGATCGCAATATCAGGAATAATCAATGGTAGGTAAGCAACACCCTGATACAATTTCTTACCAGGAAATTCGTAACGCGCCAACCCAACCGCCATCAAGGTTCCTAGCACTGCTGAAATTGCCACAGCACAACCAGCAACAATCATACTATTTTGCAAAGCGGATAAAATGCGATCGTCACTGAACAACTTGCGATACCAGTCGAGAGTAAATCCTTGCCAAGTTGCACTGTAGGGCGATTGATTGAAGCTATAAAAGCTAAGTACCAGTATGGGCAGGTACATGAACACAAACATCAGCACTGAGAAAACCGCCTGCCATGAGACACGCGGTTTTTTGAGAGATGGAGAGATATTCACGCTTATATATGATTTTTGTTGATAGCAATACAAAATATCATATTTAATGCAATAAGTCAACTATTTAACTCTTCTTCAAGGACGCAATGCGATTCGTGCTACGCGTCTTGCCCCAATTCTTTTTTTGACTGCCGCTCTATACCGAGAACTAAAGTTTTCTTCCTCCTAGCTCCTGACTTGAAAGTGCTGAGTGCTGAGTAAAAATACTAGTTCCCAGTCCCCAGTCCCCAGTCCCCAGTCATTCTTTCATTCAAGGCTGTGAAACTTGTTTGATCAGGACTGCCTTTCTTACAACAGTTTTCGATCAAACCCACTACAAAAATAAATCCTAAAACAAAGCCTAGTATTGCTTTTAGTACTTTTATCTGTGGTGCGTTTGATTGCAATTTGCTGTAAATCTACCTTTTGGACGACCACAATTTATCCTTGTACGGAAAGCCGTCCAAATAGTCTCTACACATTTTATTCTTTAATTAACATTTTAAAATCAGATAATTGATAGTTACAAATAGAGCTTTTTCGCATAATTTAACCATTGAAAGCTAGTTTTCGACGATTTTATCAAGTTCTTATTTAGAAAAAAAATCTCTATTGAAAACTGCAATAAATAACACAAAAGTTAATAAATTAGAATACATTTACCTCTTTAGGAGTGGGTAATTTCCGTACTAGGATAGACGAAAAATATAGAAGTAAGAGCGTAAGATTTGAAGGAAATTGTTAATAAGTTTAGTAGCTGAAGTTACTTTCTGATGGCAAAGTGAATCAATTACAAGCACTAAAACAACAGAAATAAAAAACTTCTAATTCAAGTTTTATTTTTAGGAGGTTTATGATGAGAATTGCTCAAATAGCTCCATTGTGGGAAAGAGTACCGCCGCCAGCTTATGGTGGCATAGAGTTAGTAGTAGGGTTACTGACCGATGAATTAGTCCGACGCGGACATGAAGTAACTCTATTTGCATCGGGAGATTCTATTAGTCTGGCAAAACTAACGTCTGTTCATCCCCGTGCCCTCAGACTCGATCCTACTATCAAAGATTACGGCATTTACGAGATGCTGAATATCGCTTCGGTGTATGAACGCGCAGAAGAGTTTGATATTATTCACTCCCATATCGGACATGGGGCACTGGCTTATGCAAATCTTGTCAAAACCCCTACAGTTCATACGTTGCACGGTATTTTTACCCCTGACAACGAAAAGATGTTTAGTTTTGGTAAAAAACAACCCTACATCAATATTTCCAATTCACAACGAGAACCAAGGTTAGGGTTGAACTCTATAGCAACGGTTTATAACGGGATTGATGTTAGCAGTTATGAGTTTCACTCTCAACCAGAAGATCCTCCTTACTTAGCTTTTTTAGGTCGGATGTCTCCAGAGAAGGGAGCGCACTTAGCGATAGAAATTGCCAAAAAAGCTGGCTGGCATTTAAAAATGGCAGGTAAGATAGATGTTGTTGATGTGGAATACTTTGAGAAGGAAATCAAACCGCACATTGATGGGGAGCAAATTGAATATTTGGGTGAAGCCAACCATGTTCAAAAAAATGCCCTTATGGGTGGTGCAGTCGCAACTCTGTTCCCGATTACCTGGCGAGAACCCTTTGGATTGGTAATGATTGAGTCAATGGCTTCGGGTACGCCAGTCATTGCAATGAAATTGGGGTCTACTGAAGAGGTAATTTCTCACGGTAAGACGGGTTTTCTTTGCAATAATATTCAAGAGTGCATCAGTGCCATCGATCGCACCATCGAGTTAGACCGCTATGCTTGTCGTCAATATGTGGAAGACCTTTTCAGCGTTGGGCACATGACTGATGGCTATGAAACAGTTTATAAACAAGTAATAGCAGAACGATTTTCTCAGAATGGGCATTTCCGCAGTTTGGTTGATTTAGCTAGCTAGCGATCGCATTTGTGTAATTTTACAACCCTGGCGAATAGAATGATGCCTCCGGCACACCAAGGGCAAACGCAGGTACACAAACAAAGCCCACCTCCGTGGGCTAAGAAAAAATGCTATGCGATTTTACCAAATTATGCGATCGATCCATTTTCCCAACATCTTAGCACTCACTCCTGGAACTCTTTCCAAGTCTTGTGAAGATGTAAATTTTTGCTGTTGACGACTAAAAATTATTCGCTGTGCTAACTTTTTACCTACGCCAGGGAGAGTTGCCAATTCTTCTAAACTTGCGGTGTTGATATTTACTTTTTGAATTGTTTGTAAATCAGTTGATGAAGAAGTTTTTATTTGTGGACAGCGTGTTTGCTCTAATTTAATTTTTTCTTGAATTGCTGTTGGCAATCCTGGTTTAATTTTGCTATAAAGACGCGCAAATTCTCGTACATAATGAGCAGCAACTATCGGATTTTCAATTACTACAATAGTTTCATCGTTACCATTATTGGCAGCATCAGACCAATTATGAGAACCTGTAATTACTGTTTGACTATCAAGAACACCAAATTTGTGATGCAATAAATCACCTTTGGCTAACACAGGTACGCCCACGGTAGTAATTGGATTTGACCAGGGATGATTGTCAATTTCATATTTACATTTGTTACTGAGAGCAACCCCCATCATATCTAATGCTTCACTATAAGGACGGTAGGCAAATTGTGGTTCAATTAAAGCGCGAATTTCCACACTTTGTTGATGGCGTTTTTCTAAAATATTGGCAAGACGCTGTTCGGAAAGAACAAATAATGCCATGTCAATAGATTGAGTTGCTGAATCTAAAGTTTTGCCAATTAAACCATTACTACTGTTACTCCAAGGTTGAGTTGGAGAAGTAGGCGAAAATTGCACAGTAATTTTGGTATTACCTAAAGTTATTTGTTTAGGTAAACGCATTGGCTTTTTTAAACCAAATCGACTATCTGGTTGACCTCCTGGCCCGTCCCCCCACATAATATTAAACTCTTCTGTAAATAAAGATGCTAATTCTGGGCTGTCAATTTGCAATAAGTTATTGGCATTGCCTAAACTGCTGGAATTTGTAAAATCTCCAGAAGTGTCACTTAATGTAAAATTGGCCGAAGTGATAATTACAAGGCGATTGTCCACAATCACAAACTTGTGATGCATCAAACTGCTACCCGCCGAACCATCTGCTTGATCGTCTAACCAGGGAATTTTGGCATTCTGCAAAATCATCAAAGCATCTCTTTGATTGATTTCTGCTGGGCTAAGTTGATTATCTTGGTTAATATCGATAAATTTGCGGGATTCATTATAGCGTTCCCGTTCTCTTTTATCTAACTTATCGACTTCAGTAGATGTTAAGCTACTCCAAGGTCGGCTGTAGGTATTTTCTAAAATTATCCTGACTTTTACCCCAGCTTTTTGTCTATCAACCAGTGCTTGGGCAACTTTGGGTAAACGTAATTCTTGTACCGCAACATCTACTGTAGATTTAGCCTGCGTAATAGCATCGGCAATCTGTTTTTCTAAATCATCCCCAAGGCGAGTTTGCTGACGGTAACTTTCTTGGTATTCTGAAGACTCAGAATGATTAAAGTAAACTTGAACTAGCGGGTCTTGTGTTAAGGGTGCTGGACGCTGATTAGAAGACTGGACTCGTTGACAACCAGCGAGGGAGAATATCAGTAAAAAGATATATAAAAAATATCTTTGTCTAGAAATAACTTGCACTGTAATCTGTTAAAAGTGGATTGGGAGTGGACATATTTATCATTCCCAAAATTTTGCGTTCTGAATGAAGTAGAGAAATAGTTTTCCTAGTATTGGGAAAAATCCACCGCTAGAAGCAGAATTACAGAGATTTTTTCAGGATTTGTCCACTAAAACTGTATATGCTGACAAGAACAGCAGTCTACTACTAACCTGTGTTCTCACCATTATTCGGTTATATGCAAATTTATTTAGATTACAGCGCCACTACACCCACTCGAAAAGAAGCGATCGCAGTTATGCAAACAGTCCTCACTCAACAGTGGGGCAATCCTTCCAGCTTACATGAGTGGGGACAACGGGCTGCAACGGTTGTAGAAGAAGCCAGAGTTCAAGTTGCTGGTTTAATTAACGCTGTTACCCCTGAATCGATCGTTTTTACCTCTGGTGGCACTGAGGCAGATAATTTAGCGATTATGGGTGTGGCTCGGTTGTATGCTGTTCCTCAACATCTAATTATTTCCAGCGTCGAACATTCTGCAATTTCTGAAACAGTAAGGTTGCTAGAAATGTGGGGTTGGGAAGTTACGCGCTTGTCTGTAGATGTGAAAGGTAGAGTAAATCCCCTAGATTTAAAGGCGGCGTTGCGACATAACACAGTTTTGGTTTCGATAATTTACGGTCAAAGTGAAGTTGGTACTGTACAACCGATCGCAGAACTGGGTAAAATTGTGCGATCGCATGGTGCTTTGTTTCATACAGATGCGGTGCAAGCTGCGGGACGCTTACCTATAGATGTGCAACAACTCCCAGTAGACTTACTTAGCCTTTCTAGTCATAAAATATATGGCCCCCAAGGTGCAGGGGCGTTATATGTGCGTCCTGGTGTGGATTTGATGCCTTTAATCGCTGGTGGTGGACAAGAAATGGGATTGCGTTCTGGTACGCAAGCAGTACCGATAATTGCGGGGTTTGGTGTAGCAGCAGAATTAGCAGCCCAAGAACTAGCTATAGAAACACCACGATTGATTGAGTTACGCGATCGCGCCTTTGCTCAATTAGCTGAGATTCCTGGTTTAATTCCTACAGGGGATAGCTGCGATCGTTTACCTCACCATGTAAGTATGTGCTTAGAAAACGCCGATGGGAAAAAACTCAGCGGTAAAACCTTGGTACGACAGCTAAACCTTGCTGGCATCGGCATCAGTGCTGGTGCTGCCTGTCACAGTGGTAAACTTAGCCCAAGCCCGATATTGTTAGCGATGGGTTATTCCGAAAAAGCGGCTTTAGGCGGAATTCGCATCACGTTGGGGCGTGATACTACCGAAGCTGATATAGATTGGACGGTGATGGTATTGAAGCAAGTTTTGCAAAGGCTGACACCGGATTTATCTTTAGTTAAGCGTTAAATTTTTGGCAAGACTACTAGTATTTGGGGTTCTGGTAGCAATGGAACAGGAATGTACGTTAAGCCCAAAATGCTTACTGTATCTAAATTAAAGTGACTAAAATTATTTTACTCTCAGATTGAATGAGTAAAAACCTATTGTGACAGATAGGGTGGGGAATATCGGTTATAGCTAAATTGTATTTAATAACAAGCAATAATCTTTAGCTGTGTGGGTACTCTAAATAAGATCCTGATATTTCAGTCTTAATATGAGCGTTACTAAAGATTTTCAGTTAGGAAAAATTTCATTAGTTGAAGGAGATTACTGTGTTACCGCATCTAGATACCAAGAAGGAATACAAGAGTATTTAGCAGCAATTACCACTTTTGATAGTATTTTGTCATCTTTTCCAAATGAAAACTTGGTTGTATTTCATAAAGGTCTGGCACTAGTAAAAATGGCTAATGTGCAATTAAAGCTATCACAGGAGCTTGAAGCATATCAGTCTTATACAGAAGCGATTATCGCCTATCAAAAGGCTATTTTTCTTTCACCTAAAGATATTTATATTCACAATAATAAAGGACTGGCATTATTAAACTTTGCTAAATTACAATTAAATTTATCACGTCCAATTGAAGCGCTAAAATCTTATCAAGAAGCGATAAATACTTTTGGAGATTTCCTCTCCCTTCACCCTGATGATATTTATGCTCTTAAATACAGGGGGATTGCTCAAAAAAGCTTGGGCAACTTACAGTTAGAATTATCGCACCTACCGGAAGCACAAGAATCTTATCAAAAAGCAATAAATACTTTTGACAATGTACTCTCTCTTTCACCTGACGATATAAATAGTCTTTCCAATAAGGGAACAGCACTATTAAATTTGGGCGATTTACAGTTAAAATTCTCGCAGCTACAACAAGCACAAGAATCTTATCAAAAAGCGATAAATACTTTTGACGATGTACTCTCTCTTTCACCTGACGATATAAATAGTCTTTCCAATAAGGGAACAGCACTATTAAATTTGGGCGATTTACAGTTAAAATTCTCGCACCTACCGGAAGCACAAGAATCTTATCAAAAAGCAGTAAATACTTTTGACAATATACTCTCTCTTTCACCTGACGATATAAATAGTCTTTACAACCAAGGGGTAGTACTATTGAATTTGGGAAATTTACAGTTAGAGTTATCGCAGCTACAGAACGCACAAGAGTCTTATCAAAAAGCAATAAATATTTTTGACAATGTACTCTCCCTTTTTCCTAAGGACATTTTGACTCTTTACAACGAGGGGGCAGTACTATTAAATTTGGGTGATTTACAGTTGAAGTTCTCGCAGTCACAGGAAGCAGAAAAGTCTTATCAAAAAGCAATAAAGAATTTTGACAATGTTCTCTCTCTTTCACCTAATGACATCAATAGTCTTTCCAACAAGGGTTTAGCAATAGCAAAATTGGGCGATTTACAGTTAGAGTTATCGCACCTACAGGAAGCACAAAAATCTTACCAAAAAGCAATTATTATTTTTGACGATGCCCTCTCCCTTTCTGCCCATGATATTAAAAGTCTTTCCAATAAGGGGATAGCACTATCAAAATTGAGCGATTTACAGTTAAAATTATGGCTACCACAGGAAGCACAGGAGTCTTATCAAAAAGCAATAAATACTTTTGATAATGTACTCTCTCTTTCACCCAATGACATCAGTAGTCTTTCCAATAAGGGAACAGCACTATTAAATTTAGGCGATTTACAGTTAGAGCTATCGCAGCTACAAGAAGCACAAGAATCTTATCAAAAAGCAGTAAATACTTTTGACAATGTACTCTCCCTTTCGCCTCATGATATCAATAGTCTCTCCAATAAAGGGTTAACAATAGCAAAATTGGGCGATTTACAGTTAAAATTATCGCAGCCACAGGAAGCACAAGAGTCTTATCAAAAAGCAATAAATACTTTTGACAATGCACTCTCCCTTTACGTCGATAATATTAAGAGTCTTTTCAACAAGGGGATAATACTATTAAGGTTAGGCAATTTACAGTTAGAACTATCACAGAACTTTGAAGCACAACAGTCTTATCAAGGAGCAATAAATACTTTTGAGTCTGTCCTTTCTCTTTCCCCTGATGACATCAATGCTCTTAATAACAAAGGCTATGTATTAAAAAAAGTGGCTGACTTACAGTTAAAGTTATTGCAGCACCTTAAAGCTCAAAAGTCTTATCAAGAGGCTATAACTACTTTTGACCATACACTCTCACTTTCCCCTGATAATATTTGTGCTCTCAACAAAAAAGGAGAAATATTTTGGAGCTTAGGTCGTTTATTTAAAAACTTATCTCAAAGTGAAAAGGCATTCCAGAGCTATCAAGCGGCATTGACAATATTTGAACGCTCACTGGTTCTCGCTCCAGATGACACCAGTATTCAAAATTGTAGAGAACATGTGCAACAAATAATTACAATCTGGACTAAAGTATAGAATTATAATTTAAGTCTTTAGTTTTGTGCTAATACCGATCCCAGCACTCTATGGCGCTGCCTGTCACAGTGGTAAACTTAGCCCTGAGTCACGTAAACGAATAAATGAGTCTATCTAACCCAGAACCGAGTTCCCTCATGGTGGAATCCGCTTTGCGAATGCGTCTACATGAATTGCTCCTACTTAAAAATCAATACGGTTCAAAGGGCTACTGGCAACAATTTTGGGTTTTCGAGACGCGATAAATCGCCGTCTCTACAAGTGTTTTGGGTTTATCTGAACTGTATTGACTTAAAAATCTGTTTCAACTCGATAAATTCCAAAATTTTAGGGGTGGTTTCATAACCACCCCTTTATTCCCCTGAATATTTAGAATTTACTTGCAGCCCCTTAATGGGAAGTTAATTTACTCAGAAATATTAATCGAACTTTCAACTTGAGAATTAGCCAATGTTGGTGCAGAGAAAATCCGCGAGTACAAACTTGATGGTTGTTGATGAGCAACTACTGGTAGAACTTGACGAGCATGGGTAGCTAATTCTACTGCCTTTACATCATAAGTCTGCGTTGCTAATTTGGGATAGAAACCAATTCCGATAATTGGTAGCAGCAAACAAGCGGTAATAAATATTTCGCGGGGTTTGACATCAGATATTACAGCATCCAAGTGCAACTCTTCATTTTGCTCACCGTAGAACACTTGGCGCAGCATCGACAGTAAATAAATTGGTGTCAAAATTACGCCAACGGCTGACAGCAGTACAACTACAATTTTGAAGCTGGAACTGTAAACATCACTGGTGGCGATACCGAGAAATACCATTAACTCACCCACAAAACCACTCATTCCAGGTAGGGCGAGAGAAGCCATTGAACCAATGGTAAACAGAGCAAAGGTTTTGGGCATTACCTTGGCCATACCGCCCATTTTATCCATCATCAAGGTGTGAGTGCGATCGTAAGTCACGCCAGAGAGGAAGAACAAGCTAGCAGCAATCAAACCGTGAGAAACCATCTGTAGCACTGCACCGCTAATACCTAACTCTGTGTAAGAGGCAATTCCAATCAGCACAAACCCCATGTGGGCAATTGAAGAGTAAGCCAAGCGGCGTTTGAGATTGGTTTGGGCAAAGGCACAGCAAGCACCGTAGACAATGTTCACTACACCCAAAATTGCTAACACTGGGGCAAAAGTCACATGGGCATTAGGCAACATTTCCACATTGAAGCGGATGAGGGCATAACCACCCATTTTTAACAACACACCAGCCAAAATCATTGAACCGGGTGCTGATGCTTCACCGTGGGCATCAGGTAGCCAAGTGTGTAAAGGGAAAATCGGTAACTTCACACCAAAGGCAATCAAGAAACCTGCATAAACTAATAATTCCAAGGTTTTGGGATATTCCTTCATTCCCAGAGTTGCCATGTCGAATGTGACAGTATCTCCAGAGAATGCCATTGCAAAACCGGCAATCAAGATAAATATTGATGCAGCGGCGGTGTAAAGAATGAATTTTGTTGCGGCATAACGGCGGTTTTGTCCTCCCCAGATGGAAATCAGCAGGTAAACCGGCACTAACTCGATTTCCCACATTAGGAAGAACAACAGCAAATCTTGGGCGACAAATACACCAAGCTGGGCGCTGTACATCGCCAACATCAAACCATAAAATAATCGCGGCTTGGTGGTAACTTTCCAAGCCGCGAAGATTGCGAGGGTATTTATTAAGCCTGTCAGAAGTAGCAAGGGCATCGATAAACCATCAACCCCCACAGCCCAATGCAAACCTAACTGCGGTATCCAAGGATAGTTTTCTACAAGTTGGAGTGTTGAACTCTGAAAGTCGTAGTTATGCCAAAAGGCATAAATCATCAGTGCAAAGTCGGCGATCGCTACTCCCAAACCATACCAACGGACAGTTCTACCTTCTTTGTCTGGGATTAGGGGGATGGCTAAGGCAGCCACCAAGGGTAAGAGGATTATGGCTGTTAGCCAGGGAAATTCAATAGCATTCATCACTTCTGACAATCAATTTGACTTCTCGCTTTTAGTTACATTATATTAAGGAATTTTGACTTTTGTAAACATTCTTGATCTTTAAAAGATTAAATTTTTAATGTCGATAAGAATATATACTCGTCAAATGTCAGTTTTTCAGGATAAATAAGAATAAATACTTATTTGATTTTGCCGTTTTCTATTCTAAATGTAAACTTTTGCAACGTCAACAAAAAACGGCAGCTAAAGCCACCGTTACAATCCCGTCACATTTTCTGGTTAAGCCCAATTGTCAAGGCTATTTAGTCTAAGCTTCTAAGTTGAGTCATAGACCTAACCCCCAGCCCCTTTCCTATAAGGGAAGGGGAGTAAGATTCAAAGCCTCTCTCCCTATGGGCTACGGTGTACACACAAGTGGTATCTACAAGGGTTTCAAGCTTTCTAGACCCAATAAATTGTCATTACGAGCGGAGCGAAGTAATCGCATAATCCCGTAGTTTTTGCGATTGCTTGTCTGCGACACGCTCTTGCGTTCGTCGTTCCTCCTCTCTACGAGACGCACTCGCGTTCGCAATGACAAGCTTTCGGAGCGATCCAACAGCTTAGGGATAGACGACGAAACCAAGTGTGAGGTGTAATTTCAAGACTTGTGTGTACACCGTAGCCTCTTAGGAGAGAGGAATGGAAGTGAGGTCAATGTATTGCATACAAACGAAAAGGCTAAAACATTAAACAATCCGGTTGACAATTGTCCAAACTTCCCCATCTGAGCGGACGTAGGGGACGGAGATTGTTTTGAACCCAGTAATGAAGGGCTTGTAATAAATCTGCCAATACATTGGACTCAGTTGATTGGCACAAGCCTTAAGAAAACGGACTTCTGCGGCCAGTTCTCCCGCTAGTTGATTAATGCGTTCAGCATGAATCTGAGCAATTTCTTTGGCTTCCTCTAGCTGCTGCTGGAGGATAAGTTGCTTTGATTCACCTTGCGATCGCACTAACTTACCTTGTTTTTGTTTGATCTTGCCTTCCAAGGCGGCGATCGCTGCATCGATGCCTTGGAGTTCAACTGATAATTGGGCATTTTCTCTGGCTTGACGGCGGTACGCTTCCACCATTGCCTGTGGTGAATCATTCTCGCCAGAGATGACATTATTAATAGTGAGTGCAGCGCGTTCTTCTAAAAGAATCTGTATTTGGGAGTTAAGCGCCGCCATTTCAGCCTGAATTTGCTCCATAAATCGACTTTTAAGTGCTGAGTAAAATAGTCATCTGGTTTTTTAAAATATTTTTGCGCCTTGGGTATCGAGAGAAAGTGATCGCACCTCGGCTTTAATTCCTTCTTCTTGCCAAGCAGCTAACATCGCCGCCTCCACTGCCTCTGAGTGTAAGTTATCTGCCAAAGCTAACAGTGTTGGCCCCGCACCACTAATCACCATACCATAAGCACCAGCGCTAACAGCTGCGATGTTAAGAGCATCATAACCAGGAATCAAAGCTTTGCGATAAGGTTGATGCAATCTATCTTGTAAAGCTGTCTTTAACCATTGTCCGTTACCAGTTTCCAAGCCGCGCAACAATAACCCCAAATGCGCCGTATTGAAAATCGCATCAGCACGACTTACTTCTGTTGGGAGAACACCCCGCGCCTCGGAAGTGGAAAGTTCAAAATCAGGAATAGCCACAACTGCGACAACATCTTTATGCCAGGGAACATCACAAATTTCCCAAGCTGTGCCACTGGTAGCAGCGAGACGACATCCTCCCAACAAAGCTGGAACTACATTATCAGGATGTCCTTCCATTGCGATCGCTAATTCCATTACCTGTGACTGACTGATCGGCGTACCCTCAAGTTGATTAGCAGCAACCAACCCAGCAACAATTGCTGTGGCCGAACTACCCAAACCCCTTGCTAACGGAACACCTAACTTAATTTCTATTTTTACAATGGGTGGTGTTTGCTCTATATGTTGATAGAACTTGACAAATGCTTGGTAGAGGAGATTGTTCTCATCAGTTTGGACTCGTTCAGCTTCCGTACCAGTAACATGAATAGTTAGCCCACCCTCTTCTTGACGAGTGAACTTGAATTGGTTGTATAGCTTTAAAGCTACACCGATGCAATCAAAACCAGGCCCCAAGTTAGCAGTTGTGGCCGGAACAGTAACAGTGATACTAGAAACAACAGACATTGGTAAAACTCACTAATCCTCAACCAGCATCCCATGTATTGGTAGCACTTTGAGGCTAGTACCGCAAGGCGGAATTCAAAATTCAAAATTCAAAATTCATACAGCGTAAGCGTTTCATTGATTTTGAATGGGTGGTTTATTTACTCTTGCCTTCTTGTACTAGTGGTCTGTCCTATTAATTCTGATAGGTAAATCAAATTTCAATTTCTCTTCTTTCCTTCTTACTTTGCGCTCTTTGCGTCCTTTGCGGTTCGTTCTCTTAACCCTCAAATTTAATGATACACACTACTAGTTTTTGGTCGTTATTAACGATACCTTGATGTGTTGTTCCTTAATCCATCTTTCAAGCCTTGAGTTGCAGTAGTTGTGGCTCAGTAAAAATTCTATCTCTCTCTAATTGCCATGAATGATTTAGGACTGTTATAGTACAGATACACTATAAAAAATTACAAGTTCCAAAAAATATAATTTGCAGAATTTGTAATTTACAAGGTTTTAATAAAGGTCTTGAAAGTGATTCATAAAAACCATTAGCACACATATCAAATATTAGTAAACTCTGAAAATATATGAAATTTAGAACCTTCCAATATCCTTTTGCACTCATGTTAATCAGCTTCAGTTTTTTGCAGACAGCTGATGCTCAAACTCCTGTAGCTGAAATATCCAAGCTATCTCAAGAAGTTTCTGTACTTCGGAAACAAGGCCCAACAGGATTACAAGTATTTCTTAAATCTCATGCCAATAACTTAAATAGCGATTCTTCAGGTACAGTTCTACCTTCCTCTGTACTCCGTGTAGCTTTAGATGAACTCTGCCAGCAACGAGACTGTTACGCCTCTCGTCTGTACTGGTACACTGATATAGAACAAGCTAAAGCTGCTGCTAGAACTAGTGGTAAACCCATTTTATCTCTACGGTTATTGGGCAGACTGGATCAAGATTTGAGTTGTGCGAATAGTAGGTTCTTCAGAGTCGCACTGTATCCGAATGTTGAAATTTCTAAACTGCTTCAAGACCGCTTCATTTTGCACTGGCAATCAGTGCGCCCTGTACCCAAAGTAACTATTGATTTTGGCGACGGACGCAAGTTAGAGCGAACGATTACAGGCAATAGCATTCATTACATATTAGATGCATCAGGTCGTCCAATCGATGCAATTCCAGGGTTATATAGTCCCAAAGAATTTTTGCGCCAGTTACATCAGGCTGAAGTAGCAGTGAAAAGTTACAGTAAACTTCCGCCAAGCGATCGCGAGTCTTTTTTAAGAAAATACCATAGCGATCGCCTGAATTCAATCCAAGGTCAATGGGTTGCAGATTTATATCGTCTGGGTATCCAATCTCCCCCCAAGTTGGTGGAAATTCCGAAAAATCCCACTCAGCCACCAACAGCAGCAATAGCAAGCTCTCTAGCCGTTTCTAAAATGAGAGTTGAAACACCAATGCTGACTGCTTTACAGTCTGATGCAGAACGGAATCAAAACGCCTTAGCGGAAATAACCGATCAAAAAGTGTGGGACAAAATTGCTCAACTCTATGCCGCTGATGTCAAGCTAGATCAGAACAGCATTTCTCTAATTAGAGCTAAAAAGTCTCAATCTGCCAAGACTCAGGAAGATAACTTACCGATAATAGTCAAAAAATTTGAAGCCACAATGGCTTTAGATACGGTCAGAAATGAATACATGCTGCACAGCCAAATTCATCAATGGTTTATACAGGGTAGGCAAACAAGGAGTGTGGAAGCACTCAATGATCAAGTATACGCCCAACTATTTTTAACTCCTAGTTCTGACCCTTGGTTGGGGCTTTTCCCCAGCGACAGCTACAGCGCTATTGATAATGATGGCATTCGTTGAAGAAGGCAGGGGAAGCAGGGGAGGCAGGGGGCAATAACTGCCTTACTCAATATAAATAGACATCTCCGAAAAAGAATGTAGAGACGTAGCAGTGCTACGTCTCTACAGGGGTTCTGGGTAACGCATCTTTAATTTCTGGATATGTCTAATGTATAGGAACGTAATTTAAGCGCAATGTTATACAAAAAATAAGGAATTCAAAATGTACCCAAAATAATGTATATCTGATTGAACGCATTGCCTACGACGGGCTACGCCTACGCAGCATTCAAAGCGGCTATGTACACACTTGGCAACATAACTCCATCATCGGGCTACATCTTAGCACTGGACTTAGGTACTACAGGCAACCGCGCCTTTGTATTTAACGCAGACGGCAAGATTGTTGGGCAGGCATACAAAGAACTAACTCAGCATTATCCTCAGCCTGGATGGTTAGAACATGACCCTCAACAAATCTGGCATGATACCTGTTGGGTAATGCAAACTGCAATTGAGAATGCCCAGATTGCTCCATCAGCGATCGCAGCTTTGGGACTAACTGTACAGCGCGAAACCTGTTTGATTTGGGACAAAACTACTGGTAAACCACTCCATAGAGCGATCGTCTGGCAAGATCGCCGCACTGCTCCCCTTTGCCACCAGTTACAAGAGCAAGGCTACGGCGAAGAAATTTACGATCGCACTGGATTAATTATCGATGCTTATTTTTCTGCTACCAAGCTCAGATGGCTCTTAGACAAATTTACTGATGTTGACCTGAACAATGTCTTAGCTGGCACTATTGATACCTGGGTGTTGTGGAACCTCACAGGTGGGAAAGTCCATGCGACTGACCACAGCAACGCCAGCCGTACAATGCTAATGAATCTCAAAACCTGTGAATGGGATGAAGTTTTGTTGGATCTGTTTCAAATTCCGATTCATATTTTGCCCCAGATTCATCCCAGTTTAGGAGTATTTGGAGTCACTGATAGTAACTTGTTGGGCGTTGAAATTCCCATTGCTGCCATTTTGGGAGATCAGCAAGCTGCTCTATTTGGTCATGGCTGCGATCGCCCCGGTTTGATGAAATGTACTTACGGCACTGGTAGCTTTTTGGTTGCTCACACAGGCAATCAAATTGTGCGATCGCACCATCAACTTATTTCTACTATTGCCTGGACACAAAGAAAACCAAACGGAGACTTAGATGTAGGCTATGCCCTAGAAGGCAGTATGTTTACCAGTGGAGCGTGTATTCAATGGTTGCGCGATCGCCTCAGGCTGATTAAAACTGCTGCTGAAACTGAAGCAATGGCAAATCAGGTAAAAGATAATGGCGGAGTCTATTTTGTGCCTGCATTTAGTGGATTGGGTGCGCCCTACTGGGATATGAGCGCAAGGGGAGCCTTTTTTGGCATTACCGCCAGCGTACAACCAGAGCATCTAGTTCGCGCCGTGCTGGAAGCGATCGCCTATCAAGTTCTGGAGGTGGTGCAAGCGATAAATGCATCTAGCAGTACTCCAGTTGGGCGATTAACCGTAGATGGTGGTGCTTGCGAGAATAATTTTCTGATGCAGTTTCAGGCTGATGTGTTAGGTATTCCAGTCGAACGTCCGATCATGCGTGATACGACCGTTCAGGGTGCAGCATTTGCAGCAGGTTTAGCTGTAGGATTTTGGGAGAGCTATGAAGAACTGGTGAGACAACGGCAGATTGAGTATGTATTTGAGCCAAAAAGCGATTTTCCCTTATACAACTTTGCCACTTGGCAAAAGGCAGTCAAACGTACTCTCGCTTGGGAAGATTAGCCTAGAATTAATGTCGTTGGTACAGCCTCTCGTATAGCGCTAGCACTCACGCCGAAGTCCACCAGTCACACAGAATTCAATTCGGAATTATGGCTGCTGATTTCTGAATTCTTTTTTGTTACAGCAGTTTTTATGTATTTGAACTACATCTGTTGTAAGGACACAGCAATGCTCATAGGTGTCAACTTAAGTGGAAATAGCTTATCTGTTGGCTGACATGCCCGCCCGGAAATAAATTTCCGGGCTAATAGCTTAAGTCTACTGAAGTAGACTGGAGATTTTTGGCGATATTTAGTCATCTTCAGATGACTTTAGCTATTATACGGGAATTTCAATTCCCGGCGGACAAGCGGTTTCGCGTTAAGTTGACACCAATGAGCATTGCTGTGCCCTTACCGCGTGGTCTATTTACGTGAAAATAGCTGTAAAACGTTAAATAACTGATTTTGATAAATGCTGATATGAGCCATCTAACATAGACGATATCAACATTTGCTCAAAGACTTTAGAAAGAGCAGTTTGAAAACGCTGACGATGCTTGAGTTTAAAAAAAGGTCGGACTATTTCTGCAATCGCACCATTGCCTTCTCTATTATCAATAACTCGAATTGCCCGCAGAGTTCCCAACTGGATTTCTTTTTTTACCATCAACTCAGAAATTCCAGTTGCACCCACGCCATTTTCAATTGCGGCTTTTGCCATCTCGCCACTGGTAAATACTAAAATTACATTCAGTTCACTGAGGTTGATCCCCCAATTTTGCAAGGCTTCCTCAAATCTTTGCTGTGTTCCCGATTCCCGCACCCGCATTACCCAAGGAGTTTGAGTTAGTTGGCTTAAATCAACTTCTCCCCACTCAAACCAAGGGTGTTTTTGACCAACCACAATTTGCAAGCGATCGCTCCCCACTATTTCGTATTCTAGAGTATTCTGAAGCGCTGGCTTCACATCTCCTTCCACCAAGCCTAAATCAAACTGTCCCATCGCTGTACCAACACAAATCGTTTCAGCATTGGCAAGGGTGCAGTCAATCTGGATACCAGGATATTGGCTCTTAAACTCACTAATCTTACTTGGTAGCCAGTAGTTGCCAATTGTCAGACTCGACCCTAATTTCAATTCACCCCGTTGCAGATTGTTCAATTCTCGCAATCCCCTTTCAGTCAAGGAAACTTGATCGAGAATTTTCTGCGCTTCCACTTGCAGTAATTTACCTGCCTCAGCAATCTCGATGTGGCGACCAATCCGATGGAATAGTTTCACACCGTATTCTTGCTCTAAGTTGTGAATTGCTGCACTGACAGCAGGTTGTGTAATATAAAGCTCCTCAGCTGCACGAGTAAAGTGTAAGTGCTGCGCCACAGCCAGAAAGATTTTTAGCTGCTCAAGCGTCATTCCTGCCATTTATGGTATCCCTACAACTTGATGTCAAAATTTTAATCACTTTCATTTATCATTTTGACAAATAAAAGCATTTGATTCTATCGGTTAATTTGACTAAAGTATAAATCAAGGCTTCGGCACGGACTCAAACGGCCAAGTAGAGAGCAGAGGAGCAAGAATTTTAGATTTTAGATTGAAATTTAATCCGAAATCCTCAATCCAAAATCCAAAATTGAACTGCCCAATGCCCAAGCATGAAAATAAGGACTTCCAAAAATGAGCGATTTAGTAACTGCAATTACCACAGGGATTACCGCATTCACTGCCACCAACATCGATGATATTGTCATTCTGACGTTGCTTTTTTCACAAATAAGTAAAACGTTCCGTAGTCGTCATATCCTGGCTGGTCAGTATCTCGGTTTTGCAGCATTGATCGTTGCTAGCCTTCCCGGTTTCTTTGGTGGAATGATCATACCGCAGGACTGGATTAGACTACTTGGCTTAATGCCCATAATCATTGGTGTGAGCAGTTTACTAAAACGCGAAGAGGATTCACAAGAGGAAGCCGAAGAAACTGAACCGTCTTGTCCCTCTATAATTAGAAATTTTCTCTCTCCACAAACTTGCAATGTCGCTGCGATCGCCTTTGCTAATGGCAGTGATAATATCAGCGTCTATGTGCCTTTGTTTGCCAACTCGGAATTAGATAGTCTGCTGGTGATACTAGGTGTATTTTTTACAATGGTGGGTGTATGGTGTTATACCGCTTATAAGTTAACCTACTTGCCTGCGATCGCCAACTTTTTAACCGAAAATGGTAACACTTTTGTACCTTGTATCTTGATTGGTTTGGGCGTGTTTATTGTCACCGAAAATGTTACTTGGACTCTTTTATCTGTAGTTTCTAGTTATATATTCTCATTGATTTTAGGCTTCAATACTCAACAGTCGAGTGAAGAACAAGAAAAGTTAAGTGTATAAATGAATCTAAAACTGCAAAATATCTTAGCCATCAACAGGAATCAAAACATGAAAATCTGGAAATCTCTGCTTATTCTCTTAATAATTATCGCCAATCTTGCCTTTGCTCAACCTTCTTTTGCTGATAGACCAAAATTTAGCAAAAACCCTGATTACATCGAAGTCACGAAAGCAATTAATGACTTGACTCAGGCAAAAGAAGCCCAAACTCAAGTAGAAGGTGTCACCCCGGAAGAAATTCAGCAGAAAATTGATGATTTAGCATTCCAAAAATATGCTTTAGAGACGGGAATCAACTGGGGTCAATGTGAAAACAAAACAGGTAATACTGTAGCAGTATATGGTAAAGTACCGAACGGCGAAGAGAATGAAGATGCCGTATACGACAACGGTTTATATTTTTTAGCTGATGGTCAGTCCACTAAAAATAACTGGGATTGTGATGGTTTCTATCTCCCAAATGATGTCACAATTGCAGGTTTAACCACAGACGGACAAGCTCAAGAATTTACAGAGCCAGTAGCGATCAAGATACCTGATGGCAGTAAGTTAGCGATTCAGACTAATCCAGATAATGCTGCAATTGAAATCAACGTTCCTAATGCTCAAATTGTCAAAGCTAACGAAGTTAACTGGTTTATCCCAAATGTATCACAAGCTCTAATAGATACACGCGTTCCCAATGCGCCTACCATGAAGTCTTAAATCATTGAACACTAAACAGTTACTAGGCGTGTGATAAGGAATTTAGACTGATAACTGTTTATAGATTGTTCTCAATTTCAACAGGGTAACAGCCAATTTCAGAGAAAAAACAGGACATGCACTGGTGAAAAATCTCTCTGATCTTGGCTGTTTTTTTATGACCCCTGATTGCTGACAGTTTGTCTGTACCATCAATTACAAATTCCGAATTATTCAGTCAGGCTTGTTTTCTTTCGATATCTGCATTAAAATAAATTTTGAAAAAAATGTACAATCACAACAGGCATATTTCAGTAGCGCAAATATTGCGCTCTTTGCGAGTCATTTGGAAAGAGATTTCCTACTACCTTCGCATTTTTTTGATAAGAGCCGCTTTGGGGATAAGGGTGTTATTGATGCAGTTAAAATTGAAACCTACAGAAGAAGATAAAGAGAAAAAAAAGCTAGGACGACTAAATCCGTCCAGAGTGCGAGATCATTTGGCAAATGAGCGTACCTACCTCGCTTGGATGCGGACAGGGATCGCTCTTTTAGGTTTTGGCGTGGTCATCGTGCGTTTGCGTGCCTTCCAAGTACCTTTAGTACCCCGTCCGGGTAATGGCTGGAAGTTAGGTTTAGTCTTCTCGCTAGTGGGTTTAATCACAGTCTGGCTCTCAACGTCACACTATTTCGCTGTCCGTCGTGATATCGAAGAAGATACTTATGAACCAACAGACCGTTGGGTGTTGCTGTTCAGTCTGGCTGTGATGATTCTCGGAACTGGGGTCATCTATTTTGTTTTTACAACTTCTTTAGATCCCATGAGTCCACTTATCCCTGAGTAATACAGCAGAATTCTGAATTCTGAATTCTGAATGGGCTACGCCCCCCTCGGCTAAAAGAATTCAAGAGTAAAACACGCTTTATACTTGGGTAATAGACTTAGCTTGTGTACCTCACCAATTTGAAATCTGCTGTAAGATTTTTAAAATCGGATTTTATACAACTCAAATAATTCCCCTGATTTCTGCGTCACTATTTTAGCACCAGCCGCTTTAATGGTTTTTTCCCACTTAGCCAAAGGCTCTAAAAACACTTCAGCACCCAAATAGGTTTCCAGAACTGCCCAATCTTCTGCTAAAGGCTGTTCTGGATTGAGAACGTCAAACACAAAATGTCCACCTGGTTTTAATACCCGCTTGACTTCTGCTAGTACAGCATCCCAATATTCGAGTGGATAATAGCAGCTAAATCCTGTGGCGATCGCAATGTCAAATTGCTCTGGTGAGTAGTTTAACTGATGGGCTGCCCCCAACTCAACACCTTTGAACAGCTTAGAATTCAACTGCGGCCCACGAGAATTAAGGGTATCCCGTGCCACATTACTGATTTCTTGCCCATGAAAAAATGCTTGCCAATCCCGCCAAGGATAAATTAAAAAGCTGATCCCACAGCCAATATCTATACAGTGCTGGTTTTTTTGAGGTTTAGCAATTTCCCAGAAAGGTGAAGCAATTCTCCCTGAAAAACTCCCAGCAATCCACTCGCGGAATATCGGCATCGCTTGTACTTCTTCTGGGAGTTCAAAGGTTTCACGTTGATACTCGCGGTTAAAGCGATAGGCTATTTGGGCTAATCTTTCGTCCCAGTTGCTTGATTTGGGTGAACTAAAGAGATTTTGGAACTGAGAATCGGACTTTTTAGACATTTAGGTTTTTACTAATCTTTCTAAGGATTGTAGTCAAATTCACAAGAGACAGGGCAATACCCTTCGGTTAAGGAATTTTTTGGTTGAGGCACGCAGGGGAGGCAGGGGTAGAAGAGAAGTATGGGGAGAGAAGAATTACTGAACAATAATTCTCTTGCCTCCCTTGCTTATCCAAACCTGTCCCCTTGCTTTTTCACTGATATCAAAAACCTACCAACACAAGCTGACGACAAAACTATTCAAGTTTTTCATACCAGATACCTACTTTCTCAAAAGCACCATAAGCAAGCTTCAGAAAATTCACCACTCTCTGTTTTCCAATTATCCCAAATTCTTTATACTCTCTAGCTTCTGCAAACGTTAGGCGATTTTGGTCAATTATGTTTCTTTCTCTATATGCTAACTTCGGAAAATCCATAACTCTTATCTGATATTTATTGACTATGTTCTGAAAGTTGGAGTCTGACTCTAGATGCTCCCAATCATCACACAGCCCTAAATTCCTCACCAGAATATGGGGTATTTTCTCACCGTAGGTATTCACTGACTGAGTAAATAGGTTGATGCTGTCATATCCTCCTGTGGATACAAACCATTTGCAAAACGTCACTCCCTGCGAACTTCCTAGTTCAATTAATTGATTAGATTCAATCCATCCTTGTACTGCTCTATGGGATTGTGCAGCTAAATTCACAATTACTGGCTTCTCTATCGCCCACTCAAATATTCTATCTGCCTTATTTGACTGTCGTTCATTTTCACTAAAAACGGCATACTTACATATCTCCTTATATACTCCCGCAACATCTGGATTCGATCTATCTGTCTCCACTGGTACGAACGGGATTTTCTTATCCAGGCAATACTGAATCATTGTCCTGGTAAAGAGAGATTTTCCTACCCCGCCTTTTTCTCCATCCACAAAATGAATCGTCGGCATTACAGCCACCTCTAATAATTATTAAAGTCTGATACATCTTTCCCAAACTAAGAACTTTTTGGACATTGCCGCCCAGTTGTTTTGTTGGTTTTATGAGAAAGTATAACCGTGATTTAGATATAGTTTTAATAATGCTTGCTCTGAAGTCTTCGGATATTTTGCTACAGACGTTTGAATTTCGCTATAGGTATGGTTTGCAAGCAAATTGATTGCTTTTGTTGGAGTAAAATGATTTTCACAGTAGTACTTTTTTACTATCAAAGGGATACATACAATTTCTCCCACAAACGATAGTAGGGTGGACATTGTGAGAATGTCCACCCTACCAATTAGCTTTTCAGCAAACAGACTTAAAATTAGCCTAAATCGAAAAGCAAGATTTCGCCGCCGATGTTGGTGCTAATTTCTAGCTGTTCTTCGCCGTTGATTTGTACACCATCGCCGGCTCTGAGTTCTTCGCCATTTAAGTTGACTATGCCTCGCGCTATTTGTAACCAGGCGTAGCGATCGCTTTTGACTTGATAATTAACAACATCACCTGACTCTAAAACAGATGTATATAACTCAACATCTTGGTGAATTGTCACAGCACCATCGCGCCCATCTTTAGCAGCGATTAAGCGGAGTTTACCGCGCTTTTCTTCGAGAGGAAAAGCTTTTTGTTCATATCTTGGCGTTATTCCTTCTCGATCGGGGAGAATCCAGATTTGTAACAAGTGCAGTGGTTCAGTTGGTGAAGGATTAAATTCACTGTGGCTGATCCCAGTTCCAGCGCTCATAATTTGGGCATCACCGGGGCGAATTACTGAACCAGTACCCAAGCTGTCTTTATGCTCTACAGCACCTTCTAAGACATAAGTGAGGATTTCCATGTCACGATGACTGTGGGTAGGGAATCCAGCACCAGGAGCAACGCGATCGTCATTGATCACGCGCAGAGAACGAAATCCCATGCGGTTGGGATCGTAAAAACTACCGAAGGAAAATGTGTGATAACTATCGAGCCAGCCCATTTTCGCGTGACCACGGGCATTGCGATCGTGAATTAAGTGGGTAATTGTATTTTGAGACATAAGTTTACCTCGTTGTTAATTGTTTTTAGAAGAATTTAGAATTTTGATTGATTAGACCTGATTTGTAACTATTTAAATAGTAGATTATATACATATAAAATGAAAAGTACGCACTTAAAAGTGGCGTACTTACTAAAAAGATACTGTGAGATTTAACAGAGTTTTCAATTGAATGAGATACACTCTTTGAAAACTAAATTACTGCAATTTCAATTTTTGAACAACAAGATTAGTTGCTAGTGGTGTGGCAAGGTTAAATAAAATAGGGCAAAAAAAGGGGAGCCACTGCGTTGCACGGGTTAAAAGCGTTGTAGCAAGTGGCGTTGGAGGCTTTGCGTAACCAAACATCCTGATATGTATTGGGTTGCGCTCCGCTCCACCCAACCTACGTCTAATGCACTATTTTTTTGCTTGATGCGCCACTAGTCTGTCAAATTCATTTTGATGGTTAGAGAGACGCGATAAATCGCCGTCTCTACAAGCAATTTACCCATCAATTATTGAATTGACAGACTACTACTAAATCTAGTATTTCTCAAAAGTGCTTATTTGACAGCAGCAGGTGTCTTTTGAGTTTTAGTAGTAGCCGCTGCTTTGCCATTCTCTGCCTTAATTTCTACTATTTGTAGATGAGCTTCTAAGAACCAGAGTCGTTTGTCAATGGTGCGGGAAATTTCGGTGTAAAGGTCGGCAGTATCTAGGTCGCCTAATTCATCAGTTTTATCGATCGCTTCCCGGAGATGTTTACCATAGGATGCAAAGCGATCTGCCAAGGCTGTCACATGGTCTTTACCATCCAAAATATCTAAGGGATATTCTGGCAAAATTGAATTACTAGCTGCGGCACGAACTGTTCCAAAAGCGTATCCGCCTAAAGCTGTGATGCGTTCAGCTACTAGATCGATGAACTCTTCCAATTCCCCAGCAATTTCATCAAATAATAGGTGTAGCTGATAGAAGTCAGTCCCTTTAACATTCCAGTGCGCTTGCTTGGTTTGGGTTTTTAGATCCGAAGTGGCTGCTAAGGTTTGGTTGAGGAGTACCACGATTTGCACTCGCGCTTCGGCGGGAATGTCAATGCGGGTAGGGTACAGACGTGATGAAATGGTGTTGTCGGTCATAGTTCTAACTTAATGCCTTTTATATGTAACTTTACAGATTTTGGGTGGCTGTGCGAAACTCTCTGGCGACAGATTATATTAACGCCTGAATGTGTTACTATCAATGAATAGTAGGTTAACTGCGATGGTTTTCTATGGTGTTAAATGTACCACCAAAAAGCCGATCGCGAATTGAATCATTCTGCAAAAAGTCATGGGGGAAACCCAATTCAATTTTACTCACTTCATCTAAGCGTTGCAGATGTTCTGGGGAGAGGCGGACTTCTAAAGAAGCTAAGTTGTCTTGAACCTGCGTTAATTTACGTGCCCCAATAATCGGAATAATCACACCACTTTGAGCGTTTAACCAAGCTAATGCAACCTGTGAGGGTGTATGGCCAATTTCTGCTGCAACTTCACTGACAACTTGAGCGATCGCTAAATTTCGTTCTGAAATACTTCCTAAAGCTGGATTTGCTAATCGTCCCTGTTCGCTACCCTCTTGAGGAGGCTGATTATACTTACCTGTCAGCACACCACGACCTAAAGGCGACCACGGTGTTACAGCTAAATCGAAGGCTTTGGCCAGTGGTAGCAAGTCTCGTTCTGGTGTCCGCTGAATTAAACTATACTCAATTTGCAGGGCGACAAACTGCGTCCATCCTTGGTAATGAGCGATGGTATTTGCTTGAGAAACGATCCAAGCAGGAGTATCAGAAATACCGATATAAAGTACTTTACCTTGACGAACTACATCATCAAGCGATCGCAAGACTTCTTCAATCGGTGTGGTGAAATCCCAAGCGTGCAACCAGAATAAATCAATGTAATCGGTATTCAGCCGTTTCAGGCTACCTTCTAAAGACTGAATTAAATTCTTGCGATGGTTTCCACTGGCGTTAGGGTCGCCCTTTTTGTCATTCATCCGCAAGGGAAAGGAATATTTTGTCGCAACTACAAAGCGTTCTCGTTCTTTAGCAATCAACTCACCGACAATTTTTTCACTGCTACCATCGGTATAACCGTTGGCGGTGTCAATGAAATTTCCTCCTGCTTCTACATAGCTATCAAAGATTTTCCGACTTTCGTCAACAGATGCACCCCAGCCCCAGTCTTCACCAAAGGTCATGGTTCCTAAGGAGAGTTCCGAGACTCTTAACCCGCTTTTGCCCAGGAGTTTGTATTTCATGAATATTTTCTCATTAATGAAAAAACTAAGCAAATATCGTTCCAAAGGCATGATAACTGGAAATCAAGGGGATATTTGAGGACAAGCTTTTTAATATCTGTATTGCCGTGCTATTTAAATACGATAACTTGCATTGTGAATGCGGCGACTTGCATTGCCAATGCGATGGTTTGCATTGTGAATGCGATCGCTTGCATTGTGAATGCGAGGGCTTGCATTGTGAATGCGATGGTTTGCATTGTGAATGCGATGGTTTGCATTGTGAATGCGATCGCTTGCATTGTGAATGCGAGGGCTTGCATTGTGAATGCGATCGCTTCCAAAAATTAACCCACTTTTCTATACTTTGCAATGGCAGTCGCTACAATAAGCCTACGTCAAGTCAAAACAAGACATAATGACCTACACTTCACCCAAACTACTTATCTTTAAGGAATTTATCGCCCAATATGGTGATAAGCTGTTCCATATTTAAATTGCATAAGCTGGGCGGGCAAGATGCCAACCCCACAAGAGTTATGTTTAATTCGATTATGCAAATTAGATGTTTTTGAGCTTAATACACGCTATGAATTAATTGATGGACAACTAAGAGACATGGAACCTACAGGGACACATAAAGCTGTTGCAGGTAGTATTGCTGGTAGAATCTATGTCGAAATTTTTAATTCTAATTTCAACTGGCTAGTTCCAAAAACTTGCCTGATTAAACCACCTGCGGCTGAAGCCACAGTACTGCGTCCTGATGTAATTGTTTTAGATAAAGCAGAACTTAGTAAAGAACCACTCTGGCAAAAAGAACCGATTATTTGTAACGGCAATACAATCAAACTTGTTGCTGAAGTTGTGAGTACTAATTGGCAAGATGATTATGCCAGAAAGGTAGAAGAATACGCCTTTCTTAATATCCCAGAATATTGGATTGTGGACTTTCGTGGTTTGGGTGGTTTGCAGTTTATTGGCAATCCTAAACAACCTACCTTCACTGTTTGCCAGTTAGTAAACGGTGTGTACGAGCAAAAACGATATCGCTTAGGAGATACTATTTCGTCTGATCTCTTCCCAAATTTACAACTTAAGCTAGACGACATTATACATATTTGATAAATAAAATTTTGCTGTCCAGATCCCCGACTTATTTAAGAATTCGGGGATCTAAATTCAGCGATTTTCTAAGCTAGAATACCAAAGTTGTGTTTAGACACATCTAATTTGTCATTGCCAAAGAGCCGTTATTTTAATGAATTACTACGTAATCTACGACGGGAATTGTAATCTCTGCGTTACCCTAGTGCGATCGCTAGAAACCTTAGACAAGGGAAAGTTATTTCGCTACGTTCCCATGCAAGATGAGCAGACACTTTTAGGATGGGGAATTACAGCCCAAGATTGCGAACAGGGGGTGATTTTAATTGATGCTAATGAACCTCAGAGACGTTGGCAAGGTAGCAATGCAATAGAAAAAATTGGGTGGTTATTGCCAGCCGGAAGTATATTTGTAGACGCTTATCGAGCATTACCGGGGATGAAATGGACAGGCGATCGCTTTTACGAACAAATCCGCGATAATCGCTACACCATATTTGGTAAGCGTTCCAGTACTTATGAATCGTCATATTGCGTGGATGGTAGCTGCAAGCTAACTTAAGTTAAATAGTCCCTTTGAAACCAATACGGTTCAGTTAAGGCTAAAATCCTTTTTTTAACGAACCGCAAAGGACGCATAGACACGAAGTGGCTTCCCGCAGGGTAGGACGCAAAGTAAGAGAAGGAAGAGAAGTTTAACTGAACTGTATTGCCTTAGAAACCGCAGCTACACCAGGCTTTACCCACCTCCTTGGGTTTCTAAAAACTTGATTTTCTCTTAGTCCACGGAGGTGGACTTTGTTTGTATAGCCGCGAATTCCATTCGCCAGGGCTACTGAATTTGTCATTAGATAGAATTTTTTCTAGTCAAAAATCCCCCTCCAGGTGCTAGCAAAAAGTCTGCAAGAACAACCATTATGCTATCTGGCGTGTTTGTAAACATTGTGGAATCAATGACATTTGCGAGGCGGGTACGCCATCGCGCCGCAATTCGCCACAACATAGAATCTGACGGGAGGATACTGCGTGAGAATTGGTGCTAACTACTTGGGGAACGGAGAGTGTGAATTTACAGTTTGGTCTCCGCTATTAGATAGCGTTACGGTACAAGTTTTGACGCCAGAACCGCAGTTAATTCCCCTCAAGCCTCAGTCTGAGGGATACTGGCACACAAAGGTCAACGATGTGTATCCGGGTACGCTTTATCGGTATGTCTTAAATGGTCAAGATACTTTTGCCGATCCCGCATCGCAGTATCAACCGGAAGGGGTACACGGGCCGTCTCAAATTGTCGATCATCACTTTGAATGGACTGATGAAGGATGGGCGGGTATTCCTGTGGAGTCGATGATTTTTTATGAACTTCATGTTGGCACATTCACGCCTGAAGGAACTTTCACCGCCATCATTCCCCGTTTACCAGAACTGAGAGAACTGGGAATTAATGCGATTGAAATTATGCCTATCTCCCAGTTTCCGGGAGACACTCATGTTGAGGCTGCTCTGACATATCGCAACTGGGGTTATGATGGCGTTTATCCTTTTGCTGTTCAAAATTCCTACGGTAGCCCAGCCGAGCTTAAGCAACTGGTAAATGCTTGTCACCAAAATAATATCGCCGTTGTGCTGGATGTGGTGTATAACCACTTTGGCCCAGAAGGCAATTATATGAGTCAGTTCGCACCCTACTTTACTAAAACCTATAAAACGCCGTGGGGTGAAGCGCTGAATTTTGATGACGCCCATAGTCAGGGTGTGCGAAATTATTTTATCCAAAATGCGCTTTACTGGTTGGGCGAGTTCCACATTGATGCATTGCGGCTGGATGCTATTCAAGCAATTTACGACTTGGGAGCCAAGCATTTTTTATGGGAATTGGGGGAAGCAATTCATCATTTTTCACAACAAGGGCAAAAATGGAAACGCCATTTAATTGCTGAAAGTGATTTAAATAATCCGCAAATCATTCGTCCAGCAGAATTGGGTGGATATGGAATTGATGCTCAATGGAGTGATGATTTTCACCATGCACTGCACACACTGTTGACAGGCGATCGCCAAGGATATTATCAAGATTTTGGGCAGTTTGCTGATTTGGCAAAAGCTTACAATGATACTTTTATCTACGATTGGAAATACTCGCCCGATCGCAAACGATTTCACGGTGTATCTTGCCGCGATCGCTCTTTATCACAGTTTACAGTCTGCATTCAGAATCACGATCAAATCGGCAATCAAATGAAAGGAGAACGCCTCAGTCAGCGGATCTCTTTTGAAGGATTAAAGTTAGCTGCTGGCGCTGTGTTACTATCGCCCTACTTACCTCTGTTATTCATGGGAGAGGAATACGGCGAAACAGCACCCTTTATTTACTTTGTCAGTCACTCCGATCCTGATTTGATTCAAATGGTTCGAGCCGGACGCAAAGAAGAATTTGAAGCATTTCACTACGCAGATGATCCCCCAGATCCCGAATCGGTAGAAACTTTTTTAAGTTCTAAACTGAATTGGGAATTACGCAATGAAGGACAGCACAAAGTTCTGTGGGATTGGTATCGCCAGTTAATTAATTTACGGAAGACGCATCCAGCACTTCTCAATCAAGACCGCAATTTCATTCAAGCTACTAGCGATGAAGATAAACAGTTGGTGATTGTGCGGCGTTGGTGTGAATCGAGTGAATTAATATTTGCGATGAATTTCAATTCGTCTCCCGTGACGCTGACTTTGCCGAGTCAACACGATGTTCATAAAATATTAGACTCAGCAGATACTTCATGGTCTGGCCCTGGTTCTGAAGCTGCGGAACATCTGTCTGCGGGACAAGAACTGACTGTAAAAGCTACTAGTCTAGTTCTGTATGAAGGGGGATGAGGGAGTTAATAATTCAAAATTTATAAATAAAGGAGATAAGGGGGAAAGTTAGAACTTAAAGTTTCAGGCTCAAAGGTGCAACTTTCAAGCTCAAAGGTGCAACTTCCAGGTTCAAAGGTGCAACGTTCAGGCTCAAAGGTGCAACGTTCAGGCTCAAAGGTGCAACGTTCAGGTTCAAAGGTGCAACTTCCAGGCTCAAAAGTGCAACGTTCAGGTTCAAAGGTGCAACGTTCAGGTTCAAAGGCTCAACGTTTAGGTTCAAAGGTGCAACGTTCAGTCTCAAAGGCTCAACGTTCAGGTTCAAAGGCTCAACGTTCAGGTTCAAAGGTTCAACGTTCACTCTCAAAGGTGCAACGTTCACCCTCAAAACTCCAAACTCCTCCACTTCCCCACCTCCCTTGTCTCTCCCTCATCTTTAGTTCCTATGTTCTGCATGGAAATGGATGATTAAAGGCTACTACCTCCAGTCAGATATTGAGTCAGAGACTCAATGAATGCATTCCCATGCGGAGCATAGGAACGAGGAAACGAGGAAAACCTCAAACTACTCTTCTTCATCCCTCTTACTTCTCACTAGAAACAAAAAAATATGCGAATTCCTACCGCCACTTATCGAATTCAGTTTACACCCCAGTTCGGCTTTGACAACGCTAAAGCGATCGCAGCTTATTTAGCAGATTTAGGTATTTCCGATTTATACGCTTCCCCCATTTTTAAAGCCCGATCTGGGAGTACGCACGGCTACGATATAGTCGATGCGACTCAACTTAACCCAGAATTGGGAACTAATGAATCCTTTGATGCCTTAGTTGCTGAAGTTCAATCCCTTGGTATGGGCTGGTTACAAGATATTGTGCCTAACCACATGGCCTATACCAGCGAAAACCTTTACTTAATGGATATATTGGAACACGGGCCAGATTCCAGCTATACCGACTACTTCGACCTTTCTTGGAATGCTCCCTTTGGCGATCGCCAAGAACGAATTCTCGCGCCGTTACTGGGAGATTTCTATGGTGCATCCCTGGAAAACGGACACATCCAACTGCAATATGAAGAAAACGGTTTAACTGTCAACTATTACAGCTTAAAACTGCCACTCCGCTTAGAATCTTACACAAAATTTATCACCCATAATTTAGGGAAACTCACCCGTACACTGGGACGCAATCACCCCGATTTTATTAAGCTGTTGGGGATTCTTTATATTCTCAAAAATGTGCCTTCAGAGGTGGCGGGGAAACAGCGACAAGACCAGATTGCATTTATTAAAGGCTTGGTTTGGGAACTCTACACCACAAATGATGCCATCCGCGAGTTCATTGACGAAAATATCGAAACTTTCAACGGAGAGCCTGGTAATTCCGAAAGCTTTAACCTCCTAGATGAATTACTGAAGGATCAGTTTTATCGTCTCGCCTTCTGGAAGGTTGGCGCGGAAGAAATGAACTACCGCCGTTTCTTTACTGTCAACGAATTGATTTCTGTGAAAGTTGAAGAACTGCGAGTTTTTAATAATACCCACAGCTTAATTCAAAAGCTGGTTGAGGAGGGCAAGTTTACAGGTTTACGCATTGACCACATTGATGGACTTTATAACCCAATTCAGTATCTTGAAAGGCTGCGGGAAAAAATGGGTGATGTTTATATCACCGTTGAGAAGATTTTAGAACTCACCGAAGAATTACCGGAAGATTGGGAAATTGAAGGTACATCGGGATATGACTTTTTAAACTACGTAAATGGCGTATTTTGTCAAACAGAAAATCAATCACAGCTAGATAAAGTTTACCAGAACTTTATTGGCTCACGGGTAGATTATGCCTCGGTGGTGAAGGATAAAAAACACCTAATACTGGAAAAGAATTTAGCTGGTGATATTGACAATTTGGCTCTTTTACTAAAGAACATTTCCAGTAAATATCGCTATGGTAATGATTTTACACTGAATGGACTCAAAAGAGCGATCGCCGAAGTTTTGACACTATTCCCAATTTACCGTACCTACATTACGCCCGATGGAATTGGAGATAGCGATCGCGCTACGATTGAGAAAGTAATTCACCAAGCCAAAGAACAAACGCCTCTGTTACAACATGAGTTAACCTTTATTGAAAAGTTAATGCTCCTAGAGTTTGATAATTCTCTAACTCAAACAGAACGCGAACAGTGGATATATTTTGTCTTGCGGATGCAGCAATACAGCGGCCCGCTCATGGCCAAAGGCGTAGAAGACACCACATTATATGTTTACAATCGGTTGCTGTCGCTGAATGAAGTCGGGGGTAATCCCGGTCATTTTGGGATTTCTGTAGCTGACTTCCACAGTTTTAACAAACAGCACCAAGCAACTTGGCCCCACACAATGAACACCACCGCCACCCACGACACCAAACGCGGCGAAGATGTGCGGGCCAGATTGAATGTCCTCTCAGAAATTCCCGATGAGTGGGATCAGCAGGTAAATACTTGGAGTGCTATTAATCGAGGACATCGTAGCCATCGCCAAGGGTTCGCCATACCCGATCGCAACGACGAGTATTTTCTCTATCAAACCCTGGTAGGGGCGTTTCCCTTTGCCGAACACGAACATGCATCCTTCGTGGAACGGGTAAAGGACTATATAATTAAGGCAATTAGAGAAGCAAAAGTGCATACAGCCTGGTTGCGACCTGATAGCGAGTATGAAGAAGCTTGTACCTCCTTTATTGAGAAAGTACTCGATCCTGCCATCTCTGGGGAATTTCTAGAAGCCTTTCGTCCCTTTCAACAGCGAATTGCCGACTATGGCATATTCAATTCCCTTTCCCAAACTCTCCTGAAGATTTCCGCCCCCGGCGTACCCGACTTTTACCAGGGAACCGAACTTTGGGAACTAAGCCTAGTCGATCCAGACAATCGCCGTCCCGTAGATTTTAAACAGCGACGAAATTACTTAAGCACCATCCGCGAACAAGCAAAAGCAGACATTCTCGGATTAATTCAGGAGTTACTAAACCACAAAACCGACGGCAGAATCAAACTGTTTTTAACGGCTCAATTACTCCAAGCGAGAACAAACTTTGTCTCATTATTCCAGGATGGCGACTATTTACCATTAGAACTTCAAGGAACCTACGCCAATCATCTTATCGCCTTCGCCCGGCGGGAGGGGAATCAAACAGCGATCGCGATCGCACCTCGCTTTTTAACCAGCCTCATCCAACCAGGAGACAACCCCTTAGGCGAGTCAGTTTGGCAAGATACCCATCTCCAACTACCCCCTGGAACCCCCCACACCTGGAAAAACGTCATAACTCAGGAACCCTTACAGTCCACAGAAACCCTATCTATCGGATCGGCTCTCGCTCATTTCCCAGTTGCTTTATTAGTTAGCAGCGCCGAGTAAAAACCTCTGCGTACCTCTGCGGTTCCCTTCGCGTTCCTTTGCGTTTAAAAAAATAATGACCACTCCCCCAACACTTACCGCCACGCAGATAAACAAAGTGCGCTTCCATATCAAAAAAACGTGGAAAACCTTAACGCGATCGCACGAACACCTATTACAATCTGCCAAAGATACCAAACTAGACCACAAAACCGACACTCCCTGGATTGTCTACATTTCCCCCTTAGAAGATTATCCCAACATTCAGCGTGTGTTAGAGCGATCGCTATATCCCAAAGATATGCAACAGCTACAAATTCGCACTTTGCCGTCAGAAGTGGAAGCGATTAAAGAGCATGGCTTACTATACCTACCAGGCCCTTATGTCGTACCAGGTGGTCGATTTAACGAAATGTATGGCTGGGACAGCTACTTTATATTACTGGGACTTTTGCACGATGAAGAATGGGATCTAGCGCAAAGCCAGGTAGACCAATTATTGTACCAGGTAAAGCATTACGGTACTATCCTCAATGCCAACCGGACTTATATGCTGTCGCGATCGCAGCCTCCAGTCCTCAGTATGATGGTTTTGGCGTTATTCCAACACACCAAAGATGAAGAGTGGTTGAAAGCAACCGTCCCGTTGTTAGAGCAATTTTACTATTACTGGGTAGTACCGCCTCACCTAAATCCTGCAACCGGCTTATCCAGATTTTATGCCTTTGGGGAAGGCCCCGCGCCAGAAGTTGTGTTCTCCGAGCGAGATGAGGAGGGAAAAAGCCACTACGATCGCGTCAAGGAATATTACCAAACCTTTGAGGTTGAAGATTATGATGTCAATCTTTACTACAACCGGGAAAATGACGAACTGACCAGTCTATTTTATAAGGGCGATCGCACCATGCGCGAGTCCGGTTTTGATATCACCAACCGATTTGGCCCCTTCAGTGCTGATATCCTCCACTACGCTCCTGTGTGCCTCAACAGTTTCCTGTATCAGGTAGAACAAGACTTGGCACAAATTAACGCTATTTTGGGGAACGAAGAACTGGAAAAACAATGGCGCGATCGTGCAGATATCCGCCGCGATCGGATCGATAAATTTCTCTGGAATGAAGAACGAGGACTCTATTTCGACTACCACTTCCAGAGTGGAAAACGCCGCCGCTACGAATTTGCTACCACGTTCTATCCCCTGTGGCTGGGAATTGCTTCTCAAGCCCAAGCCCAGCGCGTCATGGAAAATCTCTCTTTATTTGAAGCCCCAGGCGGAATTTTGACCAGTACTCATGTCACCGGCAACCAGTGGGATGCCCCCTTTGGCTGGGCACCATTGACGTTAATTGCCGTCCAGGGACTTCACCGTTATGGGTTTCATACAGAAGGCGATCGTATTGCCAACAAATTCCTAGCTATGGTAGTTAAAGAATTTGAGCGTCACAATACCCTAGTTGAAAAATATGATGTTGAGCGCTGTTCTGCCAACGTTTCCGACGATATTTCCTTTGGATATAGTTCTAACGAAGTCGGTTTCGGCTGGACAAATGGAGTCATTCTGGAACTTTTAGCAGCCGGTGGGAAAAAAGTTCCTACTTAAATCGGCGGTTAGAAGGTTCTTAATTGCATAGAATACAGACCATTTGTAGGGGCACAGCAATGCTCATTGGTGTCAACTTAACGTAAAAGCAAGTCTAGAACTAGCTTTTAGATTACCTCGTTCCCAGTCTCCGACTGGGAATGCTTGTCTTGAGGCTCCGTCTCTCTTTACTGGCGGCAGAGCCACCAGTAACAGCATTTCCAGCCTCCGGCTGGAAACGAGGTTTTAAAGGAGTTTCAGCTTAAGTTGACATCAATGAGCAATGCTGTGCCCTATTGTGTATTGCTGACGATTGTAAAGACGGCGATTCATCGCATCTCTTGTCTTCACCGAACAGTATTGGCCGCAGTTTCTAACCGCCAGAGCTTAAACTACTTATTCCCACACAATAAGCCAAACCGAACTAACCCGCGCTCATAACCGCGACGCATCAACCCTAGTGATAACGCCCCTTGAATGGTAGTCCAACCGGCATTTAGTAAGCCCCAAAGCGCTTGGGGAGTGAACGCCGAATCAATGACTACATTCCAAAAGGGGGCAACGGCGGTTGACCAATCGGCGGTGCGAATATTATTTAGTGGAAGTTGACGGGCTATACCTTCATAGTCTGGTAAAGAAATCACATAAGGCAAACAATACACCCGATAAATATCCTGCAAATGCTTTTCTTCATCTGCCGTCAGTGGTAATTTATCAGTCGGTCGATGACACCAAGTCACCATGATTAACTTGCCACCAGGTTTCAAGACTCGATAGCACTCCTGGAGAAACTTCGTTTTATCTGGCATGTGTTCGCCACTTTCCAGCGACCAGACCAAATCAAAAGAATTATCAGCAAAAGGCATTGCTTGAGCATTGGCCACCTGAAACTGAGTTCTCAGACTCAAATTCGCTTCCGTTGCACGTTCCGTTGCTCTGGCAGCTTGTACAGGACTCAAAGTAATTCCTGTAGCCTTAGCATGAAACTTTTCAGCCAGGTATAAAGAACTGCCACCAATGCCACAACCCACATCGAGGATATTTTCTGCTGATTGTACCCCTGCCCAATTGAGCAGTTCTTCGATTAAATCAATTTGAGCTTGACGACGGTCTTTTTTCTGACTGCCATCAGCCCCGTAATAGCCGTGGTGCATGTGTTCCCCCCAAATCTGTTCCCACAGACCAGAAGAAGCATCGTAGAACTGTTGAATTTGCTGGTAAAGTGTTGCACTCATGAAAAAAGTAGTATTGAGACGAAGTAGAATTCAAAAAAAACATATAGGTAGGCTACCATGTATGTTTTTAATTAAATAAGGTGTTTTTGTTTCTAGGGAGGTTAAACTCTGGTTTATCTTCCTTGGAAAAAAGTTTATAAATTTTACCTTAATATGACTGTTGCTCGCACAATTTGTTTGGGGTTTCTGGCTGTCATTGCTATCGGTACTATCTTGTTGATGATGCCTTTTTCAACTAGCAATGGTACATGGAATAACCTGATTGTGGCACTATTTACTTCCACATCCGCAGTTTGTGTCACCGGTTTATCAGTAGTTGATCCTGGTACTTATTTTTCCTTTTGGGGTCAGTTATTTATTGCGCTCTTAGCTCAAATTGGTGGATTGGGTTACATGACAACTACCACATTTCTGATTTTGCTCATTGGTCGTAAGTTTGATATGCGGCAAAAAATCGCCATTCAACAAGCTTTAGATCGACCAGGGATGAGTGGTAGCTCTCAAGTGATCCGTTCAATTATTGCCACAACTTTAATTTTTGAAATTACCGGAGTATTTTTACTTCTACCAGCTTTTGTCCCAGACTATGGGTGGACTAAAGGACTTTGGTTAGCGATTTTCCATAGCATCAACGCTTGGAATAATGGTGGTTTTAGTTTGTTTAAAGATAACTTAATTGGCTATCAGTCATCATTCTTAGTTGTCTTCACTATCACTATGTTGATTATCTTTGGGGGAATTGGCTATCAAGTGATTTTGGAAATGTATCTTTGGTTGCGCGATCGCATTTTCCAACAATCTCTTAAAAAACAATTGTTGTCACTTGATTTTAAAGTCGCAACTAGTACAACTATTATATTATTAGTAATAGGAACAATAGCCTTTTTCTGTATAGAAATTAGAAACCCTGAAACATTTGGTTCTCTGAATTTGCGTGACCAGATATTAGTCGCTTGGTTTCAATCAGTTACTTCCAGAACTGCGGGTTTTAACACCATCGATATTAGCAAAATGACAACTGCTGGTCTATTTATTACGATTGCACTAATGTTTATTGGTGCAAGCCCAGGGGGTACAGGGGGAGGTATGAAAACAACAACTCTGAGAGTCTTGACTAGTTGTACTAAAGCGATTCTCCGGGGAAAAGAAGAAGTTTTATTGTACGATCGCAAGATAGCAATAAATTTAATTTTGAAAGCTGTAGGTGTGTTGGTCGGTTCAGTGGCAACAGTGATTTTAGCTACTATCTTAATTAGTCTCACAGATCCAAAATTAGATTTTATTCAAATTTTGTTTGAAGTGGTATCAGCTTTCGCCACAGTGGGACTTTCTACAGGCATTACAGGAACTATCTCTACAGCAGCAAAGCTGATCTTAATTGTCACGATGTACGTTGGCAGAGTAGGTATTTTGCTGCTGATGTCTGCCGTACTAGGAGATCCCCGCCCTACTAGAATTCACTATCCTGAAGAAAATTTACTCGTTGGATAATTAGGGAGACAGAGCAGGAAATAGAGAATAGTGGAGAATTATTATTGACTAATGACTAACAACTAAACTGATAAAATATACATGGTAAGGCAAAAAATAAAAATTTTAACTCCAGCGTAGAACCGTTTTTTGCCCTAAATACAGGGAGCCATAATAAGGATAACAAGGGTGAATCTGTCATCATTAAGTTTTTTTCGCAGTTTACGTAAAGATAACCACCAATTTGCTGTAATTGGGTTAGGTCGTTTTGGTAGGTCTGTCTGTTCTACATTGCACAATTTTGGTTATCAAGTGCTGGCAACAGATATTGATGAAAAACGAGTTTCAGAAGCATTAACTGAGGGAATCGTTGGTCATGCTTTGCAACTAGACTCTACAGAACCAGCCGCACTCAAAGAAGCTGGAATTTTTGAATTTGATACTGTAATTGTCGCCATTGGCAACTACGTTCAAGAAAGTATCATCACCACCCTAAATGTGAAAGAGGCTGGTGTGCCTCATGTAGTTGCTAAAGCTTCTAGTGAAGTTCACCGTAAGCTGTTACGACGAGTAGGAGCAGATCATGTTGTTTTTCCTGAGTATGAAGCAGGTTGTGCCCTAGCGCGTACTCTTACTAAACCAGCAATTCTAGATCGGTTTGACCTCGACCCAGATAATAGTATTGTAGAGTTGATTGTACCTGATGAATTTCACGGTAAAACCATCACTGAACTTCAACTTCGTAACCGCTACGGTTTAAATTTGCTAGCAGTAAGTCAGGATGGGAAATTTCAAATTAATCCTGACCCCATCAAGCGTTTAGAGCGTGGTTCAGCAATGGTCGTTATTGGTTGTAATAAAGATATCAATCGTTTGCCAATTTAAAAACTTAGGAGTGATTCAATCCAAAATCCAAGTTGCGCTGTAAGCTCACCAAAGGTGTAACTCAAAATCTAAAATTGGCAGAGTTAGAAGTTATTAAGTTCTTTCTAACTCTGAGTTTTTTATTGTCCGGTATTCGTGGAATTAGACAGTTGTTCAGCTGATACAGGCACATTGCTAGGCTTTGCTGGCGTTTCTGATTGATTTGGCGTCTGTGGCTCAGGTGTTTGTACTACATTACTTGTAGAATCTGAACTCTGAGAAGGAGTAGCTGTTTGACTGGTTTGAGGTTGCTGTTGCTTACTTTTCTGGGCAATTTGCTGGATTAGCTGCTCAATTTTCTGGGCTTGTTCAATGTTGCCTTGCTCACGATACTCATTATGAGCGCGTTGCAAGACTCCACTGGCTTTCTTGATGTCGCCCTGATTATATAAAGTAAGTCCCAAGTTATAGTAAGCTGAGGCATTTTTCGGATTTAGGCGAATAGCTTGCCGATAAACAGAGATAGCCTCAGAAGCTTGACCATGCATTGCTAGCAAATTTGCCATATTGCTGTAGGCTGTGGCATTTTTAGGATCTAGCTTCAAAGCTTGGCGATAAGAAGCGATCGCAGCTTCTATTTTTCCTTGTTGTTGCAAGGCGATCGCTAGGTTAAAATAAGCATTGGCATTGGTTCTATCTAAAGTAATTGCCTGCTGGTATGCTGCGATCGCATCCTCAACCTGTCCTTGTTCATACAGTGCCACACCCAGATTATACAGCGCTGCCACCCTTGTAGAATCTATCACCAAGCTCTGGCGATAAGCCGTAATCGCAGCTTCTTTTTCTCCTTGTCGGTGCAAGACTAACCCTAAGTTGTAATAAGCTTCGCTAAAATTGGGATTAATCCTAATCGCCTCTGTATATTCTTGTAAAGCTATATCCAGGCGATTTTGCTCCAAAAATATATTACCTAGATAATTTCGCGCTGCCCCCAGGTTGGGGTCATGTTGCAACGCTTGGCGAAAGGCATATTCCGCACCCTGTAAGTCTTTGCGGTTATAGCGCGTCACTCCCTGCTGGAAAAAGCTCGCCGCTTCCAAATCCTGAGAAATTGCGGTTTCTGCCAGCAACTTGCTAACTGGGAAATTAGTAATTGCCGGTGCAGCCAAGACCAAAAACGCAGAACACCCAACAAGTGTCACCTGGCAAAATAAATTTAAGCCCTGAGAAAATAGGTATTTTTCAGACATGAATAACAGACCTGTACTTATTTTTAACTCCTCATAAGTCAGAGTACCCACCATGAAAGAAAAAATTCCAAATTCCCAACTTTTAACTCTGCAAATTTGAGATTTTGGATTGAAAGAAAAATCTCAAATTGCATAATTCCCTACTCCCTACTCCCTACTCCCACAGCTGAGGGCAAAATTAACATGGCATCGCCGAAGGAATAAAAGCGATATCTAAAAGCGATCGCTTCGTTGTATATATTCAATAGCCGTTGTCTGCCAATTAGCGCACTTACCAGCATCAATAAACTAGAACGCGGTAAGTGAAAATTCGTAATCAAACCATCCACTACCCGCCATTGGTAGCCGGGATAAATAAACAAGTCTGTTTTACCACAATATGGTTGTAAGTTCCCAGATTTAGCTGCCCCTTCCAAAGCCCGTACTGCTGTTGTTCCTACAGCAATAATCCGACCGCCAGCAGCTTGAGTAGCGCGAATTTGCTCTACTGTGGCAGCAGGAACTTCAATCCATTCTTCATGCATTTTATGGGTAGTTACGTCTTCCACTTCCACAGGGCGAAATGTACCTACACCAACATGTAGCGTTACAAAAGCTTGATTGATTTGGCGATCGCGCAACTGTTGTAATAATTCTGGGGTAAAGTGTAATCCTGCCGTCGGAGCTGCGATCGCTCCTGGTTGTTTAGCATAAACTGTTTGATACTGCTCATCCGCAGCTTCAGAGGTCGTGATATACGGTGGTAGCGGTACTTCACCAAATACCTCTAACAGTTGCACCAAAGTTTTTCCCTCTGGCACATCAAATTGCAACAAACGCCCTCCGGTTGCTGCATCTGTTTCTAGAACCGTAGCGGTGAGTTGGGGGCTGGGGATTGGGGACTGGGGACTGGAGACTGGGAATTGGGGATTGGGGATTGGGGAAGAATCTTTATAATCCTCAGTCCCTAATTGTCTGGGTTCAAAAATAATCTTCGCTCCCAGTTTGAAGCTTTTTCCTGGCTTAACTAAAGCTAGCCAACAGTTATGCTGCCGTTCTTCCAACAGCAACACTTGGATTTTCGCACCAGTGGATTTATGACCATAAAGCCGCGCTGGAATGACTCTTGTATTGTTCATAATCAACAAATCACCAGAGCGTAGCAGTCCAGGCAAATCATGGAAAATATGGTGTAGGGATGCTGCTTCGATGCCTGTAGTGGGAGAATCAACTACCAGTAACCGCGAACTATCTCTAGGAACTGCTGGATTTTGGGCAATGAGTTCTGGAGGTAGTTCGTAGTCATAGCCAGCTACCGAGCAATCTAATGCAAAATCTTTTGCTTGTGGACGAGATGTATCTTTCAAATTACCTTGTACTAGTTTTTGCTTTATTTAGTATTTATACTCTCTCAAAAAAGCTAGTTTAAGCTTTCCCTTCTAAAGGAACTTTAAGGGATCTTGGCTCAGTTTTGCCGCAAGGCTATAAGATTGTTACTATTAAGTAACACGGAAAACTTAACATAAAAATTGGGTAAACCTCCCCATCTAAAAACGGGGGCTTTTACCCTACCGGGAAGGGGCACTGATTGACGAATATAGATATGTAGGATTGGCTTTGATCCCAAGCACCAACAAACATGGAATACTTGTACTATCTGGCAAATGCCAGTCTAACCCTGAGGGTCGTTCAACACCTCCACGCTAGACCCCAGACACCAGTTTCGTTCGTCACCGTAATTCATCAAATTGATGGCTGGGTGGTTAGGATCAAACTCAAAGGTCAAGTCTCGGCCCAAGAAGATGGCGACTTTCGGGCTTTTCTAAATGAATTAGGAATTAGCTACGAACCGCCAATGAGGGTGCAAATGGCACTTTGGAGTTTGGAAGCGGGACAGTGCCCTGTGGATGTGATGCGTCGCTATCAAGTGGCGATCGTTTCTCATGGTAGCCCAGAGAGAGACGAAATTGAAGCATTTCGACAACAGTTTGTCCGAGGCTTAGGCTACTGTCCAGAAACTTTGGCGTGACACTTTTGGTTGTAACGCCACTACAAAATAGTTGGTTATTGGTAATCAAGATATTTTATCCATTACCGATTAGCCATTATCAATTAAAGAGTCGAAAGCTGCCGGAATGTATTCTAGCAGCTTAAACTTATATCCGTGTACTGATGAAGTCGCTAGAGCTTCCTGGTTTGCTGTAACTCCAATCACATTTTTTGGTATCCTTTGACAGTAGACAATAGCAACATCAAATCGACAAGAATAATCTACCTTATCAGCGTGCTGGGCTAAGAATATTTCAGCTGTATGACAGATTTTTGCTTGCTTTTGTAGGGTAATTGCGTTTCTTCCCCCTGCATCCCAGCTACCTGAACTGCGGGTTTTGACTTCAACGAATGCCAGTAATGAGTTCTGAGTCCTGAGTTCTCCTGATGTTCCCTCTGCTTTTCTAGCATATTCAGCGATGATATCAATTTCCCCCCACCGGCTAGAAAAGCGACGATGGAGAATTACCCAACCTGTAGATTGCAACCATTGGGCTACTAGGTCTTCTCCTAATTGACCACTATTTGGACAATGCATATAAACTTTAGTATTCTCGGTTATTTAATTCAACAGGAAAATAAGAGTTTCTAGTAGTTCCCTGAAATCATACTCCCATGATGTGCTTATTCTTCACTTGCTGGCGTGGCATTCCCAACAGTCAAATTGAAGTAAACATAATTGGGGTAAATATCCATAAATTGGTGATGCTCGACATATATGCCACCACCGCATTCCAGAAAGTTGATGAAAGGCTCATAAGGATCAGGAAGACCATTCGCCGGAACTGCACCAAATTCCCGTAGACGACACCAAAATAAGTAGTTACGTACCCCTAGCAGAACATAGACACTACCACGCCTAGTTGGTATCCGGTCGCTGTTGTATAACTCCTCCAGCCATTGCATTAGGGAAAACGGGAGTTCAATGTCAGGGCGAATCTGGAGAGCAAGATTTTCAAAAATATGCTTCTGTTTACTCTGCAAAAACTTTGCCCATTGTCTGACCCGCGACAGAAATTCTAACATCAGTTCTGTAAGTTTTTCGTCTTTCTCCCCCATTCCCAACGTATCCCACTGAATAGCCTGAAGTCGTGCCAAGGCAATGTTCAAATCATCGTATGAACTTGAATTAGTATTCATAAAAATATTTTTAAAGGATTTTTGCGCTAACATCTCTGACTCAAGGATAATGAGATGGAGGAGGGTTCGCCATTGGCTAAAAATAGTATGAATTCTAAGTTAAGCGCCCGAATTTGGGCAAGCATACTCAGCTTATTCCTGTGGGGAATAGTTGGCATCACCGCAATAGTCGGTTTTGCTCCAACAGCTTTGGCACTGGAATATAATAAGGAAATTTTGGTTGAGGCTGATTTCTCTGGACGTGATTTAACAGACTCTAGCTTTACTAAAGCTAATCTTCGCCAAAGCAACTTTAGCCACGCTAATTTGAACGGTGTCAGCTTCTTTGCAGCAAATTTAGAGTCTGCGAATTTGGAGGGTTCTGATTTAAGAAATGCCACTTTAGACTCGGCTCGTTTAGTCAGAGCAAATCTGACAAATGCACTGTTGGAGGGTGCTTTTGCTGCTAACGCTAGATTTGATGGTGCAATCATTGACGGGGCAGATTTTACTGATACGCTGCTACGTCCCGATGAGCAAAAAAAATTGTGCAAACTTGCCAAAGGGACTAATCCTGTTACAGGACGAGATACGCGTGACACGTTGTTTTGTCCTTAGTATTTTATATCTGGGTATTGGAAATGGGGCATTGAAAAGAGGCAGAGGGGCAGGGTGCGGGGGGCAGAGGGGAAAATTCTTCTCCCTGCTCCCTGCTTCTCATTCCCTACTTAACCTACCAACCACGGACACCAATCTTTTGACAAACAATTTGCATTCCTTTGCCTGGTGAAGAATCGGCTACAAAAGGTATTTCTCCTTTCTGCTGATCGTCTTGAAGTAGCTGTCCATCTGAGCTATAAATGGCAATACGATTCCGAAAAAGCCGCGATTCTTTGCACGAAGCATCAAAGGTAGTTTCAAAGATGCCATCTCCATAGATTCCGTAAAGCTTATATGTAGTGCCCTGAATAGTTTTTGTGTCCAGAGCTACACTGTTTCCTAATTGATCGTGCCCTACAGTGATATATCTTTGTGTATCTTGGGCTATTGCACTACCATTACTCAATAAAATAGCGATCGCTCCCACTATCCCGCCTATTTTAAAATACATACAGTTTCAAAATATAAGATTTCATATATTTCTATCCGCAATCAAAGGGGTTCTGGCAGGGTAAAAGCACTGAAATCAAGACAAAGCAAGGAGTTATGGCAAACCGAAAAACTTAGTAATTACAGGCAAAAACTTACCACAGACTTCAACTAGCTTCACCGTAGTAGGTAAATCAGCGATGTCTACGACGGGCTACGCCAACGCACCTTTCAATAACTTGAGGGCTGTTTTTGCTATCTTCTGCATGGCTCCATCTTTTGGGTTTGGTAGTGGGGCGATGTCTACGACGGGCTACGCCTACGCATCTGATGCCAAAATGGGAACCAACTGCACAAAATTTCTTACTTTATTTAGCATAAGCAAGCTATATCAATGGTTTTGAGCGCCATTCTCTAGCACAGCACCCTTCTTGCGCGGTAAATTTCTTAATGTACAATTTTCCCGATTCGGCGCAGTGATACCTTACACAAAATTGTGGGAATTATAAGTTTGAAATACAAATTGTATTCATCCACAAAAACTTGCGTTCCAAAAAAAGATAATATTTATGGAGTATAAAGAGTATGAATCGTTCAATCTTGAGCAACTGAGAAAAAAAGATACTCACTTTTCCCCTAAGCCTCCCTTTCAGCATCAAGTCGAGGCGTTTAAAAAACTCAGTAGTACATTTAAGCTTGACAATAAAGAACCGAGGAGTGGACTATTAGTACTTCCAACAGGTGCAGGCAAAACATTTACAGCTGTTAAGTGGTCATGTGACCATGTAATCCCTAAAAATATTAAAATCCTTTGGTTAGCTCCTTCGTTTTATCTACTGGATCAAGCATTCTCTACTTTTTGTGAAAATGCCAGAGATATTTCACATTCTAAAAAAACATTGAATATTAGGCGCGTTTCCAGCAATCCTTCTCATGCCAACGCATCATCTATCAAAATAACCGATGATATTGTCATTATGACAATACAAACAGCTATCAGTAATTTACACCCTGATGCTCTAGACGGTTTGGGTAATAAAGCTAAGACAGCTTTTAGAAAATTTATTGAGGATTCTAAAGAAACAGGACTTTTTGTAATAGTTGATGAAGCTCACCATTCACCGGCTTATGGTTGCAGAAATTTATTGATTGGTGAAAAAGGACTTCGAGAGCTAGTACCCAATTCCAATATACTTGGTTTAACAGCTACACCAACTTATACAGATAAGTCCAAAAGAGGTTGGCTACGGAAAATATTTCAAAATGAAGATAATGGAGTTATTTATCAAGCTGATAAAGAAACTTTAATAGCACAAGGTATTTTAGCTAGACCTAATTACATTCAAGTGTCAACTGGCACGGAGATGGAAGTTGATGATAGATTATATGACCGATTAGTTAAACAACATAAAGACCTTCCTGAATCAATTATCGAAATTCTTGCAAAAGATAAACATAGAAACAATTTCATAGTAAATAGTTATGTATCTAAAAAAGATACTTATGGTAAAACTATTATTTTTGCTGACCGTTGGTTTCAATGTGAATATATAAAGAATAAACTTGTTGATGAAGGCATTAAAGCAGATGCAATTTATTCGCGTATAGATGCTGATCCAGATTCGGCAGATGCAAGAAATAAACGTAAAGAAGATGACAATAAAAGAATTTTAGATGATTTCAAAAGTGATAAACTTGATGTTTTAATCAATGTAAGAATGTTAACAGAAGGGGTTGATGTTCCCAATGTTAAAACTGTATTTATTACTCGCCAAACAACAAGCTCAATTCTAATGACTCAAATGATTGGTAGAGCTTTACGTGGGAAAAAAGCAGGAGGGAGCAGCAGTGAGGCAAATGTTATTTTATTCTTCGATGACTGGAAACGTTTAATTGATTGGGTCGACCCAGAAGATGGCGGTACTAAACTTGATGATGAAAAGCCTGAAAAAGGAGAACATTATCCACTCGAATATATATCAATTCGTCTAATCAAAGAATTATCGAAGTCAATTGAGATTGGAGTTTATCAAATAGAATACAAGAAAATATTTCCTGTTGGATGGTATAAAACTGAAATTGTATATGCTGACTCTGATAATAACAATGACTCAATGGAAGCATTTACCGAATTTGTCATGGTCTATGAACATACACAATCCAAGTTTGAGGCTTTTATTAGCTCTATTACTGATCCAAAGTTACTAGATGAATGGTCTAAAGAGTATCTTGATGATAAATGGATGCAGCCTCAAGTTGAAGAATGGATAGATAAGTATTTTGACGATAAAACTGATGACATTGGCAGAAGACTTAATTCAGATTTAATTAAGATTGTTCGTCACATTGCTCAAGATGATCTACATTCTACACCTCCGTATCACTCCTTTGAGGAAAGAGAAATCTATGACTTAGATAAAATTGCTCAGAGACTAATTAATTTTTCAAATCCAGAACTAAACAACTATGTCAAACAAGAGTTTTCAAAAGCTGGAATGTTGTGGGAAACTTTCTATAAAACACCAAATCGTCTTCTAACAGCCCTTCAGTTGGTTATCAATAAAATAATGACTGATGGAGATGGTAATAAAGCATCTACATCTACATCTAAGCGTAAACATCAACCACCGAGGGAACTCACGGAAGAAGAAAAAGAACAAGTAAAAGAGCGAGACGGTTATGCTTGCCTATGTTGTGGAGTCAAGGCCGAAGGTAAATTACAAATCGACCATATTAAACCGTTTTCTATGGGTGGAGAAACATCTATAAAGAACTCACAAACTCTGTGTGTTATTTGCAATAGATGTAAGGGCAGGAATGAAATTGATTTTCAGTGCAAGACAACAAAATTGAGTATTCCCAAAAATCTGGATTTATCATTTAGAACAGAAAGTCAATATTCTGTGAGGACTCTAACAAGAATAGTTAATTTATTTTACCATTGCAAAGCAGTTGACAAAATAGAATGGGACGGCTCCATTCGTGGCTATAGTATATATTTACACCCCGACAATAATTGTAAATGGTTACTTAAACATAAAGTGGAACTTCTCAAGTATGTCCAAGATAGGCTTGGTCGTCAGGCTTACGATATTAAAGTTACTACAAAGAAATAAATGTAGCGAAAGGAGCGATCGCACTCCACCAAATACAATGAGGGTAAAGTACCCCCAAATTTACTGCACACTCTTAAGCCACTCAGTAATCCCCTGAGCGATCGCTTTTGCCATTTTCTTCTGTTCCTCTGGGTTTACCACCTGCTCAAATTCATCGGGATTGCTCATAAAACCCAATTCCAGTAACACCGATGGCGCAGCTGTCGGACGTGTCAGCGCCAGGTTATCCCAAAAAACACCATAGGAAGGTCTACCGAGTTTCTTGACTACATATTTCTGTAAAAATATTGCGAGATTGTGGGCTTGGGGTTGATACCAAAAAGCGCCGAATCCCTTGGTTTTTTCGGCATCGCCATCATCGGGTAGAGAATTGTGATGTATGGAAAGTGCGATCGCAGGTTCTTCTCGACTGATAATTGCCTGACGTTCTACTAAAGAAACTTCGCGATCGTCTTCTCGCGTCATCACTACTGTTGCTCCTCGCTTCACCAAATCGTCGCGCAGCAACCTAGATACCACCAAATTTACATCTTTTTCTAAATATCCAGTTGGGCCACTGGCACCAGTTTCTTTACCTCCATGCCCTGGATCTAGTACAATCTTGAAATTAGCTAAAGGCCTGCGTCTTGTGTTCCCGATTTTAGGTGGATGACGCAAAGCCAAAACCAGGGTTGTACCGTCGTATCTCAGCTTATATCCCCACTGTTGAGCTTTTTTGAGGTTAAAGGTGTATTTTACTTGTCCTGGGGCTTCCTGTTGCCAGTCTAGGCGATAAATTAGGGGGTTGTCATCCAGGCGAATTATGTCTGTTTGGGCAGTGGTATTGTAGAGAGTGAGAGCGAGAGTTTGCTCACTTTGTTGTACGCTCACGGGTACGGGAACTTGCAAAGGGAAAACTATCTCTGTCGCACTAGGGAGTTGACGGTATCCGACACTGCGAATTATTGTTTGTGGCGGAACTGCACCAGGTAAAATGCGGGTTTCTTTACTATTAATCCAAGCGCCATAATCTAGGCGCAACCATTCACCTTCCCTACCTGTAACCGTTGCGCGTGTGCCTTTGGGCAGTGGTGTAAGTCGAGAATAATCGGTGCTAGGGCCAGTACGAGCAACGCCTGACTCTACTGTAACTTCAGAAATTGGCAACTGCGATCTTGAGAGGATTTCAATCTTACCAGATCCGGGTTGAGTTATCGTCTTGCCATCAAGGGTCAGTTGAAATTGAGGTTTTCCCAGATCGGCGGCTGTTGCCACTGTGGTGCAACCTTGATAGTTGCCTACGCTAGACTGGGCATGAGGCTGATTTTGCCCTGTCAAAGCTGCCAAATTACTTGGTAGTTGTGCCTGTTGAGGTTGCGGTAAAAGAGCAATAGTTTGATTAGCCAGGGTTACAGAGACATTAGCATTAGGGGGTGCGATCGCACTAAAACAAATTACTTCTCCTGGTAATCTGGCAATGTCAACTGCGGGAGTCAGGGAATCTTTCGCAAAGGCTACCCCCTGTGGTAGTTCCGGGCTAGCGTTAAGCCTGATCACTTTAATTTTAAGTTCTTGATTCTGGCGACGCACAGTAAAAAGATTCTCCCCCAACTGCAAGGGGAAACTAGGGGAAAAATGACCAGCTTTGCTGCGGGTAATTGGCTTACTATTGATCAAAACCTGACCATCTGGTGGTGCAGTGCCCAGAAAGAAGATTTTTTGGGCACTTGTCTGGTAGTTTGTCTGGGGAAAAATAACTATAAGAGATGGCTGTGCCAATGCTATTGAGGAGGAGAGAATAAAGCCTAATATTACTAATCCTAGAAGGTTTTTCACAGCAAATCACAGAAGATTACACCACAATAACTGTGGCACAATGACGGGATGTATTTTTAGAAGTTGTTAGAAATTCAAACTACTATGACTAAGTTTATCTTTGTTACTGGAGGCGTTGTTTCCAGTATTGGTAAGGGCATTGTAGCAGCAAGTCTAGGGCGTTTGCTCAAGTCGCGCGAATATTCGGTGTCGATTCTCAAACTCGACCCTTATATTAATATCGATCCTGGTACGATGAGTCCCTTTCAACATGGGGAAGTATTCGTTACCCAGGATGGGGCTGAGACAGATTTAGACTTGGGTCATTACGAACGCTTTACCGATACCTCAATGTCGCGGTTGAACTGTGTCACTACTGGCTCAATTTACCAGGCAGTCATCAATAAAGAGCGGCGCGGAGACTACAATGGCGGTACTGTCCAGGTAATTCCTCATATTACCAATGAAATTAAAGACCGGATTCTACGAGTTGCTAAAAGTACAAATCCCTCTGTAGTAATTACAGAAATCGGCGGGACGGTGGGAGATATTGAATCACTACCGTTTTTGGAAGCAATTCGCCAGTTCCGTAAAGAGGTGGGACGGCAGAATGTGCTGTATATGCATGTAACGCTGGTACCGTGGATTGCCTCAGCGGGTGAGATGAAAACTAAGCCGACACAACATTCAGTTAAAGAACTGAGATCCATTGGTATTCAACCAGATATTTTAGTTTGTCGGAGCGATCGCCCTTTACCCAAAGGATTAAAACAGAAATTGTCGGGATCTTGCGATGTCCCGGAAGAATGCGTCATCACTTCCCAAGATGCCAAAAGTATCTATGAAGTACCGCTAAATCTAGAACGCGAAGGAATGGCAGAACAAGTGCTGAACTTGCTGCAAATGGAACAACGTAAACCAGATTTGACGCAGTGGCAAACCCTGGTACAACGTTTACATAGTCCCAAGCACGAGGTAGAAATTGCCATTGTTGGGAAATATGTACAGTTAAGTGATGCCTACCTATCTGTAGTAGAAGCCCTGAACCATGCGGCAATCTCCACTTATGGCAAACTGCGTCTGCGTTGGATAAATTCAGAAGATTTGGAAACTGAATCAGCTGAAACTCATCTTCAGGGTGTCGATGGCATAGTTGTGCCAGGAGGTTTCGGGGTTCGGGGAGTCGATGGCAAAATTGCCGCCATTAAATACGCGCGCGATCGCCAAATCCCCTTTTTGGGTTTATGCCTGGGTATGCAATGTTCTGTGATTGAATGGGCCAGAAACGTAGGGGAATTAACAGGTGCAAACAGTGCTGAATTTGACCCCTATACAATTGATCCCGTAATTAATTTATTGCCAGGACAGCAAGAAGTAGTGGATTTAGGGGGTACAATGCGCTTAGGACTATACCCTTGTCGTGTTCTCCCTGATACTTTAGCTTTCAAGCTCTATCAAGAAGATGTGATTTATGAACGACATCGACATCGATATGAGTTCAACAATGATTACCGCGATTTGTTGTTAAAGTCCGGCTATGTGATTAGTGGTACTTCTCCTGATGGACGCTTAGTTGAAATTGTGGAATTACCCAAGCACCCATTCTTTCTTGCTTGTCAATTTCATCCAGAATTTCAATCACGCCCCAGTACCCCTCATCCCTTATTTAAAGGATTCATTCAAACAGCGATCGCTCTTTCTCTTTCTACATCTGGTACACCAACACCATTGGAGGTGTCATAAAAATTCAAAATTCAAAATGACGCTCGCAGACTCGCTCTAAGCGAAGCCATGCCGAAGGCTTTACGCTGCGCTAACAAAATTAATTGCAACATTAACTTAGGGCTTCAGTAGATTTGGACATCCAGGGTGCATCATTCGTAAATTTCGGACTTGAGGAGATGTTGTGGCGTACTGGGTGAAAATCCTTTACGAGAGGAAAGAATATGTGGTGAATTTTGAGCGTGTCCATGCTTTTTGTTATGAACTCAATGGCAGGGTGACTTTTTGGCTACCCGATAGTGCCATTCCTATAGTGATTAACCCGCAAAGTAATTTGGAAGATTATCAAAAGATTTTTGATTATTTAGAATGTGTGACAGGATTAGAATTAGATCATGCCCACTGGGTAAGAATAAATTACGAAAAAAATGAATATGTAATTAATCTCAACTGTATCAGTTCCTTTTGTCATGAACCGAACGGTAGGATAACTTTTTGGTTGCCAGATGGCACTATTCCCATCATCATCAACCCTGTGAGTAATCCTGAATCTTATGAAAAAGTCGTGAAATACGTTCAGAAAGCAACAGGATATTCTTTGTCTTAGTGTGAACGAAGAACTTACTCTTGCTAAACTTTTAACTAAAGATAACGAAGTTAGCAATAAAGGCACGAGGAAAGATTCAATGAATACTGTTGTTCTGAATCTAGAACCGATTGCTCATTTAACCGATGAGCAGTTTTATCAATTGTGTGTTGCCAATAGCGATTTAAGCCTGGAAATGAATGCAGCCGGAGAATTAATTATTATGCCACCAGTAGGAGGAGAAAGCGGAAACCAAGAAGCTGGACTAATTACCGATTTAGAAATCTGGAATCGTCAAGCCAAATTAGGGAAAGTTTTTAGTTCTTCAACTATCTTTATACTTCCAAATGGTGCAAAACGTTCTCCTGATGCGGCTTGGGTAAAGTTAGAACGGTGGGAAGCTTTAACACTAGAACAACGAAAAAAATTTCCGCCACTTGTACCCGATTTTGCAATTGAATTACGTTCCGAGACAGATCGGCTTGCACCTATCCAAGCGAAAATGCAGGAATACATAGAAAATGGTTTGCGTTTGGGTTGGCTAATTAATCCTCAAGATAAGCAAGTGGAAATTTACCGACTCGAAAAAGCTGTAGAAGTTATGCAAATGCCGGCGATTCTTTCTGGAGAAGATATATTACCTGGATTTGAGTTGCAAGTATAGGTAGATGATAAGCCTCAATCCCTAATTCTCAGTGGGTAAAAGCACAATTAATTCTCCAAGGCGCTTCAATATAGTGAGTACTTGGTGCAGTTCTGAATCACGTTCAATTGATAGCGCATCAGATCGGGCATACCAAGGATGTTCTTGTTGAGTAAATTTGACAAAAACAAATTCTCTCCCGTTGATTAGTAAACCAAAAGTTGGTTGTGCAGGATTTGGCCGATCAAGCATATAAGCGAGTGCTTGAGGTAGGGCTGTCATCACATCAAATTTACTGCTTTTAGATTCGATGACAAGTACCCAAAAACGTTTTTGGATAACAAGAACATCAATGTTTCCTTTAACGAGAAAGCTTTCGTCTTCGGCAGAAATCTCCACAGAAGTCTCGGTTTCAATCTCAAAAGGAGGTTGATAAAACCCAGCTAAATCGAGTAGAGGAGATAGCACTACCATCTTTACCGCCTCTTCTGACATCAGACGGTGCTTATTCAAGTTTAAATAGTTGCTTTTGACTCGTGCGATTGCTTGCTTTTCACTATCTGCCAGAGTTGGTAAATTTTCTGTCCATTCTGGAAAGAAATTAATATCTGTGGCAAGTTGCAAACCAAATTTTTCTTCTAATTCGTAAAGACTTATATCTCTCGCTGGGATTGTTTGAACCATAATCTAACATTCCGAATAGCGTTGCCATGCCAACTTTGCTGCACCTACCATCCCTGCAAAATTGCCTAACTCCGCTGGCAATATTTGTAAATCCACTCGTGATAAAGGCTGCACTCGCTTCTCAATTTCTGCCTTTACACCTGGTAAGAAAAACTCAAAGCTACCACTGATACCGCCACCAATCACGATCGCTTGCGGTGTGAGTACATAAATCAAACTGGTCAAACCAATTCCCAAGTATTTACCATACTCTTGCCAAAAAGTCAATGCTGTACCATCTCCTTGTTGGGCAAGAAAACCTAATTCAATGGGTTCTTTAAGAGTGCGACGGCGAATTGCAGTCGCACAGGCATATTGTTCCAAAGAGCCGTGATTGCCACTATTACAGATTGGGCCATCAGGATTTAATGAAATTAAACCCAATTCGCCGGCGGCTCCTTGATGTCCAATAAATAGTTTGCCATCGAGGATAATTGCGCCACCAACCCCAGTACCTAAAGTTAGCAGAATCAGATTTTGAAAGTGGCGACCGGCTCCCAGCCAAGCTTCTCCCAAAAGAGCGCAATTAGCATCGTTAGCGATCGCCGTCGGTTTGCCAATTTTAGCTTCTAACCAATCTGCTAAAGGCACGTCGATCCATCCAGGCAAGTTAATGGCGATTTTAGCAATACGTCCTGCGGCATCTGATGGGCCAGGAGTACCAACACCAATCGCAACAGCTTGATTATCTGGATCAATTTGTGCGATCGCATCTACCATCACCGCCAGCACCGCCTCCGGCGTTGTCGGCTGGGGAGATGCCACAGTCAAAGATAAGAGACAAGTACCATCATCTGCAAAACGCCCCAGCTTAATTGCTGTTCCCCCGACATCAATGCCAATTACTTGAGAACTCACCACTTTAAAACCTCACACCAAGCCTTTGCGTACCCTCTGCGCTTACCTCTGCGCCCCTCTGCGTTTAAATTTCACCCCTCAATTCGCCATTATTTTCCGCAAGTCTGTACTTAGCCTCTTAGCGCCAAAAAATTCTAATCTAAATTTTCTATTCTATTGAGTGCGAGTCGTTTTCACCACCGATATTAAGACGCTGGGTTTTCAACTCCACTCTTTGTAGATTAGCAACAGTTGTGGTACGAAAACTCGATTGCTCCTGCCAAGCTGTAATGGGCGCACCTCTTAAGATACCAGCAAGAGCAACGGAAAGGATAAACCCGCCAGTAGCGGCAGCAATTAACGTTAGATTATCTTTCATACAAATCTCTCTATTGTTTATTTGTCCTTTGTCCGTTGTCATTTGTCTTTTGCTAATGACTAATGACTAATGACCAATGACTACTTTCGGATTCTATTTTCTCTTCGTAATCGGGGATTGACAAATTCATTTAACCCCTCACCAAGTAGTGATAACCCTACCACCATAAATGTCATCGTCAAACCAGGGAAAAGTGTAGTCCACCAAATGCCAGTAGGTAGAGCTTCTAGGGCTTGTTTTAAATCATGTCCCCATTCTGCCACCTCTTCGGGAAGCCCTAGCCCCAAAAAGCCCAAACCGCCCAACACCAAAATCGCATCAGCGGCGTTGAGTGTAAATAGAACGGGTACGCTTTGAATGACGTTGAAAAACAGATAACGAGAAAGCACAACCCAAGTAGAAGCGCCCATTGCTTGAGCAGCTTCGATGAATACTTCCGTTTTCACGCTGACGGTGTGGTTGCGAACAACGCGGTAATATTGGGGGATGTAGGCAATGCTAATAGCGATCGCTGCATTTAATATCCCACGCCCCACCACAAACGCCAGTGTCACAGACAGCAGTAGCCCTGGTAGAGTGTAGATGCTATCCATAATGAACAGCAACACTTTATCCAATTTCCCGCCAAGATAACCACTCAGCATCCCCAAAGGCACACCGATAATCATACTCAGCGCCGTTGCCAAAATCACCACCTGCAAAGCAGCTTGAGCGCCGAACAATGTCCGGGAGAACACATCATAACCCAGGCGACTAGTACCAAACCAATGTTTAGCTGAGGGTGGCTCGTGAATTGGATTAGAGAGAAAATCTTTCGGGTTTTGCAGCCATCCCCAAGCCTGCAATACGGGAGCGAAGAATGCCAGGAAGATGAAAAATAGGGTAATGGCTAACCCGATGAGCATGAGTTTTTGGGAAAGATTGGGACTTTTGCCAAACTCTAAAAATGTCGGTAGTCGCCGTTTTGTAATGGCCATAAAGCGATCGCCTGGAGCAAAGCTTGATACGCTGACCATTTTACATATTAGATCGGGGATTGCGTAAACATCCTCAATAAAAGTCCGACTAATTTACGATAAATACAGAGCTAGACTAGGCTGTTGACTTTGTGGGTTTTTGAGTGATATTTTTCATACAATAATTATGTGGCAGGAAGAAGAAAGGTACAAACCTTGTGCCTTGTTGTGGGCAAAAATGAACGAGACTGAAACCCTCCTGCCTCCTGCCTTATCCCAACGACAAATATTGACACCCACCTACTTACGACAAAAATGTTAATAATCAAATCACCACATTAGAGTTCAATTAACTTGAAGCCCCAAGGTTTGAGAGCTGCTAGAGCTAGTTCTGGATCTACACCTTCATAAGCTTCCCATTCCAAGGGGTGTTCTTTAGGATGTCCGTCGCCAACATTGCCTGCAACTTTGATTATCGGACAGTTGGCGATGCGATCGCGCTCCAACCCTCTTGGAATTGCGAGTTCGATTTTGTGCCCGATAAACTTCGCTGTACTATCATTAGCTACAGATTCACGGATTAAACAAATATCACCCGCAGTCCCCCAAGTAGTTTGGTAAATGTAGAGAAACGATATATAGGTTGCTGGTTTGATGGATCTTTTTAGAACGTGCATTATCTGTAATCCTTATACTATTGAGTCAAAAATCATAAATGATATAAGTATTTTCTATCACGTTCGTAGGGAAGAATGTTCTTAACTTACATTTTGCACCTAGCCAGGCGATTAGAAACCGCCTGGTGGAAGATGCGAAACTCAAAAGACGATAATTGCCCACATACTAACTCCCAACCCAATCGCTGCTAGGTGTTGCCAAAGGAGCGCTTTTGCTGGTTGCTTTGCAATTTTTTGCGTTAATAATATAGTCATTAACACTGAGAAAATGATCGTTGTACCTTGCAAAAAGGCAATTACTGCTGGATGAGCAACCAATATTGGCAGTTGTTCACCACCCATACCAAAGGTAGCAAAGGTAACAGGTAAAATTCGCCCGCCTTCGCCTAAGCCCAAGCGCAGATAGTGAGCCAAGTTTCCCCCCAATACCAATGGTAAGTAGCCATAAGCAAGTTCTACAAATTTTCGAGGCTTACGGTTAAAATTTAACACTTGGAGCAAGCCATAGGCGGCAAAGGTAAAAATCGCTGGGATAATTAACACTAGCAACGATAATCCCAAATGCTGCCAAAACTGAGTTAAATCCACTTGTAACCCCAACCAAGACAGCAATTCTGGCAAGCGATGCAGATATATACCACCCAACAGCAAAAATAGTAATGCTACTTCATAGGTGCGGGGTACATGAGTTGTCCACAGTTCAATTCCAGGAGGACGCAAGTTGAATTCAACAGAACGATGGGGACAGGCTTTGAGGCAAGTCATGCACAGTACGCAATCTCGGTTATCTTCTAACTGCGCTGGGTGAGAGTATAAGGGACATCCATTCGTTTCCAGCCCTTCGCCCTTTTGCGGGCCACCTTTATAGCACTGATAGGTGGTGCAACTGGCAGAACAAATACCTTGCTGTGCCCGGAGTTCCGTCATGGAAAGTTTGGCAAATAAACCATTCATCCCGCCGATGGGACAGAGATAACGACACCAAAACCGCCGCTCAAAAAGAGCCGAGAAAATCATCGCCCCGGCGGTAATCAACAGCAGCAAACAAGCGCTAAGGTAGGCAGTATTTTCTAAATGCCAGAGTTCTTCCCATAAGAAAATTAGGGAGAATAACCCAAACATGAACCATCCGCCCCATTTCTCAGCTTGCTCTCTCGGCCAGCGCTTGAGTTTTCGAGGCCACAACCATAAAGATAGCTTTTGGGTAATTTCTCCGTAAATCATGAAAGGACAAACAGAACACCAGATACGACCCAAAAAGGGAAAGAGAAATAAGAAGAAAGGCCACCACCAAGCCCAAAATAGATTTAATACGAAATTGCGATCGCGGGTTTGTGGCCCAATAAATAACACTGCAACAATAATCGCAAAAACCGTTGCAGTCAAACCATAGTTAATGCGATCGGGCCACCAAGGACTACGTAAAAACCGCCGTAAAGGCGGATAGGCATTTAACAGATTCAATCGAAATCGTTTTTTCTTTGTTTCGGCTGGCCAGAAAATTTCTTCTGTTAATTCATTAGCACCCTCCGCTTGCACGATCGCTCTTTCTACGAGATTTTTTAATTCCTTGAGGTTGCCAGGAAAATCATAAGATTGTAGGCGACGCAAGGCTTCGGGTGTAATATGCGGTTTAGAAACGCCTCTAGATCGAGTGTAGAGACTAGTATAATATTCTACCTGTACCTGAATATCAGCTTTCCGCACCCGTAGCGGTGGGACTTTAATAATGTGACCAACAGAACGTTCAATCGTTGGCTGAGTTTTTTCTGAAACAATCAGAATTCTGGCTTTACTGGGGCGAGGTTGGGCGGCTGGCTCTCCAGAACGACTTGCGGGGGTATATGTCCCAGTTTTGAGCAACTGCGTCACCGGAGGTAATAATTCTTCGGGCAATTCTTGGATGTTGTTGAGAACAAGAGTACCTTCCCCCAACCATTCCAACAATCCTGCTTTACCGCCAGCGCGACCGAATAAATCTGCACCGCTAGTTTGAAGAATCCCACAATTGACTTTAATAATTGGTTCTCGCCGTTTTGGCGAACCAAAGTGGATGAGAGCTGCTATATTGTCTTTTTCTAACCCTGGTTCTCCGAAAATATCCACAGATTTGCGGTCAGCCGCCGCTTCGCGAATTTGCTCCCGTAGCCGCATAGCATAGCGACTTGTACCGACAATTCCCCGTTGCGCTTTGGTAACTAAATAGGGTCGCAAAGCTACGGAACGTTCTTGCTCATAGCTAAGTGCAGATGTTACTTGAGCTAATTCTTGAACCAATTGGCGAGAAAAAGCCTGAGCAATTTCGGGGTATTGGGTGACTAAAGCACGAAATTTAGCAGCAGGTATAACCCATAAATGACATTCTGTCACCGTAGTAATTGTGAATGGAGTTAATTCTTCCAGCAGTAATTGTTTGAGTTCAATCACTGATCCGGGGAGGAATCCACAAGCTAAGGCTGGATTAGTGCTATTGCTTTCGAGTTGACCTTCCACGAGAATATAAAGGGCTTCTGGAGGAGTGCCTTCGCTAACTAAGTCAGTTTCGGCACTCACTACTTGTTCTTCAATTACTTGGGCGATCGCATTTAACACTTCAGGTGAGAGAATCCCTAAACTGGTGCGTTCTTGTAGCCATAAGACCGTTTCTGGAGATGTCATCTTAAATTCTCCGTGTAGGCTGCTGTATAACAAGGATTATCCCTGAGAAGATGTTTTAAAAGTCCGCTTATCGGTATTAAAAGTTGGAGATCCCTCTAAATCCTCCAATAAATTGGGGGACTTTTTGAATTTTGTTAGCGCAGCGTAAAGCCTTCGGCATGGCTTCGCTTAGAGCGAGTCATCGAGCGTCATTTTGAATTTTGAATTGTTAATCCGGTTCCCTACATACTATTCTTGAGTTGGAAGTAGTTTAATATAAAAGTGCGGCAAGAATCTATGCTCTCATAAGTGATGAAGTCAGTTGCAACGACCCCTTTAGCCGAGTTTCTCTCTCAACCTAACATTGAGGCTTCCCCCGCATGGGAGTTAATTAACGGGCAAGTGCTGGAAAAACCAATGCCAACCCTTTTCCACTCGCGGCTACAACGTAATTTAGTAAACTACATAAATAGTCATACCGAGCAGTTTGAAGCTGTACAAGAACTGCGTTGTATTATACCTCCCTACTCCCCAGTACCAGATATTTCCGTTATAGCTTGCGATCGCCTTGACGATAAAGATGACCCTCTAGAGGGAGCGCCTGACTGGTTAATTGAAATTCGCTCTCCTGATCAAAGCACCCTAGACTTGCAAAACAAAATTCTCCACTGTCTCAGCAACGGAACAGAATTAGCTTGGCTAATAGATATAACTCGCCAACAGATTTGGGTATGGCTTGGAGATGATCTACCACTGGTTTGTTCCACAGAAGATATTTTACCAACCTTGGGGGATTTACCGGAGCTTACGGTTAACGCGGTAATGGCTATGACTCGCAGGTAAATACAGAGTTATATTAAGAAGTAAAAAGTAAAAAGTAAAAAGTAAAAAGATAATCCTCATAAATAAATTTAGGGGCTTTAGACCATTTTTCTTATTCTTTCTTTTGCCTTTTAACTTTTTACTTTTGCCTTGTTCGGTAAGAGCATTAAGGGGACAAATTATGGCACTATATCTAGACTCAGCGATCGCATCGGAAGCTGAAGTTGTTAAGCTTTGGGGATGGGTGAAAGGCATTACCACAAATCCCACGCTGTTGTCTCAAAGCGATACCCCACCAGAAACCACGCTCAAAAAATTGGTCGCCTTGACAAATGGCCCGTTATACTATCAACTTGTGGCATCTGATAAAGCTGGGATGATAGCTGAAGGTAGAAAAGCTTTCGAGATTATTGGTTCACAAACAATTTTGAAAATTCCCGCAACACCGTTAGGTTTTGAAGTGGTGGCGAGTCTATCACCAGAAATTACCTGTTCGGTGACAGCGATTTATAGTGCAGCACAAGCAGCAGTAGCACGGGAAGCAGGTGCTAAAATTGCGATCGCTTATGTAAATCGCGCTACCCGATTGTTAGGCGACGGTATTGCTTTGGTGCGGGATATGGCTAGCATACTCAAAGGTAGTGATACGGAAATCTTGGCAGCTAGTATCAAATCTCCTGAAGAAGCAGCCGCCTCATTGCAAGCCGGGGCGCATCATCTGACTTTACCATTGGCAATGTTGCAGGCGATCGCAACTCATGAATTCTCACAAAAAACTGTTGAAGAATTCGCTAAAGGAGGCATTGGTTTAAGTAATTCGTAATTCGGATGTGTTCAATAAGTGAATTTAGCTAAACTATAAAAATCAAATTTACTCAACATCTCCAGAAATGTGAACACCGCAGGTACTTGCAGGGCATTAGATAAAATTGCAGTTGCAATGACTCTTTCAAGTGGTGCAGGTAAACTGTATACTTGCACCTTTGGAGGAATGGGTACAGCGGCTAAACGAGGCATAATAGCTGCTCTCAATCCTTGATTCACCATACTAACGACTGTGGAATCTTCTTGAATGTCGGTAGCAGTATGGATTGGAATTACTAAAGTCTTCAGGTGGTTGTGAAGAATGCGTCCGCAAGGTGTACAAGGAAGCAAAACTGGCGGATAGGCTGCTATGTCTTCCCAAGTAATTTTCGGACTGGTAATTTTGGTATGTGGTGGTAGTAAAGCTACATATTCATCCCGAAAAATTTCCCAGGTGTCAAATTCTTCACCAGTTGGCAGACAGGTAATACCAATATCGGCACGCCCATCATGCAAACACTGTTCTACATCTGTGAAAGCAGCACACTCTATGATTGTGACAGCAATCTCTGGGAATTGATTGTGAAATTGGGCGATCGCTTTTGGCAATAGATGGGTGGCGACACTCCGAAAAGCCGCAATTCGCACATGACCACCGTGTAAACCTTTATGTAGGTTTGCTTCGTGCTGCATCATTTCTAGATGCTGCATTGCTTGACGTGCATGATATAAAATGCGCTCTCCAGCAGGTGTCAGCACAGCACCGTGACGACCTCTGGCAAATAAAGGCACACCTAATTCTTCTTCTAGAGTGGCGATCGCATGACTAATTGCAGGCTGGGAAAGCTGCAATTCTAAGGCTGCCTCACTAAAGTTACCACGATCTGCTACTGCAACTATGGCTCGGAGTTGGGAGAGTTTCATAGGCAATTGATAAGAACAAGGGTATACACATCCTGACTTTATTGTGGCAAAAAGGTTGTATTAGTGATTTCTCATATCTATAAATGGGATTTATAGAACCTATACAAGCCATGATTTGATTCCTAACTGAGATGTTGTTACTGTTTTACTTACTGAGCAACTTTCAGGAATAATTTTATGAACAATGATATTAGGTGTCTATCAACAGAAGATATAGAAATAAATTGTAGTCCATCATTACAGAAAAAAAATCACTCAAACTTATGGAAATCTCTGCATTTGATTTGGGAAAAATTTGTCGAAAAACTTCTATCAAATCCTAATGAATTACAAGTTTGGCAAAAGGTTGATCGCCAAGGTAATATCTATTGGCAAGCTTACGATCCTGTAACCGGAAAATCTTTTTCTTCGGGTTCTGAAACTGATGTGTCTATGTGGATTGAACAGCTTTATAGGTATTAAAAATATGACGAAACTTACTTTGGTAATCGGCAACAAAAATTATTCATCTTGGTCGCTCCGTCCTTGGTTAGCGATGAAACAATTCGGTTTGGAATTCAATGAAATTCGGATTCCTCTCTACAAAAACCCAGATTTTTCATCGAAAATTCGGCAATACTCGTCATCAGGAAAAGTACCTGTGTTATTGCACGATACACAATCGGTGTGGGATTCTCTCGCTATTTGTGAATATCTAGCTGAAACCTTTCCGACTCTGCAATGGTGGCCAGAAAATAAGTCTGCAAGAGCATTAGCCCGTTCCATTAGTGCAGAAATGCACTCAGGGTTTCAAAATTTGCGTCAGAATATGCCAATGAATTGTCGTACTAAATACCCTGGGAAAGGTTTAGCATTAGGTGTGCAACAAGACATTGACCGCATTACGAGTATCTGGCAAGAATCACGTCAAAAATTTGGGGCTGGTGGCAATTTTTTGTTTGGCGAGTTCACCATTGCTGATGCGTTTTTTGCTCCAGTTGTTCTGCGGTTTTTAGCCTATGATGTGCAGTTAGATACTGTTTCTAGAGATTATCTTGAGGCAGTTTTGGCACTTCCAGCAATACAAGAGTGGATAAATGCAGCCAAGAATGAAATAGAAATTATTCCCCAATACGAGTTTTAGTAAAATAGTAAATCGCGAGAAGATGAAGGGTAAGAATATTTTAATTCGAGATGTAAATAAAAGAGATATTCCTACAATTATGGACGAAGATCATCAATAAAGTAAAATTATGTCGCTTGGATGTTCAGGCATTACAGTCGGGTTGGCATGACAATACTCAGCCTGTAAGAAAAGAACTCTCAGTTTAAAAATCAATTTTCATCTTGAGAGAGATTCCGCCCACTCGGTTGATTATCTCACTGCCACGGACGACTTCAAAACCACATCGTTTATATAAACCAAAAGTTAGGGTAATCTACTCAGTGGTGTTGCTAAACCGTCAATGCTGACAAGATTTTTTTGCTGTTGATATTCTCGAACTCCCTCTTCGCCTTTTTTACTAGCCCAGTTTACTAAAGTTTGGCGTTGACCTTGATATTCATAGAGTGGTATACCAAAACCACAGGAGGTCTGGATTTTTTCAATGTCAGCGACGATAATTTGACGAGTTCCAGGTATCGGCAAAAAAAGAGAATACAGCGAGTCCCAGTCTGGAGAACTCGGTAAAATCGTGGTTCCTTGACCATAAAGACGCAGGATACACGGAGGTTCTTGAAAAGCACAAAACATGAAGGTTATCCGCCCATTTTCTTGCAAATGGGCTGATGTTTCGTTACCACTGCCTGTAAGGTCTAAGTAACCTACTCGGTTGGGAGAGAGGATGCGAAAGCAGTTAAAACCTTTAGGGGAAAGGTTAACATGACCTGTAGGACTCAAAGGTGCAGAACCAACAAAAAAAAGGTGTTGGGCAGCAATAAAGTCTTGTAGTTCCTTAGTGATACAGTCAAACAATTTAGACATAGACTGCCTGAATTTATATTTACAAATTTCTCATGTTCTCAGCCTATGTCTTAGCTAAGAATCTAGCAAGGACTAATTGTCGATGTGTGGGGAATGGGGAAAAGTGTTATTGTCTGATGTATCGACTAGCCATTTGGATCGCATCAGCGATATCGACATCACCATCGCCATCAGCATCCAAGAAGGAATTCAATACAGGATTTCCGCTAGCTTGGGGATTCTGGGTATTAGCACCTGATTGTAGAAAATTTAGTACCAAAGGTACGGCTAAAGGCAGCAATTGTTGAACTATACCAGCATCTAATCCAGTGCGTTGGGCAGCAACTTCAGCTACCTGCTGTTGTATCTGAGGAGAAAATAGCGAATCGACGGCTTCGGGGTTGGGAAAAGTACCAGCATATTGACTCACTAGATTTTGTGCGGCTTCATTACCATCTGTAGCTTGCTTGTCTTGTAGAGTAGAACGCACTTGACCACCGACGATTGACAAAACTGATTGGATGGTAGAAGGGTCTGCACCTGTGCTTTGGCTCAATTGCTGTACAGTATTAATAATACTTCCCAGTTGACCTAAACTGCCCTGTTGATTGGGATTAGTGACAGCACCAAGAATTTGATCGAAAAGTCCCATAAGTTGTTTCTCTCTTTGTTCTCAAAAACCTTGCCAAAACTGGTTTGGAGTTTTTTATGTACACTGACTTTTATGAGTATACTAAAAGATTAGAACACTTAAAATTTCAAAAGCTACTAGCTCAAGGATGAGAAATCGGTAAAGCGATACTTGCGGTGGGTAAAGTGATACCTACGGTGGGCAAAGCCACCGCAAACTCTGTTCCTCGATTTAACTCAGATTGGCAGGTAATTTTACCCTGATGTTTTTCTACCACAATTTGATATGCGATCGCTAGCCCCAAACCGGTACCAATGCCTCGCGGTTTGGTTGTAAAAAATGTTTCAAATATCTTTTTCTGATTTTCTGGTGAAATACCAGAGCCGTTGTCTGCTATTCGCACGATCGCTAAATCATCCTGACAGCATTCTGTAATAATAGCAATTTCAGCTAAAAATTCGGGATTCTCAGCCAATTTTTCCTCTAAGGCATCAATGGCATTGCTAAGAAGATTCATAAATACCTGATAAAGTAAACCTGTATAGCCTGGAATCGCTGGAATCTCTCCATAGTTGCGAATCAGGTTAATCCCATTCTTCAGGCGATTATTGAGAATCAACAGTGTACTATCTAAACAAGCATGTAGGTCTACTAACTGCGCTTCACCATCATCTAAACGAGAGAAATCTTTCAAACTCCGCACAATTTCTCGTGTGCGGTCAGCGCCAACTTTCATTGAGTTGAAGAGTTTTGGTAAATCTCCTTCCAAAAACTCCAAATCAATTTCTTCTGCTAGTGTTTGTATAGTTGCGGAAGGGTGAGGAACTTCGGTTTTATATGTTTGCAGTAAGGTTAATAGGTCGTCAGTATAGATTTTTGCGTGTACAAGGTTGCCAGAAATGAAATTTATCGGATTATTAATTTCGTGGGCCACACCAGCAAGCATCCTTCCTAAACTAGACATTTTTTCACTTTGAATCAGTCTGATTTGGGACTCGGCTTGCTGTTCTTCTAAAAGGTGCTTCACCTGTTGGATAAGTTGATTAAGGGAGCTAGTTAAAGCCCCTACTTCATCTTGTGTAATTACAGGTGCTTGCAAGTCAAAATTAGCTTCTTGGGTAACTTTTTGGGCAATATTTGTCACCGCATTGATGGGATAGGCGATGATTTTACTTGTGTAGAAAGCTAAGATAGCTGCGAGCGCCACTGACATCAGCATACTAGCAATAATAATCTGAGTTTGAATCAACGCAGCCTTTTTTTGGGCTAGATCAGCCTGCCCTTGGCGTTTTTGAAGTGTTTTAGCAAAGTCGGCTAACTCATGGGCAAACTGATAAAACTTGAGAGCATCCTGACTTTGGCTGAATGTCGAGATTAATTGCTGTGCTTTTATCGCTCCCTCTGGCTGTAAACTTAATGGCAAAATTTTCCGAATCAGCCCCCTGAGTTGTTCAAAATATTCAGTTATTGGGCTGTTATGTTTTGTGAGGAGAGCTTGTAAATCTCTTTGCGAATTAGTTTGACTAAATTCCTGTACTTGAGAAAGCAACGTTTCAGCTTCCGCTAGATCGCTTTTAAAATTAGAAACTCCCCTTTGCAAAGCTTGCGGCTGCTGCAAAAAAGACACTATTTCTTGTTTGTGGATCTGTATTTCCAACAGTTTGCCTTGCAGACCACTTAACAAGCTTCCTTCTTCGTCTACCAAGTTCATCTGTTGTCTAGCTTGTTGAAAATAGCGATCGCCTATTACCAACCCCGCCGTTGTTCCTAAAACTGCAATTCCCAAAGCTAGCCCGTACCCACAGAAAATTTTTTGCCGAATACTAAGCCGGTGGAATTTTTGTTTAACCCAGTTAAAGTATCTTAATTCAGGTGTCGCAATCATGGTAAAACTCGCTGTTGAATTTTTTCAGTCGGTGTTTTTTCATCAAAAACAAGAAATCCAGCCGCAAGTCAGTGAGAACACATCTGATACAAAATGCGCTCTTAGTTTATCAAAAGTTGCTTTTTTCTACCCTAGCGAAAAATACTGAATTTATGAAGATTACAAGTATCTACTTACTGAATTGACTCGCTGCGTCTCTCTTTGGCAGATGACTCGCTCTCAGCGATCGCGTAGATTGCTGTAAAACATTTTCCATCATCAAACCAGATTTATAGATTTAGATAGTAGAGAAACAACAAATTTCTAGTAAAAAATGACCTTTAATTCCTGGGTTATCCGTCCCCAAACAAATCCTCAAGCCAACTTGCGTTTATTCTGCTTCCCTTATGCTGGTGGTAGCTCGGCAATTTTTCGTACATGGCCTAATAATCTACCTAGTAACGTTGAAGTCTGTGCTGTGGAATATCCAGGACGGGGAAAACAGATTAATTCAGCACCATTTACGCGATTAGAACTTCTTGTTGAAGCGATCGCTCCAGTTCTCATCCCATATTTAGATAAGCCATTCGCCTTTTTCGGTTATAGTATGGGCGGATTAGTTAGCTTCGAGTTAACTCATCTACTTCGCTCTCAGTATAGTCTTGCTCCTTTTCACCTCTTCATATCTGCTCGTCGCGCCCCACAAATCCAATTCACAAAACCACTTCTCCACCTCCTATCAGACCATGATTTGCAGGACGAACTACGCAAGCTGAACGGTACACCCAAAGCAGTACTAGAGAGCGCAGAACTGATGGAAATTTTCCTCCCGATTTTACGGGCAGATTTTGCCATTCTGGAAACTTATATTTATACTCAAAAACAGCCATTGGAATGTCCTATTACTGTTTTTGGTGGTTTGCAAGATCAAGAAGTTAGTCATGAGGCTCTGCAAGCATGGCGAGAGCAAACAATCGCTGCTTTCTCGTTACATGAGTTCAACAGCGATCACTTTTTTATCCATTCACATCAACAATTATTATTGAAACTTATATCTCAAGAATTACAAATGCGTCAGCGTAGCTCGTAGTAGACATCATACGAAGAAACAGTTATAGGGGTTCCCATTCAGATGAGGTACAACATTACATCGCAAGGTGTAGGGGCATGCCTGCCCCTACGGGTGTACTTTACTAGGTCGGGAAACGCTATGGGAGTCAGAATAGAGAATTTTTTTGACTCTCTAAACTTTTTATACAGCTGTAATTAGTTAAAATCTTATTCCCAGTTGCCCGTTAAAGCCACGAATAGAATTGTAACCAGCACCAACAAAAACGTTATCTGTAGCACCTACCTGAACGCCGCCTGAAACTGCAACACCTTTATCCTCAGAATAAAGTCCAACTCCTACATAGGGTGAAATTACAGGCAAACTGATAAATTTTAAAACATCTACTCCTGTAGCACCATCAGGGCCAGTTCCTACTTCAACCCCAAAATTTAAAGCTCTAGCTCCTACAGCATAAGTTATATCACCATCTTTTCCACCCACTGAAACCCAAGGTTGTGGTATGAGTTGAGCCGATGCTTTACCTGGAGCAAATAAAGCTAACAAACTGATGGATGTAAGTAATATTTTAGTAATAACCGCTGTTTTCACGTTCTTCTCCTCCACTAACTGGTACATCTTAATTGTTTTCTCACAACTATCTTTGCTTGAGGATTGCTGTTAAATAGGTTTTGTGATGGCTAATCGTGACGCATTGAAAGTCATTCGAGTGCCCAATGAGTGCAAGCACCATACTCAGTGCTGAGTGCTGAGTAGCGAGTGATGGAGATGAAGGAGAAATAACTCCTGCTCCCTGCTCCCTGCCTTATCCCAATGACAAATATTGACGGCCATCTACTTAACCCTATTCAAAAGTAGACACATCTCGCAGCAAATTCGGAATTTCCCCTTGAGATATAGGAAACTCTAGTAAGGTTTCTCTAAGACCCAAATACCCAGATTCCGCAAACGACAAAAGCATTCGTGACAGCGCTAGCCAAACTTCCGGTTCATATTCCCAATCACGATAACGCGAAGCTTGACCAGCAATTGAACGTAGCGCCCAAAAATAAGAGTTCCGCACTACCGAACCACCCTTCTTAAACTCTGGTAAATCTTCGTGGTGGATCAAAAGTATTTTATTTTCAATTCTGGCTCGCATAGCAATTTTAGATTTTAGATTTTAGATTTTAGATTTTTAGATTAAAAGTAAGTTTTAAGTACTTGGCAAGTGTTGAGCGCATATAAGACTTGTATTTGATTACATGAAAAAACTCAGTACACATGTATTCCCTATTCCCTATTCTCCCTACGCAAGTAAGTTCAGTAATCAAATCGGATTCCTATAGTATCGTGGGCATTTGGCGATCGCTTACCATCTGACGTAGCCAATCGTGAATTCTTATGCTATATTAAGCGTAGTCGTTATGAGTTCGGATATTTTCATGACTAACCCAACTGTAGAAAACTTAGTAATTATCGGTTCTGGGCCAGCAGGCTACACAGCCGCCATCTATGCCGGACGCGCTAACCTGAAACCTGTTGTATTTGAAGGTTTCCAAGCCGGGGGTTTACCTGGTGGGCAATTAATGACAACGACGGAAGTTGAGAACTTTCCAGGATTTCCCCAAGGGATTACTGGGCCGGAATTGATGGATCAGATGAAGGCGCAGGCGGAGCGCTGGGGGGCTGAACTATATACTGAAGATGTTATATCAGTTGACTTGAGTCAGCGTCCATTTACAGTGCGATCGCAAGAAAGGGAAATAAAAACCAACAGCATTGTCATTGCTACTGGTGCAACAGCAAAGCGTTTAGGTTTACCCAGCGAACATGAATTTTGGAGTCGGGGTATTTCCGCTTGTGCAATTTGCGATGGTGCAACACCAATTTTTCATGGTGCAGAATTAGCTGTGATTGGTGCTGGCGACTCGGCGGCGGAAGAGTCAATTTACCTCACCAAATACGGTTCTAAGGTAAATATGTTAGTACGCACCGATAAAATGCGGGCTTCTAAAGCCATGCAAGATAGGGTTTTGAGCAACCCAAAAATCCAAGTGCATTGGAATACAGAAGCCGTGGATATCTTCGGTAACGGCCACATGGAAGGGGTGAAAATTCGCAATACTAAAACTGGTGAAGAGAGCCAACTGCACGCTAAGGGTTTATTCTACGCCGTTGGTCACACTCCCAATACCTCTTTATTTAAAGGGCAATTAGAACTGGATGAGGTAGGTTACGTTGTCACCAAACACGGTACTGTGGAAACTAGTGTAGAAGGCGTTTTTGCTGCTGGCGACGTACAAGATCATGAGTTTCGGCAAGCAATTACGGCTGCGGGTACTGGTTGTATGGCGGCGATGTTAGCAGAACGCTGGTTATCTTCCAGTGGCTTGATTCAAGAATTCCATCAACAGCCAGAAACAGCAGATAACGAATTAGAACATCAGCCAGCTAAAAAGACTGAAGCCGAGGAAGAAGCGGGATTTAACTTAGATGGGACACGCCATGAGGGAGGTTATGCTTTACGGAAATTGTTCCATGAAAGCGATCGCTTACTCCTTGTTAAATATGTCTCTCCTGGTTGTGGCCCTTGTCATACCCTGAAGCCAATTTTAAATAAAGTGGTGGATGAATTTGACAGCAAAATTCACTTTGTAGAAATTGATATCGACAAAGACCGAGATATTGCTGAAAATGCTGGTGTGACAGGAACGCCAACAGTTCAATTGTTCAAAAATAAGGAACTGGTGAAGGAAGTCAAAGGCGTGAAGCAAAAGAGCGAATACCGCCAGTTGATTGAAAGTAATCTTTAGGGAATGGGGAATGGGGAATGAGGCATAGGGCATGGGGATGAGGGAGTCGGAAAGAAGCAAGGGAGCAGAGTTTTCTCCTCCGCCCCCTGCCCCCTGCCTTTCTTTTTATCAAATCGGATTGCCAGCGTATCCTAGCAGGGCAAACAAACATTTACAATAGTTCTTTTTTCAGGAATGCTATCAATTGTAAATTCCCCACCATATAATTTCACAATATGCTGAACAATAGCCAACCCTAAGCCAGAGCCTTGTTGTTCCCATGACTTTCGATTAAATTGTACAAAAGCTCCAATTTTATCAATTTCTTCAATTGTCATCCCTTTACCATTATCAATGACATATAAATTAAATTTATTATCTTCCACTGTACTCTTAACTTTAACTTCGCTACTTGGGAAAGAAAATTTAAAAGAATTCTCAAGTAATTCTTCAATAAGAATACTTAAATTTTCTTCTGGCAGTTGTACTGTAGATTCTTGGATATCTAGAGTTAAATCTTTTTGCCTACAGTTGTCTGTAGCTTTTTTGAGAGCGACTTCACTAATAATTCTCTCAACAAGACATTTATCTCTTTGTTCTTGAATTTGACGTATTTTTTCAGGATTTTTAGCGATTAATTCCAGATTACTATATAGTAAAAATCTTTTAACTAATTCATTCAAGCGATTAGCAGAGGTGTAAATTAATTCTGCAATTTCGACTTCTTCAGAGCCAGGCATGATGCCACAATTTTCTATTAACAATTGTGACATCCCAAGAATACCATTTAGGGGAGTATTTAGTTCATGAGGTAATGAATGAGCAATATTCATTCTGAGTTCGTCTAGTTTGGCTTGAGCTTGGCGTTCAGTCGAAGCGTGCTTATCAAGACGAGAAGCGATCGCACTGAGTAGTTCTTCAGGAGTAAATGGTTTAGTTAAATAATCATCAGCGCCAAAATCCATCCCTTGGCGAAAATCTGAACGCTCTGCTTTAGCTGTAACAAATATTAAAGGAATATTGGTAGTTGCTTCATTCTGACGCAGAGCAGAAAGCACGCTATAGCCGTCTAACTCAGGCATCATAATATCACAGATAATTAAATCTGGTAATTTTGCTTGAGCAATTTCTAAGCCAATTTTACCGTTTGCAGCTATCAAAGTTTCAAAATCAGAAAGTTGTAAAATTTCCTGAATGTTTACTCTGACTTGGGGTTCATCTTCTATGACTAAAATTGTATTCATCTACGATTAGTAAAAATAAAAATATTATTTTCATTGGTCTAGAATGATCTGAAAATATATATAAAGTTTACCTTTCTTAAAAAGAAAAATTAACTTTTATAATTCCATTCATGGCCAAAGTATTGCCATCTAATCATTGTAGAATTATAGTTTTCCTAGACTAGTACCGCAAGGCGTAATTAAAAATTAAAAATTCAAAATGAATACAACGTAAGCGTTTCATTCATTTTGAATGGTGAGGCAGTCCGGTCTTCTCCCAAAGGGAGCGTCTCGTAGAGAAGGGGGTTCCCCCCATGAGGAACTGCCGTTAGCGAGTCATCGAGCATCAGGGGTGGTTTATTTGCGCCATGCTGTACTAGTTATAACAAATTAATACTTGATATTAGGTTAAATCCTTACATAGTTAGGGATTCAAGAGGAACAAAGTTAAATTTTATTAAATTTTTGATTCTATTTTAGACAAACCCTGTTATGTCAATCGTTTTAGCCGTTTTTTAGTGCTATTTTATCAACCCAACTCTGGGAGAGCCAGAATTATCTACTATTTACTATGGTTCAGCAAATGGAACTTTTGCATTATTTTGGCATTTTCTGGGGTTAATAATGTTTGTAAATTCTTCATTTCATTCAAAAGCAGCATTTCTCTAGCATACTCTTGTTGTAGGATATTCAAATAGCGATCGCGCTCAAAATCCGATTGAGCTTTCTTCAGCATATAGATTGCCATATTGATATTTGAAAGCGGATTACCTAAGTCTTGTAAAAGTTTTTGTAAAACCTCATTGCATATTTCTGCTAGGTGTTGACTTTCTTGTAATTTTTGTGAATTTACTTCTATCTGCTGCTTCAGATTGGCATTTTCTTGATGTACTTGTTCATATTGTTGTTTGATTAAAGTTGGTTTTTCTATCCGAGCCAATCTAATCTTAATTGCCTTCAAAAGTTCTTCTGGAGAGAAAGGTTTTGTCAGGTAATCATCGGCTCCTAACTCCATACCTTGGCGTAAGCCATCACGATCTGCTTTTGCAGTTAGAAAAATTACTGGAATAGATTCAGTTAATGGATCTTGGCGTAAGGCTGTCAGTACACTATAACCATCAAGTTCAGGCATCATAATATCACAACATATCAGGTCTGGTTTTTCTGTTTTAGCAAGTTCTAATCCTTCTAAACCATTATTTGCAGTAATCGCATTAAAATCTGAAAAACTTAAAATCTGTTGGATATTTATAGAAATTTGAATTTCATCTTCAATTACTAATATTTTCTCATTCATTGTTTCTTTAAATAGTGATTTTGACTAGGCAATTTTGTTATCTGTATAGACACAGTAGATGTAGTTACTAAAACAGATTCTCCAGATTAACGATTTGGTAAACTATATGATATACCAACTAATAGGCCTTACTTTATTGTTCCCTAAAATTATTTACTAATAACATATTGAGATATTTTTCCTGGATGACATTGGTTATGGCTAGTGGCAATTCTACCCTAAATGTCGTACCGACTCCGACTTGACTAGCAAAGCTAATTCTTCCTCTATGAATATCTATACAATTATTGACTATTGCCAAGCCTAATCCTGTTCCTGGGGTATTACCAACATTACTAGCTCGGTAAAATGGTTCAAATAAGTTCTGCTGTTCCTCTGGTAAAATACCAATACCTTCATCTTTAATTAGAAAAACTGCGCTTTGATCTTGAACTAATAGATCAATTTGAATATTATTGCTGTCTGGTGAGTATTTAACAGCATTTGAAAGCAAATTGCTCAGTATTTGTCGCAAAAGTTTCTTGTCGATACAAACCATAAAGCGATCATCTGTTGATGAATTACCCAAGTACTGGGGATAGAAAGCTAGAGTATGCCTGGGAGAACTGAGTTGAATTTCTTCTACTAAAGAGCGGCAGAAATCAACTAAATTAATACAAGTTGGTTCAAATGCTAATTTTCCAGCTTCAGCTTTATTAATTAGCAAAATATCATCTAAAAGTTGAGTAGTGTGTTGAACATAAGTCTGAATGCACTGGAGATGTTTCTGCTTTTGTTGTTCATCTAGTTTATGGCTAAAACTTTTTAAAATGCCGGCAGATGAAGTAATTACAGCTAAAGGGGTTCGGAACTCATGGGAAGTCATAGAAATGAAACGAGATTTTAACTCACTGAGTTCTTTTTCTTTTTCTAAAGCCTTACAAATATTTTCTTCAGCTTGTTTGCGTTCGCGTATATCTTTAACTACTCCAATTATATAAATAGGTTTACCAATAGGATCTCGAATTAGAGAAACCGTTAGATTTATCCAAATTGCATCACCCTTTTTATGTAAATAGCGCTTCTCTATGGAAAATGTTTCTACCTTTCCTGCTATTAATTGTTGCAACTTATTTAGATGGGCTTGTATATCCTCTGGATGTGTGATGTCAGTAAAACTTTTATTCAGAATTTCTGCTTGGTTATAGCCAATAATTTCACACAACTTTTGATTAACTTTCAGAAAACAACCATCTAAAGTTTCTAGTTTAATTCCCACGGCTGCTTGATTAAAAATAGCACTAAGTTCTGCCTCACTTTTTTGTAAGTCTAAAGTGCGCTGCTTAACCCTGACTTCTAAATCTTGATTAAGTTTTTGTAGAGCTTCTTGCGCTCGTTGTCTTTGCAGTTCAGCAGATGCCCTGGCTGCAAATACTTTGAGAATTCCTTCAAATTTTTGTTGGTCAGGTATAGATTTTTCATCTATGATGCATAGTGAGCCAATCGGTTGACCAAAATCATCACTTAAAATAACTCCCATAAAACTTTCGGCTTTCATTGCAGTCAATATTTCAGCATTAGGAAATATTTGCTGAATTCCTGATCCACAGTAATAAAATCCTTGCTTGAGCAAAATTTCACAAGGAGTTGATTTTGGATCGTAGGAAATATTGAGTTGTAACTGCCCATCAGACCATAATCCTAAAGTGTTAACTTGCCCATCAATTAATTCAGTTACCAAAGTGTTACGAACATCTAAAGTAGAAGAAATATGCTCAACTAATGCTGGAAAAAAATCACACCCAGTTGTAGAAGCTGTACTTTCTATCAAACTTTGTAAGGCTATTTCAGCTTGTTTTCGTTTTGTAATATCAATTCCGATTGCAACCGCAGCTGTGTTTTGTTGATATTTTTGAGCGACGAGTAAGTAATTGTGTGTTTTGTCGTTTATTTGGACATCAATAACCTGAGAATCTGCTACATCCTCCCTATCTAAAAATTCACGCATAAATTCTGTAAAGTGTGGGCTGTTTTCCATAAAGCCCAATTCTTGACCAACAAAAGCATCGGTAGTCAGGTTAAAACTTTCAGCTAAATGGCGATTAACTCCTAAATAATACCCATCATTATTTACCCAAGAAACAAACCCTGGCACTGCATCTAAAACTGTTTGTAAATGCTCTTTTGCTTGATGCAGATTTTTTTCTGCTCGTTTGTATTCTGTAATGTCCTCAGAAATACATAACAGGTATTCGGGCTGTTGGTCTTTATCATACAAAGGAATTTTCGTCGTGTGTAAAATTCTTCTGCCAAAACTGTGACTATCAATAGTTTCTTCAGAAATATCTTGAGGTACACCGCTAGCAAAAGTTTCTAGGTCTTTTTGGTAGAAAGAGTCTGCTTGTTCTTTTGGGAATAATTCGTAATCTGTTTTGCCAATAGCTTGTTCTGCGGTAACACCAAAAATATTTTCGCAAGTATGATTCCAGAGCTTGAATTTCCCAAAACTTTCTGGTTTGGCATCTTTAACAAAGACGGCCACAGGTAAATTATTAATCATTGATTGTAAAAAATTGCGAGTCTGCTGGAGTTCCTCTTGTACTTTTCGGCTTTCAGTGATATCAATGCCTGTACAGACGATATACTCAACTTGATTATCTCGATTAAGTAAGACTTTATTTGACCAGGAGATTAAGCGGCGATCGCTATCCTTAGTAACTAAAGAAGTTTCATAACGTTGAGGAAATTCTTTGGTTGCTAAATTTTGAAAAATATCTTTGATACATGCTGTTGTTTCAGGTAACAGTAACACATCCCAAACAAATTTTCCTTTAATTTCATCAAATGCATAACCTGTAGCTTGTTCGCAAGTATGATTGAAGCGAATAATTCTTCCCTGAGAATCTAGTACAATAACTAAAGCATCTGCTAGATTTAAAACGGTAGAAACAAAATTACGCTCCAATCGCAGTTCTGCCTCAATTCTCTGGCGTTCTACAAGTTTAACTCGTGTATAATTGTAGAGTTCTGCTTGTAGAATAGAAACTGCCAGCAAACTTGTAGGAGTAACCAATCCAATTAATTCTCCTTGCTCGCCAACAATGGGCAGATGGCAAATCCGATGTTGCCTTAGCAAATGTAATGCAGTAAAAACATCTTTAAAATCTTTTAACTTCAGTGTTATTAACTCCCTTGTCATCACTTGGGAAACGCTGATTTCCTCTAGATTCTTTCCTTGTGCTGTCAGTTTAATTAAATCTCGTTGTGTAATTATCCCTACCAACTGCGAGTTTTCCATAACTAAAACACAACTGGCAGCTTGAGATGCAGCACTGTCTATATCTCTACTTGAGTTTGTCAAATAATTGCTATTTTTGTTTGGTAAGCTATGACAATTACCTTGTGCTTCATTAATCAGTGCAATCACATCAGGAAGTAGTATCTCACAGTTAACAATGAGCGGGTGAAGAATGATAGTCTGTTGTAAATTATCAGAACTGAGAGAGTTAATAAACATTATGTATAGATGCCCTGAAATAGATTATCTTTCTTTATAGATGTAAGCAATATTTTTACTTATATTTTTTTGAAAAGCATCAGTGTTTTCTAGGATTAATTCTATTCTAATTTTTTACATAAATTTTATATTTTTTAAATAAAGTTTGTATATGTTAAAAACATGGTTTTTCTAACAATTGTGTTATTGGATATTGGCTTGATTTATCAGATTTTTTATTTAAAAACTATGTTTTCTAGGTAGATGCGGTTTAACTATAATACCAGGTATTGAAACTAAGGAATAACTATGATTTGAGTAAATTACTAAGCTTTAAAACATCGGACTATATTCATAATCTTAACACTTATCATCACGCCATTTTCTATTACTATTTTGACAGTCAGAGTTATTCTCAATCCAGAGAATTGATGTCGGATTGGTAACTGATAGGTTTATTATTCAGGATTTAAACGAAAAAGTAATCGAGGAAAAACAGTAATTTTTTTTGATTAAATTGAGAGTATTTACTAGAAGGGATATTTTGAATTTTGAGAAGAAATACTGAGGCATTACTCTAGATCATCCGTAGAACCGAGGAGATTTTATAGAAGGATGCTGGAGAACAAGCCATTAACAATTCAAAATTCAAAATTAAACACATTACATAAGAGGATTTAAACCCCCGACTGAAATGGGTACTACATGTAGATTGCAGGTTCTTAAACCCTTTAATTTACGATAAAAAACTCCATCCACAAGGGGATGGAGTTTCCCGCCGACTTCCAATGAAATCGACGATCTAAAACTTTAATGGCAATCTGGTTGATGATAAAAATCACTGCGTAGGCGCAGCCCAACCTAGACATTGTGCTAAAACAAAGGTTTTGACGCTGCTAGTCTGACTATTGAAAAATGAATTTTACTAGCAGCAAATTTACTGAAAGCTTTCAGGGGATTTTTAGGTATGATTACGAATTTTATTCATACTGAACACGGAGGCAAAAATTTTTCTGGGATTTGGCGATCGCATCATACTAAAGGGCAATATAGAGATATCTCAGCATTTTGTCTATTCCGGGATCTCAAAACCGGCGATGATTCCATCCCTTGAAGGGGTGAGAGAGATAGCTTTGGTATTAATTACTCGATTAGCATCAAGCTAATAGCTTGATGCTAATCGAGATATAATTTTTTGGAAGCGCGATCGCGTTTGTATTTTTAGCTTATGAGTCATCCTTGTTGCCTCACGATCCTGCTGATTGATGATTGCGCTCAAGATCGGGAAGCATATTATCAGTTCTTGCAGCAAGATAGTCTGTATACCTATCGTATTTTGGAGTTTGAGACAGCAACGCCAGCACTGAAATGGTGTCAGCAGGAGATACCAGATGTGATTGTGCTGGATTTTGCGTTGCCTGATGAGGATGGACTGAAGCTTATTCAGCAATTTCGGGAATGCCATAGCCATACCCAAACTGCTGTAATTATGCTGACAGGACAAGGGGATGAAATTATCACTATCCAAGCGATGAAAAGCGCTGTTCAAGATTATCTAGTTAAAGATAAACTCACGGCTGAAGTTCTTCAAGGCGCAATTCATCATGCTGTTGAACGGATGCATCTAATTCGACAATTAAAACAAAGTCGGGAACGTGAAGAAAAGCTCAAGTTAACCCTGAATTTTGCTGGTATTGGCTATTGGGAGTGGAACCCAATCACCAATCAAATATTTGCTAGTGAAAATGCAATTCGCTGTTTTGGTTTTGATGTGAGTGATGAAAACTGGACTTATGAAAAATGGCTCAATCAGTTACATCCAGAGGATCGAGAATGGGTTGAGCAGGATTTGAGGCAGGCGATCGCCACACAAACCGATTACGCTGTGGAATACCGAGTTGTCTGGCAAGATGGCAGTATTCACTGGGTATCAGGAAAAGGATGGGGAGGTTACGGTATTCTCAAATGTACCCAGCAGGGTGAACCTGTACGGATGATTGGGATTAACTATGATATTAGCGATCGCAAACAAACCGAACAGGAACTCATCCACAATCGGGATTTGCGAGAAGCAATTTTTAACGAATCTGCCGACGCCATTTTTATAGTTGATCCGCAAACGCTACTCACCTTGGATTGCAATCGGCGGGCGGTGGAAATGTTTGAGGCGGTTGATAAAACTGAATTGATTAATATTAATGGGCAAACACTCCAGTTGCGGCCATTCACTCCTAGCGAAACGGATGCGATCGTCATAGATATACAGTTAAAAGGTGTCTGGAGCCGAGAGATTGAATATGTTACTCTTCAGGGGAAAATTTTCTGGGGAAACATTGCAGCTAAACCCATTACTGTTGCGGGACGTACCATGAACCTAGTAAGGGTTACAGATATCAGTGAACGCAAACAGGCACAAGAGAAACTGGCGAAATATGCCCATGCCGTCGAAGACCTTTACAATAATGCTCCTTGTGGCTACCATTCCCTCGACAGCGAAGGCCGATTGCTCAAGATCAACGAGACTGAACTGCAATGGTTGGGTTATACCCGTGAAGAAATGATTGGCCAACCCCTGGCGAATTTTTTCACCCCAGCCAGTCGCTTGTCCTTCGCGCAAAACTATCCTCGCTTCAAACAACAGGGCTGGATAAAAGATTTGGAGTTTGACATCCTCTGTAAAGATGGCACGGTTTTGCCAGTGCTGATCAGCGCCACTGCCGTTATGGATGTAGATGGGAACTATTTATACAGCCGCACCACTCTATTTGATATCCGCGATCGCAAACAAATCGCGCAAGCACTGGAAGAATCACGCAAAATGCTGCAAACAGTACTAGATACATTTCCCCAACGTGTTTTCTGGAAAGACTGCCAATCGCGGTTTATCGGCTGCAATCCAGCATTTATCCGCCATTCTCAACTGACAGTCAACGAGATTATCGGCAAGACCGACTTTGAATTACCTTGGGCAAAATGGGCACCCCTCTACTATACAGACGATACGATGGTGATGAACACCAGAATACCGAAACTAGGCTATGAGGAGCCATTTGAAGGGTCTAATGGCGAACAACTCTGGCTGCGAACAAATAAAGTTCCTCTCACCAATAGTGCAGGTGAGGTGATTGGCATACTGGTATCTCACGAAGATATTACAGAACGCAAACAAGCCGAAGCACAACTGCGGCAAACTAATGAGCAACTTGCTAACACCAACGTGGAACTTGCCCGCGCCACTCGCCTCAAAGACGAATTTCTCGCCAACATGAGCCATGAACTGCGAACACCCCTCAATGCTATTTTGGGGATGTCAGAAGGCTTACAAGAAAGTGTATTTGGTTCCATCAATGAAAAACAAGCAAAAGCGATCGCCACTATTGAGCGCAGTGGCAGACATTTACTAGAACTAATCAACGACATTCTAGACTTATCTAAAATCGAATCTGGCAAACTGGAATTGCAATTGAGTGATGTTTCTGTCAGAGGCATTTGTGATACCAGCCTTGCTTTTATCAAGCAGATGGCTTTGAAAAAGAATATTCGTCTTAATATTCATATTTCTGAGAATATTGACACCATCCAGGTAGACGAGCGCCGTCTACGTCAGGTACTAATCAACCTGTTGAGTAACGCTGTCAAGTTCACGCCAGAAGGGGGTTCTGTAAAGCTAGAAGTCCGTTTAGGGGGAGCAGGGAGCAGGGAGCAGGGGGAAAATTCCTCTCCTCTGCACCCTTCCCCCCGCCCCTCTGCCTCATCCCCCTCATCCCCCTCATCCCTCTGCTTCCATATCACTGACACCGGCATCGGTATCGCCGCTGAAGAAATCGGCAAGCTGTTTCAGCCCTTCATCCAGCTTGATAGCAGTCTCAACCGCCAGTACAGTGGTACTGGTTTAGGTTTAGCACTGGTACAACAGATTATTGCCCTACATGGAGGAACAGTTTCAGTTAGCAGTGAAGTTGGAAAGGGAAGTTGTTTTACTGTTCGCATTCCCTACCGCACTAGCGATAATGTTCTAACCACGCAGGTAACTACTTTTCTGCCCAAATATCGCTTACCTGCTGAGAATGCTCAAGTTTTGATTATCGAAGATTCTGTTGCGGCGGCTGAACAAATTACTCGTTACTTCCGCGAAATGGGAATGCAGCCCATCATCTATCCCCAAGGTGAAGGAGCTATAGAAGAAGTACTGCGCGTTCAGCCTGCTCTGATCGTTATGGATCTACAACTGCCTAATCTATCAGGTTGGGACGTGCTAAATCAACTCAAGGCCAACCCAAAAACCAAAGATATTCCAGCAATCATCATTTCAGTTGTAGATGAGCGTAGCAAAGGACTGGCTCAGGGAGCGTTTGAATACTTGGTCAAACCCATTACTCGCGCTCAACTTCAGGTAACTATAGAGGAACTGCAACATTCTGACTTGCCAAATCTAATTGTAGTCCCCGATGTGATTCTGGACACTCCTTTGATTTTGCTGACAGAAGATAATCAAGCAAATATTGATACTATGTCCGGCTATCTTGAAAGTCGAGGGTATCATCTCATTCTGGCAAACAATGGACAACAAGCTATTGATCTTGTGAGAGTTCAGCGCCCTGACTTAATTGTAATGGACATTCAAATGCCGGGAATGGATGGGTTGGAAGCAATGCGCTGCATCCGTAACGAGCAGCAATTTTTGAATATTCCGATTATCGCACTTACAGCGTTAGCTATGCCTGGCGATCGCGAAACTTGTTTAGCAGCCGGAGCAAACGAATATTTGACTAAACCCGTAAAACTTAAACAGCTTGTAGCCACAATTCAACAACTTTTAGGAAGGTAGTGGAAATTCTCGATGGATAGTCAACCCTCTATTTTAGTAATCGATGATGAACCCGATAACTTTGATGTTGTTGAAACCTTGCTGGATAGTGAAAACTACCAGCTATACTACGCTCCTAGTGGTCAACAAGCTCTAAATCGCCTCGATAGTTTTCAGCCCGATCTGATTTTATTAGATGTGATGATGCCCGGTCTCGATGGGATAGAAGTCTGCCAACGCATTAAAGCCGATCCACAATGGCAAGCAGTACCGATCATCATGGTGACAGCATTAACCGATAAAGAAGATTTAGCTCGATGTCTGGCAACGGGTGCAGATGACTTTATTAGTAAACCCGTCAATGGCGTGGAATTACGAGCTAGAGTTCACTCTATGTTGCGGATTAAGCAGCAATACGAAAGTATGCAGGTATTGCTCAAACTGCGAGAAGACATGGTAAATATGATTGTACATGATTTGCGAAATCCACTTACCAGTATTGTCTTAGGCGCAGAAATTCTGCGGTTTCCAGGTTTGTCACCTAAACAGCAGCAAGGAAAAGTCGATCAAATTTTACTTGCTGGACAACAGCTACAATCGTTAATTGATAGCTTGTTGATCATGGCAAAGCTGGAATCTGGAAAAATGCTTCTCAACTACACAGAAATAGACCTTTGTGCCCTGTGTATGTCAGCTATCGCAGATATTGAGGCGATCGCTGCTCAAAAGAACTTAACTCTTATTAGTTACTTACCCGAACCTGGTGGCATTGTTGCAGTAGATGCGGTTATCTTTCGTCGAGTACTAGATAATTTGCTTTCCAATGCCATTAAATTCTCCCCATCCAAGTCTCAAGTCACCCTACGGGCAGAGTATTTGGCAGCAGGAGGCGCTAAAGTGCAAGTCGCTGATTCCGGTTCGGGAGTAAGTCAAGACTTACGACAAATCATTTTTGAAAAATATGAAATTGGAACTCTGATGCCAGAAGTTTCACAAATTGGTTTAGGATTGGCTTTCTGTAAAATGGCGATCGAGGCACATTCTGGTACAATTACCATCGAAGATAATCATCCTTATGGTAGTATTTTTACTGTATTACTCAAAAATCAATAATTACTCTAAAGAAATGTAGGGGCAATTCATGCATTGCCCCTACAAAATATCAGATTTTCAGTGTCTTTTTGCCTAAGCCCTGGTCATATAGAAAAGCTAAGGCGAAACAGATAAGGTACAGAAATTAACCACGACCCCAGTCGCGATCGCGTTCGTAGCGACGGTTGTTGTCATAAATGTTGCGAAGGTTATTATCGCGGTCATAGCGGCGATTATCGTTGCGGTCATAACGGCGATTATCGCGGTCATAGCGGCGATTATCGTTGCGGTTATAGCGGCGGCTATCGTCGCGGTCATAGCGGCGGCTATCGTCGCGGTTATAGCGGCGGCTATCGTCGCGGTTATAGCGGCGGTTATTATCGTCACGAATGTTGCGAAGGTCGTTCTGGCGGTCATAGTCACCATTTCTATAGTGACGACTATGACGTTCGTAGTTACCATCATCGTTGCGTTGATAGCTGTAGTTATCTAACTCAGCAAGATAAGACGCTGGTGTATTAGCATCAGCTTTTGGAGAAATTGCCAAAGCTGATGCAGATGCTATCAAGCCGGCGAGTAAAATAGAGGTAAAGCGGTTCATGATGTGAGTCAAAAATTGTTGACAGTAATTTATGCAAGTCCAGTCTGTTTAGGAAGAGCAGATTCCACAAGTTCTTAAATCAATCCTAACAGTGTTGAATAACTCGAAAAGTTTTCTTAGGTGCGGTGATTCAGAAAAGTTTTGTTGTCTGTGATACTTTCTGACGTTCCACATCCCGTTAAAAGTTAAAATTAAAATGAATCTTTGAACTCCGTTAATGAGTTTTTAAATCTCGGTGTAGTTATTTTATCATCAATAGCTTTAATCTCAGTTATTAATGTTAGATTTGAAGCTAACTTTTAGCTCGATAAACTAATGGCTTTGTTAATACGCGAATCTAATCAAATTTCCCTTCATCAGTTGACAAAGATAGGCGGGAAACCCCTTATGCCTTCAAATACTCAATGGGTAAGTTGTAGCGTATGTGGTGGCTGGATGCAGTTCATTGGTCAAATTGACTTAGAAGAAACGGCAATAAAAGAGGTTAGTAAATGCAAACAGTTACTCCTCATATTTATGTGTACTAATAATCCTGGACTGTGTGATGAGTGGGATGCTGATTTAGGAGGCAATGCAACAATATTGGTTTCTAAAACTAACCTGACAAGTCTTGAAGCACCTTGTGACAAAGAAGAATTTCTGTTAGAAGAAACATTATTAAGTCTGGATCAGTGTGATGATTCGGCTGACACTTATTGTCAAATTTTAAACCAATCTCAAAACCAAGTATGCGGCAAAATTGGTGGTGAACCATTGTGGATTCAAGCGGATGAAACTCCTATCTGTAGTTGTGGAGCTAGGATGAGGTTTGTATTTCAGTTGGAATACAGCGCCGAAATCCAGTTTGGAGATGCGGGTTCTAGATATGGCTTTGTGTGTTTAGTCTGTCAACAACGGGCAAAGTTTCTTTGGCAATGTTGCTAAATGGCTCATCGAAAAAATTATTTTAAATTATCAATATAAAACAACGATAAATGTCTTTGGCTGGGATTAATTCTGATTTTTCAGTTAATTTTAGGGCTGGGAATTACCCAGCCGACTGTTTGCTATTTTAAATTAATCTGCACTTGTGACATCTATCTGAAGGTTATCGAAGTTAGCGATCGCTTCTTGCAATTTATCCAAAACTAGATCGACAGAAATACTACCTAAGTCTCCAGAGGCGCGGGTACGGATACTCAAGGTGTTGGTTTCCACTTCTTTCGCTCCTACCACAGCCATCACGGGTATTTTTTCTTTCTCTGCATTGCGAATTTGTTTACCCAAGCGATCGCCACTGGTATCAACTTCTGCACGGATGCCCAACGCACGCATTTTTGCCACCACATCTTTCGCAAAGTCTAGCTGTGTATCACCCACCGGCAGTAATCTAGCTTGCACTGGCGCTAACCACAAAGGGAAATCACCTGCATATTCTTCAATTAAAATCCCAATTAGCCGTTCTAGCGAACCAAAAGGCGCACGGTGAATCATCACCGGACGTTGGCGGGAACCATCTTCAGCAACGTACTCTAAATCAAAGCGTTCTGCTGATGGCAAGTTGTAATCTACTTGCACAGTACCCAATTGCCATTCTCTTTCTAGGGCATCCTTAAAGATAAAGTCGAGTTTAGGGCCATAAAAAGCTGCTTCGCCAATTCCTTCAAAATGTTCCATTCCCAACTTTTCGACAGCACGGCGAATTGCACCTTCGGCTTTGTCCCAAGCTTCATCAGAACCGATATACTTATCGCTAGTGCGATCGCGGAAACTGAGTCTGGCTTTAAAGTTCTTCAGTTGCAGTTTATTGAACACCGACAAAATCAAATCCACGACACTCAAGAATTCGCTGTCTAGCTGTTCGGGGGTGACGAAGATGTGAGAATCATCCACAGTAAAACCACGCACCCTGGTTAAACCGCCCAATTCCCCTGATTGTTCGTAGCGGTAAACTGTACCAAATTCTGCCAAACGCATTGGTAGTTCCCGGTAGGAACGCAATTCACTCTTATATATTTGGATATGAAAAGGACAATTCATCGGCTTCATCACAAAGCCATTTTCTAAAGCCGCAGCTGCTTCATCCTCCGCCATTAAGGGGAACATATCTTCTTTATACTTCTGCCAATGTCCAGAGATTTTAAATAAATCCACTTTGGCGATATGGGGCGTAACTACAGGTAAATAACCGCGTTTTAGCTGTTCCTGTTGCAAAAAGTCTTCCAAAAGACTCCGCAACAAAGTTCCTTTGGGAGTCCACAAAGGTAAACCCGGCCCCACAAGGTCAGAAAATATAAATAATCCCAGTTCCTTACCTAGTTTGCGATGATCTCGTCGCAGCGCTTCTTCTTTGCGTCGCTTATACTCAGCGAGTTGTTCTGGACTTTCCCAAGCGGTGGCATAGATGCGTTGTAGTTGGGCTTTAGTTTCATCCCCACGCCAATAAGCACCAGCAACGCTTTCTAGTTCAATTGCTTTCGGGTTTAATTCACTGGTATTTTCCAGATGAGGCCCCGCACACAAATCCCACCATTCATTTGCCAGGTGGTAAATCGTAATTGGTTCGTTTTTGATATCTGCCAGAATTTCTAGCTTGTAAGGTTCCTTAATTTCCTGAATCCGGCGTTCGGCTTCTTCGCGGCTGACTTCTTCCCGAATTACTGCCAGTTTGCGATTAATAATCTTCACCATTTCTTTTTTGATGGCTTTGAGATCGTTTTCGCTAAATGGTTCTGGATTGTCGAAGTCATAGTAAAAACCGTTTTCAATCCAAGGGCCGATTGTAACTTGTGCCTTGGGAAACAGCTTTTGTACTGCCATTGCCATTACATGGGAAGCAGTGTGGCGAATCTTTTTTAAGTTCTCCGATTCGCTAGTGCGCGGTAAATAGATTTTTTCAACTTGTTCTGACTGTTGTGACTGATTTGATGAATTTGGCGACATTGGCTGCTGAACCATTGGCGAAGTGATTACAAAAGGTGATTTATCTGAATCTGTAGGCTTATTCAACTATAACGACTTTGATTTTTGCCAGTTAAGCTCTATCTTCCAACTACTGACTTAATTTGTGATAGGGGATAAAGATAAATTTTTGATTCCTTACCTGAGTGTCACAATTCAGGATTGCACGCGTAGGCGTAGCCGTCGTAGACATCGCTAATTTATCTTAATGAATTGCAACTTGATGGCATATATACCTATAGATGCCTCTCCAAGGGCACTGTACAAACCTGATATCAAGACTATATAATAAAATCTGTGTTCTTTGTTACATATTTTTACAATCTCAGAATTATGAGAAAAAGCCGAAAAGTGTTAAGAAACGTAAATAACGTTAATATTAGTAAGCAAGTTTGAAATATGCCTCTCATTTATGCCAGACTCAAATGTACCAGGGACAGAGTTGCTGAAAACAGTTTTAGAACCCCTGCTAGAAGATTTTCAGCATTGGTTTACGCGATCGCGCCATTTACTCGAAACTGAGCAACTATCATTTATGAGTCACCAAGAGCAATCTGACTTACTCTTGCGGATTAAGCAAGCGCAAGATGAACTAAATACCGCGAAGATGCTGTTTAATGCAACTGATAAACAAGTCGGGATTGAGATGGCAACCTTAATACCTTGGCATCAATTAGTAACAGAATGCTGGAATGTCGCAATGCGCTTTCGTCAAGGACGAGAAGTCTAAGCATCACCTATGAGCATCTGCTAAATTTTGGCAGATTACTTACCAATATCTATTGACTTGCCGAAGAAGCGTCTACGTAAGATGGTAAATCAGTCGTCAAAGAGATAGTAAAAAAATCTTAACAATTTCTTAACATTATTTGGATTAACAAGATAATGTATCCTATGCTACCGTAAGTAGAATAACGGTTGACAAATAGCTTCATATAGATGTAAGCGCGCGAAAAGTGCGTAAATTACTCGTCTTAAACTGTGATTCACAGAATCGGCGAAACGAAGTGTTACAAAATAAAGTTTAAAAAATTCCTGTCCTGGAGGAAAATCTAATGTTACATCTCCTTTACATTCTTGCTTTTACAATCCTTGCATTTATAGCTGTTGGCAACTTAATTCGTAACCTGATTATGTTCAGTTTTGATCGGGAGCGGACTTACCCGACGAATTCCTCACCAATGAATAATCAAGGTAACTATGGTTATTATTCTTCAAAGAGACAATTTGTACCCCATCCAGAGTTATTAGATAGCGCCGGAAACTTAATTAAAGAGCCACTTTTGGTAATGCGTTCAATTAACGTTGAAGATGCGCGTCAACATCTTGATGCACTTTACGAAGCATCCCCAGGACATAAAAGAGACAATTCAGAAGAAGCATAAAAGTAGAGACGTGATTAATCGCGTCTGTTAGTAATTTGGGTGTAAATCATTGTTATTTTTACATCCTTAATTTTTTTAGGAGAAATTTATTACCATCCTGAAATTTGGGGCGATCGCATCGCTAGGCTGAAAAGTTAATATTGGATTGTCCACTTGACACAATTTTAAATCGGCATGGTGTGAGTGATGAGATAATTCGTGAAGCACTCAGCGAAGCGACTGGGGGGTAGTTTTAAATTCTCTGTTCGCGGTTAGCAGTTAAACAAGAAAAGGTTCTGGCACATATCAAGATTTAGGTCTGAATTAAAACTGTATGACATCTCATTTGAGCAGATAAGGTATGGGAATAGAGGGAAACTTCAAACAAATACCCGCACCTCTTTTAGAGATAGCGAAACAAGATTTGTATGTATTGAACTTGTATCTTCATGCAAAAGAAGCTTTAGAAACCGGAGCAGTTCAACATCTGTCTGCCTACTTAAAAAAACTACTTAAAAAAAAAGGAATTAATCATAACCAGGACGCTCTTATTGCTGAGGAGCAATGGAGAATTGGAAGACTAGAGATTGATTCTTGGCATGCAATCCACTACTTGTTAACTGAGGATATATCTTCGTGGGAAGAATGTCAGATACCTTTTATTGTTGGCCGAAAAAAGCAAAACAACCGATTGCTAATCAATGCAGTGATGGGCAGAACCTCAATTGAAGGAACAAAAGGTAGTTTTAAAGATTTCGGCCCTGTAAAATATCTTGTTCCCTCAGAAACTCAGCAAATCTCCGAAGCGCTGCTTCAAATTTCAGAAAAAGAGTTTACTAGGAGATATGAAGAAGCTTGTGTGCTGAATCCAGATGTTTACAGAACATTATGGGATGAGGAAGTAGATGAATATTGGTATATATTTCAGTGTATTTCAGAGTACTACAGGATAGCTGCTGAAGAAACCAGAGGTATGCTGCTCTACCTCGGTTGTTTTTACGGAGTTGATTTCATGTGGGAAATGCCAGAGTAATGTTGCAGGCTAACAATTCGGTTGAAACGGACTGAAGGAAACCCCTAGAGTTGATGCAAAAGTTATCTGCGGCGGCTCAATTTTCACATTATGCCACCGAGCGATGTCTACGACGGGCTACACCTAAGCACCAATCATAAAATAAGGAGTAGATTAATTCTCTACTCCCTACTCTCTTTCTAAGCTTCAATAACTACCCGTAAATTACCGCGTTTTTTCGCAACGCGACAAGCAGTAGTGCTACCGGAACGCTCGAATTCTAAATCAAGGATGGTGGGGCCGACTCGCAAATTATGAAATGACAGGCGATTAATCGATTCTGGCAAAGCAGGATCGATGATTCGCAAGCAGTTATTTTGAGCATCAGGCACCAAGTTCACCATCATTTGCAGTAGTTGGAAAATACTACCAGTAGCCCAAGCTTGGGGAGTGCAGGCAACTGGATACTGCACAGGGGTATTATCACCGTTCCGTTCGTAGCCGCAGAAAAGTTCTGGAGGACGTTGATAGGGTTGCTGCTCAGTCATATCGAATAAACCTTGAAATATTTCTAGGGCTTGATCGATTAGACCGAGCGATCGCAATCCCATTGCAATCAGAGCGTTATCATGGGGCCAAACCGAACCAGTGTGATAACCCATTGGATTGTAAGCAGGTGACAAACTACTCAGAGTCCGAACGCCCCAACCATTAAACATATCGGGTGCCCGCAACCGTTCTGCTACACTATGAGCTTTTTCGTGTGTGAAGAGTCCCAAATGTAGACAATGGCCGGGGTTTGAGGTAATACTATCTACTGGCTTGCCATCTCCATCCAAAGCCAGAGCGCAGAAATCCTGGTTTTCCACCCAAAAATCTCGATTAAAACGAACCTTAAGATTTCTGGCCTCTTCTTGCCAACGATCTGCTAAATCAAGCCGCTTCTTCATCCTAGCTATTTCTGCTAGGCGCATTTTTGCGGCATAGACGTAAGCTTGCACCTCAGAGAGGGAAATTGGCCCATTGGCTAATTCTCCCTTGTGGTCTACAATACAGTCGCCAGAATCTTTCCAACCTTGGTTAACAAGACCGCGTTTGGATTTACGGAAGTAACTGAGGTAGCTGGTTTGTTTGCTATTGCGATCGATCCACTCCATTGCTGCCAGAGCATTGGGCCAAAGTTGCTCTAGAAGTTCTTGATCGTGAGTCCAAGCGTAATGTTCGGCGTAGAGCATCAGCCACAGGGGAGTCGCATCAACTGTCCCGTAGTAGGGCGTATGGGGAATTTCTTGACAACGAGCCATTTCTCCCAAACGTAACTCGTGCAAAATTTTACCCGGTTCTTCTTCGCGCCATTCGTCATCGATTTTACCTTGGTATGTCGCCAGCAATATCAGGGTTTCCTTGGCAATTTCCGAGTTTAACATCAGAGTTTGAGAAGCTGTAACCAGCGAATCTCGACCAAATAGTGTCGAAAACCACGGCACTCCGGCGGAAACAGTTTTATATTTCCCAAAAGATTGGCGCAACAAATACATATCTTGTTCAGCCCGCTCAATCACCCGATTGAAGGTGCTTTTATCTGAGCTAATGCGGGTAATTTGTTGTACCCAGTTTTGCTCCTCCATCAACTCAGCAGCTTTCGCCTGTCCTAAGGTAGTAGCGGCGCTGACGGTTGAACTGGACTGGTTGTTTTTCAACATATTCACGCGGTAGCCCAGCTTTTGAGTTTCGTGAGAAGCCAACTCTAGCTGCCAAACCGCAGTATAACCCTTGAAAGAGTCTGGTTGTCGATGCTGGAATAGAATCCGGGATTCCATCACCGAGCCATCCAAACCTTGATAGGCAAGGGTTAAGGATTCTTCCCTAAAGGCGGATGGCTCTTTGGGTACTGGCGCAACGCCATCAACCTGAGAAAATGTTCCTTCCTCAGTCGTCGGTTCTACTAGGCGTAAAAGCCGACCTCGTTTTTCTCTGTCATAGCCCCGGACTTCAAATAAATCAACAAAATCCGCATCAAAGCTGATGCTTAGTTCAAAACTGACAGTGGTTGTGCTGTAGTTAGATACTTCTATTTCTTCAAATAGTGCGCCATTCAGCACAATTTCTCGGCGAATTCCGATAGTCTCAGCTTTCAGGCGTTCGTCGATTTTGGGAGTAGTACACAAAACTGAGAGTGAAAAACCTTTCTCAGCAGTACTACTGAGGAGTACAGGCGATCGCCCTTCAATTTGCAACTCCAAGCGATTAAGAAATCTCGTATCACAACAAAACAGTCCCATACTAGGATTGCCATCGTTGAGGGAACAGCCAGAAATATTCCCGATAGTATCTGTTACAAAAAATAAATCATCATCTTTAACTGTCAGTGTTGGTTGCGATCTTTCAGCCACAACACAAGGCCACTCCGGGATAGGTAATTGTTCAGCAGGAATAAAAGTTTTTCCATCCAGGAAAATTTTTTCCGGGGTTATGAGTGTATCCGGTGTCATTAGTCAAAGTTCCGTGTATGGGTCTATTTTTGAGTAGAAGTCTCTTAACCAAAAGGCAGAGGGGTAGTCCCGATGAAACAAGTTTCTAAAGCCTTGTATGAAAGAGGGACAAGGGAGACAAATAGTAAATGACTCTTTCAAGTCAGAGGGGAAAGAAGAAATACCCTCTTGCTTTGAGACAGAGCAACTAAACTTATTTAGATCGAAAAAAGAAAGATTTGTGTAGAGATACACAGTGCAAACAAATAATAGCGTATCCTGGAGAGATACCAAGGTACGGAAGTCCAGTTATTCTCACAGCCTTTTTCAAGTAATTGAACTATAGCGTTTTCTAATCATATAAAGTACATCATAGCCCTCTCCTCGTTTGCGGGGAGTGGGTTCTTGTACCTCTACTCAAGCGAGAACTGCCATATACTACTCCTCACTCCCTAATTTCCCGTCTTAGTCGTGGGCTATGCAATTAATGATCCTTAAAACCATACAATAATTAGTATTTTAGTATCATAGCTCCTGAAAGATTTTGCCTATGCAGGCACTAGCTAAAGTTGGTCAAGAATGTATATTGGGCGTAGTAGTAGTCTGTCAATAAATAATTGATGGACAAATGCCCTGTATAGACGGCGATTTATCGCGTCTCTCTAACCGTCAAAATGAATTTGACAAACTAGTACCGCAAGGCGGAATTCAAAATTCAAAATTAATACAGCGTAAGCGTTTCATTGATTTTGAATGGTGAGGCAGTCCGGTCTTCTCCTAAAGGGAGAGGCTAGCGCCTTCTCTGCGAGAGGCTGACGCCAACGCGGAGCGTCTCGTAGAAAAGAGGGTTCCCCCCATGAGGAACTGCCGTTAGCGAGTCATCGAGCGTCAAGGGTGGTTTATTTACGCCGTGTTGTAGTAGTAAGTTGTCAATCAACCAATTAAGTTTTGTATGTACCCCTCCTAGTTGGTAACGAAGTGTTGCGCCTGCTTTGTCGAAAAGCGCTTTTTTAGCGTTCTTTACATATTGCAACTGTCTATTTAACTTGAGAGTCCCTTGGAATTTGTACAATGCAGCTGTGACTTGAATCTTGTCGAGGTTGAGCGTTTAACAATAATTCATGAGCATTTCGACTTCTGTGCTGAGTGATCTGCTAAAGTCCCTACCCTACTTGCGGCCCCAGCTATATTTTAAGGCTTCACTAACGGCGCTCTCCCACGCGATGGAAGATCAAGTTTTGGCTGGGACTTTAGCCCAACCCCTTGTAATTGCTAGTTTTCAGCGAGAGCGATTCTACCGCCAAGAAGCTCATCGCTACCAGCGACTTGCCTTGCGGAGTAATCAAATATACGTTTTATCTGCTCCAGAAACGGATTTCACTAACAGTTCGGAACACTACGAAAAAGTGGCTTTTGAGCCAACGGATGGCTTAAGTCACGAGTGGCATTTGGTAGTGATTGCTGACAATTACGCTACTTGTCTGGTTTGCCGGGAAAACCTTAGTTCTATTGCTAAAAACAAGCAACTACCAGAACTAAGCCCTAATCTGGATATCGACACAGCGCGAAGATTTGAGGGAATTTGGACATCGGAAAGGGGAGCTAGCCTGAAAGCCGCCGAATTGCTGTTAGATAGGATTTTGGTTTACAGACCAGAACTAGTAAGTAAAATTGAGGAGGCACGTCAGAGGTTTGGCATCGGGCAGCCACGAAACTACTCTGGAGCAGAACAGGTCAATGAATATGCCTGTGACATTGATACAGATCCCTTTGTGCAGCGATTAGTAACTTATTTGCAAGCGAGTCAATACAAATTGCACAAAGCCTATCGTTCCATTGCTGCCCAAGCACGAAAAGAGCGATTAGTCAACTCAATTAGTACTGCTATTCGGCGATCGCTCGATCCTCACGAAGTTCTCCAGGTGGCGGCACAAGAATTAGGACAACACTTAGAAGCTTGTCGCTGTTTAATTTACCGCGCTCAAGCCGCAGATCGCCAAGCCATAATTGAACACGAGTTTTTAACGCCTGGTACTTTATCTGTGTCTGGGCAAACCTGGGAGTTAGAGAAAAATTCCCTATTTCGAGACATAGTAGAACTTGGTGAAGGCGTTTGTGTGAGCGATACGTTGAGCGATCCTCGCGTTATCAATTCGCCAGGACTTTCCACGATCGCCAAAAAGTTTGCCATTCGCTCTTGGTTGATGGAACCAGTATTTTATCAAGGGCGATTATTGGGCATTGTGGAGTTACATTACTGCCGAATGCCACCGCACGAGTGCCAACCAGGGGAATTGGATTTGGTAGAAGCGATCGCTACCCAGGTAGGAGCCGCTCTCATTCAAGCGGAAGCTTACGCTAACCTAGAAGAACTTAACCAGCAGCTAGAAGCCCTAGACCGTACCCGCAGCAACCTTATAGCCATCACTGGACATGAACTGCGTACCCCCTTATCTACAATTCAAGTCTGCTTAGAAAGTCTCGCCAGTGAGCCGGATATGCCCTTGGAGTTGCAGCAAATCATGCTCAACACTGCTCTTTCTGACTCAGAGCGGATGCGAAAACTGGTGCAAGATTTCCTCACACTTTCCAACCTAGAAAGCGGTCGAGTGCAATGGCATCCAGAATCACTCAGCTTACAAGAGTGTATAGATTTATCACTCAGCCGAAATCGCACGCGTTCCTCAACGGAAAAGCCGCCCCAAATCAAAACTCAAATAGCTGAAAACCTACCTCTGGTTAGAGCTGATGGTGATTGGCTAGTAGAAGTACTGGCAAAACTCATGGACAATGCTTGTAAATTTACGCCACCCCAAGGCGAAATTACCATTAAAGCGATTTACAACAGCCGTCAAATGGTCGAGGTAACTGTGGCTGACACTGGACGCGGCATTGAACCGAATCGTTTAGAAATAGTTTTTGACCGCTTTTATCAAGAAGAGGGAGCGCTACGTCGCACCACTGGCGGCACTGGACTTGGTTTAGCAATTTGCCGTCAAATAGTTAATGGCTGGGGTGGGGAAATTTGGGCAGAGTCAACTGGTAAAGATCAGGGTAGTCAGTTTCACTTCACCATCCCGATTGTTCAGAATAGCCAAGAGGAAAAGCGGACAAAAGTTAAGATTAGATAGGGATTGGGGATTGGTTTTTAACAAAAGACTAATGACCAATGACCAATGACCAATGACTAAAAGACTAAAAACTGTTACAGTCTATAACGCGATCGCAATATGATCCTGATTGCGGTGTTAGGATTCCCTAAAAACGTTGAGAGAATCAGACTCTATGACAGAAAAACTCTCTGGACAAACCCCGCTATTTGCTGGCAACACTGGTGGCTTGCTCAGAAAAGCGGAAGTGGAAGAAAAGTACGCCATCACTTGGACTAGCCCGAAAGAGCAAGTATTTGAATTACCTACAGGTGGTGCTGCTACTGCTCGGAAAGGCGAAAACTTGCTGTATTTAGCCCGCAAAGAACAAGGCATCGCTTTAGGTGGTCAACTCCGCAAACTCAAAATCACAGACTACAAAATTTATCGGATTTTGCCCAGCGGAGAAACTACTTTAATTCACCCAGCCGATGGTGTCTTCCCTGAAAAAGTGAATGCAGGTCGCGAAAAAGTACGTTATGTACCTCGCAGCATTGGGCAAAACCCCAATCCAGCACAACTCAAGTTCAGTGGTAAAGCTACCCACGACGCATAAGGACTAGGGACTGGGGACTGGGGAAGAAGCAAGGGAGCAGGGAGCAGGGAGCAAGGGAGAAGAATTTTCCCATCTGTCCCCTGCACCCCGCCCCTCTGCCTCTTTTCAATGCCCCTCAAAAGTGCTGAGTAATGAGTGCTGAGTGCTGAGTGGGGAATCTCATTTCTTTACTCAGCACTCGGAACTCGGAACTCGGAACTGTTTTGCCCAATGCCCTATGCCCAATCCCCAATCCCCAAGCAATTTATGGTATTCCCCGATTTCTCCGAATTTTCTCAGCTAGCTCTACAAGGCAACTTCGTCCCGGTATATCAAGAATGGGTGGCGGATTTAGATACGCCCGTATCTGCTTGGTATAAAGTGTGTGCAGGTCAGCCCTATAGCTTTTTGTTGGAATCCATAGAAGGCGGGGAAAAGCTGGGGCGCTATAGTTTAGTGGGTTGCGATCCGGTGTGGGTTTTGGAAGCCAGGGGCGATCGCACCACACAGAAAAACCGCGACGGTTCGCAGGTGGTTTTTGCAGGCGACCCTTTTACAGCCTTAGCTGAATGTTTAGCACCTTATCACCCCGTAAAATTACCACAGCTACCGCCAGGAATTGGGGGTTTGTTTGGGTTTTGGGGCTATGAATTGATTAACTGGATTGAACCGCGTGTGCCCATTCATCCACCAGATGAGCGAAATATCCCTGATGGGTTGTGGATGCAGGTAGACCACCTATTGATTTTTGACCAGGTGAAGCGGAAAATTTGGGCGATCGCTTATGCTGATTTACGTGAAGAAAATGTAGATTTACAGGCAGCATATCAACAAGCGAGCGATCGCGTCACCCAAATGCTCGAAAAGCTATCTCTACCCCTATCGCCGGAAAAAACTAAATTAGAATGGAAACCGCCAGGGAGCAGAGGGGCAGAGGAGCAGGGGAGCAGAGGGGCAGAGGAGTATAAGAGTAACTTTACCCGCCCTGATTTTTGTGCCAGCGTCCAAAAAGCCAAAGACCATATTCAAGCAGGCGATATTTTTCAAGTAGTAATTTCTCAACGACTATCAACAACATACACAGGCGACCCCTTTGCCCTTTACCGTTCCCTACGCCAGATAAATCCTTCGCCTTACATGGCTTACTTTAACTTCCAAGATTGGCAAATCATCGGTTCCAGTCCCGAAGTGATGGTGAAAGCCGAAATAGATTCAGATGGTGGAGTCATAGCAACGGTACGGCCAATTGCAGGTACACGTCCACGGGGTAAAACCACGAAGGAAGACGCAGCCTTCGCTGAGGATTTACTCCAAGACCCCAAAGAAGTTGCTGAACACGTCATGCTTGTGGATTTAGGGCGGAATGATTTGGGGCGTGTTTGTCAAAGTGGTAGCGTCAAAGTCGATGAATTAATGGTAGTTGAGCGCTACTCCCATGTGATGCACATTGTCAGCAATGTTGTGGGTAAATTAGCAGTTGGTAAAACAGCATGGGATTTACTAAAAGCTTCCTTCCCAGCAGGTACGGTAAGCGGCGCACCTAAGATTAGGGCGATGGAAATTATTCACGAATTAGAGTCTAGTCGCCGGGGCGTTTATTCTGGTGTGTATGGATATTACGATTTTGAAGGACAATTAAATACTGCGATCGCCATTCGCACAATGGTGGTGCATGATAATACTGTAAGCGTACAAGCTGGAGCGGGTTTGGTGGCCGACTCTGAGCCAGAGAAAGAATATGAAGAGACGCTAAATAAAGCTAGAGGTCTATTAGAGGCGATTCGTTCTTTGCGTTGAACTGGCGACTAGTACCGCAAGGCGGAATTAAAAATTAAAAATTAAAAATTAAAAATTAAAAATGAATAAGCTAAACCACATCTAGTTTGCATATCCAAAATTCATATCACTCTTGTGGGGTGGGCATCTTGCCCGCCCTAATTATGCAAGTTGAATGTGAAACAGCTTACAACCTAAGCGTTTCATTGATTTGGAATGGTGAGGCAGTCCGGTCTTGGGGGTTCCCCCCATGAGGAACTGCCGTTAGCGCAGCGTTAGCGAGTCTGCGAGCGTCACCCGTTAGCGCAGCGTTAGCGAGTCATCGAGCGTCAGGGGTGGTTTATTTCTGCCGTGTTGTACTAGTATATACAAGCAGATCCCCGACTTCTCAAAGAATTCGGGGATCTTGTTTCTCACCATGATTCAGGATTGGTATAGTCAATTTCGCATACAATTAATTGCACACTGGTTTTTGTTGTTCAATTGTAAAACTGGACTTGATATAAGTACAGTAACAGTTCGATCTGCTGTATGAGAATCCAGTCCAGACTTTAAAAGTTGATATATCAATAATCTTCTATTTTGAATTACATAGGTTTTACTTTGAACTGCAAGATGTTTGGAAACAATTTGTGCTACTTCTAAGCCTACGTATCCACAATACCGTGACAAATTAGGAAGCTTTATAAATCCAATTAACATCAAACTTTTTCCAAGGCTAAACAGAGTTTTTTACAGCTATTAAAAAGCGCAAAGAAGTCCTGGTATCCAAATCCAAGACCTCTGTTAAATTTACCACACACTAGTAATGAACAAACTTGTTCATCCCAATTGGCTAAAGTACGTTGCCCAAAGAATTCCAGTTACTCCAATGGCAATTAAAAGGTTAGTGAAAAATCTGCCGAACTCAATTTCTTGTCCTAGTCCCTTATCATCTTGACCTGCTGTAAAAAACAATGACCAAGCTTGATTTGCATTGATAGTCTCAAAGTTGTTGAAATCAGGTCTAAAAACGACGGCCCCAATCAAATCTTTGTTGGGATAATCAAAATCAGTTTTCATAAGTTTGCCTCTAAATTAGTTTATTCGTCAAGTGAAGAAAATTCATAAATCTCAAAATGTCTTCTCTAAAGGCTGGTTAGCCATCCAACTAAACCATTTCCGGTGATAGCTTCTAAAGCGATGAGTGAGACAAAGCCAATCATTGCCAAACGACCATTGAGTTTTTCGGCATATTTGGTGAAGCCTACTCGCGGGGTTTCATCAACATAAACCTTAGGTTCGATCGCAAATCTGTTAAGTTGACCGCGTTCGTTAATCGTAAAACCTTTACTTGTCATCTTTTATTCTTTGTTTGTTTTATTCCATGAACTAATATTAATGATTGTAAATATTTTTTGCAACCACTTGACTTGGCAATAAAAGTAGTGAGAGCCGTACAAAGTAAGTACGGTATTTCGGATTTGTACGAGATGCGATCGCTCTTGGAAGTGAATACACATAAAAGCGCCAATTACGTTTAACTTAACTTCAGTAAAACTTACCAGCTATATAAACAGAAGTTATCAATATATGGCTGAGAAAGTATTGCTTATTTGTAACGAAGTTGTTATGTTTCTTTACATAAGGATACAAGAGCAACATCAATGCGTTAAAGCACCGTTAATCAAGGCTTTCTAACTATACAGTTGAGCCTGCAATGTGCTTTGCCGAGTATTTCAACTCAACGGCAACAACATCGCTATGCCTTTAGTACAGCTATGACTACAATGGGCTATCCAGTGATGCGAAAACTGCTGAGTGCCTTGATTAACAGCTAAACGCCTTATCTTTTCACATTCGGTAGAACTGTAATTTTCTTTTGGGAATTTCTGCTATGTCTTTTACCATCCAGTCGGCTCAAAGTATTTTTCCCGGCACCCTAATTGCTGACGTTGTTCCAACCGTTGTTGAATCATTCTCTAAGCTCAATGCTGAAGATCAACTAGCATTACTTTGGTTTGCCTATACCGAGATGGGTAGAAGTATTACGGTTGCTGCTCCTGGGGCAGCTAATATGATCCTCGCACAAGGCTTACTCGAACAAATTAAGCAGATGCCTTTTGAGGCTCAAACACAAGTCATGTACGATTTGGCTAACCGTGCTGACACTCCTCTCTGTCGTTCCTATGCATCCTTCACCGTAAACATCAAATTGGGCTTCTGGTATCAGTTAGGTGAATGGATGGCCCAGGGAATCGTTGCTCCAATCCCAGAAGGTTACAAGCTTTCTGCTAAAGCTGCTGATGTGTTGCAAGCCATCCGCAGTGCAGATTCCGGTCAACAAATCACCATCCTACGCAATACCGTAATTAGCATGGGATTTGACCCGAACGCTCCCGGTAGTTACAAAAAAGTTTCGGAGCCTGTGTCTCCTCCGACTGCACCAGCGTTTCGGACTAAAGTCAACATCGAGGGCATCAACAATACTACGGTGTTGGGCTATATCAACAACATGAATGCCAATGACTTTGATGCTGCGGTTTCTCTGTTTACCTCTGAAGGTGCGTTGCAACCTCCCTTTGAAAGACCGATTGTTGGTCAAGATGCAATTCGCGCCTATATGCGTGAAGAATGCCAGGGATTGAAGATGATTCCAGAGCGCGGTATATCTGAGCCTGTGGAAGATGGCTATACTCAAATTAAAGTTACAGGCAAAGTCCAAACCCCTTGGTTCGGTGCCAGTGTGGGAATGAATATTGCATGGCGGTTTTTGCTAGACCCCCAAGGCAAAATCTTCTTTGTTGCGATTGACTTGCTGGCTTCTCCGAAAGAACTGCTGAACCTGGTACGTAAATAGAGCGCTAGATTAGTTGCTGCTTAAGCGTGGATGAGTGGGCATCTGGCCACGCTTAAGCAAAAGAAATTGATAACGGCTTTTTTAGCCGCAATAGACATCTCCAGAAATTAAATATGCATTACCCAGAACCCTTGTAGAGACGTAGCACTGCTACGTCTCTACGTTCTTTTTCGGAGATGTCTAATATATCTGTTAAAAGCTTCGATTTAGCTTATCCTAAATCTAGAGGCGTTAATGAGCTAATTAAGACTATGAGTATTGTCATCTCAGATAAAGTCTTACAGACAATTCAGATGTCTGACACAGAATTGCTTCAGGAAATTGCAATCATGCTCTTTGAACAAGAGCGTTTTACATTGGGACAGGCGAGTAATTTTGCTCTGATGAATCAACTTGAGTTTCAGAGGTTACTCGCTAGTCGCAAAATTTCTCTGCACTACGATATAGCTGAACTAAAGGAGGATGTAAAAAGTTTGTCAGCTAACGATTGGCGATGATTGTTGTCAGCAATACATCACCTATCAGCAACCTCGCTGCCATTGGACAGTTAGCTTTGTTGCAGCAACTCTATGGTAAGGTGATTATTCCATCGGCAGTTTATCAGGAAATTCTTAACTCTGGTGCCACAGATCCAGGTACACTGGCAATTAAAAATCTAAATTGGATTCAAACTATACCAGTTACAAATCTTGTTCTACTTCAGACTTTACAAATTAACTTAGATCCGGGTGAAGCTGAAGCGATCGCCCTTGCTGTCGAGTTAAATGCCGATCGACTGATTATCGATGAACGAAGAGGCAGAAATGAGGCAATTCAGGCTGGTCTGCAAGTCACTGGACTATTGGGCATTTTGCTAGCAGCTAAACAACAAGGGTTTGTGTCACAAGTACAGCCGATATTAGATGATTTGATTGCTAACGGCTTTTGGATTCGTGAACAATTGTATGCAGAAGTCTTATTGTTGGCGGGAGAATAGCGATCGCACAAATGACATTTTGATAGTACATTTGAACTTAAGTCAAAACCGCCATATAGCGGTTATCGATTGGATGAAAACACCAGAGTCCTTGCTGTAATATCATTTCAGCAAGGACTTTGTATCTCATTCAACTACACACCGCTATATTGATTTGAAAGCTCTCTTAAGTAATGCTTCTCTTGTTGCTCTCGTTCCCATGCTCTGCATAGGAATCCCTGATTTAGAGGCTCTGCCTCCAGTCAGACATTGAGTCAGAGACTCAATGAAGGCATTCCCAGTCGGAGACTGGGAACGAGAAAAGTCGTATCAAACAAGGTTTTTAGGACTTGTGTGTACACCGTAGCCGAAGCGGGGAGAGGGATTGAGGGTGAGGTAAGTTAGGGAAATAAATTGTATGTTATTTAATTCTTATTCCTATTTGGATTTTAGATTTTGCTGATATCGCTTGGCGTTAACGAGTCTGTGAGTGCCTGGGGATTTTCCTCATGAGCGACTGCGTAGCAGTTTCATTTTACTTTTCCAATTGGAGTGCCTATTTCTTAATCTACAAGAGTAACTTTTGCTGAATTTATGGGAATAATACAGCTGTCGTACCAGTAAAAAATTCAGTAGTAATGACAATGCCCCCCACAGAACGAGCATTGCTGGAAAGTTTGATTGTTGATAATGAAGATTTAGAAAAACTGGAATTAAAACTCGCTCAATTTAATATTTTTGAAGCGATTGGTGTAGTCCGTCAAGAATTACGTCATTCAAATTTTTTAGCATTTCTGTTAAATCCATCTGAAAACCATAGACTTGATGATATTTTCCTCAAGCGATTTCTTAAGCGAGTGCTGTTAGAACAGTATGAGCCTAAAGACGAAAAATATACAAAAATTAGTCCCGTTGATATAGATATAGCTGATTTCACAGATGCAGATGTTAGACGCGAGTGGCAAAACATTGATATTCTCATACATTCTCCGCGCAATAAACTAGTATGTGCCATAGAAAATAAAATTGACGCTGGAGAAGGTATGGATCAATTAATAAAATATCAAAATACTGTTGAGCAAGAATTTAAAGATTGTCAAGCAATTTTAATTTATCTAACACCAGAAGGTGATCCACCTTCTAAGAAAAATTGGAGAATATATAACTATTCTAAAATAGCTGAGATAATCGATAGCATTTGTATAAGTTATAAATCTACACTTGGTACAGATGTTTACACCTTGATGACTCATTATTCTACATTAATTAGGAGACATATTGTGAGTGATTCAGAAGTCGCTGAACTCTGCCGTAAAATATACACTAAGCATAAACAAGCTCTGGATTTAATTTTTGAGCATCGTCCAGACTTACAATTAGAAATTGCTACAAGAATTCACGAATTAGTAATTCGTGAGATTGACTCTCAAAAAATATCTGTATATTTTTGGGGTAAGACATGCATAGCTATCATCCCTAAAAAATGGGAAGACAATAAATTAAATCTGCATTTGCAATTTGAAAATTATCCTAAAGGGTTAATAATAAAAGTGCTAATTTGTCCTCATGAGGATAAATCCATCCGTGAAAAAATATATAAAATATCCCAGAAAAATATACCTCCTTTTCAGAAGAAACCCTTAACACCAAAATGGACAACTATTTATAAAAAATCTGTTCTCAATCCTAAAGATTATGAAGATGCTGATCTTGAGGAATTAATGAATAAAGTGCAGGAATTTTGGCGACACTTTATTAAAAATGACTTTGTAACTATCGAGAATTTAATTAATACAAATATAGATGAGATAATTTGTAAAGATATCTCCGTTCATCCTGAAGATAAAGTTTAGCGATCGCACCAATCTTACCTTACAAAGAGCGATCTCTCAAAAATCCATTAATGCTTTAAAATTACTGATTATGCGTTAGAAATTTCTCATGCTATTTGATGCGTTTAAAAAATATAAATCTCCTAAAATCAAATTCATCAAGACTAACCCAAGCTGGCGCGTAGCATGGGGAACAGTTGATGCAAATTATGAGGATATAGCTTGGCGAGATGATAAAATTTCTGTAATTCTACCACGTACAAATTCTGAATTTCCGACGGAGAAATTAGCAATCAGTTCTGGAGGACGATTTGTTGTTGTTGGTGATATTTGGTTAACTAACCAAGTGCAATTGCTGCAAAATTTGGGAATTGAACCGGATAGCTTTCAAGGAAATTATTTGCAACTAGTTGCCAATCTTTGGGAACGACAGGGCTTTGAATGTCTTAGGCAACTTGTGGGGATGTTTGCGCTGGTGGTTTGGGATAGAGACAAACAGGTGTTAAAGTTGGTTCGCGATCGCATCGGTGTTCGTACCCTCTATTACACTACCACTGGTTCGGTTCGTTGGATTGCACCTCAGTTGAGAACTTTATCACCTCATCGTTCATCTGATTTAGATTTGGTGGCGTTGCGAGATTATCTTTGTTGTGCCTTTGTTCCCGGAGAACGAACCCTTTGGGAACAGGTGCGAGAACTGCGACCTGGAACCGTTTTAGAATTTCCCGGCCAGAAAGTTGAAGCTTATTGGCAGCTTCAAGAAAAGATTATAGCAATAGATAAGCCTTTAGCATGGCATGGCGATCGCTTGCGAGAACTTCTAGACCAAGTTGTTCAAGAATATTTACCACCGGCAAATGAACCCGTTGGTGTTTTCCTTTCTGGCGGTTTGGATTCTAGCAGTATCACTGCTTTAGTGGCAAAATTTCACAAAGCACCAGTTCACACCTTCTCGATTCATTTTGGTGCTGAATCTCCCAATGAGTTAGAATTTTCCAATCTCGTTGCATCCCATTGTCAGACGCAGCACCACATTTTAGAAATTACTTTTAAGGATATGTGGGAGCGCTTGCCGGAAACAATGGCCTATTTAGATGACCCCATTGGCGACCCCCTGACTGTTCCCAATCTTCTGCTAGGACGACTGGCGAGAGAAAATGTAGAAGTAGTTTTAAATGGTGAAGGTGGGGACCCTTGTTTTGGTGGGCCAAAAAATCAGCCAATGTTAATCAATAGTTTATATGGTTCTGTCACCAATCAAGATGCATTGCAAGCTTATTTAATTTCCTTTCAAAAGTGCGCTGTTGACTTACCGCAACTTTTAAAACCAGAAGTTTGGCAAGCAATACAAACAGCACCTTGGGTTTTTGAAGAAGACTTATATTCTCAAGCTAACTATCTTAATCGTTTGATGGCAATGAACATCAAATTTAAAGGCGCTGACCAAATTCTGACAAAAGTCAGTAACTTGACTCAAGCTGCTCGTTTGCAAGGTCGTTCTCCCTTGTTTGACCAGCGAATAGTAGATTTAAGTATGGAAATACCTCCAAAGTATAAGCTTTCTGGAGTAGAAGAAAAAGCAGTTTTAAAGCAAGCAATTACATACAGTACATCTTCTGTAGGAGACGCTGCGCGATCGACAATCGCAGATATTTTACCAGAAACAATTATTCATCGTCCTAAAAGTGGCATGATGGTACCGGTACAGCTAGGATTTCGCAAATATTGGCAGCAAGAAGCCAGAGATTTATTACTCAATCCGAATGCAGCTATCACTCCTTACTTGAACCAGTTGCCAATTCGTAATTGGTTAAACTATCAAGGAGATACTTGGAGTCGTTATGGAGTAAAGCTGTGGTTGCTTGCTAGTTTAGAAATTTGGTTACAAGTAAATCAAAAAGGGCAGTAGTGAAAGTAACAAAAGAATACGCTGATGCTATCAGTGTTGGGAGCATCTCACCTTTGCAAATATACCAGGCGATTAGAAATCGCGGCTACACAAACTAAGTCCGCCTACGCGGACTCAAAGAATTTGCAACCCACGTTTTCGTAGCGTTCCGTTAGCGCAGCCTCTCGTAGAGAAGGAAACGTGGGTAAAGTTACAAAAATTGTAGGTTGGGTGGAGGCTTTGCGTAACCCAACATATATCTAATGCACTATTTTAAGCTTGCCACGCCACTAGGGTGCGTTATGGACACGCCGAAATAACAAATGCGTTCGCCATGATTGCAACAATTTAGCTTTGTCACCCTAGCGTCAAGCACCGCAAATCTTTGGTGGATGAAGTTTTTCCGACTTGTGTGTACACCATAGCCTCGCTTGCTGGGAGGGTTTAGGGGTGGGGTTATTGTACCTCACAGGGGCCGAGAACCTCTATAGATACGCATAAATAATTAGGATTGGCATGATATTAGTTGTAATATCATATCCGCTAAATTACTCATAAAAAAACTACCCCTAACCCCTTATTAAGGGCAAGGGAAACAAAGCATAGCTTTGGCGGGGTGGAGTTCTCTGGGTTTAATAAGTAATCAAACGGATATGATATAAAATGCTACTTTTGCTACAAGGAAATCTCAAATGCCTCCTACTATTTTGACAGTCAATACCACAGCCGATCAAAATGATGGCAGTGCTGCTAATGGGTTATCTCTGCGGGATGCGATTTTAATTGCCAATGCAAACCCGAATACTGACTATGAAATCCAGTTAACAGGAGGAGCAACTTACAACCTCACATCGAACGGCATTAATGAAGATAATGCCCTCACTGGAGATTTAGATATTAAAAGTCGCAATAATGTACTTTATATTGTGGCAGTTGGTGGACAAAAAGCAACTATTGATGCTTCCAATTTATTAAATAGCGATCGCGTTTTTGATGTACTGGCTGGAGGAGAATTAAGCTTACAGAATTTAGTAGTCAAAGGAGGAGCCATTTCCGGTAAAAATGGTGGAGGAATTCAAGTTGCTTCGACAGGCTTATTAGACTTATACAATACGACCGTCAGTAACAATAGTGCAGAGAATGGAGGGGGTATCTACAACGCCGGCGATACCCACCTGCGTAACGGCAGTACAGTTAGTAACAATAGCGTCAGTGGAACGGTTCCTAGTGGTGGTGGTATAAATAACGCTGGCACATTGACTGTGATTGACTCCACAATTAGTAATAATAATGGTGCTACTTTTGGTGGTGGTATATACAACTCTAAAACACTTACCTTAATCAATACAACGGTGAGTGGCAATACTGCTAATACAGGCGGGGGGATAAACAACAATTTTAGTAATGCTTCAGCCGCCTTAGTCAATACTACAGTCAGTGGTAATAGTGCGAGTTTGGGTGGTGCTGGTGGTGTAAGTAACGACGGTGGAATAATTAATCTATTGAACAGTACCGTTACTAATAACACTTTTTCCGGCATTCTGGGTTATGCCGGTGGAGTTAGTAATAGGAGCGGGACTGTAAATCTCAAGAATACGATTGTAGCTGGAAATTTGTCTCTTGATGGCAGGCTTCAGTTATACCCCGATCTCTCTGGCACATTCAATGGCAATAATAACAACCTCATCGGCAGCTTAACTGGAGCCAGTGGAACTATAGGCACTGGTACAGATATCATCAACCCTAACCCCGGACTTGGCCCCTTACAAAACAATGGCGGACTCACCCTTACCCATGCCCTCCTGACTGGTAGCCCAGCCATTAACGCCGGCAACAACAACTTGATTCCTGTTGATACACAAGACCTTGACGGCGATGGTAACACTTCAGAACCCATTCCCTACGATGAACGGGGCTTGGCACGGGTTGTTGGCGGTAAGGTTGATATTGGTGCATTTGAAGTACAAGCAGCCGCCTTACCAACCCTCAGCATCAACAATATTAGCGTTACCGAAGGCAATACAGGTACAACCAACGCTACCTTTACTGTCACTCTCTCCGCCGCTAGTACCTCTGCTGTCACAGTTAACTATGCTACCGCTAACGGCACAGCTATAGCTGGCAGCGATTACACCGCCACCACTGGGACATTAACCTTCAATCCCGGAAATACCAGTAAAACCCTCACTGTTGCCGTCACTGGGGATACAATATTTGAACCTAACGAAACCTTCTTTGTCAATCTCAGCAACGCCACCAATTCCACCATTGCCGATAATCAAGGGCTGGGAACCATACTCAATGATGATGCCAATCTTCCCACACTCTCCATCAATGACATCACCGTTGTCGAAGGGCAAACCCCGCAAGCTGTCTTAACTGTCACCCTCAGCAGTGCATCTAGTCAAGCAGTCACAGTTAACTACGCTACAACCCCTGGTACTGCCACTGCTAACACAGACTATACCAGTCGCAATGGTACTTTGACTTTTGCGGCGAATACTACCACTGCCACAATTACTGTTCCTATCCTGAATGATAATCTCAACGAAGCCAACGAAACTTTTAATGTTAACCTTTCTAGCCCTACCAATGCCGCTTTACAAAAAGCTAGTGGAACTGTCACCATCACTGACACCTTACAAGCTAGTACCACAACAACCTTAGCTGCTGGTGTCGAAAATTTAACTCTGACTGGAACCAGCAATATTAATGGCACTGGCAATAGTGGCAATAATATATTGACGGGTAATAGTGGAAATAATATATTGACAGGTGGTACGGGGGATGATACTTATGCATTCAATGCTTCTACCCCACTAGGTAGCGATCGCATTCAAGAAACCACCACAGGCGGCAATGATTCTTTAAATTTTAGTGGTACTAGCACAGATACACGAGTGAATTTAGGTATCGCTACCACCCAGACGGTCAATAGTAACTTGAAATTGACCCTATCAGCGAATAATGTCATTGAAAATGTGATTGGTGGTAATGGTAGCGATCGCTTGATTGGCAATAGCCTCAATAATACCCTGAATGGGGGGACTGGTAATGATGTGTTAACAGGTGGAAGTGGAGCAGATACTTTAATCGGTGGGTCTGGAAATGATATTCTTACTGGTGGAGCAGATAGCGATCGCTTTTTGTATAGTAGCGGACGAGCTTTTGCTAGTAGTGATTTCGGTAGCGATATCCTGACTGATTTTACTTCTGGAAGCGATAAGCTGGTATTCAGTAAAAGTACTTTTACTGCTTTGAGTAGTATTGTCGGTAATGGATTGAGTCAAGTTTCTGATTTTACTACTGTAGACGATGATGATTTAGCTGCAACCAGCAATGCTTTCCTGGTTTACAGTCGCAATAGTGGCAGTCTCTACTATAACCAAAATGGCAATACAGCAGGCTTAGGAACTGGAGCCGAATTGATCAATCTCCTGAATATTCCCACCTTGACAACGACTGACTTCACAATTGTTACCTGAGTGGAATGATAAGTGGTTACGCAAAATTATTTATGTCATTGCGTTCGCCCTTGGCGTTCCCGTTGGCGTAGCCTCTCGTAGAGAAGGTTACGAAATGAAATGTAGCAAAGCAATCCCAAACCCTTGCGATTACTTCATTTCGCTTTGCTTCATTCGCAATGACAAATGTATGTTTAATTTTGCACTACTACTTACAGCAGAATTCAGGAGTCAGAATTAGTGAGTTCAGAAGTCAAGACAGTCACTACTAAAACGACCAAAACTGTTTGACTCCTGATACCAATTCTCTGTAAACCTGCACATTATTTTGACCCCTCCCAACCTCTCCTTACTCAGGAGAAGTGTCGCAAGTGGTGGGGTTTTTTCTATACATTTTCATACAGAATTGGTATGACCGAAAACGACTCATGATACAAGCCCATAAATAAATTTAGGGGGATCATTAATTTTGAATTTTAAATTCGGAGCGTTTGCCCTTGGCGTCTCGTAGAGAAGCGACGTGACTCCTGTTGTGTGAATATTTCCTGACTTATGTCAGCATTTTTTGTTTTAAAAACTGTTGAAAAAGCGTATTTTCAGGTGATTGGCGATTTCTCGTCAATTTATTTTTGATTATTTACTGAACCGATCTCCATTTGGGGTGTACTCTCAATATACGGTAACTATCACACTCGACCTTTAAGATAAATTACACCCAGAGGTGAATACCATGAACAATTATGCCCAACAACAGGAATTTATATTAAGTCAAATTACAAATAAATATTTTCAGCGTCGAGATTTCAGTGGATGTGACTTGAGTGGAATCGACCTGAAAGGAATTGATTTAAGTGGTATTAACTTTATCGGAGCGGATTTGCGCGGTGCAAATTTGTCTGGCTGTGTTCTCACTCGTGCTAATTTAAGTGGCGCAAATTTGATGCAAGCTAGCTTACGTGAAGCTAATTTGTATGAAGCATCTTTGTGTGAAGCCAATTTGACTAATGCTGATTTAAAAGGAGCAAATTTGTGCGGAACTTTTTTATGGCGCGTGAAATTTACAGGTAGTAATCTTTGGGGTGCTTCTTTGTGTGATGTGGATTTGAGAGAAGCAGACTTAAGTGAAGCTAAATTAATTGAAGCATCGCTGATTGAAGCTAACTTAAGTTTTGCAAATCTCGCAGGAGCAAATCTTGCAGGAGCAAAATTACTAGAAGCTAATTTGACCGAGGCTAATTTAACTGGTGCAGATTTGACATGGGCTAATTTAACCAAGGCAAACTTGAGTAAGGCAAACCTCTGGAAGACAAATCTGATTTATGCAAAATTCCGGGATACTATTATGCCTGATGGCACGGTTGAGCAACCTCAGATAGTCATTTGTCATTAGTCATTTGTCAGGAGGGAAGAACTTTCTGTTTACCCCTCTGTCTCTTTTCAATGCCCCATGCCCCATACCTAAAATTCGCGTTGTGAAAAGATAAAAATGGCGATCGCTAACAATATGGCACTATAAAGTAAACCATAGCCAGCATTCAGAATCAGTGTAGTTGTATCAGGTAGTGCTTGTAGACCATAAACGGCATCATTTTTCAAATCTAATCGAGATAAATCTGGCAAGATGAGAAATAAACCTTGAGTTAGACGTTCTATGCCAGGGTTGCGGCTAAGACGACCAAGTTGTACTAAATCTTGAGTAATATTGCCGATTAAATATACCGCAAAGGTTAAAACAGTCGCTAACAGAGAAGCAGTAAAAACACCGAAGGTAATAGCCACAGCAGTGATTAATGACAACTGCAAAAATAAGAAAATTGCTGCAATGAAAATACTCGCCGTTGGATGAGGAATATTACCAAATTGCAGAAATAGCAGATAAATTACTGTCATTATAGCGATCAGTACAGCTAGTACTGCGGATAAACCCAAGTATTTGCCAACGATAATTTCGCTGCGACTGACAGGTTTAGCAATCAACATCAAGATAGTGCGCTTTTCAATTTCTTTATTAACTAATCCTGTACCAATAAATATCGTAATAATTAACCCGATGGCATTCATCGCTGCCATCCCAAAGTCTAAAAACATTTTGCCTTCAGTCGTAGCTGCAAATTCAGGAAGGGCGCGGAAGGCAATGGCGAGTATTAGCGCATAAAAACCAATAATATATAGTATGCGATCGCGTACCACTTCCTGAAAGACATTCTTTGCCAATACAAAAATTCTGTTAATAGTCATTTGTCATTTGTCATTTGTCATTTGTTATTTGTTATTGGGAAGAGGTAGCGGAGGGGAAAGAGGAATTCTATTCTCCCCCCTGCCCCTCTCCCCCACTCCTCACAGTTGCGGAAGTGGTGAACCAGGAATCAATTTACTGGCGACATCGCATTCAATGTCTGCAACTGTAATCTTATTGCCGGAATCGCTGGTTGCTGGAAGTTGTTTAATCCGACAAGATTTTTTCAAGTAATAGCCTCGTGGGTTAGAACTTGGGCCTATCCAAATACTTAGTAAATCTAATATATATCCAGACTTATTATTATCTACACGCGGTTCAACACGCCATAGTTTCCTTTCTTCATATTTCCCCAGGTTTTTTTGAATTACTTCCCTACCCAGAGTGACTACGCGATGTTCCCGGTCTTTCTGAGGGATCAGCCATTTCTCTACTTCTGACCAAGGTCTTTTAGCTATTTCTTCTTCTACTATTGGTTGAAGTTTCTCTAGAATTATAGCGCCGTTTCGTGGGATTTTTACTGGTTCTTCTGTTCTGACAACAAAGGTACTACGTTTAAAAGTATCTGCCTGCAAACTAGGATATTGTTGTAACCAATTATCCATCACAAAATAAAACTGAATCCAGCAACTTAGCAGCATACTACTAGCAACCAAAATTATGATTCTTTGGCGGTCTTGTGGTTTAGGAATTCGAGCTTTAGCGTCGGTGTCATTTCCTTCAATAAATTCTGGTATTGCCGTAATTAGTGCTGAAAGTGTCGGCCAAAAAACGATTGTTCTTGCTGTAATTACATCCTGTTGATTTCCAAAAGCAAAAACACTTACTAAGAATCCAGTGATGACTGCACCAACTGGCATAAAAGTACCAGGAACTCTTAAAGGATCTTCAGTTGTATACCAAGCTGTGCCAGCAATTAAAAATAACCAACCAAAAAAGGCAATGATATCTTTAATATAACCTGTGGCAAAATATGAGATTCCCCAAGAAAAAACACTCATATAAATAAATGTCTGCCAAGAATAAGCTTTCGGTGGAACTAATATTTTTCTAATTCCCGCATAAAGCCCTTCCGCAAATTTAAAAACCCCAAATACATCTTTAAATAGCGTATTCATATTCCTCTCTACACCTGATTAATTGATCGCTCATCTTCCTCTGAATTAAACAAGTAAATATTGCTATTTTGACCGAAATAATAAAACAATGGTTATAGCAGTATAGCTCAGAGAATTTGCTATTAATATAGTAGTAACTAAATTGGTATTTTGAAAGTTAACGCTGCTCAGACGGAGCCTTTGCTGTCTCTGAGATATTTTAGTTTCTTCTTCTTCTTTAGCTTCTTTTTTAGCAGATGGTTCATGTAATGATAATAGCAAAACTCTTAAAATAAAAAATTTCATCAAAAAAGTAGCGAAGAAAATTATACAGGCAGTTAATATAATTAAAGTTTGGGTACTTGGCAATTTAAAACTATTAAAAAGCATATAGTTAATTAATTCTGATTTAATCTGTATCGGCAACATTGGTTCCGATACAAAAAATATGAACCAACCAATTACACTAGAAAAAAGATTAATAGAAATGGCATAAAAAGTACTGGTTTTTTTGTCAAATTTGAGTCGAGAGTGCAAAACATAAGCTTCGATGGGGATGGCAATCATTACAAATAAAAGGTCAAACAAGATTCCACCAATGGGAAAAATCCTCGGAAGCATCCAATTTTCAGGCATAAATCGTCAAGGGTAAGGGTTAACTGTAGAGAGTATAACTGGGATAGTGAGGGTAATGGGGGAAATTATCTCATTGTTTTTGTCCTTTACTATGCTGGTGTGCGAGTATTCCATTATTAGGACTTCCATATAGAAAAATATCCAATTAGCTCCTGTGGGGTGGGCAACATGAGCGCCTAGTCCATAGGGCGAGCGAGACGCCCACCCCACAATATTGGATAATTTATTTCTTGTAGTTCCCTTGATATTTTTAATACATTAATTGAGCCATTGTACGGACTCTTTTGAGCGGCAGTTTCTCTACCTGAGAAGACAAGACGTTAGGTAAGATTAAAGACTGCCACGTTATAACTTTTCGAGAAATGACAAGGAACGGTATTGGTATTCGCACGGCGCAAGTGCGTCAGGAACGGCTCGTTGGTCAAATTCACGTCTATGATGGCGTGGGTAAAGGTAAGTCCCAAGCGGCTTTAGGGGTGGTTTTGCGCTCTATTGGCTTGGGGATAAATACGCCTAGCAATTCTAACCGCGTTTTGCTGTTGCGGTTTTTAAAAGGGCCAGAACGTGATTATGACGAAGATGGCGCGATCGCAGCTTTGCAACGCGGATTTCCTCATTTAATTGACCAGGTTCGCACGGGGAGAGCCGAATTTTTTGGGCATGATGAAATTACCATCTTTGATCGAGATGAAGCGACGCGGGGTTGGGATGTAGCCAAAGGTGCGATCGCTAGCGGCCTATATTCAGTTGTTGTCTTGGATGAAATTAATCCCGTTTTGGATTTAGGTTTGCTACCAGTAGATGAAGTGGTACGGACATTAAAATCCAAACCCCAAGAGTTAGAAATCATCGCCACTGGACGCGCTGCACCGCAAAAATTGCTTGATATTGCAGATTTGCACTCAGAAATGAAACCTCATCACCACCCAACAGCCAAAGCCCTCTTACTTGAAGGGATTGAAATTTATACTGGTGCTGGTAAAGGTAAGTCTACTAGTGCTTTGGGCAAAGCTTTGCAGGCCATTGGTAGAGGAATTAATCATCCAGGGTCTACGCGTGTATTGATTATGCAGTGGCTTAAAGGTGGTAGTGGCTACACAGAAGATGCTGCGATCGCCGCTTTGCAGCAGTCATATCCAGAAGTGGTGGATCATCAGCGCTGCGGTGGAGATGCCATCGTCTGGCGAAATTCCCGGCAAGAATTAGATTATGTAGAAGCCGAACGGGGTTGGGAAATTGCGAAAGTTGCGATCGCCTCTGGATTGTATAAAACTATTATTCTCGATGAACTCAATCCCACCGTTGATTTAGAACTACTCCCCGTTGAACCCATTGTTCAAGCTTTACTCCGCAAACCCCGCGACACCGAAATCATCATCACTGGCCGCTGTCAAAATCCACCAGCCTACTTCGACTTGGCTAGCGTCCACTCAGAGGTTTATTGCCACAAACACTATGCTAATCAAGGTGTAGAACTCAAACGAGGCGTAGATTTTTAAGCTTTGCTGATTAGTTTATATGCTAGATTATCTGGAAAAATAACAAATTTGTTTACCATTTTGGTAAACTTGTATTAGTCTAGTAACGCATGGGAATTAGCGGAGCTTAAACCTAAAACTGATGTGATTGATTTTGCGGAACGTATCGGTATTCATTCGGCTATTGTTGTGGGTCGGCTGCAACACGATCATCTAATTGATCCATCTTGGATGAATAGTTTAAAGGTCGGTTTGCATGAACCTATCCCACTAATAATATTTTGTTAATCCAGATGTGGATTGTAGCAAGGTCAATGAATGCATCGAAGTAAACTTTTTGACGTTCCCATCTAACAACGAGACGGCGGTATTTGCGCTGATACCAAGCAAAACACCGTTCTTGCTGAAATCTAGGAACAGAGATTTTGATTGGTCTTCCTCTATTTTTCTTGGTTTTCCAAACTCGTTTCGGGATTTGAGGACGAATACCTCGTTTCCGCAGGTCAGCGCGTTTTTGTTTCGAGTCGTAACCTTTATCAGCAGCTAGTACTTTGATTCGCTTACGTGGTCTGCCACGTTTTAATGTTTTAAGTTTAACTTTATCGAGTAGAGGTATTACTTGTTCTCTCTCGTTGCCATTGGCTGGGGTAGTGCAATTAGCCAAGGGCATTCCACCACCTTCGGTAAGTGTATGGATAAGAACACCTTTCCCTTTCCCTCCATACGCAACTTCTTCACCTCCTCCCTTTCCAGGGGGAAAAAGAGCCGTCAACAGCCCCAAAGTCCCAGTTTATAAGCCCCTTCTCATTAGCGATCGCTAATACACGTCCTTGTATATATTCAAATGTCCCATCAGAACGCCATCGCTTTAACCATCGATGGGATGAGCTTTTCGATGCCCATATATCCCCTCGTGGAAGGTCACACCATCGACATCCAGTTATCAGAATGTATAACAGACTATTTAATACATAGCGATACGGTGCATGAGGCATTCCTTTACCACGTTTGGATGCCTGCTTAGGAAATATATCCTCAAATAGCTTCCATTCTAGGTCGCTCAATCCCTCAAAACGTCCAGCCATCACTAATACATCCAACCTCTTGCCAAAAAATAGATTACTACAATCTGGCATTAGTGGGATAGGTTCATTTTCAAAGCATAGAATAAGCAGACGCTAATACCAACCAATACATTAAAAACAGGCTGGAAATGTATGAAGTTTGCGTATTAGTAGGAATTTTTACTTCTGGGTAGTAAAATATTTTGCACAAAGCGATCGCGTCCTGCTGCCTTTGCTTTATACAACGCCCGATCCGCTGCGGCAATCATTTCTTCTAAGTCAGAATCAGCTTGAGGAATTTCTGTCGTAAACCCAACGCTAATGGTTACATGAGGACTAACTTGGGAATTTTTATGAGGAATTGCTAGTGTTCGGACAGCATGACAAATTTTGTCGGCAACATGAGTCGCCCCCTCGGTGTCTGTGTTAGGTAAAATGACAGCAAATTCTTCGCCGCCATAACGGGCAACTAAATCTCCTGGGCGTTTAATAATATCTTTGACGGCTTGAGCAATTTCTTGAAGACAGCGATCGCCTATCCGATGACCATAAGTATCATTATATAATTTGAAGAAATCAACATCGCAAAGAATCAAGGAAAGCGGACTTTGTTCGCGTTTTAGGCGTTGCCATTCTTGGTTGAAATACTCTTCAAAACGTCGGCGATTAGCTACTTGAGTTAATCCATCGATAGTAACTAATCTCTGCAATTCCGTATTCACGGCTTCCAGTTTTTGCTGTAACTGAGATTGCTCAATCAAGCGTTTGACCCGTTGTCGCAAAACTGGCCAGTGAACCGGTTTGGTAACATAATCCATTGCTCCCACTGCAAATGCACGGTCAACTGACTCTTGATCCTCAAGTCCTGTAATCATTAAAACTGGAGTGTGCTTGTTATAATCCAAAAGCTGTAACTGAGTGCAACACTCGAACCCATCCAGATCCGGCATTATGGCATCAAGGAGTACTATATCAGGGTGCAGTTGCTTAAAAACAGTTAAAGCCTCTATACCATTTTGAGCCTCTGCTATTTGATAGCCTTCCCGCTCCAAGAAATGCCGCAGTATCAGGCGAATAAAAGGTTCATCATCAACAATTAAAACTAAAGATTGGCTTTCTTGAGCAGTGGCTTTCATGGTGCTTCCTTCGCAAGTTCTTTTTCTAAGGCAGTTTTAACTTGTTCATATTCCTGATATAATTGTGAAAATAATTCTAGGATGTTTTCTAATTTACAGCTACGTCCCTGTGCTTCTAACAGCCTGCAAAGCTGCGCCAAGGCGATCGCCCCAACAGAAGCACTGCTGGACTTGAGTTGATGGGCTGTCTTCCATAGGGTTTCGGTATCCTGATTTATAATAGCTGTGTTTATATTTTCAACTAGTCTCGGTGTTTCTGTAAGATAACACTCAATTAGTTGAGCAAATACCAAACGATCTCCTCTGACCATATTCCGCAAGGATTGGAGGATTTTGGCATCAATATTATTAGCGCTTTTTAATCTCTGGTTTTGCCCTGACTGTAGAATATTTGGCGAAGGTTGCAATTCTGGGTACATCACTTTCTCTTGTTTGACTATGGAAGTGAATTCAGAACTTCTTTGAGGTGGACATTTGCTGAGAGCCTGAGCTAACTCTGGAAGCTGAATCGGTTTGCTAATGTAGTCATCCATACCAGCAGCAAGACAAATTTGGCGATCGCCCCGCACTGCATTAGCAGTTATGGCAATGATATAAGGACGAAAACCCACTCCCCATTCTTGACAGATTCTCCGAGTTGCTTCTAACCCATCCATTTCTGGCATATTGACATCCATCAACACTACGTCATAAGGCTGTTTTCGCAAGGCTGCGATCGCTTCTAGCCCATTCGTGACTACATCTGCTCCATAACCTATTTTTTGCAGCATCAATAGGGCAACTTTCTGATTGACAACCGTATCCTCTGCCAAAAGAATCCGCAGTGGCAGTCGATGGGCTAAATCCCGATCAACCAAGGGAAAATGAGAAACACTGGCTTGGATCGGTTGATTTCCCAAAAGACGGGTAATAACATCGTAGAGTTGAGACTGTTTTATGGGTTTACTCAAAGAGGCAGCAAACTGAACATCATTAAAGTCAGAGAAAGTTTCTACTTTACCCAAAGAAGTCATAATCACTAAAGGCAGATTTTGATAACTAGATTGCTTACGGATTTGACGAGCTAGGGATATGCCATCCATTTCTGGCATCTGCATATCTAAAATGGCAATATCAAACTGTGTTCCCTGAGCAAGTTCAGCTAAAGCTTCTTTCGCAGATTTGGCAGCATAAGTTTCCATCTTCCAAGACTCTACTTGCAAACAGAGAATTTGGCAGTTGGTCAGATTGTCATCCACAATCAAGATTCGCTTGGATGCCAGATGCACTGGCGGAGTGCTTAATTCCGGTTGTTCTGACTGAGCAGCTATTTTGGTTGTAATAGTGAAGTAAAATGTTGAACCTTGGGAAGAATCAGGAGATGATAATAATTTTCCATTTTTCCATCTAGGGCTAGGATTGCCACCGACAAATCCCTGGCTTTCTACCCAAAGAGTGCCACCCATCATCTTACTAAGCCGCTTGCTGATTACTAGTCCTAGCCCTGTGCCGCCATATCGTCTAGTCATGGAGACATCAGCCTGAGTGAAAGGTTGAAATAATCGCTCTATTTTATCTGGTGCGATGCCAATACCTGTATCTTTGATAGCAAATTGAATTTGGACTGGGTACTGGGGACTGGGTACTGGGGACTGGGTACTAGGGACTGGGGATTGGGGATTGGGAATTGGAGATTGGGGACTGGGGACTGGGGACTGGGTACTGGGGATTGGGTACTGGGGATTGGGGACTGGGGATTGGGTACTGGGGACTGGAAATTGGAAATTGAGGACTAAGGATTGGGAAGAAGTTTCTTGATCCAAATCCCCATGACTCTTTATCCCGAATCCCCGATCCCCAGTCCCCAGTTCCACAGAGAGTAGCACTTCTCCGTGTTCAGTAAATTTAATGGCATTGTTGAGAAGATTCATCAAGACTTGGCGTAGACGAGTCATGTCGCTGATAATCTGAGTTGGAACTTGGGGCTGGATCAGGTAAACTAATTCGATATTCTTTTGAGCAGCTTTCGGAGCTAAAAAGGAAATAGCCTGCTCCACACAAGCCCTTAAATCAAAAGGCTGTTCTTCTAATTCCAGTTTGCCCGACTCAATTTTGGAGAAATCTAAAATGTCGTTAATGATGGTGAGTAAAGCATCTCCGCTACTGCGGACTGTTTCCACAAAGTCTTGCTGTTGAGGTGTGAGGTCAGTATCCAGCAGTAAACCTGTCATAGCAATAACAGCATTCATTGGAGTCCGAATTTCGTGGCTCATCATCGCCAAAAACTCACTTTTTGCCCGATTTGCGGCTTCTGCGTGACGTTTTGCCTGCTCCAAGGCAAAGTTTTTCACGGTAAGTTCTTCCCGTCGGCGTGTTTCTTGTTCCAGTAATTGAGCTTGTGCTAGAGCAATACCTAATTGAGCCGCCACTGCTTCTAGTAATTCGATTTCGTCTTGTGTCCACTGGCGAAAATAGCTGCACTGATGTAAAACGATCGCACCATTGGGTTCTCCTTGATAGGATGTACGGATTGACAGCATAGACTTCAACCCAATTTTTCGGCAGATCGCTTCAGCCCCCTGGAGTAAAGGATCAACGTACACATCACAAGAAGCGATCGCACTTTCTTGTGCCATCATCTGCTCTGCATAGGGATTATTAGTCAGGGAAACTTCCGATTTCAACATATTGCAGCGATCGGGGAGTGTATTATACTCTGCCACGAATGGAATTCGGGGTGTAGGGTAACTAATATAAGAATGAATCAGACAGCGTTCAACTTCAAAGGCTTGTCCAATTTGGGTAGCAGCCGTCTCAAAGATTTTACTAGTATCAAGACTTTGCCGAATTTCCTGAGTAATTTGTTCAAGTAGTAGAGTGCGATGCAATTGCCTTTGCAGCGCCTCTTTAGCCCGTTTGTTTTCGGTAATGTCGTGATTAATGCTAACAGTGGCGATCGTTTCTCCCTGTTCATCCTGTAAGGAAACTACGGTTGTTTCAGAAATTCCCTCACTACCATCTTTACGAATAAAGTGTATTTCCCCCGACCAGCGTCCCTGCTGGTTGATTGTTTCGAGAATTTTGCTGCTTAATGTTGGGGCTACTTCCGGCTGTTGCAGAATACTGGGAGTTTTAGCTAAAACCTCTGCTTTGCTATAGCCATACATAGTTTCGGCAGCAGGATTCCAGTCAATAATATTGCCGATTAAATCTGTGATAATTACACTATCATGCATGTTTTCAAAAGTAAGGGCTTGCCGACGTAGACTTGCTTCGGCAAGCTTGCGTAAGCGCAGCTCCTCGTAGACATCGCTAATATCTGTCTGAATTCCAATAAAGTGGCTTAACTTGCCATTTTCATCATAGATCGGAGAAATACTCAATTCATTCCAAAACAAAGTACCATCTTTGCGATAGTTGCGAAGAACCACTTTACAACTCGTTCCAGCTTGAAGAGATGATCGCAATTCATTGAGTACTGGTTGCTGGGTATCTGTGCGTTGCAAAAATCGACAGTTTTGCCCAATCACCTCAGTCGCACTGTAGCCTGTTATTTGCTCAAAGGCGTGGTTGACGTAAATAACCGGATTGTAAGCGAGTCTAGCATCGGCAATAATAATTCCATTACTGGTAGCAGCAAGCGCCCTCTCCCTCAGTCTCAAGGTTTCTTCAACCATCTTTAAATCAGTAATGTCAAACATAAACCCCCTCAGCATGGTAGGAGTTCCTGCTTCTTCAACTACACGAACAATGTCGCGTAGCCAAATAACTCGCCCATCGGCTGCTAACATTCGGTATTCTAATTCGTGATTTTCGCACCTAGCAGTTGCTTCTTGGCGAAAACAAACAGACTTTTGCTTGTCATGTGGATGCAGATGATTAACCCAAAAATTTTCCTTGTACCATTCTGCGATCGCATAATTTAGCAAGTCTACCGCTTGCGGCCCAACGTAAGTAAATCGCCAAGTCTTCAAATCTAATTCCCAAGGGATGACTTTGACAGTTTCCAACAGCTGTCGCAAATGATTTTCACTGGTGCGGAGGGCAATTTCTGTCTGTTTCTGTTCAAGAATCCGATGACTTAATTCCTGATTTATTGCTTTTATCTGTTGGTTACTTGCTTTCATCATCAAGGTGAAATAGATTGATAATATCAGGGTAATAACAATAAATAACCCTGCAATCAATACTATTTGTGCGAATAACCCCGGAGTTTGGATTAAAAGTCTCTGCCAAAGTAGGACTACAGAGATTGAAAAGATAATCCCCAGCAACAGCGCTAGTAATTCTTGTTTGCGGAAAAATTTCACAGCTTTAAACCAGTCATATAAGTGCTGTTTGACCATTTATTAACCCTCCAGCACTTTCAGGGCTTATTAGAGAAGGCAGTCCCGATGAAACAAGTTTCAAAAGCCTTGAATGAAAGAATAACTGGGGACTGGGGACTGGTATTTTTACTCAGCCCTCAGCACGGGCTAAATTCCCCCAGCACCTTCAAGTCAGGAGGTAGACAGCGCAGCATCTCTTAGAGAGCGTCAGGCAGCTATTGCAGGAGTAAAGAACTATAAATGATTTCTGGACTATTACCCAGTTTCAAAAGAAGAATTGTATCTCGCGCTATAGGTCTTGATACAAAGCTTCCAGTCTTGCTTCAATTCCACGCTTTTAAAAGTGAGTTACTCCTTCCTACTGAATACACTAACTTTTACTTCTAAAGAATTTAAAATATCAATGTCAAGGGTACAATTACGGAGTTTTTGATTAAAACATTTGTATATAATCTTGGCAAAAAACTTAATAATTTATAGTTATTAAGACTAGTACAAGAAGGCAAAAGTAAAAAGTAAAAAGAAACAATGCCTATTTTGTAAGCTTTCTGGCTATTTTAAATGGGTGGTTTATTTACGCTGTGTTGTACTACCTCTTTCAAGGTAAGTAAAAATTTTGCTCAAAAAATTCCTCTTTAATCTCTTAACTCTGTGTTATCTGCGTGTGGAGTGGTTAAATAAATTACTTTTAAACCGCAGAGGCACAGAGAGAAAAACAGAGATTTTACGAGTCACCTTGAAAGGGCTAGCTGTTGGAGATTTAACTTGCATATTACCTGGAATTAAAACTCTTGTGGGGTGGGCATCTTGCCCGCTCTAGTTATGCAAATTAAAAGTACATTAGCTTATTTTATCGAACAGAATTCAGGAGTTAGAATACTTAAAGAATAAGAAGAACATTTGATGAATAAATATGCTAATTATTCTGTAGTTCTTATAAATTCTGACTCCTGAGTGCTGAATTACGGCAGTTTTAGTTTTTAGCGTAAACTCAAGCGTATTGGGTTATTGTCACCTGTAAGCTGTTACCTATTTTTTAAAATAGGTCTATTTCTGTACTTATATTTTAAATTACAGCTTCTTGTCGTTGACAATCAAAAATAACCATATAGGAAGCATTTGGTATTTCCTGAGGGAGGTGTCGCATATAGCCATCAGCATCAGATCGGCTGCGGAAGCGAGCAACAATTTCCTGTTGTGTATTAGGAACTAGACGAGCGATCGCCCAAGAATTGAGGCGTTCTTTATAAGCAATAGCCTGATTGTCTGATTTAGAAGCTTTGTTATCCGTATTTTCTGGCATAATTTGTTACCCGTATGAAGTTTAATGAAGGGCGTTAATTAGTTTCTAGCTAGGAATGCACTAACGCTTTTTTTATGCTGCTGCCACCTTGTTATTCGATTATTAATAAATTGTCAACACTTAGCGCTATATTTTAGACCAACTTAGTCGAAATTTTCAGGTAGTTAGGAATCTCAAATCCTTAATCTGCAATTGTTTCCAGCACACAACAATGCTCAAGCAAATAGTTTGGCAATTATTGGGTTTGCATGATTTGTATGCCTACACATAAGTAAAGTCCGCATCAGTGGTAAAGCGAACATCAATGTCTGAAAAAGTACTATTAGAAACTCACTGAAAAAAGAATAATAACGTGCGTAGAATTAATAGGTGCAGACAACCTCTTAATTTTTTTATAGTGCGATACCTAAGGTCAAGCTATATTGCGGGCATTTACGTTTTTTATAGTTAGTTTAGAATCTTTAAATTTTCATAGTTTATTTAGATATAAAAAAAATGAATTTTTCCTAAAAATTTTATTATATATGTAGTATATATGTAGGAAAAATATGTGTTCCAATTATTTAATTTAAAACATCTTGACTAACTGCAATAAAATAGGTAAGATTTTCCCGACAAAAATATAGTTTTGATAATGAAAACACCATTTGTAACATCAATAATTCAAAAACTAGCAGAGGAAATGGAAGCAGTAGTTTTGGTAGACCCAGAATGTACAGTTTTAGGAATGATTACGTTTAAGAATGGCAATAAAACTTTTTTTCGTAATAGCAGGTTTAGCATTAATTCTTTTGCTTCTGTAGCAATCGCTAAAGATAAAGGGGCTTCAAACTTTTTTCTGAGTAAATTTGGTTATAAAGTTACTGAAGGAAAAACATTTTTTTGTGAAGAATTATGCGAAGAAATAGCCGATCTAAAAAATATAGATGCCGGATTTTATTATGCTCAAGAGTTAGGATTTCCTGTAATTGTCAAGCCGATTAATCTCAGTGAAGGAACATTTGTTACAAAGGTTCATAGCAAGCAAGAATATTATCAAGCAGCCAAGAAAATATTGCGAAAAACTTCAGGATTTATTGTTGAGCGATTCTATAGTGGCAATGATTATAGAATTGTAGTACTTGATGATGAAGTAGTTTCAGCATATCAAAGAATTCCTTTATTTATCATAGGAGATGGTAAATCTAATGTTTTGGAACTTATGCAACAAAAACAGGAAAGTTTTATCAAGAATGGTAGAAAAGAAATTATAGATTTTGAAGATTATAGAATCAAAACAAACTTGCGAAGACGGAAATTAAAGTTTAATACTGTTATACCCAAGAACAATATAGTCTATCTTTTAGACAATGCAAATTTATCAACTGGAGGTGAGGCAGTAGATTTCACTGAAAATATACATCCTGATTTTCAAAAATTAGCAATAAATATTACAAAAGATATGGAATTGAGATTAGCAGGTGTGGATATTCTGACTAATGATCTAACGTCACCAATGCTAGATTACACACTCATTGAAGTAAATGGCGCTCCTAGCTTAACTCACTATGCTTCATTTGGTGAAGTTCAAACGAAAAGAGTAGAAAATTTATACTTCAAAGTTCTTAAAGTACTTGAAAACGAGAATAATAGAGAAAAGCATTGATTTTAATTGGAGGCGGAGTAACTCTTACTCCGCTTTAGCTATCTCTTTACTATTCCTTATCTAGTAAGGATTCAAACTCAGCTTGTAAGGCAGTTATATCCGCTAATCTTGCGACTAGTAAATTATCCTTACCAGCATCACTTAAACGTACTTTCCAATAACGAATACTGTCTGAGTTGTTCAACCAAAACTGAATTACGGTATCTACTACTTGATCTAGATTCCAACCCCATTTTGCTGGAACTGATTCTACCGATTCTAGAAATGTATCTAGTGTACATGTATGCATTCCCAAATATTCCACACCTTGGTGGTGTGATTTTTGTCCACTTTGCTGTTGGTGATTAAAAAACTGCAAAAGTGGAGAGACTCCTACAATATCAAAAGTGTATTTCATGCTAGTACTCCCAGTTTTAAACTATTTGTAGGGAAGATTTAGTTTTTTATAAAATCACATCTGGAAAGGAACTAAAGCATCTAGAAAAAGTTTAGATTTGGTTTAGATCATCGGCATTAAACCTCAGTCATAAATTAGCACTGGCAACCGTTGAGTGCTAATATTTATTTAGGAGTTTGATTGATTATTAAAGAGTTTCAGGCATTAATTCAAGGAATGTATATATTTTTAATAATTATTTAATATTTTGTGTAAGTCTCTATCTTGTCTGCAAGATGCTAATGCGAACAAAGTACTCCTAAGATATAACTTGAAAAGCGGTGTAAGTAGGTAGACACAAATAAACCTAACTATGTAACGAAAAGTAAAAACGGTGAAAGCCTTGCGATTGCTTGATTCCACTTCGTTCCATTCGCAATGACATAGTTATAAATTTTCTCATCCACCTACTTAAATTGGTGGTGCAGTTCTGAAAGTGTCACTTACCATACTCGCCTTTTGATTGAAGCAGTGATACGATTTATTTGTGTGAGGAGCAAGTTAAAAATAAAAAGCGTCTGGGGTGGAAACACGGCAACACTCCCAGACGCTTTTTAATTGGTATACAGAAAAAGTTTTTGAGATAATCACCTAAAGTTTAAAATATCGTATACAGCCTTTGCTGCATAATCAGTAAACTTAAAGCAAAACTTGGTGCATTCATGGTATGAAGCGCGCTCGATCTACACGTTGGTAAAAGATTCTGCACCAAATACTGAAACAAACAGGTCGGCATCCGATGCAGCAATAGCCAAATCTAAAATCCAAAATCCAAAATCCAAAATTCCTTAAGTAGCACCAAATTCCGACTGTAAAGCTTCATCATTATTATCAGCGATCGTTGCCACAATGGTAATTATCCGAGACACTTCGCCAGGAGCTAATTCTGCTAGGGTGCGTGTCGATATTACAACTACGCGATTTTCAATAATACCGAAACGTGCTTCAAAAGTGCTAGAGCAGTTCAACTCTAAAAGATAACGCAGCAATCTAGGTTCATCTTTAGCAGGTAGATTTAGCACTGTAGACCAAACCGTTATGGTGTCTTCATCGGTTGTGCCATTGAGTTGGACAAAGACTTCTACACTTCCGTACTTAAACTTCCAGAGATAACCACCTTCTGGAGTGTGGCTAACCATCGCACTATCATCTTGTTCCAAAGAGTCGATGACATTTTCAATTACCTCCACATGGTTAATGCTGGTTGTCTCGGTAATTAGCCCATTAATGGATTCGTTACTAGTTAGGGTTTCTGGGTAGCTTGTCATACAGATTTTTTTCTCAACATACTCGCTATTTTATCTACACATATCTGATAATACCAATTTGAAAAAAGAATGCGGCAAATGGTAAATGTTGTCTGGAAGCAGTATTTGGGTGGGAGTGACGGTAAGGAAACTAGTACCGCAAGGCAGAATTCAAAATCACGCTCTCTACGTTCGCGCAGCGTGTCGCAGACAGACGCTAAAAGCGTAGCTTGCTTCCCTGTAAGGGTACGCAGATTCGCTCTAAGCGTTCGCGCAGCGTCTCGTAGAGAAGCCATGCCGTTGGCGGAGCCTCTCGTAGAGAAGGCTTTACGCTGCGCTAACAAAATTCAAAATTCAAAATGAATACAGCGTAAGCGTTTCATTGATTTTGAATCGGTGGTTTATTTATGCCGTGTTGTACTAGAGTCACTGCTATATCACCAGAAAGCGATCGCAAGCGATTACTCCCTATTCTCGATCTTCACCAAGGATTACCAACCATTGTAAATCCAGCCCAGTAATAAGGATGCATCAGGGATTCATCAGCACTGTCAGCAGGTAAAGGCAAGTTCCCGACTACTCCCAAACCTTGCACTTGTCCATCCTTTACGTAAATCTGCCCTTTGGCCATAGCTACCTGAGCCTCTCTGAGGGCTTCTGCCTTAATCGGGGCTGTCTTTAAGTTCTCATAAAATTTCGTCATCAACGCTGCTGTCCCAGCATCATTAACCGACCAAAGACTAGCAACACTAGTTTTCACACCTGCCAGCACTGCTAAACCTGCAAATCCTAGTTCGGATTCTTCATCACCTAAAGCTGTTCTACAAGCACTCAGCACCAGCATTTCAACTTCGGGTTCATTCAGCCGCAACTGTCGTAGTTGATTTAAGCGTAACTTGTCTTCCCACAGTTGAATATAGGAATTACTCAAAGCGCCAGTAGCAAAATCGGCATGGCTTGCTATATGAATAATACCAAAAGGTTGTTGGCGGCGGATGGTTTTGAGATTGTCTAAGGTGGCTTGCTTGTCTAACAATAATTTGCCCTGCCAGAGTTTAGACACCAGTGTTGATAATTCCAAGGGAACTGCTGGTAAAGGCTCTTGTCCTTGTGTACTCTGAGAAACCCCCAAAGCTAAAATTTGAGATTTTTTAATGTCTTTATAAAGGGTGTTAGTCAAGCTAATACTCGGCATCAAGCCGATACTATATTTTTCTACTAGAAACCCTTTACCATCATGAAGCGCTGCCATTGGAGTTGAACGTAAGCCAATGTCTGGTAGAAAAACCAGATTATTGATTTGTCTTGCCTGTAAATCTGCTTGTAGTGGTGCAATAATCCAGCGATAAAGTTGTTGGGATGAACGCAAGTAACCCGTGCGGCGACGGTTTTGTGGACTAACTATTTGGTCACGAAATTCTTGAGCTACTTGGAGAACTTTGGCTCTGCTTGTTTCTGGGATGCGCTTGCGGATAGGATCGCCTTTTCCTGTTACTACGACTATTTCCAGTTGGTCGCTATCTTGTTCTGCGAGAGTATTCAATTGTTTAGTAGATTTTTGAGCTTTGCCAAAACTTCCCTCTGGTATAACCTCTACAGGAACAAAGCTGATATAGATAAATGCAGGTTTAACGCCAGTAGCTTCTTCAATTTTGCGAGCAATTTCTTTGGACTCATCCAGTGTTTTGATTTGAGGAATGGGTATGCCTAAATGGTCGGCAAAATCATCTGTGAATTTATCTTCGGGTGTGGGATCAGTATTAATAATGGGGTTGTCAATCTTGGGATTATTGGGGCCAGGGACATTCGGTTGACCTGGAGTACATTGGAATGAGCAAGGGGGAGGATTCGGGGTAGGGTTCGTGTTAGGAGTCTGACTGACATTGATTCCTATCTGTACAGGTGCAGAAGACGAAACGCGGTCATTTGCACTAATTACAAAGGCATTTAGTGAACCATTCACATCAGTTGGAGGGGTATACACTAAAGTATCGCCGCTAGATAAGGTAGTTACACCAGGGATGACAGGAAGCCCATTGACAGTCAGATTTCCTGTATTCACTACATCAACCTGGATGGAGGTGATGTCATTATTAGCATCGCTAACGAGTGGAGCCAAACTAGAGAACGTCAAGGTCACAGCTTGATTAGTCTGGGTATTGGGTAGCGATGAGTTTGCCGTTAATATCGGCGGGGTGTTGACAGATGTAATAGTGATTCGGGTTGGAGTGCCACTAGCATCTCCACCATTTGGCAAGACTGGAAAGTTGCCAGAAGCGAGGATTGAAGTGTCTCCCGCATTAATTGTTCCGGCTGTGCCATTGGTACTCGTCGCATCACCTACGATAAATGGGACATTATTTTGACCACCATCATGTCGAATTGCGACAGTGCCTCCCGCAATGCTAGTGGTTCCTCCTCCTCCAAAATCCAAAATTCCGCCAGTAGCGATGGTAGTACCTGTGCTTCTTCCTTGCACTAGTCCATTTGTCAGCACTTGGACATTGCCACCTTGAACAGTGTTGGCATTACCAAAATCCGTTGTGGCCTGTGTGTTAATGCTGTTAAAGCGAATTGTGCTGCCAAAGGGATTGGTAGTTTGTAAAGTAACGTTGCCACCTGTGGCGCTTGCAGTACCATCGACGTTAGTGGCTGTTGCTGAGGCGTCAATGCCGTCATTCACAGTGATATTATCTCTGGCAGTTAAACTAATTGCACCAGATTTAGCTGTAAAATCTCCACCTGGTACTGTCTTTGATGCAAATGAGTTAATGGCCCCTGTGGTAATACTGCCTGCTGTGGTTGTTACGATTACATTTCCACCTGTACCTGAGTTAGTACCATTAGTTGCAGAGGAATTAATTCGACCTGTGATGATGTCGCCTGTGGCACTTAAATTCACTGTTCCAGCAGATATACCACCATATCCAAACCCAGTTGTATCCAAATTTCCCAATAATAGGCTGGCTCCCGATATGGTAATGGCTCCCCCGGTTGTCTTGATTGTGTTGGCAGGATTGGCAAAGTTTACAGAACCATTTTGTGAAGCCAGGTTGAAGCTACCGCCATTACCCAAGTTTAATGTAGCGACACCAAGAGTAGTTACTAAGGGCGTAGCTCCGGTGATGTCGTTGATGGTAATATTACCTATGGCTTGTAAGTTGATATTTGTGCCTGATGCTGCGATCGCACCCCAAGAAACGGTATTAGCCCCAATATCTGCATCACCAAAAGCAATATTACCAGCTGTGCCATCAAAACTACCTGTCCCTGCTGCACTATCGATAATGGTAAGTGTGCTGGGGTCTATCAATAACGTGCCAAAGTTACCATTGACTGCTGAAGTATTTACCAAACCGTTGAAGGTCAAGGAATTTTTGCCTGATACTTCGACATTTCCACCATTGCCGGCATTTGCTCCTCCACGAGCCGAGATGTTGCCATAATATTGGGTTGTGTCGTTACCCCAAACAATTACGCGTCCGCCGTTTCCATTCAAATTACTATCAGCATTAATGACGGAGTAGGAGTTAACATCAGTCTGATCGGCGTTGGGTAAAGTCCCCTTACCTTGATAATCACCGCCAATTAGCACAATACCGCCGCCATTGCTTCCAGAGGCGTTAATGTTGGCATTAATCACCGCGACTCGTTTACCCAAAGCAGTTACCGTACCGCCTGTTTGACTCGATACATCCACTTTGCCGGAAACAATAGTTGTCCCTGGAGTTGTGGGAATTGTCACATTAGAGGCTGTTAATTTTACAGTCCCATCAGGATTAGCAGTTAACCCTGTGTTCCCAACTGTGAGCAATTCGGGTAAAGATATAATGGGAATTGTCCAGTTATTGGGTTGGCTGCTACTAGAGGTGAGGGGCTGAATTTCTAGACTCAAGAGATTTCCTGGCTGACTAAGACGCACCCAATTTTCCCCTGGTACGGATGTGACAGAAATTTGTCCTCCCGGTGCTGAAAGTTGCCCAGTGTTAACTACAGTCCCGCCCAATAAATTCAAATTTTGTCCAGCACCTACTGTCAAATTTCCAGCATTGGCGATCGCTCCTGGCTGGTTCGTACTAAAGGCAAATCCGTTGGGGTTTCCAACTAGATTACTGTATTCATTAACACCGATAGCGTTAAACCAACTGCTGCCAAAACCAATGCCGTTAGCTGTTGTCACCGTGAAAGCACCAGGCACATTTAAACTGGCGTTTGCTCCAAAAATAAATCCGGCTGGATTCATCAAAAAAAGGTTAGGATTGCCACCTGTTACTTGAATTAAGCCATTAATAACCGAGGCATTCCCGCCTGTAATTCGACCAAGGATATTTTGCAGCGCCGGACTAGCTTGAAAGTTGGCGATTTGTTCTGGTGAAATTCCAAATTGCTGAAAGCTGTGAAAGAGATTTGCACCATCTCTAGAAGTTGTGCCGCCAGTAATATCAAGTCGATTGCCGTTAGGTGTAACAATTGTGTTTGTCCCATCGGCAGCAGGAACTATTTGTTGTGCTTGGGCTAATCTGGGACTTATCAGCGAGGCAATAACTAGGACTGAAGCGGCGATATTAGACAATAAGGATTTTTTGCGCCGTAATATAAAGCGACCTGTAAGGAATTCTACATCGATTTGTAACTTATCTGCTAATCCGCGTCGCCAGAGTGCTTGTGCGATCGCTCGTTTAGACCAGAGTATTTGTTCTTTTTGTCTAGTAACAGAGATGCTTTGAGAATGATTTCGGTAAAAATAGAGTGGCTCTTTGACTCGGCGTACCTGGGCTACTTCTGAAAGTCGCAGACATAAGTCATAATCATAGGCACTGCAAGAGAATGATTCGTTAACACCTCCCACTCGGTCGTAAATCGATCGCCGCATCAAGCGGAAGTGAAACGTCATGAAGTTCACCAACAGACCTGCTTGAGAGTAAGGAATGTTACAACGATGACCGTAGCTGATAACTTTGCCGTCTTGATCGATATTTAAATAGTCGGTGTAAACAAATCCTGCTTCTGGATGGCGGTTTAGGACTGTGGCGGTTTGGGCAAGGGCGGTAGGGGCGAGGATATCATCATTGTCTAATATACCGATGTAAGTTCCCCTAGTTTGGGCGATCGCTGCCTTACAAGCCGCAGCAACTCCTTGATTCTCTGCCTCCACTACCCGCACTCGCCCATCTTGTTGAGCATAGACGTGAGCGATCGCCACCGATCTATCTGTAGAGCCATTATCCCAAATTAGTAGCTCAAAGTCTTGCCATGTCTGCGCTAAGACGCTAGCGATCGCTTCTTGAAGGTAAGACTCGCGGTTGTAATTGACGATGACAATGGAGATCAGTGGCGACATCGAAGTATTCCCAAGTTTTTTACCTGTTACCACAATATAATGCTAGGGACTATCACTTAGAATAAATCGCCGTTAATTATAGTTTTAGTTACAAATCTTCTGAAATCTGAATGTCAAAAATATGATATTGAAATACTTATCGTATCCCCAATCCCCATCAGCCCAGTCGTTAGATAAGGCACTCCATTGAGAAATGAGCAAAGAAACAGAAACTAGTGTTAAATCTGGAATAATTACTCAGCAAAAGATTGTCTGTTTCTCTCATCAGCTAGACACTTGGCGGAGTTTGGCAACTACTAAATGGAGTAAGCACAGTTTTAGTTTTCAGTGTGGCTTGCTAATTCTGCCTGCGGTCTGGATTTTAACTGCAAATGAACTGAGAGCTACAGCGAATATTTTTACACCAGACTCGGCTAAAAATAGCAGTCAGCCAGAGTTACAAATAGTACAAGAAACAGAACCTACGCCGACAACTAAGCCTAATCAAACCGAACCGAATCCACAACCAGAAATACCACAACGCATTCGGGTTCGCAAAATTCAGGTTGTAGGTAGCACAGTTTTTAATGAAAATGACTTTAATCCAGTAGTCAAACCCTTTGAAGAACGGGATTTAACTTTAGAAGAAATCAGACAAGCCGCAGATGCTATTACTCAGCTTTATCTAAATAAAGGTTATATAAATTCCAGAGCAGTTCCAGACACTAAACAATCTAGTACCGCAGATGGTGTTGTAGTAATTCGGGTGTTGGAAGGGCGTTTGACACAGATTGATATCGAGGGGACGCGGCGATTAAACCCATCTTATATTCGTAGCCGCATCCAATTAGGTGCTGGTATTCCTCTCAATACTGGTAAGCTCGAAGAACAACTAAAATTGTTGCGACTCGATCCCCTATTTACCAATGTAGAAGCGCGTCTGCGTCCAACGGGTAAAGTTGGTCAAAGTGTTCTCATTGTGAGAGTTGAAGAGGCAAACCCTTTAACTGGTAGCTTGGGCGTAGATAATTATTCGCCTCCCAGTATTGGAGCGGAAAGATTGGGTGTTGAACTGCGCGATCGCAATTTAACCGGTATGGGAGATGAGTTAGCAGGCTCATATTACCATACACTCTCTGGTGGTTCCGATGCCTTTGATTTTAGCTATCAGATTCCTGTGAACGCCATGAATGGCAAAGTGCAGATTCGAGCGGCATTGAATCGCAACGAAATCACTGAGCCACCCTTTAACGCCTTTGGTATTCGAGCCAACCAGGATCTTTATGAAATCAATTATCGTCAACCATTGATGCGATCGCCTAAAGAAGAATTTGCCTTATCTTTAGGATTTACCTATCAAGATGGTCAAACTTTCCTGTTTGATAACCTTGCAACCCCCTTTGGCATTGGGCCTGATGCCAATGGCGTGAGCCGCACCAGTGTAATTAAATTTGGTCAAGATTATATCAAGCGCGAACCTCAAGGAGCTTGGTTCTTGCGATCGCAATTTAATTTTGGCATTGATATATTAGATGCAACTATCAACAATGACCCCATACCCGATGGTCGCTTTTTTAGTTGGCTAGGTCAAGCCCAGCGCGTGCAGCAACTCAGCAACGATCATTTATTGCTCATCCAAGCAGACTTGCAGCTGACACCAGATAGTCTTTTACCTTCCCAGCAATTTGTCATTGGCGGCGGACAATCTGTAAGAGGATATCGTCAAAATATCCGTTCTGGGGATAATGGATTTCGGGTAGCGATCGAAGATCGGTTTACAGTGCAACGCGATGAAGCTGGATTATCCACAATTCAACTTGCGCCATTTGTAGATATGGGAGCCGTCTGGAATCAGTCTAATAATCCTAATCAGCTACCCAATCAAACTTTTTTAGTGGGTGCAGGCTTAGGATTCTTGTGGAATCAGGCATTGGGAATTGATAATCTCTTTATGCGCCTCGATTACGGATTTCCATTCATCGATCTGAGCGATCGTGGTAATAACGCTCAAGATGATGGCTTTTACTTTAGTCTTCGCTATCAACCCTAATAATTTTGGCTCCACGTGCTTATTATGCTAAATTCACAACTTCTAAAAGGGAATAGGGAACTCTTAAGGCACTGATAAATGAAAGGTTAAAGGTTAAAGGGGAAAGGTTAAAGGGGAAAGGGGAAAGGGGAAAGGGATGAACAGGTTGCGCCACTTGCGGGCGTTAGCGGAGCGGGACGCAGTACGGTTTTTACTTTCTTCATAAAATTTGGATTATTTCACGCCACTTGCGGGCGAGGTTTTTACCTTTCCCCCTTCCCCTTTAACCGAACCGTATTGCCTACACCCTTATACCTTTATACCCCTACACCCCTAATGAAGCCTTCTTCACCATATTGGTATTTTCCGCAAGCAAAATGCCATTTTACTGACTAAAAATGCTATTTTGCTTTTGATTTCAGTATTTTCCACAGTTAACTACCTTTCTCTCCTGCGTTACTTTAATCTTTAACTAAAATATTCAGTTCTTCTGGAATTTAAATTTTCTGGTGTGTATTTACACACAGATAAACATAAAGTCTATAACTTTAACAAATCATTACTAAGGAGTAAACTTATGACACAATCTAACTCGCAAGACAAAAACAGCTTTCTTTACCCTCGTAGTCGGTATTATGGCAAATTCCAGCCAGAAAATTTAGTATTTAATGCTAACCTCCAAGAATTTGCCCAAAAAATTACTTACATCACCTGCCTAGAAACAGGAGGAAAGCTGTCTCAGGATGAAGCTTACGAGCGAATTAAGGTACTTTGGAAACAGTTGAAACATAGCAAAAAGCAACTGGCTATTGGTGGAAATAAAGAAGTTTGAAATAATGGGCATTGTTGACATACTCCCCGGCGTGAACGCACGGAGATTCTGGAGTAATAAGTAATGAGTAATGAGTAATGAGTAAGAATATTTACTTATTACTTATTACTTATTACTTATTACTCAAGTTAATTACCTTCTAACAAAGTCCAGAAATAACCATCTGGTGAGACAAAAGAGAAACTCGTCTCGCCAAATTCATTACTAATGATGTCTGTAACTTTTTGTGCGGTACTTGCCTTGATGCGATCGCAATATTCGTGTATTCCCTTAACCCGATAGGTATATAAAGACATACCTAAGCTACCCGGTTGGGCTGCCTCAAAGCGCGATTCTAAATCAATGGATTCTGGGAATCGGATTGCATAAAGTCTACCGCTACGTGTAGCCATCAAATCAGACTGAGAAGAACGAGGATCGTCAAAGGTAGTGACAATAAACTTTTCACCAGGATTAAGGTCAAAAATATCTTTACCAGCTGGCGAAGATTCATAGCTAGTTTCGACACCATCCCGCACGCGCAGCAAACCCAAAACTTCTTCATAAAACTTCAGGGTTTCTTTGCTGTCATCTTGAACAATAATCCCCATGTGCGTAAATTGACTAGTCTTGAGAGGCGCATTCTGGTTAACTTGTCCGTAATGCGGTAGTGTATAGCCAAACCGTTGAAACAAAACCTGTCTAGCTAAGGGTTGCAGCAGCAACATTTCTCGCACACCAACTGCTGGTTCAAGAAAAGGGCGGCTTTTTCTATCTTTGTTGTAGATGACTTCCCAATAAGGGTTAGAGTATCTAATAGGGAAACCTGCTGCTTTTGCATCCTCTATATGATTTAAAATACTTAAAACATCCGCAGTTAAGCTTGTTGCCCAACGATTTCCTTTAATTTTCATTGACGCTGTTCCCAAACCTTCATGGGTGGGATTTTGCCAAACCATCAGCCGAATCAAACCATGATCTGCATTTTGGTGGTATAGGCGAATTGAACGTAAAGACGAATTCACCCCATATAATTGATCGGCTACATCTGCGGTTAATTCACCCACTTCACCAATGCGATAGCCAAATTGCTCCCAATAGTGAATTGCAGAAATTGGCTCTGGAATGCCAATACACACTTCATAGATACCTTCAATAGCGGTTTGTTGTTCGTGAGTCATAATCAGTGCTGAGTTAGGAATATAGATGCGATGAATCAGAGACGCGATTCATCGCGTCTGTGTTTACAAAAGTATCTCAGAAAGAATCTGGAAAACAACAACCTTTTTTTGTAGCTTATGATGTACTTACAAAAGTGAGATATCTAATATATAAAGTTCCAAATTCTTCTGATTACAAGTAATTAGCGATCGCAATCAAGTTTTTTTAACAGGAGTTAAGCTATGGCGCAGCGATTGACTCAAGAGCAATTATCACAAATAGTCACAGAAGTACAAGGGTTGCAATTGCGTCGGGAAGCAGAATTAGACCAACAGCAGGTGAGAGAAATTTTACAGGAGTTGAATTTACCGCCTGAGTTACTAGATGAAGCGCTAATTCAGTTAAATCGCCGCCAAGCACTGGAGGTACAGCAACGCCGGAATCGATGGATTACCTCTGGAGTGGTGGCAGTTGTAGTGGTTGTCATTGCATCTACAATATTTTTTATGCAGCAGCAAAATTCTGCACTTTCTCGTGTTTCTGCTCAACAAGACCGCATCACTTTGGCACAAAATAGTAGCGAGAACTTAAAGACAATTTCCCGCCAAACTAATCCAGAAGTGTTGTATCGTGTCACCTTAAAGGATGCACCATTGGGTAAAAAGCTATCTCTCTCTTGTAATTGGATTGACCCAAGTGGTCAAATTGTCAAGCAAAACAACTATCAAACCCGCGAAATTAATACGTCTGTCTGGGATACGCAGTGTCGCTACACTATTAACTCGGCTGCAACTGTTGGTAATTGGAAAGTGCAGATGTTCCTAGAAGGTCGGCAGATTAGCGATGAAACTTTTGAAGTTAAATAGTCCAGATGGGTATCCCGCATCACTTTCTTGGCTATTGGGGTTACGGCGCTCAACAGGAGTTGGAAGCGCTACTAACTAGTGTTGTGAAAAACCTCTCTCCAAACCTCTCTCCTAAGAGGAGAGAGGCTTTGAGCTTTCCCCCTACCCTTGCAGGGAAGGGGGTTAGGGGGTTAGGTCAGAAAATCTGGAATGTTGTTTATATAGGACTTGATGAAAATCCCCCACTGCAACAAAATCAAATTGCTGCCATCTCGGCATCAGGACTTTTAAATTCACCCGACGCTTGGGTAAGTCTCCAGGAAAACAACTGCCTAATTCTGGGAAGAGAACCTTTCGGAAAAGCGCCCTTGTATTGGACTCAGCAAGGACAAATAATTTGGTTTGCATCCCAACTGCAATTGCTTTTACCGATTTTGCAACAGTCAGAAGTAAGTATTCCTGGGTTATATGGCTATAGCTGTTTTTCTTACGTTCCTACACCCTTAACCCCTATTAATGGAGTGTTTGCAGTGACGGCGGGAACTGAATTAGTTTGGCAGAGCGATCGCCAATCAGGTAAGCTGCAAACACCTGAATCTAAAAAAATCCACTCATGGCGGGAAGCGCCAGAACAATTAACAGATGAAGCTACAGCAATTACTGAATTGCAAACTCTCCTGAAAGACTCCATTGAGCGACAAATTGCCGATTTAAAGGATGAGCCTGTTGGGGTGTTTCTCTCTGGCGGACTCGATTCTTCAGTGGTGGCGGCGCTGTTGGTACAAGCAGGGGTAAAAGTCCGCGCCTACACTTTGGATTTTGGTAACGCAGGGATTCCAGAATATCCATACTCTGAACAAGTCGCCGAGTTTCTCAAAATTCCGCTAATTAAAGTTGCAGTAACTCCAAGTTCGATCGAGAATGCCTTAATTCCGACTGTGCAAGCATTGGATTTACCCTTTGGCGATGGCGTGTGTGTGCCGTTGTATCTCCTGTCAGAGAGAGCGAGTCAGGAAACTCAGGTAATTTTTAATGGCGAAGGTGGAGATCAATTATTTGCCGGTTGGACTAATAAACCTTTAATTGCCGCAGGTGTTTATCAAGCAGAAAATCCCGCCGGACAGGAAACTTTTATCCAGCAATATCTCCGCACCTTTCACCGTCTTGGGGGATACGAATTTCAAATTTATCAGCCAGAGGTTTATGCACAGATTCAAAATTTGCATCCCGAAGATTGGTTGTTGGCGGCTTTAGATCGCAATGAGTGTCCATCTTTGCTACATCGCCTCCGCCGTGCTAGTTTGATGCTCAAAGGAGCGCAGAATATCCATCCCCGTGCGACTGCATTGGGGTTTGCTCATGGTTTGTGGGTGCGATCGCCTTTTTGTGATTTACCTCTAGCTGAATGGACATTCCGCCTCTCTGGAGAACTCTGTTTGCAGGGTGCTTGTGAAAAATATATCCTCAAACGGGCTGTAGAAAATTGGCTCCCATCCGAAATTGTCTGGCGACAAAAACGGGGTATGGGGGTTCCCTTAACTTCTTGGTGTTTAAATGATTTTTGGCATCAGATTGGTATTTGGCTCAATCCTGAGATACTTCGCGCTCACAATCATTTTTATCCTCACATTGCAGCCCAAATCGTTGAAGGCAAACTAGGAGCAGCTATTCAAGACCGGCGGATTGGTGAAACACTCTGGTTACTAATTATGTGGCAACTTTGGCGATCGCACGTTTTAAATGAAAAACAAAGTAAACATTCTTGGGATCATCCCTTTTGGTTAAATCGTTGGCTATGGAGAAATTACAAAATAATTCGTAATTCGTAATTCGTAAGTTAATGTATCAGGATTCTCGGTAAATGGTATCAAATAATTTAACTCAAAATCGTCTTACTCTCCCATTCTCCAGGGAAGTTACTCAGGAGTTACTGAATAACTACGGTTCTCCGCTTTATGTTTATAATGGCGATCGCTTGCGCGAAACTATTGAGCGGATTAGCAAAGCAGTCGGTTATCCGCGCACGCAATTTCGGTTTGCCAGTGTTACTAATGGCAACATTGCGCTGTTAAAAATTTTTCGCTCCTTTGGGTGGGGACTTCACGCTAATACACCAGGAGATATTTATCTGGGATTACAAGCTGGTTTCAATCCGAGTGAGATTGTTTATAGCGGCAGTAATTTAAATCAGGCTGAGATGCTACAAGTCCTGAATTGGGGAGTTACAACTCTCAATTTTGATAGTCTGGCTCAGTTGCAATTGTGCTGCGAAGTTTTGCCCAAAGGCAGAGAGGAATATATTCGCCTGGGTTTACGGCTCAATTTGCCGGAAATTACCGGAGATAGCCGTATTGGTGTGCGTCCAGAGGAGTTTGATGATGCGATCGCTTTAACTGGTGAGGTGGGATTAAAGCTGAGTGGTTTACACTTCTATCGAGGTACGGGAACTAACGCCACAGCAGCTTTTACCGAGGTGATTGATACAGTAATTGCCACAGCCCAAAAGTTACCAGATTGGGAATATTTAGATTTTGGTGGTGGCTTTGGCTATCCATATCATCACAACAAAACAGCCTTTGACTGGGAAATATTTGGGGCTGAATTAACCGAGAGAATTACTCGTTTAGGGCGGGAAATTGATTTGGTGATTGAACCGGGACGAAGTGCGATCGCCGGATGTGCCACATTGCTTGCTCAAGTTGTTTCGGTAAAATGGCAAGGAGAAAAACAAATTGTTGGAGTTGATACCACCGTTGCTAATCTTTCAGTACCCTCAGTACACGGCGGCTACCGAGAAATCGTCACTTGGAAACAAGTAGACAATCCATTCACAACTGATATTTGTGGTAACACCACATATTCACGAGATTATCTGGGGAAAAATTGCCAACTCCCAGTTTTAGAAATTGGTGATATCGTTGCCATTTTAGATGTCGGTGCTTATGGTTATGCCATGTCTTCTCACTTTTTACATCGCCCCAAACCTGCGGAAGTCTTGCTAGAAAATGGTACACATCGCTTGATTCGTCGGCAGGAAGACTACAGCGTTTTATTAACAAATCAGGTGCTAGATAACTAACATCAAAAAAACATTATGAAGTGTATTAACTGCGGAACTGACAATAAATTAAAAGAGCGGACAGCTAATCAAGGTCGGTGTCTAAAATGCAATCATCCCTTTGCTTTTGAACCGACCAGTATGAGTAAAGTTAAGATTACTGATCCTTTTTTTGCAAAGGCGATTGCTGATATTTCTGCAAATCACACCTTATTTTTTACACCCAAGCAACTGCTTTATTTATTAGATAATCGGATAAAATCCAGGTCTACTTCAATATTTGGTTTATTATTTGTATATTTATTTTTTAATATTTGGGCACCAGGGTTCATAGGTGGATTTGCTTCCTTCTTGTTTGGTGCTAATTCTTTCCTGACAGTATCTATTCTATTTAATATATGCTTTGTATTATATTTATATACAAAATCCACATCAAAGAAAACACATATTAAGCCTCGCCAAGAATATGCTAGATGCTTACAAATAATAGGAGGCATTATTCTTGCTGTAGGAATTTATGCCGCCTTAATTATATATAACTCGTTTAGTCTATTTGTCATCGTCGTTATTATAGGGATGCTGTCGATATACTGGGGAACTCGACAGCTAGGACAAACTAAATTTACACAGGAGTTTTTATTTTCTCAAAATGATTTTCAAAGTTGGTTAAGCCGATGGCAGAAAATCAATGGTTCAATTCTTAAAATCCTACCTTTTCCGCGTGAGGAAAATACACCAGCTAGGGTTAATCCTGATGTGACTGCTTACAGTTTTGATCGATTAGTCGTTTGTGATAGCGCTACTATTGCTCAACTATTAATTGCTAATAATTTTCACTTTGAAAATAACTGTGCAATTCTCAGCATTACTGGATATCCCCAAAGCATTTTTGACACCACAATGCAAATGCTGCGCCGCAATCCCGATTTGAAAGTCTATGCAATACATGATTGCAATCCACGAGGAATTGGTTTAGTTCATAAGTTGAGAACCAATGCTAATTGGTTTCCCAATAGTGATATTGTAATTATTGATATTGGACTAACGCCACGTCAAATTATCGCTACCAAGCGCGGAATGTTCATTCAATCCTCTCCAGAGTCGGCGCAAGCAGCTAAACAATTGCCTGAAGAAGTTCGTCAAAGTTTATCTGCTGAAGAATTAGCATGGCTAGAATCTGGAAAATTTGTGGAATTGGAATCTTTTACTCCCCAAAGAATAATTAAAGTTCTGCAAAAAGGTATTGCTGGCAGCCAAACTTTAGGAAATGATGACAGTAGCTTGCTTTTAGTCGGCGATACAGGAAATGATATGTACGTTGTTCAAAGTTTCGGTTAGTATTCTCATTTCATCTGTTGGGGAATACAAATGTACGCCCCTACATAAATAACCTGACAGTAGTGTTGTATAGCGGTTCCCATTCAGGTAAGGTACACAATTATATCGCAAGGTGTAGGGGCATGGCAGTGCCCATTGGTGTCTACTTTTGCCCTGGCGAATAATAGAATGAGACTGTTGGTCAATTCACGATGGGTTTGACCCCTCACCCTTAAAACATTGGTTTGGCATTGCTTTCCCGCCCTGAAATAAATTTCGGGCTAATAGCTCAAGCTCAAATCAGGGAAATCAAGAGCAATAGATAATGATGGGTTAGACCCCCTATTAATTCGCCAACAGTCTCATAGAATTCGCGGCTATACTGGCATTGTCCGCCTCCGCAGACTAAGGTCAAATCAAGGTTTTGAAACCCAGGATCGGTAGCTTTTGTTTGTATAGACGCGGTTTCTAACCGCCCGTTTCGCTTTCATGCTAATGACTAATGACTAAATCGGCGGGAATCCCATCCCAACAAGAGGGGTGTTCGGGATAGCCGCCCGCCGATTTTCGGTGACATTATTAAGACGAAATTGATACCATTTCAAGGTTTTAATTTTTGTGTTATACTTAAATAAACATTGCTATTGTTAAAGAACTGAAATATAGCAATATGTTTTTCGTTTAACTAAGCAAATTCCTGGGCAAGGTTGGTATTAATTGAAAATTCAAGCGTTGGAAGTCAAGGCTGGCGATCGCATTATTGCTTACTGCAACAACAAAATGCAAACCTGCAAGGTAAAACGCATACTAGATCCCGGTCAAGCTAATATCACACTATCAGTATTCACCTCTGAGAATTATCGTGGTTGCTCAGTTTCATCTATAGTTCGCTTTCATAGTAACGCTTTGGTTGATTTGGTAAGTTAAAAATCAAGTAAATATTCAATCTCAAAAATATTTATAGTTCTTGTCCAGCTTGAAGCTGGACAAAATTTTTATAAGAAGAACTCAGGAGTCAGAATGGCTAAACGCCCCCCTACCGCTAACAGTATGGATTCTGTACGAGTGGGTTAGGAATATTGGTTAAAACCGTACAACTCTTAGAGACGCTACCGCGTAGCAAGCGTCCCGCTACGCGCTTTCGCCCCTGGTGGGCGAAAAAAATTAAAATATTGTCGGCTTGAAACGCTATCCCTTTATGGGTAGAGTATGGGTAGAGTATTCACCAATTCTGACTCCTGTTTTATTAAAGGTGTGATACCTGCGGTTTTTGCTAGCCTACGTACAGACAAACCGATTAATTGCGGCTGGATGGTTTTCGCGCACTCACATTACACCAGTGCAGGCGACAATAATTTATAAAATTTTGAGAGAAAAAATGGGTAGTGCGATCGCGCAATAGCGATCGTCTACGGTGAACGCATTACTAAAATATCACCCTTCGATGGATGTTGATGTCTTTTGTCAGTTCTTTTTCACATTACGAGCCATGTTGAGGTAATAGTCGTCAAGCTTGGCATTAGGACGACGGCGGTTAGTAGTAGAAATTTTACTAGTGTTATCTAGGCTCGTTTCAATTGGTTGTTTAGCGTCAGCTTGCTTTATACCTTGCACTTCATCAGATTCCAAGAAATAACCAGGACTCGTGAATCCGAAAAGCTTGGCAAAAAAACCAAATATATTTCCGACAAAATTAGAAAAACTTTGGAATAAAACACCAAACAAGCCTTCAACGCGAAGGAAAAAGTTCCGAATAGCTTGAGTTAGCCGAAGCATGACACCACCTTCAATGATTGCCTATCTATTATTGTGACTCAATTGCGATCGCAGAATTGGTGCTATGGCAAAAATCTACCAGTGGATAGGTATAGCTATTTTTTTTGTGGAGGTTATCCAGAGCAAACTGCCAAAGATGACAGAAGAATTAATATCGCCCTCAAAAAAGCGGGGAATATAGTTGGATATCTGGGAGACAGCATTAACGATACCTCTGCGCTTAATACTGCCGATGTTGGCATCTGTGCAGTCCATCTCGCTAAGGAAGCTACTCTAAATTATTCTGCACGCCTGCTTCAAGGAATGTTTCATATCAGAAAGCATACACTATACAAATTTAGTACAGCACGGCGGAAATAAACCACCCATTCCAAATCAATGAAACGCTTACGTTGTATTCATTTTTAACTTTTAATTTTTCATTCTGCCTTGCGGTACTAGCCCTTTTTAAACACCAATAATTAATGACAATTGATAACTTCAAGAGTTGATTTGTGCTTTCAATGTTTACTATAAAATAGTGATTTTGGTATTTCAAAATGAGTAGATTGGCGTTTTAACTAATGATGTACTTTTTCTAGTTAAATTTAAAGTACTCCTGTCCATTGCTGAACTCAGGCTAGGCATTTCTTGCCAGCAGCGGCGGCAGAACCAGTAGGTTTCTTGTAAACGAATGTGACGAAGCATTTGGTTAGAACAACAAGGGCAGTTTGTCATAGAATTGTTATTTTATTAAAAAAGTTAAACACAAATAAGTAGTTCGCTCTTGGCTTAACTACCAACAGCTTTAATTTATAAACAGAAAATAAAGAACTAATAAAGAAATGAAAGTAGTTAACAAGTTTTAAAAAATCTCAATAAGCACTTAATTAGTGTCGGGTAGCTCGCACTTTTCTACAAACGCGAATAGCGTGTCGGAGACGGAGACTGCGGCAAGGACAAAGCTCTGTTACCACCCAGGCATCACTTACTCCCTAAGACAGTATATTTGTATAAGAACGATCGCGCCCGTTTGCTTTGGCTTGATAAAGGGCTTGATCTGCTGCCTCAATCAAATCCAAAGGAACCATATTAGGTGTCGGAATCACTGTGGCAATTCCGATACTCAAGGTTACATGATGCTTCACACCTGATGCAGCATGGGGAATATTTAGCTGTTCTAGAGCTTGATGAATTTCTTGGGCAACGTGAAAAGCCCCATCACTAGCAGTGTTAGGTAAGATGACAACAAACTCTTCTCCACCATAACGAGCAGCTAAATCCCTAGAACGTTTGACACTTTGTTTAAAAGCTTGGGCAATCAAGCGTAAACAATCATCTCCGGCCGCATGACCATAAGTATCGTTATATTGTTTAAAATAATCAATATCACATAAAAGTAGTGAGATAAAACCTTTTTCTCGTAAAAGATATTGCCAGACAGAATTAAGCCTATTATCAAAACATCGGCGATTGGCGATTTGAGTTAATTCATCTATCATCACCATATTTTCAAGTTGCTGGTTGGCACGCTGTAATTGTTGATAAAGTTCTGATTGCTGAATAGCGATCGCTAACTGTGTCGCCAATTGCTGAAGCAGCTGGCCTTCCCAAGGTTGCCAGTCACGCGGGACGCTGCAATGATGAGCAACCAAAAGTCCCCAAAGGCGATCGCCTTGAAAAATTGGTACAACTAGCTTGGCTCTGACTTGCAACTTTTCCAAGAACTCTACATGACAAGGGGAAAATCCGGCGGTATAGATGTCTGGAGTGACTTGGTGCGTACTTTCTTGATAAGACTCTCCCTGTGTTTTGACAAAATAGTTGTCTGTAATTTCCATATTCAAAATCGATTCCCAACCGGATGCTACAGACTCAGTGATTACCACACCACTCCAATCTGGCTGAAAGCGGTAGATAATGACGCGATCGGTTTGGAGAAAATCTCGAACTTCGGCAACAGTTGTATTCAAAATTTCATCCAAGTCTAAAGACTCGCGGATGTGTTGAGCGATCGCATAGACCATGCGTTCCCGTTCTGTTTGCTGTTGCAGGGCAATTTGTGCCTGTTTCCGAATTGTAATATCTGCAAATGATGTTACCACCGCATAAGGTTTTGATTGATCAGATTCAAACAGTGGTAAAGAATTGATTGAAATCCAAATCAAGCTGCCATCAGGTTTGTGAACTCCCATAATGACATTAAAATGGGGCTTTCCGGTGCGTAAGGTGACAATGGCAGGGTGAGTGTCGCCTGGAAAAAAAGTACTATCTTCATGAATAGCTTGCCATCGTGGATCGATGGAAGTTCGCCCCATCATTTGCTCGGCTGTTAACCCTAAAATCTTTTCGGCACTGTTATTACAGGTGGTAATTCGCCCATCGGATTGCTGGAGGACAATACCTTCTGCCATCACTGTAATTACAGAACGATAGCGTTGTTCACTTGATCGCAGTGCGGCTTCGATTTGTTTACGTGGGGTGATATCTTCAAAAATGTATAACCGCCCAAAGTATCGCTCCTGAGTATCCCGAATTTGGCTGGAAAAGCGACGAATCGTTCGCCCATCAACAAATGAGATTTCATCCTCAATCGTGCAACGATTTTCTTCAGACTGCAACGGTTTACAGGATTCGGCAAATGCCGGCACATCGACAATTAAAGGTATACAGTCAGGAATAATGTCATTGTTTTTTAAAGCACCCAAGTGCATTTGGGCTTCGAGATGTTCGATGCCCCATATTTCACAGAAGCGGTGATTGAAATAGAGGATTTCGTCGGTGCGATTGTCAACAACAAAGAATCCCAGCAAAGAAGTGTCAGTCATGGAACGCAGCAAAGCTTCTCGCCAGCGCAATTCTGATTCTGCACGCTGGCGTTCTTGTAGGGCTACTTGTTGCTTGGTAATATTCTTTTCGTTGACGAGGATGATGGAGTTACCCGTTACCGGATCGCGCGTGCATCGTATATCCATCCCATGCCATTGAATCCCCTCAGTGGTGAACACCTGAGCCTCTATGCTGAATACCTCACCGAAATTAATCGCTTCCATCGCTTGTTGTCCAATACTCTTGTCAACAAAGTGACTCAGGAAAATATTCTCAGTTGATGAGTTAGGGTGCAAGGTATCCCGATAACAGCGAAGGGCTGCCGGGTTTTGCATCAAAGGTACACCATCCAGGGTGTAAAGTGAGATGATCACTGTGGTGTGACGTAGAGCTTCAATTGATCTCAGTGTTGCTTGATCAATCTGATTGATAACTTCTGTTGTTACTTCAACCAGCATCGCCATTCGCCCTTGTTCAATTAGAATTCCCGAAAAGAGACAGCAAACAGAAATGGGTTTTCCTTCGGGGTAAAATGTCCAGTTTTCAGTGATGGTTTTCCCTTGCTGAAATTCTTGCAGATAGCTTTGCATTCGAGTGTGAGTAGACAGGGAAACATCACTGAAGTTGCGATTGAGCAATTCTTCTCGACTTTGAGCATTCCAAATATGCAGAGCGGATTGATTCGCCCACCACATCTGCAAGTTTTGAATATCATAAATCCAAACTGGAGTTTGTAATCGGTCAAATGCAATTAAGTCTGCAACTGATATATTCTTCGGCAATACTGTTCTTGTGATGATGGATTCTCTAAGATTCTTATGCAAAATTCTTTTTATTGACCTCAACTTCAAATTTGGCTGAACTGTCAAAATTTTCAGTTTTTGATTGAGTTGCGGCGTTAGTTTTTGGCAAGATGTAACTCTTTGCTGATGGCGTTCTACTTCCCCAAGAGCGATTCCTAGCTCTGCGACTACTAGTTGGAGATACTCAATTTCTAAAGAACTCCATTGACGTGGGCCGCTGCACTGATGAACAATTAGTAAGCCCCACAAATGAGGATATGTGCTAAAAACTCCATCAATTTCTTGCTTATTTACTAAAATTGGTACTACTAAATTAGCTCGAACCTGCAAGTCCGTTAATAGCTTTTTGTAACAATGGTCAAAGGTTTTAGTATTAATATCTTCAATGACACCAATGTATCCATCTCGATATCGCTCCATCCATATCGCATTGAAGCAAGGATCGTAAATCAATTGCCCTAAAATTGGTTTCCATTCATAACTTACAGACTCTTCTGCTATGACTCCATCTCCATCGGGCAAAAAGCGATAGATAATGGCGCGATCGCTTTCTAAAGTTTTTTTAACTTCGCTGACAATAATCTTGAGAATTTCACTAACTTCAAGCGACTGGTGAATTTGGTCAGCCAGCATCCTAATTTGATCGAGGATTTGCTTTAAATCAATTTCAGAACCCGATAGACGATTGAATGTCATGGTAATATTATAGCAAAAAAGCTATGTATATTTACTTAACTGATGTATAAGAATTTGATCGAGTCTTTTATTCTATTCCAAATTATCCAAAACACTAAGTTAAATTCAAGCTTATATTTGATACTTGTTAATAACTTCAAAATCAAACCAATTTCTTACAGCAGTTTTCATGTATTTGAACTACTCTTATCCTAGAAGCGTAAGGCTTTGCACCCCTACCGCGTGGTCTATTTACCTGAAAATAGCTGTAAAGGCCAAACTTTAATATTCGTACTGTAATTTCTGGTAATTTTTGGCATTGCTGAATTAGAGGATAATTTCGCACAATTTAGAACTAGTTTCCAATGGTTTCAACCGCCAATTCATCCCGTATTTATGCAACGCCGATTTTTGAAATTATTTGCGTAGGTAGAGATGCGATTCATCGCATCTGTACAAAATAATCAGCCTTTTCGAGTTGTACGGGGTTTTTTCATCCAATTAAATGGGAGTCCTATATATATTGTAAGACAGTTCAGATAGAGCAACAAAACCCGAATGTAGAGACGCGATTTATCGCGTCTTCAAATACCAATTATCCTTAACTGAACTGTATTAATATATATTGGATATTTTACGCATTCTTGTTCACTCCATTAGTGAAGTAAAATCCCAACCCAGCAGTTGAGCAACTTGAGCAGGGAGGGTAACTGGATTAAAGGGTTTGGGGATTACACCTGCAACTTGATACTGTTGCAAAATTTGCGAATCTAGCCATCGCGCTTTCGCACTAAGCAGTACTACAGGAATAGCTTGTGTTTCTGGATTATTTCTGAGTTTATTCATAAACTCAAAACTAGCTATGTCACGGATTGAGATATCTAATACAATCGCATCAGGGCTATGGCGTACTGCATTCTGTAATCCTTCTAATGGAGAATCTGCTGTTACTACATTCCAACCAGCTAAATCTTGGAGGCAAAATTTTACTATCTCACGTACATTCAGTTCATCATCGATGAGCAATATCGTTTTGCCGGTTATATTTACCTCCCCTAGCATATTCATGTCATTTCATACAGCTTTTCTGTGAGATAAAATATTTTTATCTGTAGACAGAAAATATAAGTTACAAAAATAAGAAACTAATAAAGATATAGATTTTGTTACAAAGCTTAAAAATTAATCGTCCCACCCCAGAATCTTAGTAACTTCGTTGCAAATAGACGTAGGTTCAAAGGGTTTGGTGATAATTCCGGCAATACCCATCTGGGCGAAACGGGCGCGATCGCTCCCTTGGACTTTTGCTGTTAACAGAATCACTGGAATTCCTTGGGTTACAGAATTTGCCTGAAGTTTTTCGTAGACTGCAAAGCCGTCAATATCAGGCATAGACACATCAAGTAGAATGGCATCAATGGGTTCTGTCTGGGCGATTTTTAGTCCTTCTGTCCCTGATGCAGCTGTCAAGGTATCCCATCCTCCCAAGTCTTCTAAACAAGCTTGTACTAATTCGCGGATTCGTTCTTCATCATCCACAATTAACAATCTTTTAGTCATTTGTCATTTGTCATTAATTATTCTCCCCTTCTCCCTGCCCCCTGCCTAATTTCCCGGCAATGGCAGAGTGAAGAAAAACGTGCTGCCGACACTAAGAGTACTCTCAGCCCAGATTTGCCCACCGTGCTGATCAATAATACTACGACAGATTGCCAATCCCAAGCCTGTGCCGCCTTTGGTGCGAGAATCAGAGGCATCTACTTGCTGAAATCTGCCAAAGATTGCTTCTAACTTGTCTGCGGGGATACCTCGTCCTCGATCGGTTATCTGAAACAGTACGCGATCTGTTTGCTGTTGGACACTGAGGGTAATAGTAGAATCAGCCGGCGAGAATTTAATCGCATTACCTAACAAATTGGTGAGTGTTTGCACAATGGCATCAGCCGCCGCCCAAACTTGAGCATTGGTTGGGTGGATCTGAAAGGTAATATTTTGCTGATTGGCGATCGCTTGCACTCCTGCTACTGCTTGTTGAATTAAATCAGCCGCATTGCAGGTGGTTTTTTCTAAGACGGCTCGATCCGATTCTAAGCGTTCCAAATCGAGAATATCGTTAACTAGACGCACTAAGCGATCGCTATCGATGGCTGCAATCTCAATCATCCGCTTGAATTTGTCTGGTTTTCTGTCGTAGATACCAGTTTGTAGTAAACCCAATGCTGCGCGAATTGCAGTTAAGGGAGTGCGGAGTTCGTGACTAACGATGCCAATAAACTCACTCTTCATCAGATTAATCTGCTCTAGTTCAGTGATGTCTTCGGCAATACCGGCAATCCGAACTACCTTGCCTAGTTCATTTTTGATCGGAAATGCGCGATCGCGAATCCAACGGATTGAACCATCAGGACGGATAATGCGATATTTTTTATCGTATTGCCCTGTTCTTAGCTGTTCAATGAGTTCAATTTCGACGTGCTGGCGATCTTCTGGGTGAATTGCATCTAACCAATCTGAATAGTTGTGATACAAGTTTTCACAACTTCTTTGCCAGATGGTTTGATAAGCATTGCTCACATATAGAACTTGCTGACTTTGAATATCGGTCATCCAAAATACTGCTTGGATGTTTTCTGCCAACTGACGAAACTTTTCTTCGCTCTGGCGTAAAGCTTCTTCGATGCCTTTGCGCTTAGTGATATCTTGGTGAACCGCAACCAGAACGTCTCCGTAGTCGGGATGCCTGAATACAGAAGTCGTCACACTACACCAAAATGGTGTACCATTTTTTTTGAAATTCTGGACTTCGTAGGTGGCTTCAGTATTTTGTAAGACGGCAGACAGAGTGGTTTGATTTACATCTTCAGTAATTACCGATTTGGTAACACCGTTCACAATGGAAATGTTCTGACCGTTGAGTTCACCAGATTTATAGCCAAACATCTGCTCAAATTTCGGATTGGCATAGACAATCAGTGCATTATCAATTCTCACCAAGCAAATGCCTTCTCCCATATTTCGGGTGATTACAGCCTGAAGCTGAAGCATTTGCGACTGTTCTAAAAGTGTGAGTTGAGTTTGTTGCTGCTCTATCACTGTTTTTCGCAGGCGATCGTTCGTCTCTGTCAGTTGTGCGGTGCGTTCTTGTACCCGTTGTTCAAGTTCGGCATTGAGTTGTTGTAGGTCAATTTCTGCCTGTTTGCGCTCCGTTAGTTCTATCTGTAACTGTTTAAACAAAGCTGCTTGCTGGATAGCAATGCTTACTTGCGCTCCTAACTGCCGCAACAGAGCAATTTCTGAAGATTGCCACTCACGAGGAGCCGCACAGTGATGAGCCGCCAGTAATCCCCACAATTCATCTCCTAAGGAAACGGGAACAACCAGATTTGCCCTCACCTGGAGACTTTCTAAAAATTGAACGTGACAGGGACTAATTCCAGCAGTATAAATATCAGTTTTCGCAGTGACTAAGCCTTGTTTAAAGGGTTCGACGTTCTCTTCACCAATGCAAGGGTCATAAATTTGGAGTGGTAAAAGAGCCATCCATTCCGGTGCAACAGACTCAACAACAATGGTTCCACCCCAACCTGGATAAAATTGGAAGATAGTGACGCGATCGCACTCCAGAAAATGCCGCACTTCATCAACAGTGGTTTGCAAGATATCTTGTAAATTGAGCGATCGTCGGATACGCTGGCTCATCTCCATCACTAAACGCTGTTGCTCAAATTGCTGTTCGAGCGTTTCTTGTGCTTGTTTGCGTTCGTCAAAAGTCATCTGCAATTGCTCGGCATTTTCTTGAGACAATTGTTGGTTGAGTTGGTGAATCTTCTGTCTGCTGTACTGAAGATTGCCTGTCACTAGGTTAATTATCAAGGCAACCAGTAGGAAAAGACCTAACCGTAATATATCTTCTGGTTGATTAATCGCCAGCTGATATCGAGGAGGAATCAAGAAATAATCAATTGCCAGTGTGGAAAGGACAACTGTAACGATCCCTGGTTGAAAGCCACCATACCAAGTACTTGCAACGATCGCTATATAGAAAAATGCCCCAATGGTTCGAGAAATCAGCGGTTCTAGCCAAAGTGACAGCAGCAGTGCGATCGCAGTTGAGCCAATAGCAACACCGTAATTCAATAATCGCTGATAATTTCTGATCAAGCTTTACTTCTCCCTAGCTGAGAGCGCCAGCGCGTTCTTTGAATGCGGCTCAGTACCCGTGTCACAAGTTCTGGCCCTAGCACTGGTTTACTAATAAAATCATCGGCTCCGGCAGCAAAAGCTTGCTGAAGAAATTCTGCTTCGGTATGGGCTGTAACTACTAAAATAGGTAAATCTCCCCACTGGGCATCCTGTCGCACGACTTGGCATAACTCTAAGCCGTTCACTATGGGCATTTCTAAATCTAGTACTACCAAATCTGGAGATGTTGTAATCAACACCTGCCAAAATTGTTGTGATTGGGAGAGGGTTGTTACTTCCAACCCCCAAGGAGTTAGTAACGCCGATAATCCAGCCAGTATTACAGGATCATCGTCTACGATTAAAACTTTGGCTTCGGAAGTTTGAGGTTGAGGTAAGACACGAGCGATCGCCTGAAAAATCTGCTCGCTTGTCGCCGGTTTATGCAAAAATTGTCTAGCTCCTAAACGCGATACTGCTAGTCGATCTGCCAGGGTATCTCGTCCTGTAAAAACAATTACTGGGATATTTGGCGATCGCTGTACTATCTCGCTCAATAATATTAATCCATCTTCCTCTGTTCCCGGAAAACTCAAATCCAGTAAAACTACGTCAGGAGTTGCCAAGGAAAAAAGCGATCGGGCTGTTGCTAAGTTTGGTGCAACCTTCATCCTGATGCCCCATGAGTCGGCTTCTGCCTGCAACTGCTCCGTCAGTGTCGTATCATCATCTATTACTAACAGACGATAAGTTTGGTTTATCGGCAAGTTTTGAGCTGTGGAAGTGACAGCAGGCTTAGTTAACTCTTGCTGTAATGCTGTTACCAGTTGCGAAAAATTAGAGATTTTTTCGGTAGATAACGAGGAATCTCCAAGCAGCAAATGCTCTATTTTCCGTGCCAACCGAGAACCCTCTGGATAACCGAACGATCCCATCGAGCCTGCTAGCTTATGGGCTTCATGCAACGCCTGCTGATGTAACTCTTCATTTAAATTCCCGGCTAAGAGTGCAGTTTTTAACCGCTCCAGTATCACAACCTGTCCAGCAAAAGAATTACGAAATCGCTCCAGCACCCGATTGACAGCAGTCATATCTTTGGGAGCGGGTTTTTTCTTGCCATCTTGATTCGTTTGCACAACAGAGATGGAGCGATTAGGTGCAGGCTTGATGCGATAGCCCATACCATATACTGTTTCTAGAAATTCTTCTGCTAGACCTACTGTTTTCAGTTTCTTTCGCAAGTCCTTAATATGAGTCGTAACTGCATTTTCAGTCGGTGCATCATCAAATCCCCAAAGCCGATCTAGAATCACTGCACGACTAAAGATCCGATCTGGGTTTTGCAAAAATAATTCCAGCAGTTTGTATTCTGTTGCGGTGAGGGAAATTTCTTGCTCATTACAAGTTACTCTGCCGGCACTTGGATCTAAACAGAGATTTCCCCAGATTAAGGCGGATGCAGATGATGAGATTGCCTCATTACGTCGTAATAAAGAGCGAATTCTGGCTAGTAATGCTTCTGGATCAAAGGGTTTGATGACGTAATCATCTGCTCCGGCATCTAAGCCTGCGACAATATCTGCATTAGAATTTTTCCCTGTTAGCAACAGAATAGATTTACGGTAGCCTTGCGATCGCAGTTGCCGACATAAGGTAATACCATCTAGTTTGGGAATTAGCCAATCCAGCAAAATCAACTCATACTCAGCCGATGTCGCTAGTTCTAATCCAGCTTGTCCATTGGTTGCTATGTCGATAGTATAACGATTTGCACTCAACAAATCGAAGAGTGCTGTACTTAGTAATACGTCATCCTCTACCAACAAAATTTTCATAGATTGTATTCAAAGAAGATGCTTATGACACCTTGGCAATCGCCTTGTACACCATCACTGTGGTCATAGTCAAGTTACTGTACAATTTTAATATATTGTTACAAATAATACAACAAGTTAATTTAAATTTGCTAGTCTCAGATATTTGTTTACAAATATTCACAATTAAAGTAGATTTACCTTCACTTTGATGAGGAAAGATTTATTTATTTAATTTTTCTGTAAAAACTTAGAATCCTCATGAAATCTTTAGATTTAGAGATTATTTTTTAAAAGTCTCAATTCTGCTCTAAAAATTATGCAATACCTATACTATCTGGCCAATGCTAGTCTGACATTGCGGGTTGTTGAATATTTTAGTAGAAATGAATTTTATGTTGAATTTGTGACTGTAATAAATCAATTTGATGGTTGGATAATCAACATCAAAACTAAATCTTTTGTTTCTGTAGAAAAGGATAAAGATATTAGAGCTTTCTTAAATGAATTGGGGATTATTTACTCCCCATCCAAGTTGATTAGTAAGGTTCTGAGCAGTTTGGAAGCTGGACAACCACCAATTAATGTTATGAAACGCTATAAGATAGCGGTAGTTTCTCATGGTAGACCGCAGCCTGATGAGATTGAAGTATTTCGACAAGGTTATATCCGCGGATTGGGCTACTGTCCGCAAAATTTGGCTTGAAAAGGGACTGGGGATTGGGAATTGGGCTAATGACAAATGATTAATTTTTGCCAGTCGCCCTTAATTTTTTCATCGGTTCGGGGAACTCTATAAATACGGTTTAGTAATTGCCTAGTACCCACCAGAGAAAGGCTTCTTTTGGGCGCTGGGCTACTCTAAGCCAGATTGTAACCATATTTTGAGTTTTGAGGATCGGCTGATGGACAAATCGATTATTCAGTTGGTTGACGAATTACCGACTGACAATATTACTGTCAAAGTTTTAAAAGCTCTTGATTATGTAGCACCAGGGGAATGGAGCAATTTGACGGGGTTTGACAATAGTATTCGCACCATTACTGGAGAAACCGATGCTAAGGTAATCCAGAAAATTCGCGATCGCGCCGCTAAGATATACGAAGATCCTCAAAAAGGCTACCAGTTTGCAATCAAACTTTATCAAACAATTGATAAGGCAGACACAGCAATGGCAGCGGCAGCTTTAGCGAATAAAGTTAGTGAGAAAATCGGCTTTCTCTCTTTTTTAGGCAAAATTACTCCCAAAGCGGATGTCACTCAATCCATTGACTTAGTACTAAAAATAGCTGTCGAAATCATTGCCTTTTGCAAAATAAACGGCATTCCTCAACCTAATCCCCAAGAGTTTGCTAATTCCCTCGCTAACAACTATCAAAATGCGTCCCTAATGCGGATGATTGCTCTAGTTTGTCTAGATGGAATTCTGCCATTAGGGCCTGATTTCCTGAGCAAAATTCACGGAGTTATTAGCGGTACTGATGCTAGTACAATAACTCAAAATCCAGTTTTCTTGGCCGTTAATAACTTTCTTCCAGGTAATAATCCTTCTGATAAAGTTGGTTTTATCAGTCAGGGTTTCAACTCAGTGCAAGGCTGGATGAATGACTTAGTATCCAAAACAGGTATCACCCCGCAATCGATTTCTAGTAATTTGGGTAATTTTATTCAGATTGCTGATGATAATTTAGATTTTGTTGCAGCATTCCTAGATCAAACTACCAATTACTACGAGCATACAGGAACTCAAACTGTTGCTCGCAATTTGATTTTGCAAGCATACACTCTAGTAAAAGAAGAAATTAAACAAGAGGAGCAAAAGCCGATTCAAGATGTCTCATCTGCTGTCAAGTCAGATAAGAATCAGTATGAAGTAAGCAAAACAGTGGAAGTCTGGGATAATGATGAAGAAGATTGGTATCAGGGAACAATTGAGAAAATCCAAGATGACCAATTCTTTATTCATTACCTTGGTTACGGTTCATCTTATGACGAGTGGGTAGGCGAAGATGACATTCGCACTCGCGATCTTCGCTCCACTGATGACAATGGATATGCAGTCGGTCAAAAAGTAAAATGTTGGGATGATGAGCAAGAGGCTTGGTATTCTGCAACGATTGAGCAAATCCAAGGTCAGCAATACTTTCTTCACTACATTGGTTATGACTCATCTTATGACGAGTGGGTTGATAACGATGAGATTTCCTAACTATTGAATTGCAACCCGCAGATCCCCAACAACTTAATTATACTCAGTACTGAGTGCCTCGACTTATAGTGCTGAGTTTTGAAGTTGAATACTCAATACTTTTGCACTATGGTAAAAGCCCCGCCCTATGTTAAGCGGAATCTTCTTATCGGGAGGAGGTTTATACCGCGCATATCGTGGGCGGTCTTTCATCTCTCAGCACGGGCTAAACCTTAGCTATCCGCTAACAGCACTTTTCAAGCTGCTTCCCGCAGTTGTGGTTGTGATGACACACTCACCTCTGGAAATGAAAGCGAGAGTTGTTCGGCTTGAGGTACTGCGGCTTGCTGTAAAACTTGAACTTCGATATTCACGCTCACTAAATAACTACCTGTATCAGCACCAACCGCTTCAGCAATTAGTTTAGCAATGTCTGGGCGTTTGGCAGTCAGCGGATCGCGTAAAATACACCGATCCCATTCATGCTTGGCAGTCGGATTGAGGTTGAGAATATAATGCTTCATCATCGAACTAACCCTTGAATCCATCTTTCAGAAGGTTTTCACAGAGCCGTTATGCATTTGGCTAGGCTTTGTGGACGCTATCTATATTATAGTATATTTGTACTAAGATGGGCGATATCTGAGTGAAAAAGTAGGGAATATAGATCATTGCTAGGAGCGCGTACAGATATTTATTAGCTGTATCTCATTGTTTTAGGGGCTACACGAATAATCAAAGCGCGATGTCTAGGGCGGGTTAAAGCTCAATATGGTTCAAATAAGCTTTTTTCTCCCCCCCTGCATCCCCTGCTCCCCCTGCCTGCCTCAACAGATAAATTTCTTAAACCAACCGTATTGGGTTAAAGCCAACGCTAAATTTATCTATTCCCTTCCAATTTGGTAGCGCGTCTGAATCCTCATTCCTAGAATATCTTCCCATAGGCAATTATCTAATTAAAGCTATAGCAATTAAGCTGACAGAGCAACAGCTAATTTTTGTATAAATCGCTATATGGTAGATGTCTATATTATTGACCTATTTGTGATAGGTCTACTTTTGCTGATAGTAACCTTAGGGTCAGGTTGGATTACTCGCTTACCTCTTTCTTTTGCTATTATCTATCTCCTGGTTGGTATTTTTCTAGGCCCTTATGGTCTAGGGCTGATTCAATTACGTCGGGATGAAGTTTTTAACACCGAACTGCTGGAGAGAATAACAGAATTGGTAGTAATTATTTCTGTATTTAGCTGCGGCTTAAAAATTATTCGTCCTCTCAGGTTGGGGGTTTGGGATATTACGGTGCGATTGATTTTATTTTTGATGCCAATTTCAATTTTTGCTCTGGCTGCTGTGGGTAAATTATTTTTAGGAATGAATTGGGGAGAAGCGATTTTATTAGGAGCAATTCTTGCACCTACCGATCCAGTATTAGCATCAGAAGTACAACTGACCGATGCCAAAGACAAAGATGAGTTAAGATTTGGTTTAACTTCTGAAGGTGGGTTAAATGATGCTTTAGCTTTTCCCTTCGTTTATTTTGGCATTCATGCCTTAGAAGATGACAACTGGGGTAACTGGTTTAAACAGTGGATTACGGTTGATTTAATATGGGCGATCGCATCTGGCATTATTATGGGAGTTGTTGTTGCCAAATCTATAGTTTGGATTGAAAAAAGAATTCAAAAACTCCGTCCTGCCGACGAGTTAATGGAAGATTTTATTGCTATCAGCACAATTCTAATAACTTATTCATTAACAGAAATGGTGAATGGCTATGGATTTCTAGCGGTATTTGTTGCTGGGTTAGTTGTCCAACGCAGTTACAGAAATCATGAAAAACCGCTAGCACAGTTAGAATTTATTGAACAAGTTGAAAAGCTGCTGGAAGTTGGGACAATTCTACTATTAGGTTCAATATTATTATTGAAACCAATACTTAATTATGCTACACAATCTTTGTTAGTGATAATTTTGTTATTCTTGATCATCAGACCTATAGGAGTTTGGATTAGCACAATTGGTAAACGTCCTCTAGACTCACACCGCCGAACCTTACACCCAGGAACTCGGTGGTTATTGGGATGGTTTGGTATTCGCGGTGTCGGCTCTTTATATTATCTTGCCTATGCCTTTGGTCATGGCTTAAAAGGTCAAGCAGCCGAACAAATTGCTTGGATAACTTACACGACCATTATAGCTTCGGTAATTGTACATGGAATTAGTGCAACTCCATTAATGAAGTGGTATGAGCGCAACTTTGCTAATCATAAAAAGACTACCTCTCCGACCACAATTGATGAATTTGAGTAAAAGCGATTTTTTATCGCGACAATCTTAAAATTTGGGAATATCTAAAATTCTGAACTTCATCTCAAACCGGAATATGGTTTTCAATGTAACTCCCAACACTAATAGTAAAGGGGTTGGGAGTTATATCTATATTCTCTATTTACCTGTCACTTTTTCAAGAACTTCTTTTGCTTTCTCACCAAAACTTTCTGGGGGATTTTGTGCTTTTTCAGCCTTCAAATTTCTTTCATAAGTCTTCTCGATAGTATTAAGATTTTTGGAATCTTTTATTGCTTGTTCATAAGCTTCTTCTCGTTTTTCTTCTTGAACCCCAACACCTGGATCGTATTCATTTGCGCGATTAATTTTTTCTTCAGAATTGGGTTTATACTCTGGAGGTATTAACTTCAATTCTTCAAGAGTAGTTGCATGACTAGCTTGCTGAAAGAAAATCAATGAACCTGACAAGCTGATAGAAATCATCAAGCAAATAACCAAAAGGCTTGAACGAAACGCTTGCTTTAAAGTTAATAGAATTTTTTGCATGGTAAAACCCTCTTAGTTTTTTGTGAGCCTCTGTGATATATAGATATATGCAATATTTAAAGCTCACAGGCATCCTAAGTGTTTAGGTACAGTTCTTACTTCTACCGTAGGGTATATTAATTTTTAGCTATAGTTCAGTTCCGACAATAAAATCAGCATTTATCATTCGATTCATCATCCCAGGCTCAAAGCGATGCCTAAATATTTTCAATAATTAGGGTTTTATAAGATTATTTTGAACTTACATTTATTCCTGTGATGACAAATGTAATGGTTGGGACATGACATTTATTCGATGTGGTCAAGAGTTCTTTGCAGATACTTTAAGAATATCGAAGTCACTCATCTGACTTAATACTCAATCAAGTAACTAATACTATGTATACTCAAAAACCATCTCAATTCCGTAACTCTTTCCTAAAAGCGATCGCAAAGCAAGCGACTTTTGGAATTGCTCTTCTAGGTATGAGTGTACCACTAGGAATGCAAGCTGTTTATTCCCAGACTCCCCCTAACATAGCTAATTCTAATGTGATTCAAGCGTGTGTTGATCGTGATGGTAAACTCAAAATTGTTCCCAATGCAACTGCCTGCCGTCAAGACCAGCAACCACTCAATTGGAATAAGGTTGGTCCGTCTGGACTTCCAGGACTGCCAGGACCGCAAGGAGTACCAGGACCGCAAGGAGTACCGGGACCGCAGGGAACACCGGGACCGCAAGGAACACCAGGAGCGCAAGGAACACCAGGTGTAAGTGGGTATGAACGAGTTGTTATTACAACCGTCAATGAGCAACTGGGTGCCTTTGGAGAAACGGTTCGGTTTGTATCCTGTCCAGCTGGCAAGAAGGTTGTTGGGGGTGGTGGAATTATCTTTAACGCATCAGGTCGTTGGTATGTAGATACATCTGGTCCAGTTTCTGATACCCAGTGGGCGATAGCCTTTGCAAACACTACCGCCAACTTGATTACAGCAGGGCAAATCAGTGTCTCAGCAATCTGCGTTGCCGCAAATCCCTAATGCAACCTGGCTTTCCTGTGATGACATTTATTCGATGTGGTCAACAGTTTTTTGCAGATACTTTAAAACTATCGAAGTCACTTATCTAACTTAAATACTCAACAAGGAAGTAATACTATGTATACTCAAAAATCATCTCAATTCCGTAACTCTTTCCTAAAAGCGATCACCAAACAAGCTACTTTTGGAATTGCTCTTCTCGGTATGAGTCTACCACTATATACCTTAATGATTGGACAACCAGCGATCGCGGCACATCACCACAAGCAAAAACAGAATCCTGTTACGCCAGATGTCATACCAACGCCAAACCCAGCACCAGCTGCTCCAAAACAAATGCCACAAAATCCCACACTAATGGAAAGCTTTTTCTTCCGTTATGACTTTAATCCTCTACCTGTAGTTAATGGTGTGGCTAGTCCTCAGTTTTATATTGGTACTGGTTTTGCTCCAGTTGGTAAGTATCATACAGGTCAAACTATCACGATTTTCGATAATACCGGCTTGAAGCAAATTGGTGTCTACACTATTGGGCGTGTCGATGACACAGTGCCATTCAACGCCCAACAAATCAACCAGATAAATATCTCAGAATATGACTGGGGTAATACCCACATTATTCAAGGTACAGGATTAGGCACAAGTTCTGGTGCAAATGGCTTAGGTAGCGAATCAGGAAGTCTACTTGCACGGGGACTTGAGGGTTCCAATGCACCCTTTAATAATCACCAAGCAGGTATTCGTAATTATCACTTCTAGAAATTGTGTTACATCCAAGGTAGAGCGATCGCCTAGAATATGACACTTTAATATATAGAAACATCATGGGAAGTTGCATCTACAACTTCCCGATTTTTTAGCTAGAGAAAATGTTTAAAAATAATCCTTAAAGTCTGCCTAGTTAAGTTTTGCTTAATTCTACAATTTTCTCAAACTCGAAATTATTTACTAAACTAGTCAAAGCCATAGCTAAATAAGCATTTTGTTCAGGAATTTGTGTAATTAATTGCATAATTTGCTTGGCATTAACTTTGAGTGCAAAATCATGCAATTGTGCTACCCACTCACTAGGCATCACAGCTATGTCTTGAGGAGTGAGGGAGTCAACAGGCGCATTCATAAGGCTTTCTCTATGGCTACTCCTAGAATCTTCGGCGTAAATGTAACCTACTCCTAAATGCAGCGCTATCTTTGAAAAGATGACTTCTGTGCGAAAAGGCTTACGCACAAAATCGTCACAACCAACTGATAATGCCGTCATTTTGTCTTCTTCAAAAGCACTGCCGCTGAGTGCAATCACAATCGTCGCTGGATTACCTATGGCTTTTATTTGTTTGGTAGCCTCATATCCATTTAACACAGGCATTCGCATATCCATCCAAATCAAATGCGGAGACCAACGTTGCCAAATGTTAATTGCATCTTGTCCATTAATTGCACAACGCACATCAAAACCTACGGGTGTTAGTAACTCCATCATTAGCTGCTGATTTTCTGGTTTGTCCTCAACAACTAAAATTCGATAGGTTGGTTGTCCCGCCAACAGTCCTACCACTTGTCGGCTAGGTGCTGTTTGCTCGATTTGCTCGGTAATAACTGCATAAGTTTGAATATGAAATTTAAAAGTTGTGCCTACTCCTACCTGACTTTCAACAGTCATTTCTCCTCCCATTAACCGAACAAAACTCCGACTAATGGCTAATCCTAGCCCAGTCCCCTCCTGAGAATTACGACCAGTTTCTGTTTGAATAAAGGGTTGAAATAAGTTTGTCAGTTCTTGTGGTGAAATCCCAAATCCTGTGTCTGAAACTTCAAAGTTAAGTGTCAGTTTTACATCATCGTCAGTTGTTGTTTCTTCTTCATTCGTGACTACTGACACTCGCAGGATAATGCTACCAGTCATCGTAAATTTAAGAGCATTACTTAACAAATTTACTAAAACTTGGCGCAGTTTAATTTCATCTGTATGGATGGATTGAGGTAAATTAGGTGCTAATTCAAAGATGAGTTGAATTCCTTTTGACTCTGCTTTTAATTGAAATATTTGTTTTAGCCAATCGAGAAAAGCAGCCAGATGAAAATCATTTGCGTTCAGTGTAATTCTCCCTGCTTCAATCTGAGACATTGACAGCACATCATTAATTAAAGTCAGCAGGTGTTCTCCACTCCGAATAATTGTGTCTAGATAACCTTGCAATTGCGAATTCACGGAACTACTACGCATCATCAACTGAGTAAACCCCAAAATGACGTTGAGGGGAGTTCGCAGTTCATGACTCATATTAGAAAGAAACAAGCTTTTAGTTCTGTTGGCGGCTTCGGCTTTGGCTCTAGCGGTTTCGGCTTCTTGAATACTTTCTGCCAGTTGAGCGGTGCGCTGTTGGACTGCTTGAGTCAGATTTTGCTCACGCATCGCAACTTCATGGGCCATGTACTGGAAAGTGCGTGCGAGTTGTCCTGGTTCGTCAGCTTGTCGCGCTACTTTCGTAATGCTGGGAGAATTAAAGCCATCTACTTGCTCAATAGTAATTGTACTAGCCCCGACTTTTTGAGCGATCGCTGTTAGTTGTTTAAGCGGATGAATTACTGTATGCTTCAAAAACCGATTAATCAGCCAGATACCAAGGGCAAAAACAGCAATCACAACGCTCATAACTAAAGTCAGGGTTTCCCGCACATGAGCAAATACCTCATCTGCTGGTACATATATTGTTTGCGCGGCGATAATTTCATTGAGTTTCCAACCAAATCCATTGTTACTCCCGTAACTCTTAATCATGCTTTGGGGAGCTAATTCTGGTCGGTCGTGACACTGTAAACAGTTTTTCTGATTGACTGCTAGTGGTTGGGCGATGTAAAACAGGTTTTTTCCATCTTTAGCGCGATATCCAGTTTGCGTAGTCAGCTGCGGCTGTTGGCGAAACTGCTGAACCAGTTTGGTTTCAAACTCATCTGCTTGGTCTTGGAGATTGGTCGGATTTAGTGTCGCTTCTTTGTAGAGGAAGCTTTTATATCCTCGATGGGCGCGAAATTGCTCAAAAACTTGCCGCGCTGCAAAACCGGGGACTGTTTGGCGGATAAACTCTGGTGCAGTCAACAGTTGCTTTTCTAGCAGAGGATTAATGCTGTTGTCAGTGTAATTCCTGACAGCGTTCATCGTTTGGGTAAGAATTTCTGCTTTGGTACTAATATCCTCTTCGGCTTCGTGCTTCATTGCTGAAGCCAAGATAATTCCACTCAAGCAAATTCCACCGAAAAAAACCAGTGTAAGTAATAGTGTAAATTTTGTACTTAGTTTCCAATTTCTGAACATTTTTAATGACGACAATCTAAATCTACTGCCTGTATATAAAACTCCTATTTGATTTTTGAACAAGACTCAGTACGACGGATCTATCCCTTCTTTCCTGTTCCCTGTTCCCCCAACCCTGTTCCCTGCCCACACAAGTAAACTCAGGAATCAAACTGGATTCTTATATATTTGATCAACAGCATATAATTTAATTTCAGCTACGTTTTCTTTTATATAGATGCCTCATGGATGGTACTCAGTTCCTCAAAGGAGACATCCTCATAGTTGATGACACGCCGGATAACCTGCGCTTGTTATCCACGATGTTGATTGAACAGGGGTATGAAGTTCGCAGTGTTACTAATGGCTCAACAGCATTAATGGGGATACAAGCCCAACCCCCTGACTTGATTTTGCTAGATATTAATATGCCAGGGATGAATGGCTATGAAGTATGCCAACGCTTAAAAGCTAACTCCAACACCCAAGCAATTCCAGTAATTTTTATTAGCGCCCTCAATGAAGTATTTGATAAGGTGAAAGCTTTTACAGTTGGGGGTGTAGACTATATTACTAAGCCATTTCAAGTAGAGGAAGTTTTGGTGCGGGTTGAGAATCAACTCACAATTTGCTCTTTGCAAGCACAGTTGCTCAAAGCATTACAACAGGAACGGCAACTCAACCAGCGAATCGAAGAAATGGCAACATTAGAAGAGCGTCATCGCATTGCCCGTGATATCCACGATTCTTTGGGTCACGCATTAGTCGCACTCAACATTCAAATGGAAACTGCTCTAACTTTGTGGCGGATTGAACCAGAGCAAGCCTATGAATTTTTGCAGGAAGCGAAACAACTAGGTTCTGATGCCTTAAAAGCAGTGCGGCAGTCTGTATCCGAAATTCGCTCTGACCCATTGCAAGGTCAATTGTTAGAAAAAGCGATCGCGACTCTAACTCAAGAATTTTACCGCACTACTGGCATCCCGCCAGAATGCCAAATTGACTTGTCAAATCCATTATCTAATCAGGTCAATACGGTAGTATATAGAATTGTCCAAGAAAGCTTGACTAATATTTGCAAGTATGCATCAGCCACCAGAGTGCAGATTCAAATTCAAACTACTGCTGAAGGTTTATTGTTAGTTATCCAGGATAATGGCAAAGGTATGTCGATCAATCGCTCTGGTTATGGCTTCGGACTTCAGGGAATGCGGGAACGCACTGCAAATGTTGGTGGTCAATTAGAAATTACTAGCGAACCTGGTGCCGGTTGTCGAATTACCGGAAGATTTTTGAGGCTAGCAGTATGATCCGAGTCTTAATTGCAGAAGATCAAGAGATTGTTCGACGAGGTTTAAAAACCTTGTTGGCAACTAAGCCAGATTTGCAAATTGTCGGCGAAGCAGACAATGGCCAAAGAGCAATTCAACTCATCGAGTCCTTACAAGCCGAATTTCTGCCACCAGATGTAGTACTGATGGATATTCGGATGCCTGTAATGGATGGAGTAGAAGCTACACGCTTAATTTGCGAAAAGTTTCCCGGTATGAAGATTCTTATCTTGACAACTTTTGATGATGCCAAGTATGTAGCTGAGGCACTGCGTTTTGGTGCTAAAGGCTATTTGTTGAAAGATACACCGACTGAAGAACTAGCGGAGGCAATTCGTTCAATTCACAAGGGCTATACCCAGTTTGGGCCGGGAATTGTCGAAAAAATGATTGCAAATGTGGCAGTTGCAGAAACAGACAAGCAGCAGCTACCCCCAGGTATGACAGAACTCACCGCCAGAGAACGAGAAATTTTGCTGATGATTGCTAAGGGTGCTAGTAACCGCGAAATTGCCCAAGCAATCTTTCTCTCAGAAGGGACGGTAAGAAACCATATTAGCAATATCCTCGCACGGCTGAATTTGCGCGATCGCACTCAAGCTGCAATAGTTGCCAACTCTTGCCTATCCTGGTTGGAGAACTCTGAACCGATTCGTAATGTCACTTAGCCAATTTCAAGGGCTAACCGAAGATGATATGTTTCCATAAAAACCTTGCGAATATTGGAAGATGACATTCTCAATTGAACCAGACGGTAGTTTTGTAGAATGCCATTATGGAAACTACGATCCAGAGAATCACCCCAACTGGCCGCAGATTATGGGGCTGGAGTGACGAAATGGAGATTTTGACCAATTTAGTTTTTTGGTAACTGATACTCTTCGCCATTACTGGACAATAAATTCCCTAATCTGCAAGCTTAATTTAGCGCTGCTTTCTCAAGGATTTGGTATTCTTGCAATTGAGAATTAGTTCAGAGGAATGCGAATTACAAACTCTGTGCCTTGACGAGGAGAAGAAATACACTCAAGAGTGCCACCATGTTTTTCAGTAATAATTTGATGACTGATAGATAATCCCAGCCCTGTACCTTTACCTTCTGGTTTAGTAGTAAAAAAAGGGCTGAAAATTAGCTGTTGTACTTCTGTTGATATACCCAGTCCGTTGTCCATGATGCCAATTACTGCATACTCATTTTCTACTGCTGTCCTAATAGTAATTATGTTTGGTTGTCGCTCCAAATCTTGATAACTCTTGCCTTCATTGGATTCTTCTAAGGCATCAATAGCATTCGCCAGGAAATTCATAAACACTTGATTGAGTTGTCCAAAATAACAGGGAACTTGTGGTAAAACACCATAGTTTTTTACAACCTGAATTGCTGGACGTTGAGATGTTGCTTTAAGCCGATGTTGCAGGATCATCAATGTGGTATCTATACCTTTGTGAAGAACGCTGAGATTTCTTTGTCCTCCATCATTTCGAGAATAGTTCCGTAAGGATTGCATGATATCTGTAATCCGATCTATACCTACCTGCATTGAAACAGTTATCTTAGGCAAATCTTCTAGTAAATACTCTAGATCAATTTCTTCTCCATGCTCCTGAATGCTCATAGGAGGATTTGAGTAGTGCTGCTGATATAGATATAAATGATCAATCAAATCTACAATGTACTGTTTAGCATGGGAGAGACTACCACTGATGAAGCTGACAGGATTGTTTACCTCGTGTGCAACGCCAGCTACTAGTTGTCCGAGAGAAGAGATTTTTTCAGTTTGTACAAGTTGTGCCTGAGTTCGCTGGAGTTGTTCTAGAGATTGTTGCAGTTGTTGAGATTTTTCTTGCTCACGAGCGTAAAGACTGGCGTTTTCAATGGCAATGGCCGCTTGTGTCGTCAAAAGCTTGAGAATTTCCAGGCGATCGCTAGTAAATGCCTCAGTAGTTAAGTTATTTTCTAGATAAAATATGCCGATCAATTTGCCTTGATACACAATTGGCGTACATAAAACTGATTTGGGTTGCTGTTTGAGGATATAAGAATCTGCACTAGCAATACTTTCTTGAGTTGCGTCGCCCAAAATTAAGGTTTCTTGGGTTCTGGCAACATAGTTAATTAAAGAAATTGGGACATCCGGGCTGCTTTCCACAGGAGTAGATTGCATAATTACAAAAGAATCGTTTGGTGTATTATTAATGGCTTCGATGAACATTTGACCATTTTTTTCTAAAATCAAACATCCCTTCTCAGAACCAGTATTTTCTAACACAATATTCAGGAGCTTTTTCAGCAAATTATCTAGAATAATTTCACTAGATATGGCTTCTGCGGCTTTCATCACAGTTGCCCAGTCCAAGGTATTGCAAGTGCTGTTAGTATTTTTTCTAGTTATTGCAATCGTTTGCAGAGAGTTCATAGATGTTAACGAATCATCTATTATTCCTTGGCTACTCTTACTGAGAAGGTGAGTTCGAGTAATCAAATCAGGATAGCGTTTTTCTAAATCTGTTACTTTAGCGATCGCTCCCCATTGAATGTAACCATAGTAAGCTTCTGTCATGTATGTTTTGGCTATTTTTGTTTTACCCAACTCTAAGTAAAACAGTGCTGCACGTTCGTTTGCTAAAGACTCTTCTTGGATATACCCATTTTCGGCAGCATTGGCAATAGCACAATCATACAAATTCATTGCTTCTAAAACTTGTCCTTGGACTCGTGCTATTTCTGCCGCAACTAGTTCATATTTATGTTGAAAATTACATGGTGCATGGTCTGCCCAATGTTTTATCTTTGATTGATTAGCTTGTACTAGTTCTAAGATTTGGCTTTGTTTATCTGCTGCAATATGAGTAGACTGATCTAACAGCACCAAGGAATAGTAAAAGTAATAAACGGCAAGTAATACTAAACCTAAAGTTGCTCTTTGATAAGAAGCAGCTTTTTCACAAAAACTTAGAGCTTGTTCATACTCAGCAAAGTTATACAAAATAATTATCTTCGCAATATAAGTTGCAAATATTCCCTGATAGTAAGAAGTTTGCTCAAACCAATTAATAATATCTAGCTCGTTCCCAATTTCTCCATTTAAGTAGAATGGTTCCGATTCTGCACTCTGAAGATTCACAACCAGTTGTGTCCAAATACTGACGTAGCTAATATAAGGTCTCTGCCTTAATTTTCGTAGTAAATCAAGATATTGAGTTTGGTGATGGTTAACTAATTCTAAGTTTTCTCCAGAGAGGAATAATTGCGTGCAATAAGCAATAATAGTCAAACCAGCATGAGTAATATTCCCAACTTCTAAACCACTATGAATTCCTTTAATTAAGGGTTTAAATGTGGCTTTTGTATGTTCTTTGCCAGGTAAGGCATAAGTACTTACTACCATGTAGACTTTGACTTCTAATTCTTTGGCGGGATATTGTTCCAACAAGCTGAAGGCAATTTGACCGGAATGATAGGAAGCTGCTGGATTACCAATGATAGATTGTAAAAATGCACTATAAGCACCATAAACGTAAGCTGCTAATGGCGAGTGTCCATGTTTGAGGCAAAGATTAATCATTGTCAAAACCACCTGTGGATAAATATCCGGGGCAGATTGATAAGAAGGTGCAGAAATTTTGCTGAGAATGGAGATGCTTGCCAATCGACACAGATTTGTCATTTCTGGAAAGGTAGCTAAATCTGACAGCAATGGTAATTGCGGCAAACTATTAACATCCCCTGTATAACTAACAAGAGAAGTTCCTAACATTTCTATTGCCTGTAGTCCAATTTTCACTGCTTTAAATTGCTGACCTTGGGCAATATTCATGTCTATAATCAGTTCGTAGACTTTGACTTGATCTAGTAAGTTTGCTGCTTGTTGAATAACAATATCTGATAATGTCTGCGCTCCCTCAAAATTAGTTTTCATATACTCTGCTTCTGCACCTTCGACATAAATATCTAAGGTCAACTTATATTGAGATTGCCAACTATTTTCAGCCAAAAGTTCTCTTGCTATCCGCAAATACTCTACCGCATGTTCATGGGCTGCGGCAGCTTTTGCTTTATGTCCAGCGGTGAAATTTAATTGCGCTAATTCATCTTTTTGTGACTGTGTAGAGAAAAGTGCAATTCCATAATTAAATTGATTTACAATGTCGAATATATTAGACTCAATTTCTGTTTCAGTTCTGCTTTGCAGAAGTAATTGACCAATTTGGAAGTGGGTTGCTTGCTTTTGTGACTCAGGGATGAGTGAATAGGCTGCTTGCTGGACGCGATCGTGTAAAAAACGATAGGTTATTTGAGAATCATCAAACCCCATCATGTTTAACTCTTCATCGGCAAACAATAAGGGTACGCTGTATTCATTACTCAACGGTAAAATTAGTCCTGCCTGTAAAGCAGATTCCAATGTCGCGGCAACATCTGGCGATCGCAGTTTGCTAACTGTAGCTAAAATATTTAAACTGAAACGCGCACCTATACAGGCCGCTAATTTCAGAGTAGTTTGGGTAGTTTCTGGCAGCTTGGCAATATTACCTGCGACTAACTCCACTACACTTTTATCTGCAATTCCAGTTGCTTGAATCTGGGGCAAATCCCATTGCCAACAATCCCGATCAAAGTCAAACTTGAGCAGATGGTCTTGGTGCAAAGTTTTGAGCAGTTGGGTGAGAAAAAAGGGATTACCTTGAGTTTTATTGAATAATAATTCTGCCAGAGATAAAGTGTTTTTCCCATCGTTCAAGGTGTCTGTGACAATTTGCTGTACATGGTTAAGCCCCAAGGGAGACAGCACAATATTGTTGATGACGGTTTTTGCTTGTGATATCTCCTCTAATGTTTTGAGTAATGGATGGCCGCTATTTACTTCGTTATCCCGATATGCACCAATTAGCAACAAGTATTGAGTATCTGAGTTGGTCATCAGCACTTGGATAAAATCTAAAGAAGCGGAATCTGCCCATTGCAAATCATCCAAAAATATTACTAGGGGATGTTCGGGTTGGGTAAAAACTTGGATAAAATTTTGAAATACCTGGTTAAACCGATTTTGGGATTCTTTTAGCCCCAACTGAGGAATTGAGGGCTGTTTGCCAATAATAAGTTCAACTTCAGGAATTACATCAATAATTACTTGTCCGTTGGCACTCAAAGCAGATAGTAACTTCTGTTTCCAGAGTTCTAGTTGAGTGTTAGTTTCTGTGAGTAACTGTTGTATTAGGCTTTGAAATGCCTGAATTAGGGAAGCATAAGGAATATTCTTCTGGAACTGGTCGAACTTGCCACGGATGAAGTAACCGCGCAGGCGAACAATAGGCTTGTGAACTTCGTTGACTAAGGATGATTTACCAACACCAGAGTAACCAGACACAAGCACCAATTCTATTTGAGATTTTGATGTTGCTACCCGCTCAAATGCAGATAGTAGAATTAATACTTCTTGTTCCCGTCCGTAGAGTTTCTGAGGGATGAAAAGATGGGCTGTGCGATCGCGTTTTCCTGGTCTAAATTCTGAGATTTTACCCTGAGTTTGAAGTTGCTCTAAACACAATTCCAAATCTGCCAATAGCCCAGCCGCAGTTTGATAGCGGTCTTCAGCATTTTTTGCCATCAACTTCATCACAATCAGAGAAATAATTTCCGGTATTTCTTCTCTCTTGTTTACCAACCTTGGCGGTTGCTTGGCAATATGACAGTGAATTAACTCCAAGGGATCGTTACCTTGAAATGGAAGTTGTTCTGTGAGCATTTCGTAAAATGTCACCCCCAATGAGTAAAAGTCACTGCGGTAATCCACAGAACGATTCATTCGCCCTGTCTGTTCTGGCGAAATATATGCCAGAGTTCCTTCAATCTGGTTAGGATTAGTTATTTGGGGAATTTCTTGATCTAAACGCGAAGCGATGCTGAAGTCAGTAAGTTTGACCTGTTTAGATTGAGGATTGATGATGATGTTAGCTGGCTTAATATCTTTGTGGACGACGTGGTGTTGATGTAGGTAGTCAATTGTTCTAGCTAGTGAAACTGCAATGTTGAGGAAACAGAAGAGAGACGGTTTTTGGATTGAGAGCCATTGTTTCAGATTAATACCGCCAAAGTCTTCACCAACAAGAATAAGACGATGTTCATAGCTTTCTATGCTATAAACCTTGACTACGCCTTCTGAATCTAAATTTTCTCTAATTTTGTATTCGTGTTTGAGGCGGAAAATGTGTTCCAGGCTTGGATAGTCAGTTTTGAGTGCTTTCAAAATTACTGGTTGTTGCCTAGTCAGGGAAGTTACCCTGTAAACAATGGTGTCTGTGCCCTCATGAATAACTTCTTTAAAGTCATACCCTGGTATCTTGAACAGTGCCGACACTATTTTTTCCTCTTTTATAAAATTATTCTTATATCTATAGATTTCCCGCGTTACAGGAATAAATCACTACATCACTCAAAAGGAGTACAAATTGATCGGTTAATTCTTAAACAGGGTAAATGGTATCGAGCCGAGATAGGCGACTCAATACCTAAATAGCCAAAAACCAATATCTTCAGATAATAAATCCCTTTCAAAATTTTTGTGCTATACCTGTATAAAAAATATCTATTCATCTCATACTTATCACAAGGAATTGTAAAGATATGACAAAGCCATGTAACGTATCAGAGTCACAACAGTTCACCAATCTATATATCTTTGGCGACAGTTACTCCGACACTGGTAATGCTTTCAAGGCTACTGGAGGGATTTTGGCAGCACCTCCTAACTACAATGGAAGATTTTCTAATGGTCGTCTCTGGATTGACTATCTAGCAGACAGCTTAGAATTAAGCCTACAACCAAGCACAGCAAATACCTCAAATAATCAAGGTATTAATTTTTCTTTTGGAGGAGCAACAACAGGTCTGGATAATTTATTTGTTGCTGTTATACCAGACTTACCAGAATTGCCAGGATTGCAGCAACAAATACATTCATTCACTAGCTTATTACAACAAAATCAGCAATCTACCGAACCGAACGCGCTGTATGTTATCTGGGCTGGTACTGCGGATTACGCTCCCTTTGTTAATGGCGTTCCTAAATATAGCGATCCTATTACTACCATCACCAACATTTCTACAGCCATCAAAGCTTTAACTGAGTTTGGAGCTAAGAATATTTTGTTGGTAAATGTGATTGATATTGGTAAGACACCACTAGCATCTGAAGTAAATCAAATTACAGATGCAAAGAGCGTTAGTCAGGTAGTAAAAAAACATAACCAAGCTTTGCAAGAAATTGCCCACATTTTTGAGGACAAAATCAATCTTATTTTATTTGATGTAAAATCGGTTTTGGATGAAGCGATCGCTCATCCAAAGAAGTTTGGCTTCACTAATACAACTCAAGCTTGCTCGCTTATAGAGTCCAGCAATCCAGATGAGTATGTATTTTGGGATCAAGTACATCTGACAAGCAGAGCCAATCAATTAATAGCGAATGCGGCTTTAGCAATATTACGTCCTAGACCTCTATACTCGTAGTAATCTGACAATACTTTGTTGTTGTCGCTTGCTGTGAATTATTTCTCTAATAAACCGATTTTCACCCCTCAAGTCTGAGAATACCAGACATAAATTTGTGCCATTATAACCAACTATGAGTAATCTTAATTCCTCGGCTTTGCATTACCTCTTCAAATAAATTTGTTGGTAGTGCTTCTTCTACAGCAAAAACACCTGGTTTTTTGAGTTTGCCTTCTAGTAATAACTGGGCAATACTACCCGTACCGCAACCAGAAGCCACGGCTGTATTTTCATGCACTATAGTTGAACAATAAATGGCAGTTTCACCATTTTTTTGGCCTGTAACTTCCGAACGAACTGCTACCCCAATTCCACTAAAATTATTAGTGACATCTGTCATTAAATGGCTGACATGAGACAGGAATTCAATCATCGAACGTTGCTGCATTAACCACTTGGGAAAAACGTGCGCGGCAATCCAAGTTAGATGATTATAAAAATCTGGAACAGAGCCAAACTTAGTAATTACAGTTTTCACTGATGGGAAGGCCTGGGGCAGTGTAAATGTTTCTGGCATATCAAACCAGTAAACTCCACTGCGTCTGTATGGCAATGGAAACTCAATTACTTCTCTTTCACTATAAGGCTTGACTGTATTCCATTTTCCATCTATCCAAGCTTCAAAAGGATACTGTAACCCCAGAAAAGTTGTCCGCATCACTGTAATACCAGCACCACCAGAACCAGAAACTAAATAACTTAAATGGATCTTTTCTGGCTGGTCAAATTGTTCAACTCCCTGAAGTACCATACTGTTAGAAATACCAGGAAAAATGCCAGTATTAATAATTGCTGTCACCCCAGCAGCAGCAGCTTTTTCATGATAATTTAGAGCTTTGCTGGTATAAGAACGGTGGTCGCTGACATCTAGATAATTAACGCCTTGGGCAATACAGGTTTCAAGAACATTAGTATCTCTGTAGTGAAATGGGCCAGCACAATGAATGACTAAATTAGAGTTTGCGATCGCATCTCGCAACTTGTCAACTTCTGCCAAGTCTAATATCAAAAACTGCACTTGTCCCCCCGAAGACAAGCTAACAGCCTTCCCAAACTCCGCAGAACGCCCAGTAATCGTAATTTTAGCCTGCGTATGGGTAGCGAGATCCTGAGCAACACTGCTACCAATCCGCCCCCGTCCACCAATAATTAAAACGCTGTCTGTCATTACTCCGGGTCAGCAACACTACCCTTATTTCATCAGTTTTGCGTCCCGTTTGCCATCGGTTATAAGTATGATTTATACTATCTAATAAAATTTTGGCTCTATATAAATAGTTGTAATTGAATTCAGAAGCCAGAATTCAGAATTCAGATTGACAAAATACTATATTTGTGATTCAATCTGCCTGACTACTGTTAACGCCGAGTAACTCACCCCAGCAGTGCCTTCCCCTGGGTGAGTAGAGTCACCAACTAACCACAAATGTTCAATGGGTGTTCGATTGGCGAAACCAAAGGGGCCAAAGGTGGGTATTCTTTGACCAATACCGCCAACTATACCGTGATCGCGCCCTGTGAAATGAGCAAAGGTGAGGGGTGTGGCGGCTTCTTGATAAATAATAGTTTCTGGTTTGAGATAAAAGTATTCAGCAAGACGAGCGATCGCTTCTTGGGTAAACTTTTCTTTTAGTCCTTCATAATCTTCAGTCTGCCACCACTGTGCAGGATCGACAAATGAAGAAGCAATAATTGTCGCTTTCCCCTCCGGTGCGCGACCATCTCCAGAATGACTGACAGAAACAAATAGGGAATTATTTTCGCCAATGGGGCCATTGACATCGTACAGGAATTGCAGGTGAGGAGGACACCCAGGTGGAATCGCGCTAGCATCTACACCCAAATACACCACAAATGCGCCCGATGCTTGGGGTAGTTTTTCCACCCGGTTTTTATATCCAGATGGCGCTTGTTCTCCCAATAACTGCACCAAGTTTTGCACGGTGACATTACTAACTATATGGTCGGCTGCTTCCGTCCAGACTTCGCCAGTTTTCTGATTTCTAATTACAACAGCAGTAGCTTTACCGTTTTCTACTTTGATTTGTTCTACAGTGTGGCGCATCAATAATTTGCCGCCATCTCTCTCTAAGGATTGTACCAGGCGATCGCTCAACACTTGCATACTTCCCTGGAGGTGAAACAATCCTTGGGGCAATTGGGATACACTCAACGCTGTAGCTGCGTAAAGTAATGCTGTCTCGTCTGCATCCACCTGGGAGTATAGCTTCAGTTGCAAATCCAAAAAAGTTCTTAGTCGTCGGTCATTTCCCAGTCCACATAAACGTAAAGCATCTCCTACCGTAAACAAGGTGAAAGGTACGGTAATTAATGTACTCGGACGTACCGCTTGGATTAGCTGCCACAAATCCCATAAATTACGCGGCGGTAGCACCGGGTCGCGTCCTTGAAATTCCCAACTGGCATTAAATAAAGTTGCCATCAATTGCCAAAACGGTTCGCTACCAGGAAACTGTTTTTGTCGTTCCGCTTGCCATTTTTCTTGGTCGCGCCAAACGTTGATAGGTGTACTTTCCCCAGGTAAATACACCGCACAAGCAGGGTCACAAGGCGTTGCTGCCGGCAAATCTATTTGCAATTCTGAGAAAATGCGGTGGTGAATTCCCCCTGGTTCCAACCCCGCCACCTGAGTTGCTCCCACATCAAAGGTAAATCCTTGGCGTTTAAACGTCGAAGCACAACCTCCCGGTGCGATCGCTTGATCTAAAATTAAGACGCTGTAACCTCTATGAGCTAATAACGCCCCAGCAGTCAGTCCACCGATTCCCGCACCAATGACGACGGCACGAGATTTAGTTTTGTCAACAGAGATGCTGGACATTTATTATTTTTGATATTTCTTTACATTACTATTTATAACTTTACAACGTTATTGATTAAACCACAATCATCAGTAGGGGTGCATCCTCTACAACTTTGTTGCATAGAACCGCTATATCACGTCTAGAAACCTTGCCTAGACAGATTAAAATAGTGGTGGAATAGAATTTTAGTTTATAGTCGTTAACTGTAGTTAATTTGATAACTAAGAGTATTATGTATATTAACGAGAAAGTACGTTTAATATCATCTACACTATCTTCTTTGACTCTTTCAGAGTTAGAATCGTTGAGAGAAGAAATTCATTCTATTATTACAAATTACAGAGGTAATGTTACAGGAAGTTTTCTTGTGGGTAGCTATAATGTCCAAGTTATTAGTTCTGGTATTAGTCAGAATAAAACAACTATTCCTCAAACTTCATTCAGCACTAAATCGGCTGTAGTTAATTACCCTGTAATCAGTTATAAAATTGGTGAAATCAAACAATTAACTCCTACTCAAAATTCTCCTAGACCTTTAGGTATTTGGAAAGGGAAAGTAGAAATATCAGAAGATATTAATAAAACATCAAGTGATATTATTTCTGAATTTGGTATTGAATAATAATGGAATTGTTACTTGATACCTGTGCTGTAATATGGTCACTTGAAGATAACTCCTGTCTTTTGCCTGAAGTTCGTAAACAAATTTCAGATTCTTCAAATAAAGTATTTGTTAGTGCTGTTAGTGTTTGGGAAATAGAAATAAAAAGAAAAAAAGACAGCTTAAAACCCCAGATAATTTAATACAAGCCATCACTGATACTGATTTTAGCTTTTTATCAATAACAGAACACCACGCTGTTAAAGCAGCATCGTTACCTGAGCATCATAAAGACCCTTTTGATAGGCTTTTAATAGCACAAGCGATACTAGAAAAGATGATTATAATTACTTCCGATACTCAATTTATAAATTATGGAGTACCACTTTTATTTGCTACAAAATAATTAAAAAGATGTAATCGTACCTAGATTGACACCTTCAAAGGGCTAGTCCTGAAAACTACAAAACTTCACTGAGCAGTAAGTAGCAGATAAGATAAAGAAGTAACATCGCTCCTCACACACAAGTAGCAATGACCTCAACCCTACGGAAACTTCCCCGTCTCAATGCCCCGACACTACACCAGTTGCCCAATGGTTTGACAATCATTGCCGAGCAAATGCCAGTTGAAGCCGTAAACCTCAATTTGTGGGTTAAAGTTGGCTCTGCTGTAGAACCTGATGCCATTAACGGTATGGCTCACTTTTTAGAACACATGATTTTTAAAGGAACAGAACGACTGGCTAGCGGCGAATTTGAACGTCGAATTGAAGAGCGGGGTGCTGTTACCAATGCCGCTACCAGCCAAGATTATACTCATTACTATATAACTACTGCCCCCAAAGATTTTGCCGAGCTTGCGCCACTACAAATAGATGTAGTATCAAATGCGAGTATTCCTGATGATGCCTTTGAACGTGAGCGATTGGTAGTTTTAGAAGAAATTAGGCGTTCCGAGGATAATCCCCAACGGCGTACATATCGGCGGGCGATGCAGACAGCCTTTGATCGTCTACCCTATCGCCGTGCAGTATTGGGGCCAGAATCGGTGATTGCCGAACTGAAACCCCAGCAGATGCGAGATTTTCATGCTAATTGGTATCAACCCCAGTCAATTACTGCTGTAGCTGTGGGCAATTTGCCCGTGGAAGAATTAATTGCAACTGTTGCAGAAGGATTTACAAAAGCTACTCCCCAGCCCAGTACAGACGGGATTAATCGCGTCTCTCCCCTGAACCCTGAATCACCATTTACAGAAATTGTCCGTCGAGAATTTATCGATGAAAGTTTGCAACAAGCAAGGCTAGTAATGGTTTGGCGAGTTCCCGGAATGACACAGTTAGATCGCACCTATGGATTGGATGTTTTAGCCGGAATTTTGGGACATGGACGGACATCAAGACTGGTGAGGGATTTACGAGAAGAACGGGGATTAGTTTCTTCAATTTCTGTGAGCAACATGAGCAATGAACTGCAAGGAATATTTTATATTTCAGCTAAATGTGCAGTGGAAAATTTAGCAATTGTAGAAGATGCGATCGCTCAACACATTGGTAAACTACAAACAGAGTTGGTAACAGAATCAGAAATTGCCCGTATAGGGCGGCGAGTAGCTAATAGATATGTTTTTGGCAACGAAACACCAAGCGATCGCTCTGGGTTGTATGGTTATTATCAATCCTTGGTAGGAGATTTGGAACCCGCCTTTAACTACCCAGCGATAATTCAGAGTCAAGATGCAACAGACTTGATGCAAGCAGCCAAAGAGTATCTATCCCCAGGTGCTTATGGTGTAGTTTTTGTCAAGCCGTAAATTACAAATTGGGAATAGGGCATGGGGTAGATAATTAATAACCAGTACCCAATACCCAGTTAACTAATCCAAAATCTAAAATCTAAAATCCAAAATTGCATGATCTGGACTCAAATCGACGCGAATATTAGCCAGGTGACTGGCGAAAAATTTCAGAGTCAGCAAAGGCGATCGGTTGGTGGTGGGTGCATCAACCAAGGTTATGCTGTCTCTAATGGTGAGATAACCTACTTCGTCAAGCTAAACCAAGCATCCCAAGTTACAATGTTTGAAGCTGAAGCGTTGGGCTTAAAGGAAATGCAAACAACAGCTAGTATTCGCCTTCCCAAACCAATCTGCTGGGGTACTGCTGATAATTCTAGCTACATCGTCCTGGAATGGTTGGAACTTGCCAGCGGTAACAGCAATTCCTGGGAAGATATGGGACGCAAGTTAGCGTCAATGCATAAAGCTAGCAGCAGTCAAGGTTTTGGTTGGAAAATTAACAATACCATTGGTTCCACACCCCAAATCAATACTTGGACAGCAGACTGGACGGAATTTTATATTAAACATCGCCTGGGTTATCAATTTCAGTTAGCAAAGCGACGAGGAGGTAATTTTCCCCAGCAAGACAAGTTACTAGCAGCTATCCCGGAACTATTGGCAAATCATCAAGTGCAACCTTCTTTAGTACATGGCGATTTATGGGGCGGAAATGCTGGGTGTACTGCGTCGGGAGAACCAGTGATATTTGATCCAGCAACTTATTTTGCGGATAGAGAAGTTGATATTGCCATGACAGAATTATTTGGTGGTTTCCCAGCAGCGTTTTATAAAGGTTATAACGAAGTCTTTCCCTTAGATGCAGGCTATGAACGCCGAAAAACGCTCTATAACCTATATCATATTTTGAATCACTTCAATTTATTTGGCGGTAGTTACGGTTCCCAGGCGAATCGAATGATTGAGCAAATTTTGCGTTGAATTTTACCTTTTTACAAAGTCCTAATAGTGCGATCGCTCCTCCACACTAAAACATAAGTATGTAGAAAAGCAATTGCTTGTGGTGGAATGCTGGCGTCAATGCCCAGCAGTATATAGAGTACGTATAACCTAGCATGACATTCTAAAAAATTAGAATTCTAGAGAGCGCGATGGTCTTTCACACTAATCTTATGTGTGAGTGACTAATTTTTTTAATTTTTTTGTATGATACAATTTTTGTAGTACAATTATACCAACTCAGTATTTTGTTTACTGATTTTGAAAGTATTTAAAGGTCGGAGAAGCAAGATTCATAATTAATAGAAATTGATTTTTGGGATTGGCACTACTCCATTGACCTAAAGCTATGAAGTTTCCTGTGGAGCAAATCCTGAATCTGACCGATATGAAAGTATATAGCCGAAGAACCTAAGTAATTAAATTCTCGCACCAATGGTGCGAGAATTTGTAGAACATCAATTTATAAGTATATTTCTCTCACATCCCCAGTGAAACACTATCAACAACAAACCAACGCCTTCCCCAGCGATTACCTAAACAACTTGTGGGGAGAAATTCAAGCTTGTCCTTACTTTGCTATCAACAACCTCAACCGCGATTTTGTCGCCACTAAAGGATTTTCCGTAGTGTTTCAGCGTTCTGGATTAGCACAAGTAGAACAGCAGTTTCCCTACTTCAAGCCTTACCTAGATTTGGCTCTCCAGGAGAATTGCAACGCTTTTTACCTCAATCCTTTACAGCTAAAAGAAGGCTCCCGCGTCGATCTGCATATCGATCGCTCTTTACGTTCCTACTGCAAAACCATTGAACCGCCTGCGGTTGTGAGTGTTCTTTACGTGCGCGTACCCGCAGACATGGAAGGGGGAGAACTGGTACTCAAGTCGCACAAACGCCAACTTGGGCAAATCAAGCCCCAATTCAATACTTTAGTTTATTTTCAAGGTGATTTAACCCATTCGGTTAACGCCGTCAAAACCCCAGGAAATCGCCTAAGTTTAGTTTGTGAGCAGTATAGTTTGAGTGAAGTTGAACTCCAGGAAATCCCTGAGTTTACTGTAGAGTCAAGAAGCACTCAGTCTACAACCAAAAAGAGAAAGTATGCCTCATAGTTTAGTGTTGAATTTGCTACCTCAATCACCCATTCCACCACAGTATCTCACAGGTAGACATCTCCACGCCCTATTTTTAACCCTTGTTAGTTCTGTAGATAGCACATTAGGCGATCGCTTGCACGATTCCAGCGCAGATAAAGCTTTCACCCTCTCTCCCTTACAAATTAATTCCCCCCTTCTGAAGGGGGGTAAGGGGGGATCTAAATTGCAATATTCATATCAACAACCCATTCCCGCCGGGACTCCTTGTTGGTGGCGCATCTCCTTATTAGATGACACTCTCTTTGGTAAACTTACCCAACTCTGGCTAAATCTTAATCCCAATCGCCCTTGGCATCTTGGCCCAGCTGATTTGTATATTACCAGCATTCAAGGCACACCCCAATCTATTCAACCTTGGGCAAATGCCAGTACTTACGCTCAATTATATGAAGAAGCTAGCGATGTGTGCGACGGGCTACGCCTACGCAATTCTTCCATTAACCTTAGCTTCTCCACGCCTACCGCCTTCCGTCAAGGACAGTATGATAGTACCCTCCCTACTAGAGAATCTGTTTTCAATTCCCTACTTTCGCGGTGGAATAAGTACAGCGGCATAGAATTATCTCACATTGCCATCGAGTCAATCTTCCCTTCTTTTGTCAATATTCATACAGAAATACTAGCCGACTCCCGCAGCAAATTTATTGGCATTATTGGCGAAGTTAACTACAAGATTCTGGGAGAAATTGAACCGATACAAATTAAGCAACTTAATGCTTTAGCTGATTTTGCTTTGTATGCAGGAATTGGTCGCAAAACAACAATGGGTATGGGTATGTCTAGGCGACTGTATTCTCCCTAATTTCGTAATCGCTCACGGGGTTAATTAGTTGCTGAAATCGAGCAAAATATAATGAGTGAAAATGACTTCCGCAGCTACTACACAACTCCGGTTTGTGGTTTATTACCTCAGCACATTCCGATTCTGAGTAGAGAAATTTTTCCCATCTTTGATGTCCTGGCTGTCCCCCTCGCTTTTTACCACTCTTCATCTTTCCTGGATGCTTTTCGGCATTGAGTGGATCTAATGAGGGCGGAGATGATGAATTTTTTGAGGTGCGATTAATTTTTTCTAAAAGCTCTGGCTGCTGGGCTTTTAAGTCAGTTAACTCTTTTTCCGATTGCTTGATGTGCTGCCCCATTTTCTCCATCAGTTGTTTGACAATGGCTGGAGTCTTTTCCCAATCTAAGTCGGAAATTTCGATTCCGTAGGCGAGGCAGTTTTCATTCATGCCTCTTAATCTACCATCTACGTGTACTTATTTTTTACAGTAGCAGGATAACTCCTGTGAACGTTTACAAAAAATGAGCGATCGCAGCAAGCAGTAGAACCAGATACCAGTTTTTATATTCAAAATCAAGCTGCTGTAATTGGAAAAAATCGCATAGATTTAAATATAGATCCACCACCAGATTTAGCAATCGAAATTGATATTACTTCTCGCACTAGATTTGATAATTATGAAATTTTAGGAGTACCTGAACTTTGGCGACATACACAACAAGGTTTAGAAATTTTCTTATTACAAGAGGGAAAGTATATTAAATCTCAATCTAGTCCTAATTTTCCTAATATTCTAATTGTTGAATTAGTCAATGAGTATGTTCAGCAGTGTTTAACAATTGCTATAAGTCAAGCTAAGTAGGTAGGTAGGAATAAACCAAACTAAGTTACGAAACGTAAATATGGCTTAAACCCTTACCAATGACAAATGATAAATGACAAATGACGACCCCCGCCAGTTAACTTTGTTTACGCCCACCTACTTATCTGTAATTTTCGAGATTGGGTCAATAATAATTTATAACTATGATATCTGTACGCTTTAATTCAGGAAGCCCTCGGCAGATTATGATAGAAATCTAAGGCTTTCTGAGAAAGGCGATCGCTCATGACTACTGAGACAAATCCAGCAGCCATTGTGGACTGGGAACCCCCGATGCCACCTACAGATTTAATTTTTGATGATGGTGAACCCTTGGAATCAAATCGCCACCGCATTGCTATGAATGTGTTGATTCGGTCATTACAACAAGCTTGGGCTGACCGCAATGATTTCTTCACTGGGGGCAATATGTTTATTTACTACAGCAGCACCCAAGTTCGCAACCGTGATTTCCGAGGCCCAGATTTCTTTGCAGTGCTAAATGTTGACGGCAATAACTCAAGACAAGGCTGGGTAGTCTGGGAAGAAAATGGTCGTTATCCTGATGTAATCGTGGAATTAATGTCACCATCTACGGCAGCAATAGACAAGGGTATTAAGAAAAATCTTTACGAACAAACTTTCCGTACCTCAGATTATTTTGTTTACGATCCCTTTGATCCTAATTCTTTGCAAGGGTGGCATTTAGATGATAATCAGCAGTATCAGCCTTTGACCCCAAACGATCGCGGATGGCTATGGTCTAAGCGTTTAGGTTTATGGTTAGGGACGATTGAGGGAACAATAGATAGAGAAACGGCAATATGGTTGCGGTTTTACGATGTGGCTGGTAATTTGGTTTTGTTACCAGAGGAAGCTGCAATTGCACAAGCAGAAGCCGCAGCTATACAGGTAGAAGCCGCAGTTGCACAGGTTGAAGTAGCAGTTGCACAAGCAGAAGTAGCAGTTGCACAGGCGGCTCGTTTAGCGGCTAGATTAAGAGAACTAGGGGAAAATCCTGATATCTTATGAAGAGTGCTGAGTTGAAAGACCGCCCACAAGCGGCAGGGCAAAAACCCAAGTGCGAAAGTACTGAGTACTCCTCTTCTTACTCAGTAGGGGCTAAATGCCCCACTACCGCTAACAGCACTGAGTATAGTAAAGACGGCGATTCATTGCGTCTCTTGTCTTAACCAAACAGTATTGCCCTAACTCGTCTCCTGAATTTGCAAACGAATAGTGTGTTCAGTTGCACCACTAAGTTGCAATTCCATGATTTCACCACCCAGAGGTTCCAAGCAAGTGAGGAGCGATCGCAAGTTGGGGGTACTTGCGCCAGTATCTACATATAATCGATCTGCTAAATTACCGATGCGTTTCCAAGTCATGTACAATTTAGCGATCGTTTGTTCAATTTGCGATGCTTGATTGACCAAATCAGCAGCAATGCTCAAACAGCCGACTCTTTGCGCTTCTTCTAAGGCTGTTTCAATATCAACATCTTCCTTCGTCAGCGCTTGAACTTGAGCTGCCCCTTTGAGATACTTCGCCAAGTTACGCGCTTCGGTAGTTACCTGTTTCAAGGTATCTACATCGGGATTGGCAGCTATTTCCTTTTGAATAAACTTTTGGTGCGATTCTGGCAGTTTTTCCATTTCCTTCACCAGAGGGGCGATGTAGCGCGGGGGAAGGGTGTTATCTGCGGCTTTTTCTTTAACTGCTTCTGGTAATAAATCTGAGGACATAGCTGTCCATTCATCGCTGAGTTGACGGACTTCGCGCCTAGTGATGCGATCGCCTTTTTGGGCGGCTTCACTCACCATCTGTTGCACTTCTGGGGATGCTTTGGAGGTTTCGACAAATGCCCGTTTGCTAAAGTTATTCACCGAACCGGGGTCAAGTTTACCGTCTTCAATCAGAGTATCGGCACTATTCGCCAATTGAATCCAGGCATAAGCTTGACTTTTGCTGATTTCCCGCTCTTTTAGCCATCGCAGAAAGCCAGTACCGCGTCCGTCACCACCTACTTTTTCTCTGTCGCGGATCGCCCGTAAAATTCGCCCCCGCCAGATTTCAGTTTGCAAATCAAAGCGATCGCATACCTGCCAAGCTATTTCTAGCTGCTGTTGAAAATCTGACTCTAGAATCTGTTCATCTTCTGGATCGGGCAGTTCAAAGCTGATATCGGCTGGCTGTAGTAGGGCAGCAGCAAGGTCGTTGATGGAGTCGGTGTCTTGCACGATTGATGACTAACTAGTGGATGCGATCGGCTTATTATGCCACAATCTGTGGACTCCCACTTAAGGTGGAGTACGGTATTTTGAGTTACAACAAATATAGTAAGAAGGGGTAAACCACCTTTGGAACATCCAAAAATTAAATTACTCAATTTTTGCATCCAATAGGAGTAGGGGGACAAGGTAGACAAGGTAGCAATATCTCTGCCTTGTTTCCCCCCTGTGCCTTGTCTCCCCAAAGCGATTGATTATTTTTTTATTTGGAAGTCCCTTTGTAAAGTCTTTAGTTAATCAGAGACAATAAAAATAAAACGATGAACCAGGTAGATTACCTCCGCATTAGCTTAATTGATCGCTGCAATTTTCGTTGTCAGTACTGTATGCCAGAGGGAGTAGAACTGGACTATATTCTTAAGCAACAGTTATTGAGTGATGAAGAACTACTCACCTTAATTCAAGAAGTATTTATTCCAGTCGGCTTTACCCGATTTCGTTTGACTGGGGGTGAACCCTTATTGCGTCCGCAGGTGGTGGATTTGATAAGTGCGATCGCAACTCTCCCCCAAACTCAAGATATCTCAATGACCACCAACGGTTTTTTGCTGGCTCCGATGGCACAAAACCTCTACAATGCTGGTTTGCGACGAATTAATATTAGTCTGGACTCTCTTGATCCCGACATTTTTGATCAAATTATCGGTAATCAGGGGCGTTCTCGTTGGCAACAAGTTTGGCAGGGTATTCAAGCTGCCCATCAGGTCGGATTCGACCCCCTGAAGCTGAATGTAGTGGTGATTCCTGGGGTTAATGACCACGAAGTTCTAGATTTAGCCGCCCTGACAATTGATAAACAGTGGCACGTTCGATTTATTGAGTTTATGCCCATTGGTAATGTACATTTATTTGGCGATCGCGGTTGGGTATCTTCAGCCGATTTACGAGAACGCATTCGCGATCGCTGGGGCTTGACAGAATCTCAAGTTCGTGGTGCTGGCCCTGCTGATGTCTTTCAAATTCCTGGTGCGAAGGGGACACTAGGATTTATTAGTCAGATGTCGGAATGTTTTTGCGATCGTTGTAATCGGATGCGCCTAAGTGCAGATGGCTGGCTGCGTCCCTGTTTATTAAATGAAACTGGTCAAATAGATTTAAAAACGGCTTTGCGTTCTGGTGTCAGCACCGCTCAATTACAAGAACAGGTCAGAAATTTACTCGGAATCAAGTCAGAAATTAACTTTAAAGGGCGCGATTCTGGCGTTACAGGTACATATACTCGTACCATGTCGCAAATTGGCGGCTGAAAAAAGTTAGGAGTTAAAAGTGAGGAGTTAGGAATTATCGTCTTGCAACTCCTAACTCATAACTCCTAACTCCTAACTGTTTAAGCTTGTCGTGAGTAGTATTCCACCACAAGTAGTTCATTAACTTGTAATGCCACCCATTCGCGCTCAATAACGCTGTTGACTTTACCAACCAACTTATTTTTGTCAAATTCCAAATGACTGGGCAGGTTTGCCAAACCGGGATATTGCAAGTTAGCTTCCACCAACTTCCGGGATTGTGCCCGATCCCTAACTGCAATTACTTCACCAGGACGGCATTGGTAGCTAGCAATATTCACTACACGACCGTTAACAGTTACGTGACCGTGATTTACCAATTGACGAGCTGCTGGGATAGTCGGGGCTATACCCAAGCGGAAAACGGTATTATCCAAGCGCATTTCTAGCAATTGCAGTAGCACTTGTCCGGTAGAACCAGTAACCCGTCTGGCTTTCCGTACATAGCGGAGCAATTGCTTTTCAGTCAAACCGTAGTTGAAGCGGAGCTTTTGCTTTTCTTCTAGACGGATGGCATACTCAGAGCGCTTTTTGCGGTTCTGACCATGCTGACCAGGTGGGTAAGCGCGTCTAGCGCTTTTACGAGTTAATCCTGGTAAGTCGCCCAAGCGACGGACAATTCTGAGGCGTGGCCCTCTATATCGGGACATGAGTTTCCTTAATCTAATCCTGTTTAAACTTTACTCAGACATTCTATTTTGACATTCCACTGATTAAAAATCAGGGGATTCTTGGTTTTTTGAGACTGCTTGCCTTGGTATGACGTATCCTACCAATGTAGAGGCATCTTTTTTGCGCCAGTTGTTTAATTCGGCAAAGCCGACATACTAGCTTCCAAGCTTGAATTCCGACGTGCCCCGCCGTACTCCTGCCAATAAGTTTTTTGTGTTTATTTAGTTTCGTAGGCTGCTCAATCATCAGATTGGTTTACGCAGTATTCTTACTCTGAAATACTTTTTACGTTGCCTACTTATCTTTCAAACAGTTATATTAACACAACTTTCGACATAATTAATTATGTCTATACTTTACTACCACCGAAATTCTTGGATTACAGAGGATTTTTAAGAGATTTGAGTTAGCATAACTTTGGGTGTTTGGAGAATTGGCAATGTCAATGAGCAAAAAAGTGGTTAATAAAGCTAAGAACAAACAAAGCAATTCCACCTCTAGGATTTTAATAGTACCAGTTTTGGCTGTAGCTGGATGGTTGACAACAATCTTGCCTAATGTGGCTGTTGCTGCCTCTTACACTAATGATTATAGTGTCTGTGCCGCTGGACTTTTAAGCGTGGGTGTCACGGCAGAAGCGGCATCACCAGCTTGTGCAAAGGCACTGCGCCCCAGGGATTTGGCTGCTTGCGTGGTTAAAATTGAGAAGCAGACCCAAATTGCGGCAACAGATGCGCTTTCTTCTTGTGGAAAGGCCCGCCGTCCTGAGGAGTTAGCTACTTGTGTAGTCGGTGTTAGCTCAATTACTAAGGAAGCAGTTAATCCAGAAGCTTTAAATTACTGTGGTCGTAGTTTGTTGCCTGTGCGTTTTGGTCAGTGCGTAGTTGGGTTGCGTAGTAAAATCGACCTTCCCCCTACCCAGGTGTTAGATACTTGTATCGATGCTAGTGACAGCGTTCTTGGCGCTTCATCTTCGTCTATACCTGCGACTCTAAGTCCTGCGGGATCAACTCCAAGTCTCGAGACTACGCCATTTCCAACGCAACCAGTTGTGCCAACGCAACCGGTTATACCAACACAACCGATTGTGCCAACGCAGCCGCGCACTAATTAAATTACAGTCTTTTATGATTGATTGAGGCGATACTAAACAAGGGGCTTAAGCCCCTTGTTAAAGACAGACAAATTGCCGCTACATTGCATTAGTACAACACGGTGTAAATAAACCACCAATTCAAAATCAATGAAACGCTTACGCTGTATTCATTTTGAATTCCGCCTTGCGGTACTAGTCTTCTCTTTCGCCAAAAACTGTTTGTAAAATGACTGCAATCCCGCCATCTTGGTGATATTTATCTGCCCAGGCACGGATAATTTCATCTAATTCTTCCATAGCCTGCTCCATTTTTTCTGGGAGGATATCAAGTTCTTCCAGTAAGCGCATGGCGTTTCGTTGCCGTTCTGCCCAATTTTTCATCATGCGAAAATACCGAGCGGTATCTTCTACCAGGATGTTAGTGCGTTCTTGATCGTCTGCTGGGGTGTAAGAAAGACGGGTAAGTGCGTAGAAGGGCATTCCCCAAGGAGAATCAATGCGCGTTACCGTTCCTGAGTAAAGCAGACGGCGCTTAATATGCTCACCCAAAGCTTCACTTAAAGGCATTTGGTGTTCGAGTGGTAAGTCTTCTTGCGATCGCTTGTGCAAAAACTCGATCAAATCCAGAAACTCAAAGGAGCTAACTAACTGAGCATCAGGTAGATTACTTGGTAGTTTCTGCTCGATCTGTCTTTTTTCTTCGCTTGTCAGACTGCTACCAGGAACGCGCGATCGCCCCGGTTGCCAAGGATATTTTTCTAGCCAGACATAAGGTAATTGAATTAGATAGCGAGGTTCATCAGAACCCAGCATTTTTAACAGCTTGCCTTCTGTTAATGCCTGTCTGACTTCTTCTACAATAATTTTTACTCGTTTCGGCTCCAAGTGATGCAGATGCCCTGTCATTCGCAGGTTTTGTCCCTGCTCTAGATAGGTCATGTAAATTGCACACTTTGCTGCTGTTGCGGCTGCGTCTAAGAATGCCCCATGCCTGTGCCCACTCGTCCGCATGGCACTAAAAGCCAGATAAAGCATGATCTGATCCATCGCACTGGGGCCAAGACGTTTGATCAGATCTATGTCGTTACTCATATTACAGACAATTGAATAGCACGTTTACAAATTTTTAATCGAGTGAAAATAGGTAGTATACACCTGGCTGAAGGCTGTCTTTACTTCAGATTATATTAGTATGCGATAACGATGATATCAGTGGTAGCACAAACTACAATTCTTGCACATTTTTTGGTGCAAAAGCAGATTCGGTAGTTGTGACTATAACTGTCTCTGCATCTAACCAGAAAATTACAGACACCACCAAATCAAGCTTACGGCAGTTTATCTCCCAAAAGTCAACTATGCTGCAATTAATCTACAAAGCTTTTCAGGTTTCTGGATTTTTTTCATCTTTTAAGAGCAACAATCTCAAGCGGCTTACACCTAATTATGGCACTATGCCGACTCGGAGTAAAAACTAGTTTGCACAGTTTATCTGGGATATCTGTTACTAGTAAAAGATGGATTTTTCAGCTTTGACGAATTATTTGTAGCACATAGGTTACTAGAAATAATTGGGAGTGGTCTAAAAATGAATCGCTTACCAGGTGTAGCCATATTTAGAGGTTGAGCCACATAGCTCTTTGTGAACTATCATACCGTTCACAACCTCCAGTGATGTCTCGGCGGCATTATCAGCCGTTGATTTGAGGGAAAATAATAGACATCAAGTAGAGCAAATAATTCCAATTTCAAAATACCTGTTGTTTTTCAAATATTGTTCCTCATCATATCACTATTTTTGACTTTCCGAATAAAATCATGTGTTCTGTATTTCATAAATGACGCTATTTAAATACTTTCTATTCTGACTAAATCAAGGTTTGATGATATTGCCATATTTTCTCCTAAATTTAAGTCTGGTCTATCTTTTTGCACGGATAATCTGACACAAAAAGCTGCGATTAATTTCGACTGAATCGCGTAGCTACAAGGCTTTGTTGCTCGTGCTAGGAACCGAAAGATTAGTTACTAGTCATACATATAATAAAACATCTTGGATTCCATAAGATGATTATTTCGAGACTTTTTTTCAATGAATTTATATTTTTTTCATGAAAGAATTTTAAATTTTCATGATTTAACTAATTCATTGACTATTTTCAAGTATGTTTTTACCTCGCTATTTTATATATTTGAGAGACTTGAATTACGTAGATAGTTTGTTGCTAGAAAAGCAGGATCAGCTTTTTCTTGGGTATTTGGGCGATACCTACGGTGGGCTACGCCTACGCAGACCGCATTAACTAGTAAATAACGACAGAAATAAAGATACCATTTCACCAAACACAAGAGCATAGAAATGAGAAAATTTTAATTCCGCATTACTCGCAAGGGGTTTCGTAGTATAGAAATATCGGTTGTTTCAATGGCATTTCCAGGTTAAAAAAACAGTTCATTCTAAACATTTATGCTACTTCTGGATCTCCTAGTTCCAAAATGCGATCAATGGTGTTGACTCCTTGCAAATCTCCTTTCTGAGCAAGTACTCGTACTCAATAGCTGGAGTCAGTACTACTCGTACTGCTTACATATACGTGTTTTCCCTACCTGTATCAGGCTAAATCCCTAAAAATTTATTACAAGTCAAGTTATTCTGATTACTGCTTACTTATCTATAGGACTTACGCAAACAATAGCCGAAAAGATTGCTTTTATGGTAGAGACAATATCCTGTGGGAAGCTACTTTGCGTCTACAGGAATTGTCACGACACATGTAATTTTATGTAATACAATTTCCCTTTCAGGTTGATATCAATAGGCAAAAGGGAGCAGAGGGGAAAGAATCAGAGAGCAATTATTTGGATCACGCATTTCGTGAAATGTTATAAGTCCTAATCTATTAAGGGAACTCCAAGAAATAAATTATCCAAATATTTTGGGGTAGGCATCTTGCCCACCTTATGGACTGGGCGGGCAAGATTCCCACCCCACAAGAGTTAATTGGATATTTTGATTTGTCAGTCCCTAAGTTTTATCTGCACCTATACAGCATTCCTAATAATCATTGGTGAAAACTTAAATCCCCGACTTCTTCGATAAGTCGGGGATATTTGATTTATAAAAGTTACAAGTGGGCGCATTAGCTTCAAAACCGATCCTGAGTGAATGGGAGGTGAAGTAGCTCCCATCACACTTAAGCTGATTAAACTCGCCATTTAATTCGTGGGATTAGAGGGTTTAACCTGATTTCGCATTGTTTCAAAGCTGAAAGCAGCTGCGCCAAAGGTTACAAATAACACTCCCAGAATTTGCACAATATCCAAATTTTCTTGAATGATTAACCCAGCTAAAATCACGGTTAAAACTGGAATGCTACCACCGATGAGCGCCGATCGCGAGGCTCCTAGTTTACCAATACCAATATTGTTGAGCAAATAGCCGGCAAGAGTCAGCACACCCAAAATAAATGCGCTTAAAACCAGTTCCAGCATTTTAGAGGAGTCAACTACTACCAAGTTCCAATTGCTTGGCAAGGGTAGCATCAAGCAGATAAAGCTCAATAGCAACATGGTAGTGAAGTTAATTAAAGTAAAAGTTACGGGATGGAGTTTGCTAGCACAGACTCGCGTCAAAATTATGTAGGCAGCAAAAGCCACACCCGAAATAATGGCGGTGCTGCTTCCCATTGAAATATTACCTATACCGATGCTGGGAGAACCCGCTAAAACCAACAATTCGCCGCAGCAAATTGCAGTGATCGCCGCGATGCGGAATAGAGTGGGGCGATCGCGAAACAGAAACCACGACAATAGACCGCTAACCATCGGATAGATAAAGAACAGTGCGATCGCCATTCCGGTGGGTACTTGAGCGATCGCAATGTAGATTAGCACTTGAGATAAAAACAAAAAGCATCCACTCACAATGGACAATATCAAAATCTGCTTGGTAGCCGCATTGGCAGGCGTGGGATTTCCTCGGACTGAAGCGGCCAAGTTTTCCAAGTCTTGCCACAATCTTGGGTGCAATATCGGAGACAGCAGTACCATCAGTGGTACGACTACCATAAACCGGAGCGTCAAAATTAACAGAGTATTGCCCAAAGTCGGTGGTAGTAACTGCTCTACCTCTAATACCCCAAAAATCTGGGAACCTTCGTGGAATATTACCTTGATGGCTACGTTGTAAAGCGACGATACCACTACCGATGAGACAATTAACAAGAAACCGATTTGGAGTGTCGATAAGCCAGAGGAATTAGGCGATCGCGATTGTGGGGGTTTTGCTTCCGATTGCGGTTCTAACGCAGTGGTTGATGAGGATTTAGCTTTATTCTGCGATCTATCCTTGCGAAGGACAGAAATTGGTTCAGTAATATTTAGCTTTTGCGAAGGCCGAATTATTCTCGGTTGTAGCACAGATGCGATCGGAGGTACTGGTGGCGTTTCGTTTTCTGGCAATTCCTGATTGAGGACAGAAATGGGTTCGGTAGCATTGTCCTGTGGTGGCGGAACTACAGCAGTAGTAGATTCTGATGTCGTTTCACTTTCTGACAAATCCTTACTGGGTACAGGAATTGGATTTGCAACGTTTTCTGTAATAGACAGTGGCTCTGGTGTTGTTTCCCTTTCTGACAAATCTTTGCTGGGTACAGAAATTGGATTTGTAACGTTTTCTGTAATAGACAACGGCTCTGATGTCGTTTCCCTTGGTGAAAATTGATTGGGGATCGGGGAAATTGGCTCAAGGGAATTTCTTACTACTTCCTCAAACTCTGGCAGTGATGTTTCAACAGAACTGCTTTTTTCTGGTTCCGTAAACTGCAAAACAGTAGGTATACCACCTGTTGCTGGTTTGCGTGAAGTTTCTTCTATAGTTTTTTCTAGTTCTCCATGCAGGCGATTAACAAACTCCGTTAAAATGGTTTCCCCTTGCTGCTGCTGGCTATACATCCGTGACAACTGCTGGGAAAGATTACTTTGATAGTTCTTCAATTCCTGTTGTAGCGAATTAAAGGTAACAGTAACGGTGTCATCCAAACTGTCAAACATGTGTTCGACTTTTGCATTGATTTCACCTACTACATTGCTACTCACTTCAGCAGACTTCAGCGCAGCTTGTTCGTAAGATTTGCCCTCTATGTTTTGGCTAGCTAAAGTTGCCAGAGAGGATTGCAGTTGTGATGATATGTGCTTTGCCAGAACTTCTGCCAGTTGCCGAATTAACACTTGCTGCTCAGTAATTTGGCGCACTTGTTGTAAATGCTCTTTTTCCTCTACCAAGCTTTGAATTTCATCAGATAACCGGTTTTTTTCTGACTGAAGCCGCTTTACGTCTTCCTGCAAGGCTCTGAGTACATTCTGCTGAAGATTTTCTAAGTCTTCAACTACAGCCCAAAGCGCATTTTCTGCTGCTCTGGATAGCTCACCTCTGACTCTTGGGTTTTCTGGTTGCTTCTCGAATCGCCCCATTAGCTTCTAACCTCTAACACCTTGACGATAAAGCTACTTTCGGTACACTTTATTGGCGGTCATCCTAATTTCCTGTATTTTGTCAGATAAATTAAAAATTTTAACAGCACTTCCGCATTTCAACGCAATTCTGTCATACTAGACACAAGTTAGCAAAGCACCAAGTTTGCCTCACAGCTTACTACAGCGTGTTCTCTTCGCCATTAACAAGTATTTAACCATTGGATTTGGAATTGTTCGCTACGCCTGGGAGTCGCTTGAACAGAGACTTTTTTGGTTTTTGGTCAGTTTTATTGTCATCAATTATTTACCAATGAGATTTTTACTTTTAAAGAAATCTCACTCCAAATAAATATTTATTGTTTTGCTGCCAATAATACTTGTCAAAGATTTCCAGATGCCTGTGCTTAGGTGCGTTCGCGTAGCGTCTCGTAGAAAAGCGACTTGTCGTTAGACATCGCCACAAAATTGTCTGACTTGCGAAACTAGCTGTAAATTTGTCTGGAATGTAACTTGTGTGACAGTTTATATCTCTAAATGGAGATTAAAGTATCTTTCTGTGGAAACTCAAAGTTACGCTATCCCCTGCACAACATTCTAATGAATGAGCAGCAATTCTGCAAAAGCAGGTTTTTTGGCGTTTTTGCAGTCTAGGTTTTGCTTTGAGTAAATTCCAGTAAAGGAAAAAGTTAGGAAAATATTAATAATTCTTAGAAGAATAAAATTCGTGCAATGCTAAAGATGGCAGCGCTAAGGGCAGCACTTACGGGGATTGTAATTAGCCAGGCGGCGGCAATACCTTTTAGAGTTTGAAACTTAATCGAGTTGAGATTTTGTACTAGTCCAATACCAACGACACCACCGACGAGAGCGTGAGAGGTGGAGACTGGTAAACCTAGCCGGGAAGCGATGAGGATGGTTGTAGCAGTTGCCAGTTCGGCACAAAATCCACTACTAGGTTGCAAGGCAATGATATTTTCGCCAATGGTAGCAATGACTTTTTTTCCCCAGACAGCTAAACCACCAACAATACCAGCACCACCAAGAATTAAGATCCAAAGGGGGATAGTTATACCATCTGTAGGTACGTTACCAGTGCGATTGATGTAAACGATCGCAGCTAAAGGAGCGATCGCATTTCCCACATCATTAGAACCGTGAGCAAAGGCGACAAAGCAAGCGCTTAGTAATTGGAATCGGGCAAATAATTTTTCTACAGAATTGGGGAGTATTTCTCCCTTGTCTCCCTTGTCTCCCAATTGTCGCCAACTAATGATTGTGAGTCCAACTGCTGCTACTGCACCGGTTAACAAGGGGATGTCGTAAGTAGGGATATTGAAACCAGTTTGCTCAATTACAAAATTGGTTAGCGGTTCAGTCAGCGATGGTAATACAATTACGCCGAAGACACCTAGCAGCAGAGTACTCAGCCAGGGAATCCATTCTTGTAACTGGACTACTTGATTAGGTTGATCCAAAATCCAGTGCTTGATTTGACTGTAGAATAAAGCAGCGATCGCACCACTAATTAACGGCGTTAAAATCCAGCCAATGGTAATCAAGCCAATTGATGCCCAATCAATTGCACCTACTCCCAAAGCTACCCAGCTAAATCCTGCGATCGCACCAACAACCGCATGAGAAGAGGATACAGGTAAACCGCGTGATGTGGCAATTTGCAACCACACACCACAGGATATTAGTACCGTTACCATTCCAACAACGAATATTTGGGGTGTAGCTGCAAATAAGGCGGGATTAGCAATTTTCGTTGCTAGAGTTTCCGTTACCTCATGTCCAAACAACACAGCACCCGTAAACTCTAATACACCAGCAATAATTATCGCCTGTTTGAGAGTGACAGCCTTGGAACCGACAGAGGTTCCCATTGCGTTAGCGACATCGTTTGCTCCAAGATTCCAAGCGACGTAGAAAGCTAGTAGAGCGACGAAAAGTAGGGTAATAAGCATATTTGGGGAAATGAGGGAGATAAGACAATACGGTTCGGATAAGGTTTTTTGATGACAAGCTCTAGATTGCAAAGACGCGATGAATCGCCGTCTCTACAAAGGACTGATTATTGTAGAGACGGCGATTTATCGCGTCTCTTGGCTTAACCGAACCGTATCGGGAGATGAGGAATTTCCTTTTACGGGTAAATTAAGATTTTATAAGTATCCGGTGTAGGTGCGATCGCAACTTCCACAGCTGCTGATAAATCTTTTAATGGATAGCGATCGCTAATCAACGCTTTTACGTCAATTCGCTGATTAAATACAATATCGGCTGATAGATTCTGAAGCCGATAAGAGGAACTGTAACTACCGATCAAGTCAATTTCCCGACGGTAGAGGATATTTGGGTTAATGGGAATTTCCACCTCATCAGGGAATTCTGCGAAAAACAAGATTTTACCGCCTTTGCGGGTACTATCAAGTGCTTGAAAGAAAGCTTTCTCACTCGGAACAGCCAGCAAAGTTACATCAACACCTAGTCCACCAGTTAAGGCAGAGATTTTGGCGGGTAAATCGGGATCGCGTGCATCAAAAGCCGCTTCTGCACCGACACTCAACGCTTTATCAATTCTAGAGGGTAGTAAATCAGTAGCGATCGCTTTTGCTCCGAAATACTTCACCAACATGATAAACATTAACCCAATTGGCCCAGCACCAGTAACTAACACAGTTTGTCCTGGAGCAATTTGAGCTTTTCTCACAGCTTTCAAGCAGCAATTAGTCGGTTCGACAAAACTAGCTTCTTCAAAACTGATATTATCCGGGATGGGAATTAACCCACCATTTTCCACAATATGTCCAGGAACCTTGACATAATCAGCAAAACCGCCGCCACTAGCGTTAAAACCTGCGGTAGTAGAGATGTTTTTGTAAACATCGCACATGGAGAAATTATCATTTAGACAGTAGGCGCAACGCATACAAGGGATGTGGTGCATCACCGCTACCCGTTGTCCAACTTGCCAACCTTTGACATTATTGCCTATTGCTGCGATCGTGCCGGCAGTTTCATGCCCAAAAATGCGCGGCGGTTCATACAATGGATAACGAATTTTTTTAATATCTGACTGACACAACCCCACAACCCGCACCTGTACCAGCACTTCATCTGGTTCCACGGTTGGAACTGGAATATCTTCGTAAGAAAGTTGATTAACGCCTCTAAATACCTGTGCTTTCACGTTGGTTTTTCCCCGCTCAACGATACTAGATGTAACATTAGTGGTCAACGTTATGCCATCAAGTTTGAGATTTTAGTTGATTTTAATATTGTGTTGATAATTTAAATTAAGTAGAGCAGTGTAAATAATTAAAGTTTTGTAGTGAGGATTAATCTCAATATTTTTTTACATTACTTCATTTACTTTGATTTATTCTCACCTACTTACTTAAAAAAAACTACCATTAATTTATTAAAAATTTATCAAATAGATTGTTTATGTATGTATACTATTTCATAGCCTGTATTGATACTTTGTTGTATCTGTCTGTTTGTATATAGAGACCTGAAATACTAAAAAGTTTTTTATGCAAAAATTACCGAATTGGGGTTGGGCTTTAATTGGCGGCACATTAATATGAGGGTTGGGTAGTGGTTATTTAGTGATTAGATTCTATCCATCATCACAGAATCCACTTATTTCAACTCCTACTACTTCAACTCCTACTACTTCAACTCCTACTACTTCAACTCCACCAGCAGACTTGGTTAGCATAACGGTTCTTGTAGTGGATAAAAAATCAAAAACACCTTTGGAAAATGTAGATGTGACAGTAGCAGCAAAAGAAGGGATACCTACAAAACCAACTCTTACTAATGGAACTGTCACATTTCAAATTCCAAAACAACAGTTAGGGCAAGTTAATGTTACCGCAGTAAAATCAGGCTATATAAGAAAAGAACTTCCTCTGGTTTTTGTAATCGATCCTAACGAAATTCCAAGAATCGAGTTAGAAGAAGACACAAGTTCTCCCAACCCAGGTGGTAGTTCATCTTCTCCAAAGATAGATTGGGGAATTTTAAAAAGTTATTTTGATATAGACGATGATGTTAATATTCAACCTACCGGAGGTACTAGTGCTGGTCTACTAATTACAGTTCATGTTACAGCCAAAAAGAACTTTAATGCTATTTCCTTTAAAGCGCAACCTTATGACGCTTATGGTGTTAGAACACCTATAAGGGAAGTTTCATTTTCTTACTCACCTCCAAAATGGAATAAGGGTGATCGTTCATTAGTGAGTATAGGTACACCCATAATTTCTAAACTAGAAATACTTTACTAACTTTAATTCTTAGTCTTATGCTTAGATGCAAGTACCTGAACTGATTTACCATCTTGAAGAGCATCCGTAGGATTAGTAATTAACCTCGCATTAGGGCTTAAACCAGAAACAACTTCAACTTCAGTACCATAATCTCGTCCAAGCTCTACTTTTTGGTACTTAACTTTCTTTTCCTTCGTGACAGTGGCTACTTGTATACCATCGGCATTAATCACTAAGGTATTAGCTGGTACTAATAAAGGTGGATTTGCACGTTCAGCCTTAAAAGTCACTTCAGCATACATCCCAGGACGCAACACATTGTCTGAATTCTGTACTTCAATTTCAGTTAAAAGGGTATTAGAAGTAGCATCTAAGACATCAGCAGTCCGAATAACTTTACCAGCAAAAGATTTTTTCGGTAGCTCACGAACACGAACAAGCGCAGTTTGTCCAGGGTGAATTGATTGCACAAAAGCCTGGGGAACATTAATTTGGATACGTAAATTATTCGTCTGAGCAATCTTAAATAACCAGGAATTTCCACTATTACTATTGCTCCCCGCAGAAATTAAAGCTCCCGTATCTATATTGCGAGCAGTAATTACACCCGCAAAAGGAGCAACAATTTGTTTGAATGTTTGTAAAGAAGTTGTCCGTTGTAAATCTGATTTACTAACACTCCTACTTGCGATAAACGCATTAATGTTAGCTTTTTGGGAATTAATAGCTGCAAGAGCAGTATTTACACTTTCTTGGTCTGAATTAACGCGAGCAATTAAAGTATCTACATTAGCTCGACTTGCATTAAAAGCACTTTCACGTTCATCAGCAGCTTGTGTAGTCACGGCTCCTTGCTTTTGAAGTAATTGCCAACGTTGCCAAGTTTGACGTGCTAGTTCTAGGTTAGTACGTGCTTGAGCTAATTCCGCTTGTCTAGCTTTCAAGTTAGCTTTTGTTTGAGAAAGATTACTTTGCTTTTGTGCTAAATCTGCCTGAACTTGAGCCAGATTCGCCTCAGATTTTGCCAATTCAGCACGAGCTTGCTGTATATCTTGGTCAGTTTCCGGGGCATCAATTATAGCTAGTAGCTGTCCCCTATTTACACGTTCGCCAATATCCACTAATTTTTTTTGTAAATAACCACTGGTACGGGCATAAATTGTGGTTTCTTGGCTGGCTTGAATACTGCTAGGTAGAACTAATTCGGTGAAATTAGCAGCAACTTTTGGTTTAACTACATTGACCGAAGAAACTTTTTTTGTTGTAGATTTAGCGAAAGCATTTAATTCTGATTGCTTTTGTAAGCGAGGTATAATACCAAGTGCTAAAAGTCCAGTAACAACTAAAGTAGTCGTGGCAATAATGGTGATAGAAGTGAAACGACTTTTTTTAGTCGTTGCTGCGATATCAGAATTATCAACTTGGGTATTTTCTTGAGTATCCATACTATAAAATTCTATTTGATTTGTTGATTTATCGAAATTCTTTCAGATCCCCGACTTCTCTAAGAAGTCGGGGATTTAATTATTCACGAATTATTTACCGATTAGCTACAGTTAATTTGATAGTAGAGGATAGTTCTTCCTCCAACTCTAAATTTTGGGGTTGTTTTCGGCGCAAAATACTGTACATTACGGGTACAAAAATTAAAGTTGCCACTGTTGCTGCTAATAATCCACCAATTACAGCACGTCCTAAAGGAGCATTTTGTTCACCACCTTCTCCTAAACCAAGAGACATTGGTAACATCCCCATAATCATGGCCGCAGCAGTCATTAATACTGGACGCAAACGAGTATAACCAGCAGCTAAAGCCGCAGAAACAGCTTTTTCCCCTATTAGACGTTGCTCATTAGCAAAGGTGACAAGCAAAATACTATTAGCAGTAGCAACCCCAATACTCATAATTGCACCCATCAAAGAAGGTACGCTAAAAGTCGTATTCGTCACAAATAGTATCCAGACAATTCCTGCTAAAGCATTTGGTAGTGCCATCATAATAATGAATGGATCAATCCAAGATTGAAAATTGACTACTATTAAGCAATAAACTAATCCAATAGCAAATATCAATCCTACTTCTAATCCTAGAAAAGATGAATTCATCGTTTCTACTTGGCCTTTCACCATAATTGACGTTCCACGTGGTAACTTCTGCTGAAATTGCCCAACTATTTTATAAATATCGCTGGCTACACCACCTAAATCACGACCTTGAACATTGGCGTAAATGTTAAATACAGGCTGTACGTTGTAATGATTAACAACAGCAGGAGCTTTCCCACGTTTAGCAATAGCAATATTGCTTAAAAGTTGTGACGAGCTAGAACCGTTAGCAATAGGAGTATTCTGAATTTTTTCTAGTGAGTTAAGTTTGTATTGGGGAACTTGTACTGCTATTGGATAACTGACTCCTTTGATAGGATCAAGCCAAAAATTGGGTGATGTTTGACCACTAGAACTTAATGATGTGAGTAGATTATTGGCAACATCTCGTTGAGTTAAACCGTTACGTTGTGCTTGATCACGATCCACATTAATACGTAGGTCTGGGGCATCAACAATTTGATGTAAATGAACATCAACTGCTCCCGGAATTTGAGCTATTTTGGTTTTGATTTGTTGAGCAATTTTGTAGTTATCACGACGATTTTTAGCTGGGCCTATGACCTGAATATCAATAGGGGCTGGTAAACCAAAATTGAGAATTTGAGTGACTATATCCGCAGGTTGGAAAAAGAAGGTTAATTCAGGAAATTGGGCGGTTAATGTTTGGCGTAGTTGTCTAACATATTGCCAAGTAGGATGATGTTTACCTTCTTTAAGACCGACAAGAATTTCCCCATCACCAGCGCCGATGGTTGCTGTGTCACTAAAAGCCAGGTTTACTCCACCTACAGGTAAACCAATATTGTCAAGAATAATTTCTAATTCTTGCTCAGGAATAACCCGACGAATCTCATTTTCAACTTGAGTAAAAATCTGTTCTGTTTTTTCAAGTCGTGTTCCCGCAGGAGCGCGGACATGCAGGCGAAACTGACCTGCATCTACTTGAGGAAAAAAGTCTTGACCAACAAAAGGTAGTAAAACTAAGGCGCTTACCCAAAAAGCACCAAACATCGCAAAAACTACACCCCGATGATTTAGAGCTTTGGCTAAAGTATTTCGATAGTTTTGGCGAAATTTCTCAAATTGGCGGTTAAACTGCTCATGAATTCGCCAGAAAATATCTTTTTTGGAAACTGGGTCAGATACATGACCATTATTACCTAAATTTTCATGTTCCGTATAAAGATGTAGTTCCTTACCAAGGAGAAACTTTGCCAACATTGGTACTACTGTCCGCGACAGTAGATAAGAGGCAAGCATCGCAAAAACAACCGCCATTCCTAAAGGCATAAATAGCGATTGTGCTACTCCTGTTAAAAAGACAATTGGGATAAAAACAATACAGATTGCCAACGTTGAAACAAAAGCCGGAACAGCTATTTGTTGTGCGCCATCTAAAATAGCTTGTTGCAAAGGTTTTCCTTGTCCCAAGTTACGATGGATATTTTCAATTTCTACTGTGGCATCATCAACTAAAATCCCAACTGCTAGAGATAGACCTCCCAAAGTCATAATATTCAGAGTTTGTCCGATCAATCGCAGAGCAATGATAGAACAAAGAATTGATAAAGGGATAGAAATTGCCACAATTAAAGTGCTGCGCCAACTGCCTAAGAATAATAAAATCATGGCGGCAGTTAAACAAGCTGCAATCAATCCTTCGGTTAATACTCCGTGGATAGAAGCTTTAACAAATATGGATTGATCAAATAGGATTTCTAAATCTAATTCTTTGGGTAATGTAGCTTGAATTTTGGGTAGTCTTTCTTTGACTCTAGCTACAACATCTAAAGTTGAAGCACTACCATTTTTGAGAATAGTTAATAAGCTAGAGCGTCGCCCATCTCGACGAACAATATTGTTCTGCACTGCAAAACCATCATGGACTTGGGCAACATCACGTATATAAATTACAGTGCCGTTAATCTGTTTAATGGGTAAATTGTTTAAGGCTTCTAAGACTTGGGGACTGCTATTGAGTCGAACACTGTACTCGCGATCGCCTAATTTGGCATTTCCCCCAGGTAAGATCAGATTTTGGGCACTGATTGCGGTTGTGACATCTGTAGCTGAAAGACCTTTGGCAAATAGAGCTTGCGGGTCAATGTCTACCATAATTTGCCGAGGTTTACCTCCATAAGGCAACGGTACAGATGCACCTTGAACAGTCGCTAGCTGAGTCCGCAGAAAATTATTGCCGTTATCGTAAAGTTCTTGCTCTGATAGTGATGTGCTGCTAACACTTAGCTGAAGAATTGGCACATTAGACGCATTGTAGCGAACAATTAAAGGAGGTGTAATTCCTGGAGGTAAACCTCGAAGAATCGTTTGAGTATTAGAGGTAAGTTGAGCTACTGCTGCTTCAATTTTTGCTCCTGGTTGGAAGAAAACCTTAATGACGCTAACACCATTGAGTGATTGCGATTCGATGTGTTCAATATCATTAACAGTGGTTGTAAAAGAGCGTTCGCTTGCTGTAACGATACGCTGTTCCATTTCTTCTGGTGAGACACCACTATAAGACCAAATTACACTGACAACGGGAATATTAATTTCTGGAAAAATGTCCGTTGCCATGCGCGTAATAGTAACTACTCCTAAGACAAAAATAAGTATGGAAGCAATTACAAATGTATAGGGGCGACGAAGAGCAAGTTTAACAATCCACATTGTTTTTTAGTCTAAATTATTCTTTATTCTTCAGTTTGTTAGTGTGATTTACACTCAAGTAAATTATTATTTAGATTTTAGTTATTCATTGCCAAATGAATAAGTGCTGAATGCCTTCACTTGCAATCAACTAGATTTAAAAGCATTAAGCCTCAATTAATCCGGTAACTCGATAGGTTTACAGTATTTTTGTAAAATTATCTTTGCATACAGATGTGTAAAATGCAAGACCCTTGTACCTCACCAAGGCAAATGTGTAATATTTCATACGTAATTGCAGTAGTACATTTTCAGGATTTGTAGTCAGCACTTTAGTGCTTAGAAAAGTCTTCTTAAACTTGACAAAAGCTGATTTCTAGAGGTGAATTATAAACTCAGCTGATAAAAGTAGAGCCAAGGATCAACCAAAATCAGCTAGATAGCTAACCCTGATAGAGGATTTGGTCATGGTTCATCAGACATATACAGCTGATGTCTTAGTTGTTGGTGGAGGAACTGGAGGGACTGCGGCTGCGATCCAAGCGGCGCGACGGGGAGCCGAAACCATTCTTGTGAGTGAATTTCCTTGGTTAGGGGGAATGCTTACTTCGGCTGGTGTATCTGTACCCGATGGCAATGAATTACAAGCCTTTCAAACGGGTTTATGGGGTGCGTTTTTGCAGGAATTGCGACAACGACAGCCGGGAGGATTAGATAACAGCTGGGTAAGCTTTTTTAGTTACGATCCCCGGATTGGGGCAGAGATTTTTGCAGATTGGGTGCAGGAATTGCCCAATTTGCACTGGATTTCGGGACAAGTACCTTTAGAGGTATTTCGACAAGGTGATTCTATAACTGGTGTCCGCTTTGCTGATTTTGCTGTCACAGCCAAGATTATTCTCGATGGCACAGAATTAGGAGATTTATTGGCTTTAGCTGACATACCTTACCGCTGGGGTTGGGAATTGCAATCGGAGTGGGGAGAACCCAGCGCCCCAGTGACTTTTAACTCTTTAACTCAAAGATATCCTGTGCAAGCGCCCACTTATGTAGTCATTATGCAGGACTTTGGTGAAGCCGTTGCCCCAGAAATTCCGGCTGCACCTAACTATAATCCATCCCAGTTTACAGGTGCTTGGGATGGCTATGGAGCAGAGACATTTTTAAATTATGGACGTTTGCCTGGTGGCCTATTTATGATGAATTGGCCAATCTGTGGCAATGACTACGGCGAAGGGGTAGGGAGGTTGATAGAGTCAGATGTATCCAGAGGTGAATTCATCCAAGAATCTCGCTGGCACAGCCAAAATTTTGCCCATTTTATCCAAAATCAGCTTGGTAGTCGCTATGGTTTAGCAGAAAAAGTATTTCCTCACACTCCTACAGCTTTTGCACTGCATCCTTATTACCGGGAAAGCCGCCGCTTAGTGGGGCTAACTACTGTCCGCGAACAGGATATTTTGCCGATCGCAACAGGTAGAGTTGCATCTATATTTAATGATGCGGTCGCAGTTGGTAATTACGCCAATGACCATCATTATCCTGGTGTTCAATTCCCACTGCAACCTAAATCGATCCGCTGGGGAGGACGTTGGACTGGAACTCCTTTTACAATTCCCTACAGTTGTTTAATTCCAGCTACAACAGATGGTTTCTTAGTCTGTGAGAAGAATATTTCTGTCTCCCACATTGCCAATGGCGCTACCAGATTACAACCTGTGGTGATGGGCATTGGTCAAGCAGCAGGGATGGCAGCGGCGATATGTGTCGAATTAAACTGCCAGCCGAGGGATTTACCTATTAGAAAGCTGCAAACGGCTTTATTAGAAGATAATCGCTCAAAAGCGTTAATTATTCCTTTGTTTAATCTTCCCCCCAATCATTCGGATTGGCAGCACTGGCAACTGTATTACTTAGAGAACCCACAAGCTTATCCAGTTAGTGGCGATTGCCCTTGCCCATCGGGGAAGGCATTAATTCAGGAAAGTAACTGTTTCACAGGCATTTTTTACCGATTGGAACAGCAAGAATACAGATTCACTGTCACAGCACCAGTTGCATATCAAGGGCAAAATTGGCAACTTGTGACTTTGCGATCGCATATTGACGAGCAATTACGCGCTTATCCTGACGAAAAATTAGTTACATTATGGGGTCGTTACAATCACTCTGGTAATTGGTTATTAGTCGAACATTTAAACGAAGGATAAGAGGAGTTTATTTTCAGTAAAACAGAATACTTTTTGATGAATTGTCCGGATATTAATCAAAAAGCTAAGTATCAGTGAAGTGGAGAGTTCCAAAATAGACATTTGCTATGCGTGCTGCCATTTCACTTTTAGTATCGAGTCTGGTGTTAGGCCCCTTAGCTTTTAACTGCCAAGCAATGGTCAATCACTTATCAACAGGGCTGTCTTCCACGCCTGCTTCGGAATACTGGCTGGTAGCATCTGAACAAAGTACAGATGATGTGCCACGTCATCGCGGTAGTGGGCGTAGGGAAGTGACACAAAAACTCAGAAATATCTATGCTGTGGTTTGATTAATGTAGGTAATGCCTCTTTTCCCAAAGGAATATAATTGCCAGAAAACAGGACGTTATGCTAACATCTTTTACACAGCTTTTCTGGTAAGAATATATACAGGTTACACACGAAAATCTTCAGCGATCGCTTAGTATTTCAACTGCAAGCTTTATATATATAGTTGGCATCAATCCTGCCGATCAAAACGCAAATCAAATTCAGTGCCTTGATCAACAGCATTACCAACTCCTCAAAAGCTACACAACTGTTGCTCATATTCGGTGGTAAGTTTTGCGTCTCAATCCTCAACGGCTCTAGACATAGATGTTACTTAAGCTATCAGTCAATCTAAAGCACATCTAATTCAGACATTTTACTTGTTGAGGAAACAGTCTTAAGGCAACTTCACTTTATTCCCCAATAGATTTTCTTCTCATACATTGAGTAGCCGATTATCTACATCAGCTAGAAATTGATCTTTGCTCCGACGCTTGTTTAGCGTCCTTTGCCGAAGCATAAAATCTCTTTCGTTTCATCTCTTGTTTATCTAGCGTATGGATTCGTAGAAGTAGTATAGGTTTATTGCACTTGCTAACAAATCTTACTATTCTTGACTTATTCGCGCTCCCTGCTTCGTTCTCCTCGCAGATGGCTCGCGATGAAATAAATATTTAAGAAGTATTTGCCAGATCATCTTAGTCGTTGTTATTATTCTACACCCAAGGCCAGATGCAAAATTTTGCATTTGGTTTTTTTTGATGAATTTTACTTAAAGACAAGGGGCTGGGGACTGGGGACTGGGAGTAGAAGGGAGAATTATTGAACAAGTTTCTTTCTAATGCCCAATGCCCAATGCCCAATGCCCTTTTAAGATTTACGGTTACTTTCTCTTCCCTGAATGCCGTTGAGGAACATTGGCACAAACTTCTCAATAAACGTTTGTGGATCGCGCTGCCAAGCTTTTTGTGCAGCCTGAATCCTAGTAAATTGCAACTCAGGCGCTAGCAATGTCTGGGGTAAGCGTTCTATCAGGTATTGGGGACGTTGCCAAAGGGGCATGGTATTTGCCACTTCCACCAGGTTGGCAACTCGCCGTAGTTCTGCACCCAAGGTGATATCCATTCCTGATTCAAACGCCGCTTGTTCAATCGCAGTATATTTTCGCTTGGCTTGTTCTACCTTTTGCTGATGTTCTGAACTCTTACGCGCAACTTCTCCTAACCAACGATTACCCCACCGGACGTGTCCCACTTCCTCTGGGAGAATTTTTTCAATGGTTTCCCGAATTTTGATGTTTTCTGCGGTTTGTGCCCCTTGCTTGAGTGCATAAATGTGAGCAGAAAAATACTCACAGCCCCGTTTTTCGGTGACGTTAATTGCCGCAAGGGAAGAAATTACAAAATCATCAAGGTTTTCGACTGGATCTTGTTGTTCGCTGTCGAGTAGGCGTTCAAATTCATTGATATAAGAGGAACCGGGCGGTTTGCCAATATCTGCTCCCAATTCCACCAATAAGTCAGTTAGCCACATAGCATGACGAGCTTCATCTGAGATGTGATGAGACAAATCCCGCACTAGTTCTCGTGGTTGTCCATTCAGTTGTTCAATTAACTCGGTTAGGTCTTTGCAACTGCGTTGTTCGCTGTAGCGGTAGCGATTAAGGGTAATTAGATTGATTTCGCGATCGCATACCACCCGTTTTAATACATCTCTAGCACTCAAAACATTCTGAAATTTACGTGGATAAGCAACTGTCATAGATTCTGTAAAATTTTGTAAATCTTTGTAAATCTTTATTTGATGGTAACTTAGTTTTTGCAACTGCTGTTTTTGTGCCGCTTCACGAAAAAAAGAGCAAAAGCAAATATGAATTTTTGTAAAAAGTAGCTTATGTTACAGAATTTTTGTTATATTAGTCTTGTGAGAAAACAAAAATTATATATTCACCAAATAGAGAGGGCTATGGTTATGTCTATCGCAGATAAATCTCGTGCATTAATGGCGCGTGAACATCAACAAGTCAAGAATCGCCAACAATCAATACTGATGCGGGCTGCTCAAGAACTTGGTCTTCCTGAAGAAGTATCCCACAACTGGAACCCGATTCAAGGGAAGGTAGATGCTAACGCTCGGATGATTTATGGGCCCAGTCATGCTTCCATGAGCTAAGTTTTAAGGTTGATTTTTTGAGTGAATGTCTCAACTGACAACTCTGGAAAAAAAAGCCACCCTCTACTCTAGGGTGGCAAAACTTATAAACTTAGTTAGATACGGTACTTAATTAAGCATCGTAGTAGAGGTAAAACTCGTAGGGATGAGGACGTAGCTGCAACTGCTTGACTTCGTTGCCTAGCTTGTAATCAATCCAATTTCCGATAAAGTCTTCTGTGAAGACGCCTGATTCTGTCAAGAAGGCGTGATCTTTTTCCAGTGCTTGCAACGCCAATTCTAAAGAACCTGGTGTTGAAGGAACCTTCGCTAGTTCTTCTGGAGAGAGTTCATAGATATTCTTATCTAAGGGTTCACCAGGATGGATTTTGTTCTTGATGCCATCGATACCAGCAGAAAGCATTGCAGCAAATGCTAAGTAGGGGTTAGAAGTAGCATCTGGACAACGGAATTCCAAACGCTTGGCTTTGGGGTTAGTACCAGATAGGGGAATACGGATAGAAGCAGAACGGTTCCCTTGGGAGTAAGCCAAGTTAACGGGTGCTTCATAACCAGGTACTAGGCGCTTGTATGAGTTGGTGCTGGGATTGGTAATGGCCAACAGCGCTGGTGCGTGTTTGAGCAGACCACCAATGTAATATAATGCTGTTTCACTCAAACCAGCATACTTATCACCTGCAAACAGAGGTTGACCATCTTTCCAGATAGACTGGTGACAGTGCATTCCTGAACCGTTATCGCCAAAAATTGGTTTTGGCATGAAGGTGACGGTTTTGCCGTGTTTTTTGGCAACGTTCTTGATGACATATTTGTAAATCATCAACCAGTCAGCCGCTTCGATCAACTTCCCAAACTTGAAACCTAGTTCGCACTGACCACCAGTAGCAACTTCGTGGTGATGCTTTTCAATGGGCACACCTAATTCTGCCATTGTCAACAGCATCTCTGTACGGATATCTTGGAAAGAATCCGTCGGTGCGACTGGGAAGTAACCTTCTTTGAAGCGTGGTTTGTAACCTAAGTTGGGTTTGTCATCTGTACCCGCTTTACCAGAATTCCAAGCACCTTCTTCGGAGTCTAAGAAGTAGTAGCCTTCATTAGCTGTTTGGGCAAACCTAGCATTGTCAAAGATAAAGAACTCAGCTTCAGGGCCAAAGAAGACTGTATCACCAATACCAGTGGAAACCAGGTAGTCTACTGCTTTTTGAGCAATAACGCGTGGGCAACGGTTGTACCATTCGCCTGTACGAGGTTCCTTAATACTACAAATTATACTTAGCGTTGGTACTTCCATGAATGGGTCGATCCAAGCAGTGTTGGGGTCGAGTACCATCGTCATGTCCGATTCGTTGATCGCTTTCCAACCCCGGATACTAGAACCGTCAAAAGGTACGCCATCAGTGAATGCAGTCTCATCAATTTGGTTTTGGTACAGCGTGAGATGCTGCCAAGTCCCTACTGTATCGATGAATTTGAGATCGATCAGCTGAATTTTTTCATCTTGAATTCTCTTCAAGAGTTCTTGCGGTGTTGTCATTGTTACTCCTTCTCTACCAATTTCCTAAAGTAATACCAGAATCTTCCAAAGCATCCTAACCCTGCTGATCTCAATCAAGCCGTGACACACCTGAAATATCTTAAATACTAGACATTAGTGGATTTTGTAGTCTGTGCTACAGATATCTGGATTACAGGTTATATTAACCTTTCCGCGATCATCTGTACAAAACTGGAAAGTTCATCACATAGGGGTCAACTTTGGCATAAAATCCTTAAATAGTGGATAAATTGTTTTTGTGCCAAATCTATTTTAAATAGCACAAAAATTTACTGGTGCCCAAGTGCAGCCAAATAAATATCAAACCATAAATAGCAAGGATTGGGAGAAGAAGGAATGCGCGATGCGGTAACAAGTTTAATTAAGAATTATGACTTAGCTGGTCGGTATTTTGACCGGAATGCGATCGATAGCTTGAAGTCTTACTTTGACAGTGGTACAGCAAGAGTACAAGCGGCAGCGGCAATCAATTCTAATGCAGCTGCACTTGTCAAGCAAGCTGGTTTAAAGTTATATGAAGAACTACCAGAATTAATTCGTCCTGGTGGAAATTCTTATACGACTCGTCGTTATGCGGCTTGTCTACGGGATTTAGACTACTACTTGCGTTACGCCACCTATGCGCTGGTTGCAGGTAACACCAATGTGTTGGATGAGCGTGTGCTACAAGGGCTGCGGGAAACTTACAATTCTCTAGGAGTACCTATTGGGCCTACGGTTCGCGGTATTCAGATTCTCAAGGATCTGATTAAGGAACAGGTAGCAGCCGCAGGTGTGCTTAATACAGCTTTTGTGGATGAACCATTTGATCACATCACACGCGAGTTGAGTGAGATTGATATTTAGCATCTAGTTCTGGTAACTAGAAATCGTAGAACTATACAAACAAAGTTCGCGTAAATGGATTTAATATATATCGCACTTTGGCCTGATTGGCAAAGTGCGTTTATTTTTCTTAATGCAAAAAATTATTTTTTGCATGACAAATTAATTGGTATTACAACAAGCATAACTACTGGGAAAAGTTTATACATAACCTGAGTTTGGGTTAAAGATAAGGAGGTAAAAGCCACTCCAGTTGAAGGCTAGGTTTCTTAGGTTGATGACAATAAGCGATTAATCCGCAAAGAACGTTAACGCAAAAATTAACGGGGCTTCGGTGTCTCGAATGTTCAATCTGAGAAATGTTCTTGAGTTGGTCGTTAATCGTCTCAATAATTGAGCGTTTACGGGACAAAAGCTTATCATGAAGACGCATTAGCTTATTCTTCATATTGCGACGGGGTTTAGCGAAAAATTGGATTCCGAACTCTTCCAAAAGCTGAGAAGCAAGTTTTTCAGAAACATAACCGCGATCGCCAAATATTTTGCCAAAAAGCTCACGCAGTAAATCGGGTACTGGTTTACGGTCATCAATGTTACCAAAAACAAAAATTTTTGTTTATCAAGAATGTGAAATTAACATTTAAAAAATAAGGGAAGGCGATCGCCTCCCCTAAAGTTAAAAATTTCAGATATTTACAGACAGCAACTAACTCTAACTAGTTCAGCATTTACCTACTGTCAACGGCGTATTCAATTAGTTGAGCAAGGCGGTGGCGTAGGGTTTCTAATCCCAAGCGCTGACTCGCAGAAATAAACACCGCGAGGGGAAACTCTTCTCTAGCTAAAGCTAGTGTCTCACTATCGGCTTGATCGATCTTGTTAAAAACAACTAGCGCGGGGCCAGGAGTTATTGGCATTTGTGCCAGGATTTCCCTAACTGAGCGAATATGACGCAACCAGGCGGGGTGAGACAAATCTACTAAATGTAGTAGGGCATCGGCTTCTGTGACTTCTTCCAAGGTGGCGCGGAAGGCATCCATTAAAGATGCAGGCAGTTCGTGTATAAACCCTACTGTATCTGTGATCAGAATTTCCTGATGTTGGTCTGTTTCGCCATGAGGAATTACTAGGCGGCGGGTAGTAGGATCGAGAGTGGCAAATAGCTGGTCGGCTGTATAAACTTCTGCGTTAGTGAGGGCATTCAGTAAAGTAGATTTACCAGCGTTGGTATATCCAACCAAAGCTACTGAAGGAACTTCTCGATGCTGCCGTCGTTGCCGTAACCGCGAACGATGTGCCTGTAACTGAGTTACTTCTTTTTGCAGTCGGGAAATACGCTGGCCAATGGCACGGCGTTCAGTTTCCAGTTTGGTTTCACCAGGGCCACGAGTCCCAATACCACCACCCAATCGGGACATGGTGCGACCTCTACCAGCCAGTCGCGGCTGCATGTATTCTAACTGTGCTAGTTCTACTTGCAATTTACCGGCACGGGATTGAGCGCGTTGGGCAAAGATATCTAAAATTACTTCGGTGCGGTCAACTACCCGGATACCAATTTGTATTTCTAAGTTGCGGACTTGGGAGGGCGAGAGGTCGCGGTCAAAGACAACGAGATTAACCCCTAGTGTTTGGGCTGTTAGGGCAATTTCTTGGACTTTACCTTCGCCAACTACGGTTTGGGGATGAATACGCGATCGCTTTTGTTGTATTGTTTGTAATACATCTCCGCCAGCAGTATCAACTAAACGTGCCAATTCCAATAAGTTGTCCTGGAATTGTAGGGGAGTCATCTCACTGGTCATCAGTCCAACAATTAGCACGCGATCGTGGTCAGCATCTACTTCCTGGGCGATAAATTCGCGCTGGAATTCCGCTTCCAGATTTTCTACCAAGTCTACTAAATCCTGGTCTGCCAGATCGTCCAAGTCTAGAGGTGGCGATATATTCCAACTTGGGGATTGAATTTGGCTTTCCCCTACCTTGGATGCAGCAGGACTAGTAATCAGGGTGCGAGACTCTTGGGGTGTCAGATGAGCTAGATAAGCTTCTTTGACATACCCAGTCGCACCGCCTCCCCGCCGTGTAAATCCGGTTCCGGTAATATTAAGGACAACTAGGGCATCTAAGCGTTGTAGTGCCATCGCCGTGAGCGCCGCTTCGTTGGGCGGTTCTGGCTTGAGATGGGTGGCAATACAACGAATACCACTGAGTCGTTCTGCACCGTAACGGGGCAATTCCATCGGTGGTATTTGCGTTTGGCGCGGCGTGCCTACCCCGACGCGAATCACTTGTCCGCGACGGTTGATGTAGGCGCATACAGGCTGATTGACTTCTGTGCTAATTGCTGCTAAACGCTGGGAAAACTCAGGCGTGGTGATGCGATCGCCTGGTATGCGCTGGTGGTACAACCGCTGTAGTTGCTTCAGCTGGCTGGACTTCAGACCTTGGAGATTTCCAAAAATAGTTTCTATAGGCGTTTATGACCAGTTAAATGGCCCCCCGAATCCTTATATGTCTATTTTACAACAGGGTTTAGGCTCCTATCTCTCTCCTTTGAGGGATGCGTTATGAATTTGTTTGCGGGGATATTGATTTCACCAAAGAGGCAGGGAGCAGGGGAGAAAAATTCTGGAGTTGCCCTGCCATTTGGGTTTCAGAGCCAATAAATTTATTTATGCCCAAAATTTTAAATATTTATTTCAAGGCGCGCAGCGCGTTCGCCTTTGGCGCGAGACGCTGCACGTAGCTTGCTTCTCCGTAGGAGTATACGGTTCGTTTCTTCCTAATTTTGCATAAACTCTGAATTAACGTGAGTTCGACAAGTCTTATTTGACCTCTCCCCCAGCCCCTCTCCGACACGGAGCTACGGTGTACACACAAGTCTTGAAATTACACCTCACACTTGGTTTCGTCGTCTATCCCTAAGCTGTTGGATCGCTCCGAAAGCTTGTCATTGCGAACGCGAGTGCGTCTCGTAGAGAGGAGGAACGACGAACGCAAGAGCGTGTCGCAGACAAGCAATCGCAAAAACTACGGGATTATGCGATTACTTCGCTCCGCTCGTAATGACAATTTATTGGGTCTAGAAAGCTTGAAACCCTTGTAGATACCACTTGTGTATACACCGTAGCCGACACGGAGAGGGGAGCAAAAAGCTTAATTTTTCGTTGCTCCTCCCTTTCCGTTTCGGAGAGGGAGGTTGGGAGGGAGAGGTT
>NZ_JBALFD010000080.1:0-1547 GCF_036916985.1 Nostoc sp.
ACAAAACGGAGAGTTTGATCCTGGCTCAGGATGAACGCTGGCGGTATGCTTAACACATGCAAGTCGAACGGAATCTTTCGGGATTTAGTGGCGGACGGGTGAGTAACGCGTGAGAATCTACCATCAGGTCTGGGACAACCACTGGAAACGGTGGCTAATACCGGATGTGCCCTTCGGGGTGAAAGGTTAACTGCCTGATGATGAGCTCGCGTCTGATTAGCTAGTTGGAAGTGTAATGGACTCCCAAGGCGACGATCAGTAGCTGGTCTGAGAGGACGATCAGCCACACTGGGACTGAGACACGGCCCAGACTCCTACGGGAGGCAGCAGTGGGGAATTTTCCGCAATGGGCGAAAGCCTGACGGAGCAATACCGCGTGAGGGAGGAAGGCTCTTGGGTCGTAAACCTCTTTTCTCAGGGAAGAACACAATGACGGTACCTGAGGAATAAGCATCGGCTAACTCCGTGCCAGCAGCCGCGGTAATACGGAGGATGCAAGCGTTATCCGGAATGATTGGGCGTAAAGCGTCCGCAGGTGGCAATGTAAGTCTGCTGTTAAAGAGTGAGGCTCAACCTCATAAGAGCAGTGGAAACTACATAGCTAGAGTACGTTCGGGGCAGAGGGAATTCCTGGTGTAGCGGTGAAATGCGTAGAGATCAGGAAGAACACCGGTGGCGAAGGCGCTCTGCTAGGCCGTAACTGACACTGAGGGACGAAAGCTAGGGGAGCGAATGGGATTAGATACCCCAGTAGTCCTAGCCGTAAACGATGGATACTAGGCGTGGCTTGTATCGACCCGAGCCGTGCCGTAGCTAACGCGTTAAGTATCCCGCCTGGGGAGTACGCCGGCAACGGTGAAACTCAAAGGAATTGACGGGGGCCCGCACAAGCGGTGGAGTATGTGGTTTAATTCGATGCAACGCGAAGAACCTTACCAAGGCTTGACATGTCGCGAATCCTGGTGAAAGCTGGGAGTGCCTTCGGGAGCGCGAACACAGGTGGTGCATGGCTGTCGTCAGCTCGTGTCGTGAGATGTTGGGTTAAGTCCCGCAACGAGCGCAACCCTCGTTTTTAGTTGCCAGCATTAAGTTGGGCACTCTAGAGAGACTGCCGGTGACAAACCGGAGGAAGGTGGGGATGACGTCAAGTCAGCATGCCCCTTACGCCTTGGGCTACACACGTACTACAATGCTCCGGACAGAGGGCAGCAAGCATGCGAATGCAAGCAAATCCCGGAAACCGGAGCTCAGTTCAGATCGCAGGCTGCAACTCGCCTGCGTGAAGGAGGAATCGCTAGTAATTGCAGGTCAGCATACTGCAGTGAATTCGTTCCCGGGCCTTGTACACACCGCCCGTCACACCATGGAAGCTGGTAGTGCCCGAAGTCATTACTTCAACCTTTCGGGGAGGAGGATGCCTAAGGCAGGACTGGTGACTGGGGTGAAGTCGTAACAAGGTAGCCGTACCGGAAGGTGTGGCTGGATCACCTCCTTTTTAGGGAGACCTATACCCCTTAGATATCGAAAAGCAAACAGCTATATAGATA
>NZ_JBALFD010000081.1:0-17410 GCF_036916985.1 Nostoc sp.
TTGTGTGAATTATTTGCAGACAAGACTGGCAATTGGGTAGGTCAAAGTGCAATGTGTCGTGCGTTACAGAAATTAGGATTAAATCGTAAAAAAAAACAAAGCGGAGTACCCAAGCGGGGACAGAAAGAGTCCTGAATTTAAGATTAGATTATTGGGAAAAGGTCAAACATATAGAGCCAGAAAATTTAGTATTTTTGGATGAAGCTGGTGTCCTACTTGGTTTAACAAGGACTCATGCCCGTTCAGAAATGGGAACAAGAGCTTACTCTCTTAACCCCTTCTTAATTAGGCTCAAAAGTTACAGTAATTGGAGCAATTAGTATTAAAAAAGTAGTTGCATTAATGACAATGAATGCTTCAATGGATGGCATTGCATTTGAATTATTTATTGAGAAGTTTTTAGTGCCAATTTTATGGTCAGGAGCAGTGGTAGTAATGGATAATTTATCCGCACATAAACTAGATTCAATTGTGCCAATGATTGAAGCTGTAGGTGCGAAAGTTATTTGTTTATCCTCATACTCCCCCGATTTTAATCCAATTGAATTATGGTGGTCACAACTTAAATCTTTTTTACGCAATTTTGCTCCAACTACAACAGAAATGGTTAATAAACTAATCTCAGTTGCACTCGACTTAATAAATCCTCAACATTTAAGAAACTGGTTTACTAGTTGCTGCTACTGTACCTCATAACAGCCGTAAGTGCTGTATTACCTGGGTTCATGCGCCAATTTCAAGAAAAGATTTCGACACACCTGGAAGGAACAGGTACAGCTTATTACTTAAAAATTATTTTCCGGCGTTGACGCAACAAGAAAATTCTGGCTGCGGTGATTGAAATTCTTGGATAAAACTTTGAGCCACTCTTAGAGGGTGGCTTATTTTTTCAACATATTGCGGTAGTCCCCACTTTATCTGCGGTCAGTAAGTTGTTAGAAAAGCCTGTACTATGGGAAAACTTGAACTAAGAGGTTGTGTTAAAGACTTCAGAGTGTTCGTCAACAAAACAAATTATCTCAGACAGAAAATAGTCATGAATATTTTCTTAAAACTTGATAAAAAAACACAATTCAAGGCTCTATTTTTGCTAGTATTTATTCCTTCTGTCTGGATTATATTGCCACCAATTTTATATAATTTATTTCCTTTAAGTTTTAGTAATGAAAGTTGGGATACATCATCAGTAGGACTGGCTTCAATTGGCATGATGACTCGTGGTCAGCAGAGATACTTTTTAGAGCATAATGGCATTTTTAGTAAGTCGATTCATGAAATAGACATTGCTCTTAAAGAACAAATATCAAACTCGTCAAAAAACTATAACTATTCTATAAAAATAACCCCAAACTCTGTATTCAATTATGCAAATCCCCGACGAAAATACGTAAAAAAGGAATGGTTCGTAAAAATACCAGTAATAGGTTATGTTAGTGGTGTATTTATTATACTTAATACTAAAAATTCTAAAAATAAACTAACAACTTTCGCAATTATATGTCAAAACAAATTACCAGGCACTATCCACTTAAGCGATCCGATTTATCAAAATGGTATTCTTACTTGTGGTTCGGGAACTATAAAATTGCAGAAACCCAAATAACTTGCCACTAGAATTTCTCAAAAATATCAGCAGAATCGGGCTAGCATTTAATAATGATAATCGGAGGACTGAAGTAGATAAAATCTCCAGTTCACTGATGGATTTTCAAGGACAAAATCCACGATTATATCAATTCGTATGCGAACACAAACGAGATTTTAGTTTGGCAGATAGAGTACTCTCACTTGCCCAAAGTTGGAAGTTTTAAAACCAGACGAATAGCTCAAGTGCAAGACTCTAATAACTTTCCAAACATTCTTTTACGGGTGGTTTGGTGCAGGAATTTTCCACTCTGTAATTCCGTCCTGTGTTGCACTAAACAAAGTCTTGCCATCCCTACTAAATACCATTGCCCCCGACCAGTTGCTAACATCGGGCAGAGTTGCTTCCATATTTCCTGTTACCAGATTCCAAACCCGATATGGTTTATATCCTCCACCAGTAATTAAAGATTGCCCATCAGGACTAAAGGCGATGGTGATCTGCGGAAAATAGAAGCCCCCAAAATCCTGCAACAATTTTTCTGTTGTCAGGTTCCACACTTTTACCTGCTTGGCACTACCACTAGCGAGCAACTGACCGTCACGACTAATGGCTAAAGCAGATACTGCACCATAATGTCCAGTCAAAGTGGTGCGCTTTCGTCCAGTTCCCAGATCCCATACAGTGATGCGATTGGAGTAATCGCCACTAACCAAAGTCTTGCCATCTGGAGTCAACGCCAAAGTTATTACAGCATTCGGTGTTTGTGCCAATGTGCTTGTTAATTGTCCAGTCGCCAAATTCCATATCTTAATGGTATTGTCGGAACTGGCACTCACAATTGTTTGCTGATTGGGTGTGATTACCAGTGCATTTACAACTTCAGAATGCCCTTTGAGCGTAAATTTGAGTTTTCCCGTCGCTAAATTCCACACCTTAATGGTCTTGTCTAAACTCCCACTTACCAAAGTCTGACCATCAGCAGAAAGCGCAAGGTCATAAATATCATTCGCGTGTCCTTTGAGAGTTAATTGCGGCTGCTGACTTGGCAGATGCCAGACGCTAAAGCTTTTGCCACCGCCGCCCACTAAGGTGTGACCATCAGAAGAAAGAGCGATCGCTTCTGCTACTCCACTTAACTTCCGTACTACTGTCAAATCGCAATACTGGGAATGAGGCTGCGACAACTTGCAGATATTCGTTGCTCGGTAACTGCTCCACAAATATGCTCCGACTTGTATCAAAAAAATTATAATCGCTACACCACGCAGCAACCATATCTGTTTTTTGCTCAACCAGTTGTCTAACATTAGCTCTGTTCTCTTTTCGGTAGGTAGTTGAATTGATCGCAAACAGGTTATGGGGTATAGGGTGTGGGATGTAGCGAAAGACTCTTCAAGTCACAAGCTGCATTAGTTGCTGCTGTATCTTCCCCACCGGAGCTGTGCGATTTTGTCAGATCCGCTAAACAACGTGCGATCGCTTCCAAAATTTTCTCGCACAGTCCGATCAGTACCAACGCTAATAATCTTACTTTCATAATGCTTTTTCTCTATCTGACATCACCTATTACCAGGGTTTTGATGCTTCTGAGTTTGAGCGTAGAAACAAGTAAACTTAATTTATGCAAAATATTTAATCTGATTTTGACTAGGGAGAGTTGACGTTTCAAAGGAAGTAACAGAGCATTCAGGCTGATTCAGGATTTTTCTAGAACCAATTACTGCTCAAGAGAAATATTGTCCGAGTAGATATGCCATCTACGTTGCTTTGGAGTTGAGCCAGGAACGTTATTGACTCGTCGCAGCTTATAGCTACCACGAAAACGCTGTGGAGTTCCATTGCTAGTAACAGCCGTAACAGTAACGGGAATTTCAATATATAGCGAACCTGCTGCCCCTTCTAAAGAACCCGGTTTTCCGACTTCTTCAACAATGGATACGATGTTAGCAAAACCCTGCTGAAATTCCTCAAATGATTGCTTACTGGCACTACCATCTCCATCCCAAGCCAAGTAAGCTTGTTTATAGTCAAGCCGTGCGATCGCATCGTAATAATCATGAATCAGTTGGACTGCTTGTTGTTCTTGGGACTGGTTTTTTACAGGATTTTGTGTGGTAGAGGTGGGTGAAGAAGATGGATTAGAGGTGTCCGAAAGATTTGCCAGCGTTGGGCGATTGGCAGATGCTAATTGTGATATAGCAGAGTTATTGCAAGCTGTAATAGACATCGCAAGCAATAAAACTCCAATGACTGTATAACGTTGTTTTAACCAGATACAAAAATAAAGGTTGATATTCAACAAAGCTATCTCCTGTGGAATCTGCACTCTTCACTGATAAATTCAGCATACTTGAATTTATTGGTTACAGCCATTGACAAATTAAGATGAATAGTAATACTTTCAGCCAATAAGCCCCTAGTGTGGGCGACGCTATTTTTACCCCAATCTATGAATCTTCAAGAAGTCAAAAATCAATTTCCAGAAGCAGTAGGTGAGATCGAGACACTTGAAAAACTAGGGTTCGCTTCCCGTAGTAGTGGTAATTGGATTGATACCCTTGACGAAAGAGAAAGCACAGACAGCTTGTTGGTTAGTCGGAAGAGTCGGTGATGAGCGAGACGTTGATACCCTTATTCGTACTTTGTCTGGTCAACGTCGTGAATTATGGATCTTGCAGCAACTTCCCTCAGTCTCATCGCTACTGAGAAGCACCTAAAATCTTTGTTGTCTATTCTGTCCACTAGTTCTGATCCCATACAGCGAAATAGTGTGGTGTATGCAATCTCTTTTCTGTCGAATTACCAAGGAAATCATGAAGTGATTAGTACGCTGACCGAAGTAGCAGCAAACATTGCTGAGGCTCCTTTTGTTAGAGCGCAAGCATTAGAAGGAATTGGCAATAAGCTCTCTGATGAATTACCAGAAAATTTATATCAGCCAGCAGTGAGTGTAATTATCCAAGGGTTGGATGATACTGAACCTGAAGTTAGATTTTGGTCATGTTTTGCTGTCGGTGCTTTAGAAATCAAGGAGACTTTGCCCAAGCTGCAACTATTGGCGCAGACTGATAAAACAATCATAGCCGGGTGGTGGTCTGTAGGTGAAGAAGCTGAAGATTCAGTTACTCTTATGACTGGAGGAGAACCACCACTGCGTAAACCATACAATTTACCTACCAATTAAATCTATTTTCTAGAACTCTGGTGGTCTGTCTGTTTTGTATTTGCTGTTGACAAATGGCGTGTTAGAAACGGATGGTGCGTGATATTTTTACCCAACGGACAACAGAAAGTCTTTTACGGTGATGATTGTTGGAAATAAAATTATCAGTCAGCTGGGAAAAATTGGTAATTCAATCTCAAGCGATCGCGATGCCTACGGCGGGCTACGCCTACGCACTTTGGCCCAATAGCTGCTGAAGATTGCACTCAGAATTTATCGGGAGAAGCTCATGAACAACCAACCGAATCACAAAAACTTTAGCCCACAAGAAACGCCATGTCCTATCTGCGGTTCACAAAATTTTGTTTGGGGTCGTACCGTTGGAGAATCAGTAAGCCAGTGGGTATATTTCCGTGCTGATGGGGCTGGATGGGGAGGAGGCGAAAAGCTGCGAGCGCGTAAGTGTAGAGATTGTAACAATGTTCAACTGTTTTCGTATGAGTAACCACCAGTGAGTAAATTGTGGGCTTCCACGTCCGTCATGAGAACCTAGAAGTGATAAAACTGTGTAAAACAGAGATAGAGAAGTGGTTAAATGACATCGGGTTGGAACTAAAACTGAGTAAAACAAGATTAGCTCATACCCTGAACATACCTGTACTCATGAAGTCTAGGTACGTCACAACTATCTATGAAAAACGAAAGCATACTTTTACAAATGCAATCACTTACGTTTAAGTTTCTTAAACTTCTGATTAAATTGAAGTTTCCTAATGTTGAGGAAATTACAAGCAAGGAATTAGCTCAATTGCTATTAGATTCTGGAAAGCCATGGCCATTAGTGCTAGATGCACGAAGTCAGACAGAATATGCGGTGAGCCATATCGAAACAGCAACACAGATAGATCCTCTTATACCTGACTTAGCAGTACTTTCTACAGTGCCAAAAAACAACCCAATTGTCGTGTACTGTTCCGTTGGCTACCGTAGCGCCAAATTAGCCCAGCAGCTTAATGAAACTGGGATGAAGTGCATTTATAACTTGAGCGGTGGGATTTTTCAGTGGGCAAATGAAGGAAGGCTCATTTTTAGACACAATAAACCTACACAGTTTGTACATCCTTACAATGCAATCTGGGGATCACCACGGTTTTATACCAAGCTATATAGTTTTTACCGTCCTGTTTCGCCTATCTGATCTGCATCGTCTGCTACTCCATTGCGAAAGCGTACTTCTAAGCCGTGTTCTGGGTCCCAGTCACACTCAGCTATCAACTTAAAGGTAGCAATATCTAGCTCATACTCCACATAGATATATGAGAAAGTGACCTGATCCCAGACCTGAATCGGATTAGCCAACAGTGGCATTGATTCATCTCCAATCATGTCACGATATACATCATAATTTTGCAGCACCAGAGGAGCAGTGATGCGTAATACATCGGGTGGCAAGGCTAGAGCTTGCCGAATAGCTTCACGCTGAAGCAATGAAAGTTCCCCAATCTGCCCCTGTTCAAAATCCACACAAATCGGTACACGGCGATCGCCCAAAACAGCACATTGTGCTAAAGTCCAATAGTTATCTTCCAATATAATCTGTCCAAACTCAGCATCGTAATAACTTCTTGGGGATTCCATCATCTTCAGATACTACCTTTATTCTGGGCTTCCCTACCAACTCTAAAAACTGGTGAAAATTTTACTTTGAAATTAGTCGTACTTTTTGAGCGAGAATATCGATAGTTAAAGTTAAGTTCTGTATCCCTAACCAGCTTCTCCTTTTAGGAGTTCCCATTCACCCAAAATAGCGCAAATGCAGTTATTTAATTTGCCAAATATGTATAATGCTATCCTCATTGCTACTAGCAAGGGTTTTACCATCCCGGCTCAGAGCAAGCCCTAAAACCGAACTCGAACCATCCCTCCATGTGTGCAACAGTTTTCCTTGCTCTAAGCTCCACAGTTTAATAGTGCCATCATAATTGCCGCAAATCAGAATTTTTCCATCGGGACTGATGGCAAGCGATTCAACTGAACTAAAATTATCAGTAAACTCATGCAGCAGTTTTCCACTTTGAAGATTCCATAACTTTAGGGTACTAATCGCACGATTTCGAGAAACTAGCTGACCAAAACTACCACTAACAAGCTTTTTGCTATCTGGAGTAATGGCAATAGCATCAACTCCAGTTTTGTGTCCTTTGAGAATATGGCGTGTTTTTTTGGTTTGTAAATCAATCAGCCTAATTGTATTATCATCGCCACCACCAGCACTTACAAAGGTTTGCATATCAGGGCTAAATGCAACTTTACTCACAAATCCTGAGTGTGCAGTAATGGTATCAAGCAGCTTAAGCGTGTGTAAATCCCAAAGCTTGATTGTGCCATCGTCACTGCCACTAGCAATCAATCTACCATCTGAGCTAATCGCAACGGTTTCTACTGGTTGGGTATGCCCACTGTCGCCCTTTAGCATAAGGAAAGTGCGTAAATCCCAAACCTTCATTGTTGGGGTGCTTATCCCACCAGTTACAATTCGCTTGCCATCTGGACTAATAGCTATTGAAGTAATACCATCTGAGTGAGCGTCTAAACTATGCAGTAATTTCCCAGTACGTAAATTCCAGAATTTAATTGTATCATCTCTACCTGCACTAATCAGGGTTTCCCCATCTGAGCTAATCGCAACGGCTCGAACACCAAAAGTCACTTTTTTATGCCCAGTCAGTGTGTGAACAAGTTGAATCTGTGGTTGGGACTGAGTAATTATACTCTTGCCTATGGGAAGATTTGAAGTAGAAGAATGTACATCAAAAACAGATGTGGCACTGGCACATGTTACCCAGGAACGAGTAGTTAAATCAAACCCGATAACAATTCCACTGGTAATCAAACCTTGTAAAACTGAGCGACGTGAAGTGTTTTGTCCCATAATTTTTACTTGGTAGTGTAATCGTTGCTTTTTTAAGTAAACACAGTGGTAGTTTTAGCGTTTGCTTAACTAAACAAACTTGAATTGATATTCAGTGAAAGAGCCATAAATTAAAAAATATACAATCATTCCATGAAAAATACGGTTAAATACTGTTAAGGCTTAACTTGAGTCAAAATCGCCCTTAAAAAATACAAGCGAGTAAAGCTACACCTATGAAGCGATCGCACTTTCTGTCCCAAGCTAGGCGATTGCACCTCATCAAATGGGAACCCTGGTAATAGTTGCGTTTCCCTACCTCATGAAAATCCTCGACTTCCTCAAACCCAAACCAGCACAACCAAACATTGACAGCTACGGACAACAAAGCTGCGGCGTAGAGCAACAGCAGATTCAATCAGTTATGGAATGGCTGTTTGCTAGTTTAATGGCGGCTGGGTATGAAGGAAAGTCACACCTAGTTTGGTACGACAGCAATAACCCCGACACCACCCTGGAGCAAACAGTTAAGAAAGTGATGAAGCGGGACGAGTCAATCTTTTTGTATCGCTGTGTTAGTAGGGTGCAGTCGCCGCCTACTGGGTATTACTGGCGGATAATGGACGAATACCCATCAATGCGGATTTATCAGTTAGAGGTTAGGGATGGGGAGTGATGGGGTTTTCAGTTCTGGCCCAAGTGGGAGCAATAGCGATGCCTGCGGCGGTAAACTACGCACCGAAGCGTGTGAAATGCGGGCTACGCCCATACATAAAAAATTCTTAGAGGAAAAATAAACGAGGTAGAGGGGCGATGCCATCGGCTCATGGCGGGTACGCCATTGCACAGACTATCAACTCAGTTAAAACTACAAATAAAGTGGTAATTATGAGCGTTTTGGACAAACATTTAGATTTTCTACAGAATGACGCTCTAATACATGATGATAGTCAATCAAAGTTAGCATCAAATACTAATGAACCGTCAGTTGATAGTACGATGTAGCGATAGTTACGTGGAGCCGAACGCCAAAATTGCCCCAATTGCTTGATGTTGTAGCCATTGGGTACATTAATTTCAAAATAACCGTGTTCTGGAACCCAGCCAATCCACATACCATTGTTCGCTTGAGTGTAGCCCATTCTATTCCAGAACAAATTGCGGATTGATCGCTCTTGCGCCTCGCTAATGGGTACACGCACCTGTCGCCAAGATGGACGACCAGCATTCCGCAGAGCTTCACGAGGCAAGTTGGATGGTAGCCATCGCCCAACACTGTTGTAATACCAGCTATAGCGTGCCCTCTCTGTTAACATATCAAACCGCGTACAAGCGTCATACACTGCCGAAAGCAAGCGGCCATCACTGGCATAAACGCTATGTAAGTAATTGCCGAGTTGTAGCAAGTTGAGGGCTTCCTGTTTGTGTGAACCACGCAGCTGATCGAAACTTGCAGCTAGGGTAATGCGATCGCCAATTAACCGTTCATACACTTTTGTTGTGCCCCAAGGGTAAGTTTCTTGGCGCTGTAATTCATCCCAACGTTGCTGCACTTGCGGTTGCACTTCCTCAAGCGGCTGAACAGAACCAGGACAGTTGGCTTGCGCCTCTGGTATAGCAACTAAAAAGTTTAGTGTAGAGGCTATTGGTAATATCCAAAGGAATTTTCTGTATAACATATTACTTAATGTGTCAGGTTTTAACTAGAGATTTCCAAAATTAATACTTTTATCTACAAGCCCAATTAGAGATTTACAAAAAATAGGGGAGAAGTAGGGGAAGTGCGATGGCGTACCCGTCCTTTCCGGTGGCATCGCTCTTCTAATTCTTAGAGGAAAAATTGGGAGTGCGATCACTTGTGACAAAGCAGTAGACTGGTACTATGCCGAAATTACCAGAGTGCGTAGGCGTAGCCCGCCTTCGGCATCGCTGTCTCCTTAATCCCCACAATCTCCACATAGTCTGTGCCGTTCACCCAGCAGGGACACAGGGGGATAGCTGCTTGGACTTTCGAGAAAACCCCGACATTGAGCCAGAGGAACTATGGCAACCGGAGGGGGCCAGTTATTACAATGATGAATTAATACTGCAACCACAGCAGCGCTTGACTCAACAGCAACAACTAGAACTGCTAGATACCCATCCTATGTTTACTGGGAAGTGCCCCCAGTGTCAGCATGAGTTTGACCGTGACTGGTCGGCGCGGGTGCATTGGGATTGCTCGGAATGTGGTTGGATGGATGATACGGTGTAGTTGTTGATGAGTTTTAGGGGGTAATCAAAGGCTATGGCCCTCTGGTTATGAGTGAAACTAATGCTGAATATCAAGACAGCGATCGCACAATTAAGAGACATAATCTCACACTAATAAGAATTTAACCTACGTAAGCAGCACAGTTAGTTATTATCCTGTTGTGTTTTTAGCTCGGAATGCAAACGGACTACTGGACTTACGAGGTTAAATTAGACCTAGTGTTATTTAATTTTTGGCGCAAAGTTTATCGTAATGGGTGGTTGACAGGAGTAGTAATAGTTTTACTAATTACCTTCAATTTGAGCAGCAGTGGAATTCCCTCAAACAATCTAATATTTCTGCTGAAAACAAAAATTTGTACTTATTTATGTGGGCAGCAAAATGGCCAGATGAAGCTCGAAATAACCAAGCATTTAATTACCCAACTTGGCACTATATCAATTTTCCTTATCAACCTGGTAGTTCTTCAAACTCTATTCCTCGTGAAATTCCAGGTGAAGAAAATATTATATTTAATTTTCAAAAAAATCTTGATATTATCCGAAGTAAAGGTATTTTAGCAGGGGGAGCATGGGGAGAGATTTTATTAGTTGCTAAATCATCCCGCTTTCGGGAGCAACGCCGTAATTCTTTAAGATAAAAAGTAAAATAGATGTAGCTCGAATTGACCAATTATAAGCTCTCGGCATGAAGTTACCAAACCTTGATCTCGAAACTATTGATCGCATCATTGAAATGGCATGGGAAGATAGAACACCAATGGATGTTATTGAAACTCAGTTTGGGCTACAAGAGAAACAGGTAATTGCCTTAATGCGGCAGCAAATGAAAGAATCCAGTTTTCGGATGTGGCGAGAGCGAGTTACCAAACGCAAGACAAAACATTTATTTAAGCGAGAGTTTATTGCAGGTAGGTTTAAGTCACAAAATCAAAAATCATGAACATGAATGTGTGACAGGTGCAATCACTTGGGGTTTCCTCTCTACGAGACGCGCTACTCGCGTTGGCTTGTAAAAGTTGAAGTGACAGCGCTATGTTCAAAGGTTCTGGCAATTTGGCATCACAACTCTGTGAATTGCTGTTTAAATGAGATATAAACAGAACAGTCACAAATTGCCTAAGTTGACCCAACGCTGTAGAAGAACAAGAGCAGCCAACTCACAGCACTCGGTCGGGAGCAACTCTTGGAGACGCTGCGCGTAGCAAGATCCCCGCAGAGGTACGCCACAACTGGTTAGTAATGTACTAGAAAACACATAGCAATAGATAAGCCTATCTATCCGTGCGATCGCTCATCATTCTTAGAGGATGCATAGCGATTGCACCTGAAAATGGTTTGTGTTTTTGCGCTAGCTTTCGGGTTTATACAAACTAAGTAACTCAAAGCTAAATATATACATACTAGAGTAGTAGATTAGTTAACTCCTGTAGTAAGGCAATGTCAAACCTATACAGTAATAAAAAAAAGATTCGAGGTTGGAAAAAACAGGTTAGAAAAATTAACTATTGGAAGAATTACAATCTCACCCTAGATACAGCAAAATTGCACAAGTCTCAACGAGATTATGTCAAGGTCACTATTGACCCCTGGTATCGCTTAGTAAGAAGGAACCCTCCCATTTGGTACAACCGATTAATACTAGAGGCTTTAATAGAGATTTATTTAAATTGGCATAAAACACTTCAGGAGTGGGGAGAGCCTTTTTACTTGAAGATATGGTTGTTTGACCATCATTTTATCAACTCTCAAGTTGTAGTAGCGACTGGAGATTGGATTGTTGGATATAACAATACTTTTATAAAGAGCAATGAAGCTAGAACGTTTACATTTGAAAAATATAAAATTCACAACTTCAGTCTCGAAAATTTTCAGTGGGAACTCCACGTTGAAGAGAATTATTTTTCTGAAAAGATTGACAAAATAAGTGAAGCAGAAATTAACAAAATCAAACAAAAAGCTTACAGGTCAGGTTTTCTCCAGAATGGTAATAGGTACTTTGCTATTAAAACAGGAGATGTTTGGATTGGAACGTTACACACGCTATATTAGAGCAACTATCAAAACCGTTTATGGTAGACCCTCTGCGCCATCGCTTGACTACCCATTAAATTACTTTACCTAATACTGTCTCAACACGGGTGGTAAATTCGGATGAGCGTAGGCGTAGCCCACCGCAGGTATCGCCTTCTTTAGTTTCAATCGAGGAAACCCTAAACGAGGTAGAGTGATCGCCTGCCTGCGGTTTCCTCGCTTGAATTGGTGCGATCGCCTGCTTTAAGGGGCTGATAGTTATGCCATCACTTGGGACAAGGCACTTCAACTATAATTCTCCTTGAATAATTTGGGACAATTCACTCCGGCTGCGATTTGCTTCTGACCAAAAAGCTACCCAAAAAATAATTAGCATCAGCATAGGCATCCCTACAAATATTGCAGCCATTTGATGAGGCATAGTACCTGTCAATGTTATAGGAATGACTGCACCATACCAGAATAAAAACCAGAATCCTAAAAATGCCATCACAAAAGGATGTATGCTCATTTGTACATGAATCAAAGTTTGGTGAGATTGTACTTCAAAGCGTCCTTGAATCACTGGTAAAAGTGAGTTGCGGTAGTGAATTATACGACTGATTTGGAAACCTGATTCAGAAATAGTTCCTTGATAAGGGGCGTGTTTTCTAGAGAATCTAAATGCTTTTGTCGGTTCAACTTTTGCATTCAGCCGTTGCAAAACTACAGGCAGTGAATCAGATGTCAAAATTATAAAGGTATCGTTGGGTAGTATTTTCATAGTGCTTTTCCTCGCTTGATGGGGAAGGGGCGATCGCTTGGGGTTTCCTCCGATGAATAGTTGTCGATACTAATCAAATACTTGCCTTCAGGACTAATTTTAATAGATGAAACATTTTTACTACTGGTGATATCAATCTCTTCATTTAGAGTATTTAATAGTTCCCCAGTATAAAGATTCCAGAGTTTTATACTATTTTGGGTTTCATAATATTCTTCACCATTTTCATCGTGGTGACAATTTAGAAATTTGCTTCCAGATGCTGCTATAAATATGCCATTACGACTAATAATAATATTTTCTAATGTATAAAAATCTTCTAAAGGTAATTTATGCAATACATGACCATTAGAAAGATTAATAACCTCTATTGAATCATTATTGTAAATTACAACTATTTGCTTTTCTTGATTGACATCAAAACAAGTCGAACCCGGAATGATATATTTTAATTGTCTATTAATAATATTCCAAGTTTTTATCTCTTCGCTATTGATACTTACAAAGCTTTGATTATCAGACAGTATACTAATATGATAATTTTGACCTAACGTATAAGAATATAAAGCTAACTTAGATAACCAATGACTACGATTGTTATATTGGTCAAAATCATAGCTACAGTCAAGAGGATAAATCAATTGTCTTTTTGATATATTCCAAATTTCTGCTTTACCCCATTGGTTAATAGTAGCTAATAGTTGACAATCATCACTAATTGAAATTGAGTTATTATCACCCCATATTGTGTAAGTTTTTTCTTCATAAATAATTTCTTTTGAATGTCCAATTAAGGTGTGAATACATTTCCAACTTTTTCTTTGGAGTTGAATATTTTCTTGTGTTGTTAATTGTGGTGTTTGATTGACAGATTCTTTTATTTCGTTTTGAGTGATAGAATTGGCCAACTCTAATCCTCTTCTAATTACAGATGAAGAATATTTAATTAATTTAGAATTATCCGACAAAGTGATTTTTTCTTTTTTATCATTATTACTTATTGCCATAGTTACAATTTCTCTCTTAATTCATCTAACTTTTTTTTAGCAGCGCTAATTTGTAGGTCAATATTTCGTTTCATCTCTTCGATCAAATCTCGTCCTAAGTTTTCAGCATTTATAATTTGAGTTTTTAATTGGTATAACTCAGTCTGCTGTACACTTGTAATTTCTTTTTCAATTATCCCAATACGAATACGGATTTGGGAAATTTTACGAATAGTACGAATTAACTCAGATGCAACACCTTCCCCTTTTACTGTCTCTGCACTACTTTCCCACAAATACAAGATGTTTCGCAGCCGTTCGTTCTTCATCCCCCTCTTCATAGGCTTTATTTGCTTCAGCCATCAGTTTTTGTCTATGCAATTTTTCTGTTTCATCTGTTGATAAATCTGGGTGGATGCACTTAGCAACTTTTCGATAAAGCTGCTTAAGATTATCAGATGGTTGAAAGTTTTTTGAAGATTCTAGATACGCCATGTATTCAATAATTTGAGCTTCTATTCGATCCAACTCGGCATACCTAACACCAATTATTTGTTGATATTTCCGCTCTAATGTACTTAGTTCAGCATGAAGTGTTGCCAAATCCAATTCATTTTGAGCTAGTTCGCTCTCCAAAGAACTCAGTTCAGCCTGTTTTTTTTGTAATTCCTCTTCTTCAGGAGTTAATCTACGAACTAAATCATCAGCCATTACATTAACCTATCAATCTCAATACAATTGAAAATCAAAAAAACATATAGATAAGCCGGAAGTAGTGAAACCTACTATCAGCCGCTCCATCGCCTTGTCTTAACATTATTTATAAATAAAAGCTTTATGGCTCTGAATCTAAAGGTGCAGATGCTATTACTGGTATATTAGGTGTGTATTCTGGCGAGCCATTAGGATGAAATTTGATAAATTTAGAATAGTTTTTTTGAAACTGTTCTGTATTTTTAACTTCATTTAGCCATTTACGAACTCCTCTAAGGACTGAATCACAAAATAGATGAATATCGATATAAAGAATACCTCTTCCACCTAAATTATCTAAACTGTTATGGATAATAACTTGTCTTTCTGTACTCATCCTTGTATAAATAAAAGCTATTTCCTTAAAACAAGTAGTTCCATGAATAATTGAAGTACCTTGATGAAGTATTTTGTTTCTAAATAAACGGCTTTGTTCTCCTGTTAATGATTTATCATCCACGTATTTATCAAACCATCTATCATAATATTCTGAGTCTGAAGAACCTTTTGGTGAATATGATATCGCTCCTGCAATATCAGGTAATACTAGAGTTGACATAAGAGCTAAATAATAAAGATTAGCATCTAATGCTCTTTCAATTTGTTCAAGCAACTCTTCCATTACTAAAATTACTCCTAGATTACGAAATAGGATAGGGCGGGACTAAATCACAGAAAAAACTCATTTGTGGGTGATGGCTAAAATTTAGCCATAGCAAGGATTTCGAGCTTAACGTACCATTCCTGTTACATTGCTACCAGAACACCTGATCAGGTCATCGTGGGGTACAGCCGGGATACCTTTGAGAACTATTCAGGAAATCTCTGGTCACAGCGAACTGGGGACATTACAGCGTTATCTTCCAGAGATGAAAGTGTTAGATTTTCAATAAGTTGAAGGAGTAGGAATAATTATAACAATAGAGAAAGCTGTTAACTATTCTGATTTCTTAGAGGAAATGAAGGGCGATCGCGTGTCTTGGCCAATGTGCGTAGGCGTTGCCCGCCGTAGGCATATACTGGCTAGTTCACGATATAGATAAAACCTCTGCAACCGTTGCCCTTGGGCAAATTGAAAAAAATCTACTGCAACTCGTAGAACAATTGGTATACTAAAGACGGGTTGCAGCTTTAGTTTTAAAATCGCCAGAAGTATTTATATACAAAGATTTTTGCCTGGGCAAAAGTCTAGCAATCATCCGTTTTTAGTATACGAAGTTAGTAACTCTGCTATCGGGACTTAAACATTTTTCAAAGAGAAACAAGCCTCAAACCTATACAGGGCAAGGGAAATACACCAAAGGCTCAAAAATGCTTGAAACCCAGATATATCAACAAACTAGGCAAATCAAGGTTAAAGTCTCTCTGGATATACATTTGAGGCTTTTTTATGGCTACTTTTTGCCTAAGTCCCACTATAGGCGATCGCTCCTTTCCTCTTTGAAAATGGGAAAGCAATGACACGGAGCAATGGCAAGAAGTTGATGTTATGAAAAAACATTCCAGCGATCGCCCAAAATACAAGCGTTCGCGAATAGCGTCTCGTTGGCGCAGCCTAAGAAGAGAAGAGAGGAAATGTAGCAGACATCGCCCTAGCATCTGTGCCGAATTCTTAGAGGAAACGTAGCAGACAGGCGATGACTAGGTTGGCAAGCTACGTACCCCTACAGCTGCGAATCCCCGCAACTTGAATCATCACGCCCTGTAAAAAGTAGCCTGGATATCTTGCAAATAATGGCAATAGGCGATCGCCCTAGCATCTGTGCCGAATACAAGCGAGGAAATGTTAGTCCAGGGGGCGATGCCTATGGCAGCAAGCTACGCGCACCGTGCGTTTTATCTAACAGTATGGTCAATTTGATAGGTTGTGCCGATGCGGTCAACGAAGAATCAAGAGTTTACGGGTTGGATTCCACGTAATGGCTCAATTGTAGAATGCTGCATGAATCACGAGCCAAAACGATAAGCCAACTATAAAATTTATGGACTTTAGAAGTATTTTATTTGCACTGATATTCAAAAATTTTCCGCAAAAGATTCTAATTGAGGATGTTATGTGGAAAATAAGATATAAGTAAACAGCTGAATTAAGGTAGTTATACGGAAAATTTCCCTATAATACCCGAATATAAATGTTATACAGAAAAATTCCGTATAGTCACTCGCTGAAGGGGTAGTTATATAGAAAGTTTCCGCATAATAAATAGTTAGACCGCAACAGGATGTCTGTAAAGTTTGGCTCGACCACCATTAGATCAACCCTGCTAAAGCACAGAGAGGTACATACCTATGAGCAATGCGATCGAAAATCTCCAATCAGCCCAGCAACGGGCGATCGCTAGTCGGCCCAAGGTTGGGGGCTTTCCCTATCTCGCTGAGACACTTCGCAGCGTGGGCGTAACACGCAATCTTTGGTCACTACCTAGCTGCCAAAGCTTGTATTTAACTGAGAAGGGTCCGGTAGTAATGCAAGGAACACCTCTTATCACTGGCATGGCAGACGTGCCGCCGTTTGACCGTGATGCACTAATCACCGCATTGCGGACTGACCAAGCCGGCGAAAGTACGTTTCCAGAGTTATTGATGGCGGCCTTCCAGGCCGGTGTCGTAAGTTACGACGTGGATCTCATCGCAAGAACCGTAAAAACTGAGTCTGCTGTATCCAGACGCAAGTCGCCAAATCAGCGCAGATACAAGGGTGTGCGATCGCGGCAATATCGGCGTTGCTGAATAAAGGCAAGTCCCAAAATTCACATTGAGTCAAGCTGCTAAAAGAGCGATGCCTCCCCACAGTAGGAAAGCGATCGCTTTTCTAATGTCGATTGATTTCATTTTACTTTACCCGTTAAAGAGCGATCGCCCTTAGAGGTTGTTTGAAAAGTATTTAGTTGTGATTTGGGGCACTTGTTGATCCCCCCTAACCCCCCTTAAGAAGGGGGGAACCGGAGTCAAAGTCCCC
>NZ_JBALFD010000082.1:0-317262 GCF_036916985.1 Nostoc sp.
TGGAAATCTTTATTATCAATTCTGCCAGTAAATGGTTTGTTATTAGTAGATATGGGTTTCTATGGATTTGAGTGGTTTGATGCTTTAACTGATGCTGGTAAGTATGTTTTAACAAGACAAAAATCGAAAGTTGTTTATCGGACTGTGCGTGTATTATGGCGTACCTCTGATTACAAAGATGAGATTATTCAAATGGGACTGCATCATACTAACCCATGTCGCCATCCAATGCGACAAGTATCAGTGTTGTGGGGTAATACTTGGTATAACTATTTAACCAATGTGATTGACCCGGATCTACTTTCAGCACAGCAAATATGTGATTTATACAGACGACGTTGGCGTATTGAAGATGCTTTTTTACTTACAAAACGCTTGCTGGGTCTATCTTACCTCTGGGTTGGGGGAGCTAACGGGGTCAAAATGCAACTCTATGCAACTTGTATTTTTTACGCTGTACTCAACGATCTATGTGCCGATGTTGCTATCGCTCTACAGCAGCCTGTAGAACGTATTTCTATTGAGATGGTGTTCCGCAGTTTGTATTTCTTTAACCGTGCATGCTTGCAGAACCCACAGTTAGAACTTATACCTTGGCTTATCGAAAATCATCGCTCAATGGGACTTGTTAAAGCTGTTCGCAAACGGCATAGGGATAATGCCAAAAGGTCACTTGACATTTGGGAACCAGCCTTAACTTGACGCCAATGGCATCTTGGCTACCCCACAATATTGGGTAATTTAACGTGAGTTCGACTGGTCATATCATGTCCACCCAAAAGACCTCTCCCTGGTTTTACTAAGCAAAACCTGTCCCTCTCCGAGTCGGAGAGGGACAGACTTGAACTAAAGTTCAAGGCAGGGAGAGGTCTGTCGAACTCACGTTAATTTATTTGTGGGAAGTCCCTTGCACCTCAATTTTTTCTTAGTCTGCGGAGGGATAGGGATGCAGAGGTAAGCGCAGAGAATTCGTTACGACACCTGAGTATTCTTTCCTTCTCTCCAAGACGCTATGCGATCGCAAAACTACATAATTCGGTAAGATTGGGTAAAGCAATTTTTGCGCTTGTTAAACAAAGGCATCAGCAAACCCATGCAACTGAAACTCAGTGCATCTCGACTTCCCTTCGCCTCACTCCTGTTAATCGCCCCCTTTTTTCTATGGGGAACGGCAATGGTAGCCATGAAAGGAGTGATACCCCATACCACACCGCTATTCATGGCAGGAGTGCGTTTGATACCAGCAGGGGTGTTAATTCTGATTGCAGCAGCATTTATGGGTAAACCCCAGCCGAAAGGTTGGGCTGCATGGCTGTGGATTGCCTTATTTGCCCTAGTTGATGGGACGCTATTTCAAGGGTTTTTGGCAGAGGGATTAGTTAGAACCAGTGCAGGGTTAGGGTCTGTGATGATTGACTCACAACCCTTAGCTGTTGCATTGATGTCGTTGTGGTTATTCCAAGAACACATTGGTTTTTGGGGATGGCTGGGGCTAGGCTTGGGAGTCACAGGTATTAGTTTAATTGGTTTACCTGATGAGTGGATTTTACATTTTCTCGACTCAGGCGCAAATATTACAATAGGCAACTGGCAAGATTTGTTTGCTAGTGGTGAGTGGTTAATGCTGTTAGCAGCGCTATCAATGGCAGTGGGAACAGTGTTGATTCGGTTTGTGTGCCGATATGCTGACCCAGTAAGCGCTACAGGATGGCACATGATTCTGGGTGGATTGCCACTATGGGGGGTTTCATCAGTTGTCGAATCCCAGCAATGGGAGAATCTGGGAGGATCTGATTTAGCGGCTTTGAGTTATGCTACTGTATTTGGCAGTGCGATCGCCTACGGTTTATTTTTCTACTTTGCCTCTAGTGGCAGTCTCACTAGTCTTAGTTCCCTCACCTTCCTCACACCCGTCTTTGCGCTACTATTTGGCAATCTTTTTCTATCAGAAGTCCTTAGTCCGTTACAGTGGATAGGAGTATTTCTCACTTTAATCAGCATCTATCTAATTAACCAACGTGATGCTTTAGCAGGACAAAACAACACAATTACCGTCGGCGAAATAGCTAATATACAGCAACCAGTTTTAGAAAAATCTCTTAACAAATTGAACCCCATAAGTCTAGTAGTCAGAGAATCTGAACCAGAAACTTAGTGCTGAGTAAAGAAGTGAGATTCCCTACTCAGCACTCGGAACGGGCTAAACCTTAGCTATCCGCTAACGGAACTCGGAACTGTTTTGCCCAATGCCCAATAAAAAATAACAGTTAACATTTGGTCATCAAGAAGCTATTGTGGTATCGAAGACTTCAAAAGCACGTTTAGGCTGAAACTTGCAATATGAGGCTATGCCGTTCCTCAATTCTGATATTTACCTGTTTTTCTTGTGTGGGTTTTTACCCAAGTCGCTCAAGTATAGCCACACCTAACCTAGCACCTAAAATTTTAGAACTTGCACAAGCGAGTTCGATAGTTACTGCTAGTCCGGCTGTTTTGAGATATGGTAGCCGAAAATCAGATGTGCAGAGACTACAAACCCAATTAAAGCAGTTGGGATACTACAGTGGTGCAGTAGATGGACAGTACACTATCAGTACGGAAATCGCTGTAGCTAAATTCCAGAAAGCAAAGGGTTTAGAAGTAGATGGTCTTACAGGTTTGGAGACTAGTAAAAAACTGCAAGCTGCTTTGGCTACCAAAAATCAGATTATCACCTCTCCAATATTTGCCTCTCCTATTGCAACTATTCCAACTTCTAAACCAACTGCAAAACCCAAGCCAAGCGAGAGAGGCTTTGTCTGGTGGTTAATATTTGCCATCGGAGTTATGGGATGTATAGGCGCACTTTTTTACCTACTGAGATGGTTTCGTCAGGTCAAATATGGCAATTTAACCAAAGTTCAAAAGTACGAGATATCTAATACTAAAAGTTTAAGTGAAGCTAACAAAAAACAGATGACACCACCTTCACCAGAGACTATAAGTAACCCACAAATAACTACGCCACCACCTCCCCCACAATTGCTGCTACCAGAAAAAACTTCCCGTCTTGCTAAACTCAATATCGTTGACGAATTAATTCAAGACTTACGCAGTTCTGACCCCACGAAACGGCGTAAGGCTATTTGGGATTTGGGTCAGCAGGGAGATTCGCGGGCAATTCAACATCTAGTTGATCTGATGATTGATGCTGATTCTCAAGAAACCAGTTTAATTTTGGCAGCTTTGGCAGAAATTGGTACTCGCATACTCAAACCGATGAACCGTGCTTTAGCAATTTCAATCCAAGACGAAAGCCCGCAGGTGCGGCAAAATGCGATCCGTGACCTGACACGCGTTTATGACATGATGGGTCAAATGACTCAGATGTTGCGCCATGCGCTGGAAGACCCAGACCCAGATGTGCAAGCAACAGCACGATATGCTTTAACTCAGATGAATCGAATGCGTGGCTTACCAGAACAACAAAGTCTACCGGAAAATTCAGACAAAGATTCACCACAATAGAGTCACGTCGCTTTGCTCCGAATTCAAAATTCAAAATGACGCTTGTGACGCTCGATGACTCGCTAACGCTCTTATGACAGTGGAGTAAGTTTAAATCTGCTGTCAGCCTAAAAATATTTTAACTGGATTTGGATATTGGTATTCGGGCCTGCGACTAAAAATGCTGCTTCGCTAAATTTGGGCGCTCTGGTACGAATTTCTGGGTTGCTAGAAAATCCAAAGCCTTCGCTTGGTATACCCAAGATATTGCGATTAAGAATGCGGTCATTATTTTGATCGTGGAAGACAGCAACGGCGTAACTACCTGCTTTTAAGTTGTCAAAGGTAATTGTTAAGGGATTGTCAGTAATTTTGGTACACTGCTTTTGTAAGACGCGATCGCGATCGCTAGGAAATCCTTCACTGCTTGCAAAGATACTCGCACAGACTTGTCCTTCTTTATTCTTCAAGCCATCTATTTCCACAGTAAGTTTACCGTTAAAATTTGCCTTGGCACTAAATGACCATGCCAGATTTCCCAGAACTGCTAATAGTAGCAGACTAACTCTCAATCCTTTAAGCATAAAATTTTCACAGAATAAAATAAGTTTTTCTGAAATTAAGTTTTCACTTGTATGAAGAGCGCGCAGACTCATCCTGACATTATTCAGTCAATACTTGCAAGCATCTAGCCATATTTCATCTCTTGGCACATCTGTAAATATAAAATGAGTAATGAGTAATACCCATTACTTATTACTTATTACTCATTACTTCAAAATCAAGACAGACACAACGGGAAGAGGGGTTTTTACCTACCTTCAGATACAAGGACTGTTTCGCCCACAAGGGGCGAGGTTTTGAACCTTCACTTTTTCGATAAATATTCTTTGGAAATATTATTCAGAAAGTATTATATGTACTTTTTCAAACAGTCACGTTGCAACTATTGGAGACGCTGCGCGTAGCAAGATCCCCAAAGAGGTACGCTCTACTTGTGGGTCTGACCCCTGACTAATTCGCTAACAACATCATCAATTTAGGGGCTTGTATCATGAGTCGTTTTCGGTCACAGTCGATGAATGCGTTGGCGTAGCCCATCTTTTTGTTCCCAAAGAAAACAAAATTTTCTCAATCCCCAGCCCCAATCCCCTGTTGCATTTGTAGCTAGTCTGGGAATAATAAAGACTACTCATGCTGACACACACACCGCTAAACAAAAGCTGTTTAGCTTGATTTTAGAGATAAATTCGGGTATGAACCATCCTAGATTCTTAGATAACTCTGCGCCAAAACAAAACACGCAGCAGCAAAATTTCTGTCTGGCGTTTCTGCATCAGATAATCAATGGCATATCTGACCCAATTTTTGTCAAAGACCGTCAACATCGCTGGGTATTACTTAACGATACCTACTGTGATTTCGTCGGTTATAGCCGAGAAGAATTAATTGGTAAGTCAGACTATGATTTTTTGCCGCAAATGGAAGCTGATGTGTTTCGGGAAAGAGATGAACTGGTTTTCACCACAAATATTACTAATGAGAACCAGGATATTTTTACCGATCCTCAGGGTGTAACCCATCTCATCTCTACAAAAAAGTCTTGCTTTGAGGATGAGACTGGTAATAAATTTCTGGTGGGTAGTATTCGAGACATCATTTTGCAGAATGAAGTCTGTAAAATTCTCGGTGTGAGTGGCAGAGCTAGTGATATTACTGAACAAATACAAAATAGCGAGGCATTTCGGGAAACCCTCGAAGAACTCCAGATAGTTGAAGAAGAACTGCGCCAACAAAACGAAAAATTTGCGATCGCTCACGAAATGGCTGAATTAGAGCGGCAGCGTTACCAGGATTTGTTTGATCTGGCCCCAGATGCTTACTTGGTGACTGATGTCGCCGGCATCATCAAAGAGGCTAACTATGTAAGTGGAGCCTTACTGTCTGTGAGACAAAACTATCTCATCGGTAAACCATTCATCCTCTTTGTCGCTGAAGCAGACCACCAAATTGTCATGGCCAAATTGGCAAATTTGCAGCAGGTGCAGGATTGGGAAGTCCATCTAAAGTTACGAGTAGGTACAGTTTTCCCTGCTAGTATCAAGATGGTTGCTATGTATGATTCAGAGGGTCAGCAGGTCGGCTGGCGTTGGTTGCTTCGAGACATCAGCGAACAGCAAGCTATGTTGCGCTTACGCCAACAAGCAGAGAAAAACCTACACCGTACTAATGCTTTACTCCAAGCTCAACAAGAAGCTTCCATAGACGGAATTCTGATTATTGATGAAAATCGTACAGTTATATCATCCAATCAGAAATTCTCCCAGCTATGGCAAATTCCTGCCGCATTACTCCAAACACGCGATGCTCGTCAAATTTTGAGATGGGTGCTAGACCAACTAGTAAATCCAGACGAATTTCTCGCTAAAACAGAATATCTTTACCAGCATCCAGAAAAAAGCAGCCGTGATGAAATTTTCCTGAAGTCTGGAAAGATTTTTGAACGCTATTCTGCACCTGTGCATAAACAGCTAGGGGCTTGTGATGACACATCACCTTTAGGAGACTATTACGGTAGAATTTGGTACTACCGCGACATTACCGAATACAAGCAAGCAGAGGCAGAACTCAGGGCTTCACAGCAAAAACTAGCATTGCTGATTGAGCAAACACCTTTAGCCATTATTGAATGGAATACCAAATTTGAGGTTCAGACATGGAATCGGGCGGCAGAAAAAATCTTTGGATACACCACAGAGGAAATGCTGGGGAATTGTTTTGAGGTCATAATACCTGAAAATGCCAAAAAGCACGTAAATGAGATTATCACCGCCCTGCTAACACAACGCGGAGGAAGCTTTAGTATTAATGAAAACATCACTAAAGATGGCAAAGTAATAGTTGGTGAGTGGTATAACAATCCGTTAGTGGCTCCTGATGGGCAGGTGATTGGCGTTGCTTCAATGGTGTTAGATATCACAGAACGCAAACGCGCCGAAGAGGAACAACAAAAATTTGTCGCCTTGATTGAAAACAGCAGTGACTTTATTGGCATTTCTTCAATGGAAGGGCAAGTTACTTATGTGAACCCAACCGGACTCAAGATGTTGGGACTTAGTAACTTGGAAGTAGCCAAAACAAAGTCAGTGGTTGATTTTCATTCACCAGAAGCTTTTGCCGAGTTTCAGCAACAAATTATTCCTTTGATGTTGCAACATGGTTTCTGGCAAGGCGAGTTTCGCCATAGACATTTTCAAACAGGTATAGAAATTCCCACTGATTGCAGCCTGTTTATAGTTAAACATCCTGAAACAGGAGAGCCTTTCTGTCAGGTAGCTGTTGCTAGAGACATTACAGAACGCAAACAAGCCAAGGAAGCCCTCTTAAAGTCGGAAGCGCAACTCCGACAACAAGCCGAAGAACTTAAAGTTGCACTCCAGGAACTTCAACATACCCAGACTCACTTAATTCAAAGTGAAAAGATGTCCAGTTTGGGGCAACTAGTCGCAGGAGTGGCACATGAAATTAACAACCCGGTCAATTTTATCTATGGCAACCTCACGCCTGCCCAGGAATACACCCAAGATTTATTTTTGCTTTTAGAACTCTACCAAAGTCATTATCCTGAACCTGTACCAGAAATTGAGGATTTTGTAGAACTAATCGAATTGGAATTTTTGAAATCAGATTTGCCACAAATAATCAACTCAATGAAAGGTGGGGCCAACCGGATTCGAGAGATTGTGCTTTCCTTGCGAACTTTTTCGCGCTTGGATGAAGCCGAAATGAAAGTTGTTGATATTCATGAAGGAATCGACAGTACTCTGATGATTTTGCAAAGCCGCCTCCAGGGTAATGACCAACGCCCAACAATTAAAATCATCAAAGAGTATGGCAAATTACCCCTGGTTGAATGTTACGCTGGGCAGCTAAATCAAGTATTCATAAATATTTTGTCAAATGCGATCGATGCTTTAGAAGAGGGAGCGGGGAGTGGGGAAGAAGCAGGGGAGCAGGGCGCAGGGGGTAAGGGGGAGAATAAAAAATTACCTCTTTCCCCTCTGCTCCCTGCTAAGTGCCCCTCTGCCTCTTCTCAATGCCCAATTCCGACAATTTACATTTGTACCCAACTACAAGAGCCAAATCTGGTAACAATTAAGATTGCCGACAATGGATTAGGAATAACAGAAGATGTTCAGAAACAACTATTTAATCCTTTCTTTACCACCAAGCCCATCGGCAAAGGTACGGGAATGGGACTTGCCATCAGCTATCAGATTGTTACACAAAGACATGGCGGTTTCTTAGAATGTATTTCGCAGCCAGGACAAGGCGCTGAGTTTGTGATTAAGATTCCCTTGAGCCAGGATACTTAAAAAAGTAAAAAGTAAAAAGTAAAAAGTAAAAAGATAATTCCCATAAATAAATTTAACGTGAGTTCGACAGACCTCTCCCTGCCTTGAACTAAAGTTCAAGTCTGTCCCTCTCCGAGTCGGAGAGGGACGGTTTTGCGTAGTAAAACCTTCTTAGAGGTTTTTTGATTGAGCAAATTGTGTAGATACAGCGCTTCCCGCTATTATGCAATACAGTTTTTATCCTTGCCCCCTCCTAGCATAGCTTTTAGTTTTGAGGATGTACCTCATAGCTGCCGGAAGTGCTGTATTATATGAGCAATCGAATTCACGTTAAATTTAGAGGATTTAAGAAAGACGTATTAGGGAGACATCGACTTTTGGCGGATCGCCCTGCGCTAAGACCCACGCTACGCGAACAGACTAGAAGTCTGGGGCTATACAAACTAAACCCGCGCAGACGGGTTTCAGAGAGTCCGCGTAGGCGGACTTCGTTTGTGTAGCCGCGATTTCCAATCGCCCGGTGTTTCTTCCAAAAGTGGATGCTCCCACGTATTATTTCTCGCGCTGCACGTCTCGAAATAAATGTTTTTATTTCGTTCCATAAATAAATTTAGGGGCTTCTCTACGAGACGCTACGCAAACAAACCATTTTTCTTTTTTTTCTTTTGCCTTTTTACTTTTGCCTTGTTCGGTCAGCTAAATACCTCCACTGCTTCAGGAACTTTCATTTGGTCGAGAATTCCCCAAATTTCCTGTAACATCGGCTCTAATCCGGTGCGAGTAACCGCTGAAATTACAAAAACTGGGGCGTAGGAGAGATGATTTAGTTGGGTGGCTAACGCCTCCAAATCAACAGTTTCCCGATCGACTGCATCAATTTTATTCAGTGCCAAAATTTGCGGACGTTCTGCTAAACCCTGTCCATAAGCTTTTAATTCTTCCTTGATTGTGTTGTAATCTCTAACCACATCATCACTAGTGGCATCAATCAAGTGAAGTAGCACCTGTGTGCGCTCGATATGGCGCAAGAAATCATGCCCCAGCCCAGCCCCGTGAGCTGCTCCCGCAATTAATCCGGGAATGTCGGCGAAAACAGTACCATCGCCAGTAGGTTTCCGCACTACACCCAAATTCGGGATGAGGGTAGTGAAGGGGTAGTCTGCAATTTTTGGTCGTGCTGCTGATAAAGATGAAATTAGAGTGGATTTACCAGCATTGGGTAAGCCAATAATTCCCACTTCTGCCAAAAGTTTTAACTCTAGGCGCAGCTGCTTTATTTCCCCTGGTAATCCTGGAAGGGCGTATTCTGGGGCGCGGTTACGGTTACTCAAGAAATACTGATTTCCTAGTCCGCCTTTACCACCTTGGGCAATCAATAAAGTCTGCTGAGGTTCAATTAAATCCCCCAGCAATTCACCAGTTTCAGCATCATAAATGGTTGTACCGCAGGGAACTTCGATCATTAAATCCTTTCCTGCGGCTCCAGTGCAGTTCTTTGGCCCACCACGAGTACCTTTTTCTGCCTGAAAACGATGGTTATATCTGAAGTCCAGCAAGGTTTGTAGGTTTTCATCGGCAACGAAAAACACCGAACCACCTCGCCCCCCATTACCACCAGAGGGGCCACCAGTGGGCACGTACTTCTCTCGCCGGAAGGCGACAATACCATCGCCACCTTTGCCAGCTTCAACTTCAATTTTTGCTTGGTCGATAAATTGCATATTTTTAGAGTGCTGAGTTTTGAGTTTTGAGTTATAAATTATAAGTTTTTAATTAACTTTAACTCCTTACTCTTTACTTTTAACTCCTAACTCTCCAACTCAGCACTCAGCACTCAAATATATGCTGAAATATCTTCACCACATTTGTCTGCTAGATAAGAGAGGGCACGAAAACGTAAGCCTACCAGTTGCTCATACAAGGGGTTAATTTTACACATCGGTGGAATATGCACAATCTTGCGTCCAAATAAGGTGACATCCCGCTCAAAGGGACATTGGGAGGGAATCATTTTACACAAAAAGCGGGCTACTCTTGGGTCTTGGATATCTAACCCATCCAGCCAGTCACGGAGGGGGTGTAGTGCATTTATTTGACGCTTTGTAAGTCCAGTGCTGGGGATAGTGGAGGTGATTCGCTCTGGGTGTTCTAGGGTGTGGCGAAGGGCTTCCAGAAAATTCTCTGGTTGTTCTAAGGCTTGGCAGAACTGTTGCAGAACCTCATCTTCGCTGGGAGAATAAGTACCATCTGCGATCGCTACCATCACTGCTGTCCTTAAAAAATTTTCCGCTGCTGGCGTACCTTTACCCAACACTGCGGCTAATTCCTCTGGCGTAATTACCTCTAGTGAGTCCCATTTTATCCCAAGAGCTAATTCATCTTTAGTGATGCTGGCAATTAATTCCTGTTCTTGATCGTCAAAATTACCATCTGCCCAAGCAATGGTTAGCAGTCCACGCAACCAAGCGGCAATCTGTTCGCTGCTGTAGGGGGATTGAACGGTACTTGTCATAAACTCACGTCTCAAGCTTTCCTCAGTCACTACTAAGCTACCCTAACCAGTGACTATGAAGGTAGTGGGAGGAGTAGGGAAAATTCACAATTGAAAAATAAATAAGATTCAAGACTGAAATTTGCGTAACACAGTGATGGAAGTTTGTCAGGATACAAACCTGCTTGTTATTTCCTCCTGTATCGCAATCCTATCTGATTTTCACAAATGATTTAGGATTACTATTATTAGGTTAACTCTAAACAATTAAGGTATACATAATGTTTTTCTTTGGCATTGAGCATGAAGTCGCTTTCTTAAATAAAGAAGGAAAATTTGCTGATTTTTCTCACACAAAATTTGCTGATTTCAATCAAATTATTGAAAGGCTACCTACATACCCCAGCGACTATCCTCAATTACGTGTCGGGGATGCGGGGATTAAGATGAAGAGATGGTATATTGAGGGATTTGAAAGATTTGCAGATTCCGATGAGGTGATAGACTGTCATGTTAAAGGTATTGAAATTAGAACAACTATCCATTCTCATATTCAAGGCGCTATTAACGAATTATCAGAAAGTTTTAACTTACTACGTGAGGTTGCTACTGATTTTGGGTTATTACCAGTTTTGGTTAGTTTCAATCCCTACAATCCAGCCTTTGAGCCTCAACCCCCATTAAACAATTATGAAATCAAACAGCTAGAAGCTTATCCTGACGAACAAACTGCTAATATTCACATGGTATCTTATGGGCCAGACTTAAATATTTCAGTGGCAGATTTGTCTATAGAAAGAGTGATTGATATTGGTAGAAAATTAACTTATTACAGCCCATATATTGTTCCTTTTAGTTATAGTTCTCCTTTTTATCAGGGAGGTTTATGGAATGGTTTATCAGTACGAACATTTATCAGAACTGGAAAAAGACCAGCAACTTTAGTTTTTGTTCCGAAACAGGAACAACTGATTAAGAGCATACCTTCTTTGACAAAAATCGCCCGCATTCCGGCTGAAGTAGGACGTATTGAATTTAAGGCTTGTGATAGTTGTGATGATTTTTTAATCTATGCGGCTTTGCTGACATTATTGAAAGGCTTGGTTTTAGATGAAACTTTGCTGGGTAGAGCAACTGTACCTGATGCTGCACTACATCAACTTTCTGCAAAAGAAGGTTTTGACAACGAGGATATTTTCGTAAATGCGACAAAAATCTTACAAGCAGCCGAAGTCGCTTTGGGAGATGATTCAGATGTTCATTATTTAACACCACTAAAAGTGCTGCTGGCAAAGCGAAAAACAAGATCCCATGAATTAATAGAAATGTTCCATCGCGTAAGTTCAATAGAAGAGGTAATAAGGCAGACTTATCAAGTTTAAAGGAAAATATTTTGTGTATAAATTAATACTTCAAAAGAAGTGTCTCAGGTGCATAATCCTTAAAGCAATACGCTTGGGTTAAGAATTTGTAGTACTGATTTGAGACTTTTAGAGACGCAAAGCTTCGCTTCATCAAGCTAACGCGTCTCTAGCAGGGATTTTGGGTTTAACTGAACCGGATTAATCCAAAAAGTTCTTTGATTGGATAAAGTTGAGCGAACTGAACATCAATAGCAGAGCCATGAAAGATTAAGTCGATATACCTAGAGATTGATTTTATTATAACTAAAGATGTAGTAAACTTCATTCTAGAGATTGATGCAGACATTCGCATTCTCAAAGTAAAAGTATAAGCATGGAACCTGAAAGGAAGAGCTTAAATTTGAACTTCAGGTTCATTTTTCAAGAACTTCTAGATTGAAGCGCGGCTGACAATTTTTATGATTGCTCAAATTGCTAAATAAGGGTATGTGCTTCGCTCTTTCGGTGAAAGTTCTGCGTTGTTAAAGCTGTTAACGAGGATTTCAAATGAAGACTATTGCTTCTGTTTTATCTATTTTCCGTCCAGTACGTTTTCTAGTCGTAGCTTTTACTTGTGCCCTAATATTATTCTCTAATGCTTTTCCTGCTTTTGCAATCGATAGCTACCAAAGCAAGCCTACCGAAGGTACTACACAACTACTTGATATTCAGCGCAAAACTGACGAAGCTGCGAAAGAACCACCAGCGGGACTGGAAAAGGTTCAAAAGGAGTCTAACAAAGGACTCAATGAGGTTCAGGGAGATGCTGATATTGACCAGCAAAAGAATCCTGGAAATTCGCAGAGCGCAAACTCAGTAGAAGAAAATGTAAAGAATTTGTTGGATAAAGTTACAGGTAAGAAATAGAGTTAATACCTTGGTAATTTATCGGTAATAATGGGTGATTGCGTAAAAGCGATCGCCCATTATGATTTGTTAAACACTTAGGGAAAATAGGCTAGTACAAAAAGGCAAAAGTAAAAAGGCAAAAGTAAAAAGAAAGAATGCATATTTTGTAAGCTTTCTGGCTATTTTAAATGGGTGGTTTATTTACGCCGTGTTGCACTAGATACTTTGCGGAGTTTTGCTTATAACTGTCTTAATTGACTACTATAGGACTAATATTTGATTTCTAAAAAAGCTCGGTACAACAACTCGAAAAGCCTAATTCCCTACTCCCCGACTACGTAGATAATTTCAAAAATCAAATAGGATTCCTATATATCAATAAGCTGTTACGTATACAACTTACATTATCAGGGCGCTCATTTTACCCACCCTACAATCATATTGAAAAAATATTAGTGCAAATTAAAGACGCAACAGCTGATCATGATTATTTTTTTACCAAAAATAAATAAATCTATGTTAATTGTTAAAACTCCTATTATCTGAATAGTACTACTACAACACGGCGTAAATAAGCTACCAATTCAAAATCAATGAAATGCTTACGCTGTAATATTTTTGAATTTTGAATTTTGAATTTTGCCTTGCGCTACTACCTATTAAGACATAGGTATAACTATGTAATGTGATAATTAATTTAAACTCATAATGCTTCCTTTGGTTGATGTGGATTAGGTAGAAAATTTGGGAAGTTAATAAATAAGTTTGCTTAGGGATGAAAAATAATGCGCGCGATAAACATTGGTTTGACTGAAGAACAGCGTGAAGGTGTAATTAATCTGTTAAATCAAGATTTAGCAGATGCTTATTTATTGCTAGTGAAAACCAAAAAGTACCACTGGGATGTCGTCGGCCCTCAGTTCCGCTCTTTGCACCAGCTTTGGGAAGAACACTACCAAAAGTTGACTCTAAATATTGATGCCTTGGCAGAGCGGATTCGTGCTTTGGGCGGTTATCCAGTTGGCACTTTAGAGGGATTTCTCAAGCTTGCTACCCTGAAGGAACATGCTGGTAATGTTCCCACAGCTACGGGCATGGTAGCTAATCTAGTGGATGACCACGAGCAGGTTATTCGTAACTTGAGAGATCATGTAGATCAGTCTGGTGAGAAGTTTCACGATCAAGGAACTGCTGACTTTTTAACTGGACTGCTGGAACAGCATGAGGAGATTGCTTGGATGCTGCGTTCATTTATTGAAGGGGAAGCATTAGATCCAGATGGTAGAAAGCCAGCATCAAAGTCTAAGACTCCTGTAGGTGTATAGCTTTTAACTGAGGAATGTCTGACTGTGAAATTAGTTGAGGGAGGATTGATTTTTCCCTCAACGAAAATCGGCGGGAATCCTATCCCAACAAGAGAGGTGTCCAGGATAGCCGCCCGCCGATTTATTTATTAGGTTCAGACAAGAGACGCGATGAATCGCCGTCTCTACAAGAATCAGTCTTTCGTATTGGCGGCAATTCATCGCATCTTTGTGATTTATAGTTTTCATTAAAAAACCTTAGCCAAAGCGTATTTGAGCTACATCTACCCATTCATCATATTCATTCAAAAAACAACATAATACAAGGATTATTTATATGCCAGAAGTATATAAAGCAGAACGTACAATATCTGCTGTATTCAAAGATCAGAAGCAAATTGATGATGTGATTCGGCGTTTACTAGATAGGGGTGTGCCTAGAGATCATATTTCGGTTATGGGCAGAAATTTCCAGTCGGAAACGAGAATTGCTGGCTTTATTAGTAAAAAAGATGTGATTCTGGGAGGTTTGAGAACAGGAGCAGTTTTTGGTTCCTTGTTTGGTTCCTTTCTCAGCTTGCTTACGGGTGTAGGCGTATTGTTTATTCCCTTTGTCGGCCCAATTGTGGCAGCGGGGCCTATTGGTGCAGTGCTGTTGGGGGCTGCCAGTGGTGCGATCGCAGGTAGTGCAGGTGCCGGTCTAGTATCGGTTCTAACTACTTTGGGAATGCCAGAAGATAAAGCGGCTATCTACCAAACTCGCTTACAAGCTGGTGAATTTTTCGTGATGGCAGAAGTTCCGAGCGATCGCTCTGGCGAATTTCAATTGCTGCTCGAAAGTGCTGGTGGCGAAGAAATTCACACAATTGAAAAAACTCTGGCTCGTTCTTATTCTGGACAATGCAACAGTCCAGAAGACTTATCTCCTGAAGTTCGCGCCCATCTTTCTGCCGAAGCTCAAAGGACATTCATTGAGCGCTATAACGTTGTACTCAATGAGAAAAGTGACGAGTTTACAGCCGAACAAGCTGCTTGGGAAACTATTCACCAGCAATATGATGAAGATGAAAATGGTGTCTGGTCAAAAGCTAAAGTCAAAGCTTAAGCTACTGTGCGTCATTGAAGAAGAATGCAGAATCCAGAATTCAGAATTCAGAATCAAGACGCTCTCTACGAGACGCTGCGCGTAGCTTGCTTCTCTGTAAGAGTACGCGGACTCGCTAATGCTGCGCTATCAGTCGGGGCTAGATATCTTTGCAGGTTGTTGGTAATTTATAACCACACGCTATTATGGCAATTTATAACTACCAACACGCAGATTTAACTGCCCTTGGCGCGGGTTCTGGCTAAATATAAATGCGCCTTCTTCACTTTCCCCACTCGATAAAAAGTCGATCTGAATGCTACACCGATAACGAAAGGCACACTTTCAAAGATGATTTTACCTAAAGATTCCCTTAAGGAAGTTTCTGGTGTCAATTCTCGTAATAGTAACAGCACAAATGTAGAGCAAGCGATTCCGATCGCGATCGCTTCAACGGTATCCATTGCAGCTTGATGAGCTATCCAGCTATATCTGCGTTTCCGAAAGCCTTCTATCTGATTGAGCAAGTAAACCACAATAAACATCAATGCGATCGCAATCATCATCAGTTGTGGTTTGGCCCGCGATCCAATCCACCAGACTTCCATTGTGTACAACAAGGGTATGCCAAATAAAAAACCTCCACAAGCACCTCTGATGATGTCATTAATCTCACTCCTCCATACATTTTTTTGACGTTTTTTTGGCACTCCTTTACTTTCCTTTTATTTTAAATTTGCTTTACGCTACATCGATACATAACTGGTTAAGAACAGCATAAAAAATCCAAGTGGCAAAAATCTAGATTTGTACACCATTATTAAAAGCTCAAAATATTGCATTAGACGTAGGTAGGTAGGGTGGATCGGAACGCAACCTACATTTTTTTACTCTATTGTATTACTTTGGATATAAAATTACTCAAATACCACTGTTCTATTACCATAGACTAATACACGATTTTGTAAGTGCGATCGCACCGCTCTTGCTAATACAATTCTCTCCAAATCTTTGCCTTTTCTCACCAAATCATCAACTTCATCACGGTGACTAACTCTCACTACATCTTGTTCAATAATTGGGCCTGCATCTAAATCAGCAGTGGCATAATGCGCTGTTGCACCAATAATTTTCACACCACGTTCAAAAGCTCGGTGATAAGGGTTTGCGCCGATAAAAGCTGGTAAAAATGAATGATGTATATTAATAATTTGCGGAAATTGACTAATAAAATCTGCACTGACAATCTGCATATATTTTGCCAATACAACTAAATCTATTTTGTACTGGCGGAGTAATTCTAGCTGTTGGGTTTCTTGTTCTGATTTATTATCTTTATTGATAGCAATGTGCTGAAAGTCAATATTAAATTGCTCTGCCACTACCTTTAAATTAGAATGGTTGCTAATAATTAAAGGAATTTCAGCGATAAATTCTTTGGCGCGTTGTCGCCAAATTAAATCAAATAGACAATGGTCTTGGCGACTTACCCAAACAGCAATGCGTGGTACTGTATCAGAAAAACGTATTTCCCACTTAGCATCTAAAGGTTGAGCAATGGCATTAAATGCAGGAGCAATAAATTCTCGCGGCAAATTAAATCCATCTAACTGCCATTCAATGCGGGTGAGGAATAACCCAGCAGCAAAATCTGTATGTTGATCTGCATGAATAATATTACCACCATTAGAATAGATAAAATTGGCAAATTTCGCTACCAATCCTCGTCGATCGGGGCAAGAAATTAGCAATGTTGCTGTGGGACTTGTCATAAAAATATCGCCAGATTTGAAATTAATTATTTGCTGTTTGTCGGACTCGGTTTAGGAATTATCAGCGGAGGAAGTTTCTGACTATTATCTATCGGTTGTTTCCACTCTGATAGTTCCCGATTCACGGCATTGGCAAAATCTGTAGATACCAACAGCACATTTATATTTCCATCTGGTTTAACAGCAGGATCAGCTTGAGCGTACAATAAACGACCGTTAAAGTTAGATTTACCTAAAATCAACTGATGGCTTTGTCGATTTTTCAAGGTGATATTAATAGTTGCTTGGGGTTGATCTAAGGCAAATTCTCCAAGCTGTTTTGCTGGAATTGATAAAGTGCTATCGCTATTACCCTTGACCAACAAATCCATTAAATAAGAAACAATAGCGTCATTTGCTGGGCCAGATATCGGAGATTTGATTAACCACTTGGGGTTACTAGATTCAGGGCTACGTTCCAGGTTCAAGGTGAATTTTTTTGTCTTGACTGTTAGAGACTGTACATCATCTTCTCCAAAAGAGAAAATTTTCTGTTTTTGCTCCTTGATTTCTTCTCGCTGAGTTGCACCTCGAATTTCATAGAAGTAAACAAAACTACCTAAACCTAGTGCTAGCAGTATCAAAATTAAAGTCGTTCGCGGCAATTTCATTTTTTAATCATTTGTCATTTGTCATTGGTGAAGAGTTAGTATTTATAACTCTTAACTCCTAACTTCTAACTCCTAACCCATTTCTTACCGTCGTTTCCACCAGATAATAACTGCTGTCGATAACCCAATTAAAGGCAAAACTAACAAAGAGGACAATATTAAAAGATTGGCTTGGGTGGTTGTCAGGGTTATCCGACGGTTTTTCGGTTCTTTGGGGCGAATAGAAAGGGGTTGCTGGTCTTGTTTACTCAGCCAAGTAACTGAATTGAGGAATACATCTCCGTTTAGTTGCTGTTGAAACAAACCATCGGTGGCGAAATTAGAATTTCCTAAAACCACTAAGCGCGACTCAGTGCTTGTTTGAGATGTAGGGGGAGATGAGGGAGTGGTGGTTGGTGATGGAAGTGGTAAAGCTTGCGGAGTTTTGGCAGAAGGATTAGGACTAGTTTTGCCTTGGGTGGTTGGTGATGGAAGTGGTAAAGCTTGCGGAGTTTTGGCAGAAGAATTAGGACTAGTTTTGCCTTGGGTGGTTGGTGATGGTAGGGGTGAAGGTGTAGGTAAGGCTTGGGGAGTAGAAGTAGATTTGGGTGTTTGTCTTCTGGTTAAGGCAACACCCAAAGTCAAAGGCCCTTTAAGGTCTTTATCTGCATTAAACTCTAATTTTTCGCTTTGGAGATCGCTTTCTGCCCAACTGCTAGGATAGGGTTTGGTTCGCAGCAAAGGAGTAGCTTCAACACCAGGTACAGAGGTAATTTCCAGTGGTCGGGAAATCGGATAAAAAGAGTTACCGTTACCGAAATCTTTGGTAATTGGATGTTGACCGTATTCTGTTACTAGGGGGGCAGCAGGGCCACGTCCCACGACGCTTTCTCCAGAAACATCTACGGCTAAACGATTATCCAAACGAACACCCCACTCTTGTAGCAAGCTATTAAGTTTAGGATCGGTATTAGGATCAATCATCAGCAGTAAATTACCGCCTCGATTCAGATATTCTTGCAAGGCTTTGACTTCGCCCTGAAATAACTCTCGCTTGGGACCAGCTACGATGACGACAGCTGCATCTTGAGGAACTTTCGAGGTTTCTGCTAGATTCAGCGGTGCTGTTGTGAAATTTTTGTCGCCTAATCCCTGAACTGCTTGTGACATTGCACCTTTACCAGGTGAAAGTTGGCGTTCGCCATGACCTTGGAGTAAGTAAACTTTGGCTGTGCTTAAATTTGTTAGTTGTTGCAGGCGACTAGTTAATCTGATTTCCGATAGACGCTCATTTTCATTTATTGTCTGTACTAATTGCCGTTTATCCCCAGATTCTAGGTAAACTTCCCCATAATTTTTGACGCCAAACTTTTCTGCAAGTCCTGGTCTAGCTTCGGGGTTGATGTATTCATATTTAAATTTTGAGCTTTGCCGCTGATAATTTTCCAGCAGTTCTCGGTCTTGGGGATTCTGGTTAATATCAAACACCCACACTTTAACTGGCTGTGCTAAAACGCTTACTAATTCACGCGACTGAGGCGCAAGGGTAAATAATTGAGATTCTGTTAAGTCTGCCCGCAGATGGTAGCGAGTTCCCAAAAAATTAATCAATCCCAAAATTGCCAATATTGCCAGAGTCACCACTAAGGCATTAGTCCCTGCTTGGGTAGAACGACGGTTCCACCAATTAGTTTGGTAGCTTTGCCATATTATCCCCAATCCACTGATGATAATTCCCGCAATTATAAATACTAATGGAATTAGTCCCCACTGTTCAGAAACTAATCCAACTGTTAAGCCGACAGTAATTAGGAATGGGCCTAACCAAAACAGATATTTCCAAAGTTTCTTTTTTGCAACTATCTTCATATAATTTGTCATTTATCATTTGTCAAAAAATAGTGACAAGTAAAAATATATGGACGAAAATTGAGTGACTAAAAATAAGCAAGACAACTGAGCAAAGTTCAAAATTAAAGACATTTCAGACGGGAATTTAGCGAGAAACGCGGTCTTGGGCTTTGCCCAAGTGGAGCGATTTCTCAAGACAAACCCCGACTGAAATGGGTGCTAAATGTAGATTGCAGGTTCTTAAACACTTTAATTTACGATAAGTTTAGGGGGATCATTAATTTTGAATTTTGAATTCGGAGCAAAGCGACGTGACTATTGTCTTTGAAAACGCAGTGCATCAATTGATTGAGCGGTGAGAAAGATGCCCAAAAAAATGTAACTGGCGAATAAAACCAAGGTGCTGGTATCGAAAATCCCTTGAATTAAGGTGCTGTAATGTTTTAGCAATGATAGATAACCTAAAGCTTCGCCTACGGGGCCAGGGACAATTTTACCGATTAAATCAATCAATAACAATAATAAAATGACTGCAAAGGTGAGAACGGCAGACAGAATTGTGCTGTCTGTTAATGAGGAAATAAACATTCCAATAGATAAAATTGCTGCTGCTAGCAAGATTAATCCAAAATTACCTAGTAAGGGAATTGAGAGCGACATTGGTGGATTTGAGGCGCTGATAGCGATCGCTTCAAACACTATCATGGGTACAACCATTGTGGTCAGAAATGTTAGTACGCCTAATAATTTACCTACAGCTACCGCCCAATTGGTGATTGGTGAGGTGGCTAACAGTTCTAAAGTGCCCCGCTTACGTTCTTCTGCATAGAGTCCCATTGAGAGGATGGGCAGAATAAACAACAATAGCCACTCCATACGTTCCAAAAATATTCGGACAAATTCGTAGGGGACATCTATGGGTGGTACTGGTACTCCCAACTGTTGCCCTTGTGCATCTATTGCCGCCACTCCTACCAAAATGCCATCTGGCCCTAGCAAAATCATCACGAAGAATAACCCGGCAAGGAACCAAAATATGCCTGCGATCGCATAAGCTAAAGGCGATACAAAATAACTCTGTAACTCTCGCCGATAAATGGCAATAATATTACTCAGCACTATACCCATTTAGGCTGCCTCTCCTTCTTTGTCTGCTGCTAAGTCTACCTCAGGATCGAAATTCTTTTCTTCTGTGGTCAGTTGCAAGAACACATCTTCTAAGGTGGCGTTAACCCGCCGCAGCTCATGTAAACCGAATCCTGCACGCACTAATGTTGTGGCAATATCCTTTCCTGGTTCTTTTCCTGGTTGCGATATTACCCGCAGGTAAGCGCGATTTTCTTGGGATTGATGACCGTGGATTCCGGCTGTGGGAATTGATTCTATCAGACTCACACCCGCAACTTTTTGCAATACCTGTTTCGCGAGAGCGGCTTCTCCTTCTATTTCCAACTCATACCCTGAGCCGCCTGTCAACTGAGTCATTAGGTTTTCTGGTGTATTAGTTACCACAACTTTACCGCGATTGATGATAGCAACGCGGTTACAAGTCATGCTCACTTCTGGCAGAATGTGCGTGGAAAGAATAATTGTGTGCGTACCAGCGAGGCTTTTAATTAAATTCCGCACCTCAATTATTTGTCGAGGATCTAGTCCAACGGTGGGTTCATCCAAGATGATTGCTGGGGGATCGTGGACGATCGCTTGAGCAATTCCTACCCTTTGGCGGTATCCTTTAGAGAGTTTGCGGATAATCACCCGCCGCTTATCTTCTAAGTTACAGCGTTCAATAGCGGCTGTTACTTTGTTGGGGCGATCGCCTCCTGGAACTCCCTTAATTCGGGCGACAAAATCCAAAAATCCCTCCACAGTCATATCTGGATATAACGGCGGTGTTTCGGGTAAATAACCAATGCGTTGGCGCACAGCCAGAGAATTTTCATGGACATCATAACCAGCAATTCGAGCATTTCCACTGGTTGCCGGTAAATAACCAGCCAGAATCCGCATGGTTGTGGTTTTTCCAGCGCCATTAGGGCCCAACAACCCTAAAATTTCCCCAGGTTCGACGCTAAAAGTGACATCAGTAATCGCTGGGGTAGAGCCGTATATTTTACTCAGATGTTCAACTTCGATCATCGGTATAGTGGCGATCGCAATTTATAGAATACCCAATAATCTTAGATCGCAATATTGAGTATGTATGGGGGACTGACACTAAGATTCGCCGACAATGGGTAAAGTTCCTGAAAAACCTCTTTGTCTCATCGCCTCAGTTAAGTACTTGAAAATTCCAACCAATCTTTTCTGTGTCTGGAGTTAACTGAGTCTCCATTCCTCTTTGTGTCGCTCAATTAGCTCACCCTTTTGGGTGAGTCATAGATCAACCGATCAGATGACCTGGACGAAGGAAGCTGAGATTAATAATAAAGAGGACTCTATTACTAAAGAACACCGATTGCATTTTACCTAAGTATAAGTTATGAAACTTGTTACCTTAATAAATTCTGCACTTATTTTTACTTCTATTGCCTTTGTACCTGGAATCGCTGGCGCTCAAACAGCTACTAGCAATAGCAGTGAAACAATCGCGATTAACTCTAACAATATATCCACTAACTCGACTGCTGTGAGTTACCTACAACCTTTGAATCTAGTAACTTTTGCTTATCAAGGAGGTCTGCAACAACATGGTATTCCAAGCGGAGAAGCCCTAGTACTTGGAACTCAAAACAGAAATATTCTGGCGAAAGATGTGGTTCAAGCTGCTGTTAATGCAGATAAATTACCATCACAAGTTTTAAACGACCAAAATTATCTCAGTGCTGTTAATTTAGAACTCAATGTATTACCCGACTACGCTGCTGCTGATTGATTTGGTTTTTCTGATATTTAAAGTCTTTTATACACAGAAAAGACTGGGTATAAAATAAGGTTTAATATTTAAGAATAACTTCTAGGTTTTTAAGAGGAGTTGTACCTATAAGTTTCAGTTATCCTGTGCTAAAGGTACAGAAAATTGTATAATCAACAGCTTATTAAGCAAAAATTGCGTTTTCTATAGAGAATGACAGAAGTAATTAGATCCGGGAGCCTAAATAACATTGAAATAGGTACTGGGGATTGGGGACTAGGGATTGGGGACTGGGAAAATTTGGATGGGAATTCAGATCCCAACGAAATCTTAAAGGAATTTCCTGTCCAATCTCGTTCAGACTTGGGCGTGAGCGCTACTTCTCTACAAGGGGCTGCGCCCACGACACAGCTTAATACAAGTCAGTCGAATGCTGACGCTTACGGTATCAGCCCAGTACCCAGTACCCAGTCCCGGAACGCCGAAGATTCCTCAACTTTGGCGCAGCAATGTGGGGAATTATGGACGCAACCTGTTGAGTCCATTGCGTTTGACAAGCGGTGCTTAGAAGAAGCCAGAGAAACAGGCGATGCTGACGGTGGGCAAAGCCAACCCAATGAAGAAGTTATTTCTTTGGGAAATTTGGGCAATGCTTACCAGTCATTAGGCGAGTACCACCTAGCAATTGAGTTTTATCAGCAGTGGTTGGATACAGCGAGAGAAATAGGCGATCGCTTGGGGGAAGCCAAAGCTTTATCTGGGTTGGGTAATGCTTACCAATCACTGGGAAAATACCAGCGAGCGATTGAATTTTATCAGCAGTGGTTGAGTATTACTAGGAAAATTGGCGATCGCACAGGAGAAGGCATTTGCTTGGGAAGTTTGGGCAATACTTATGAATACCTGGGCAAGTACAAGCAAGCGATAGAGTTTTACCAGCAGTGGTTGAGTATAACCAAGAACATAGGTGATTGGACTGGGGAATGCCTAAGCCTGGGAAGTTTAGGCAATACTTATGAATCGTTGGGAAATTACCAACTGGCAATTGAGTTTTACCAGCAATGGTTAGGGGTGGCAAGATTCATCAGCGATCGCAACGGCGAAGGTATGGCCTTGAGTGGCTTAGGTAGTGCTTATAAGGCTTTGGGACAGTACCAAATGGCTTTTGAGTTTCATCAGCATTCATTAGAAATTAGAAGGAATCTCGACGATCGAAATGGGGAAGCAAACGCCTGGTTTAATTTGGGTTTGGTGTTAGAAAAAATCAATCGAGAATCAGAAGCGATCGATGCCTTTTGCAATGCTCGCGAAATCTACCACACAATGGGACTTGATGCCAGCCTGCAAGATTGCAACCATGCCATTGAGCTTCTTTCTCAAAATGTTGCAACCTTCACATCTGGCTTCTGGTTTGGGAAATGGTTAAATAATTTGTCGCAGTTGATTAAATCTGGTTCTAATAGATATCTCTAGAAATTAAATATGCGTTATCTAGAACCCTTGTAGAGAAGTGGCAGTGCTGCGTCTCTACGCTCATTTTCATTCATATCTCTAATCAGTAATATCAGAGTACGTTTTAGTACCCTCCTTGTCTTTTTTGGTGCGCGAGGGTGGGACGCGAAAACAACTAAATTAACGCGATCTGCCAAGTCTCGAAGTATGTTGGTCAGTTCAATTAGATTCATTTTTGCTAAAAACCTTCCATTCTGAAGGGGGAATTGCAATCATCATGCCACGGTAAGTCCCGCGAATTTCATCAGCGAGATAATAGCTTGACACTTCTTGCTCAATTTTTTTAATGCCATGAATACTTCTCAGAGCAGCTAGGACAACAGAAAGGATATTGTAGGAAACCAAGGCAACACAAAAAGCAAACACAGCAGCTTTAGGATAACCGAGGGTTTTAATTTCGCAATTAAATATTTTAGTTAAAATCTGGAATAAAGTTTCTATAGTCCAACGTTTACGGTAGATTTGAGCCACAACTAAAGCATTAGCAAGCTTTGTGGGGAGATTAGTCAAGATAAAGATTTCTGAGTCTCCATCACGGGTAGTTTCATCTAAAATTATTTTTACACGCCGAATATTCGATAAATAGCCCTCATCATCGCTGACTTTAACTGTTTGTTCAAAAACTGTTTCTGCTTCTACTTAACCAATATGGCGAAATTCTGAGGCATCATACCAAGCAAAACATTGATGCTCTCGGATGATTCTATCCCATGTTTTAAGTCATAGACATCTCCAAACCTCTCCCCGAAACGGAGAGAGGCTTTAAAACCCCACTTCCCTTGTAGAGAAGGGGGGAAGGGGGGTTAGTAGGTCTGCGTGCAAATTTGTGGTCTCTAAATCTTTTCCGGAGATGTCTAATGGAAAGCGATCGCACTCCCTGAAGCCAAACACAAAGAAATTTCCCTACCAGCAAAATACTCCTGAAAGTTTCGGGACGCTACCCTAGTCGCAAGATGGGAGTCACGATTCAGAAGGTCGCGTTTGTGAATTAATGGCAAATCCGGGGTGTTTTACATATAAACAAGTCCGCGCTGCTTTTAATGATGCACGACGTGAGTTTAATTTGTAATCTGTTATGGATAAAACTATAACAGCTTACAAAACTGGAAGGATAACCTTGCCGCCATCTATTGGAATCATAAGCTTGCCGTAACGGCAAAGTTATGGGTAAAGTCACAAAAAAAGCCGCCAGGTGGCGGCTTTTCAAAAATGGGCAGTACCAGACTCGAACTGATGACATCCTGCTTGTAAGGCAGGCGCTCTACCAACTGAGCTAACCGCCCGTTTGACTAATCCTTAACTAATATAGCAAAACATTTCGCGTTGCGCTAGTGGTTTCAAGAAAATCTTTTTTTCTCTTATACTGACTCAGTATTCAGTTATTCAGCACTGGCTCAACGCCCCGCTATCGCTAACAGGATTTAGGATGCCCTCTGGTCGAACGCACGATCGCATTACTATGTATGCTCTGCCATTGGTGGCGGGCGTTACTTTTTGGCAAACTCGCAGTAGCAGTGCGACTTTGTTGGTTGCAGGTGGGTTTCTCTTTGGCGGGCTGATGTTTGGCCCCGATTTGGATATTTACTCTGTGCAATTCCAACGCTGGGGCTTCTTGCGTTGGATTTGGCTACCTTATCAAAAAAGTCTCCGGCATCGTTCTTTTTTATCCCACGGGCCGATTATTGGCACGATTCTGCGGATACTTTATCTGGGGTGTTTGCTTGCTATTTTGGCAATTTTAGTTTTGGCGATCGCTCAAAGGTTATGGAATCTGAGTTTTACTTGGCAAGATTTGGGACAAACTGTGGGGCGATCGCTCGTGCAATACGATACTGAATATATCGCCCTGTTTTTGGGGTTGGAACTCGGTGCTATGAGTCATTCTCTCAGCGATTGGGGGGGATCGGCTTATAAGCGGGTAAGAAAACAGGGGGTTCGGGGGTTGCTTCCTAGTGGCAAAATTAAGAGGCGGAAAGTGAGGGGTGGTAGTCGTCGGGCGAGAGTGAAGAAATAATTTTTTTAAACGCAAAGGAACGCTAAGGGAAGCGCAGAGGTACGCAGAGGTATGGAAAAGCAAGAAGAGAGTTTGGCGGCGTTGCAGGAGTTGATTGAGGTGGTGGCAAAATTGCGATCGCCTGATGGTGGTTGTCCTTGGGATTTGGCGCAAACTGCCGAAACTTTGACGCCCTTTGTGATTGAGGAGGCTTATGAGGTGGTGGATGCGATTAAGAGTGGGGATAAGGGTGCGATCGCAGAGGAGTTAGGCGATTTATTATTACAGGTGGTACTTCAAGCCCAAATCGCTAGCGAATCGGGGCAATTTTCTCTTAAGGAAATAACTCAGGGAATTTCCCAAAAGTTGATTCGCCGTCATCCTCATGTATTTGGTGATGTGTCGGTTGCCAGTGTGGATGAGGTGCGGCAAAATTGGGAACAAATTAAAGCTGCGGAAAAAGGTGAAGCATCTCCAGACGCGCAAAAATTTAGTGCTAAACTCGCTCGTTATGGGCGTACTCTTCCCCCACTGACGGCGGCGATGAAGATTTCTCAAAAAGCTGCTGCGATCGGGTTTGAATGGGAAAATATTCAGGGCGTGTGGGATAAGTTTCATGAGGAGTTGGGAGAGTTCCAACAGGCTTTAGCTGAAGAAACACCAGAACGACAAGAAGCAGAATTAGGTGATTTACTATTTGCAGTTATTCAGCTAGCCCGTTGGCATAATCTTGACCCCAGCACGGCTTTACAAGGCACAAATCAGCGCTTTGTCCAGCGATTAGAAAAAATGGAGGCGATTGTTGACCGTCCCCTTTCTGATTACAGTTTGAATGAGTTAGAAAACTTGTGGCAGCAGGCAAAAGCTCAACTTGCCAAAGAAGGGAGTGGGGAGTAGGGACTGGGGACTGGGTACTGGGGATTTGGTACTAGGGATTTGGTACTAAGTAAGTCGGCACAATAAAACCAAACTGTGTAAAGAAAAATAAATAAGGCTCAAACCCTCTCTTCCCCTGCTCCCTGCCCCCTGCCCCCTGCTTTATCCCAACAATAATTATTTACGCCGACTTACTTAGGCTAGGGATTGAGAAGAGATAAGGAAGAAACTTGTTTAAATTTCTCCCCAGTCCCCAATACCCAGTCCCCAGTCCCCAGTCCCCAATCCCCAATCCCCAATCCCTTCTTCAAGATTTTTGAGCATCGAACCACTTATCATATAGCGATTGATAAGTGCCATTTTCTTTGAGATTCAGCAGGGCTTGATTAATTGGTTTGCGGTAGGGACTATTGTTAGGCAGAATGATGCCGTAGCTTTCTTCACGCAAGATACTGCCAACAAGTTGTACCTTACCCTTACCTTCATTGGCAGTATAGAAGAGGAGTACAGGCGCATCAAACACCACGGCATCAGCCTTTTTTGTTTGCAGAGCATCGTAAGCTTGCTCTATCTTGGGAACTTCTAAAATTGAAATATGATGTTCTCGCAGGTATGTGGCTGCTGTGCTACCCGCAGTTGTGGCCACTACCTTGCCGGGTAAATCGTCTACACTCCTGATATCGCCCTGAAGCTGTTGTAGTGTCAATGATGTGGTAGCGCTGGCTGTAAAGTAGGCGACGAAAAGTACTCCAATAAACATCCAGATTACAGCTATTAGACGTCCTATTACTCCTTTGGGCATTTCATCAGCTTGGGTTGCTAATGTGGCAGCTGCCCACCAACAGGCTTTAAAAATTCCCGGAAAGTATGATTGAGAAATCATCCCATCTTTGTGGTGGCGCTCAGATAACCAAATAATATGAGCTGCTACGACAATTAGCACTAGGGCAATGCCTATTACCTGCAAAAGGCTAGCAGAAAAAAACAATTGCAAAATATTTGGAAAGGCACTGTTATTGTTCTCTGGGTTTCTTACCATAATTTGCAGTCCCCCAGCAAAAATAGGTAATGAGAAATCAAAACTCTGCTCGCGTTCGGCTGTAATCGAGATGGCTGCAATCCCCAAATTAGCTTTTTTGTTCTTAATAGCAGAAAGCAGTTCTGGCACAGAGGAATATTCAATAAATTTCGACTCTGCACCTATTTGATTAGCGATGCTGTGCCAGAGATCGATACTGAATCCTGATAGCTCACCTTTGTTTGACAGTACAAAAGGCGGTATAACTCGTGTAGCAACTAATAACGGTTCTTGGGGTTGGGGTTGAGGTTTTTGAGTTAGTCCTGGAGATGCCATTAACAACAATGCCAGAATTGTGCCCACTAACCCTATGCAGGTATACAGTGCTAGGAAACGCTTGGTTTTGTTTTTACGTTCATATCTGCCAATCAGGCTGTTTCTCCCAGTCATAAGTTGGTGAAATTGACTAGCGATCGCATTTATCATCAGAATTTTCTTAGGGTTATGTGCAATGTTCATTTATCATGCCCACCCTATATCAAATATCACGTTCACGATCGCCCAATTTTTTCAAATTTAGGGGGACTGGGGACTGGAGATTACTTTGCCTATATTAGGAATCGTATTTTATTGCGTGAAAAAACTCAGCATACGTCTATTCCCTTTTTCCCTATTCCCAGTTCCCCGTTCCCTATTGAAACAAACCTCTATCTTTTGAGCAATAGTTTTAAGATCAGCTTTTAGCGTACATTTGGGTTTATACTCGCCTGATGTTTTCTCTGGCGCGCGCTTTTTAGTCTTTGCAAAGTTAGCAACATGGATGTAGACGATTTTAGTCAACAAGTAGAGACATTGCGCTCACGAGTGACAACATTACTCCAAAGTCAGTCGTATTCACAACAAGAACTGACAGCAGAAGCTTTTGAAGAACTTCAAATCACTGTGGAAGAACTGAAAATCGCCTCAGAAGAACTACAAGCAACACGAATGGTAGTAGAGAAGGAGCGTCAGCGCTACCAAGAATTATTTGATTTTGCACCTGATGGTTACTTGGTAACTGATACATTCGGCACTATTCTGGAAGCTAACCGGGCTGCTACATTACAACTCAATGTTTTACAGCGATTTTTGATTGGCAAACCGCTGCTAACTTTCATTGCCAAGTCAGATCATCAAGCTTTTTTTAATTACCTAACTCAGTTGCAGCAGCTTGACAGGGGTGGGGAATGGGAAATGTGCATACAACCACGGGAAAAAATCTGTTTTGATGTTGCGTTGACAGTAGTTACCGTCCGTAACGAGTTAGGTAAGGCAGTTGCCCTGCGCTGGTTAATGCGCGACATTAGCCAACGTAGGCGTTTAGAATTGCAGCGCCAGCAGTTATTTGCCAATGAACAAGCTGCCCGAATTGCAGCCCAAGCGGCAGAGAGGCGCTCTAATTTTTTGGCTGAAGCAAGTCGTATATTGGTATCTTCTTTGGATTACCGTACTACCCTAACCAGCGTCGCCCAATTAGCAGTGCCTATCCTTGCCGATTGGTGTATTGTGGATGTCGTCGAAAATAATTTGGCAGTTTTTAGTAACTCAATCATTGCTGCGTCTGAACCCACGAAGGAAGCACTAATCCGAGAACTACAACAATGCTATCCAATTCCTGTTGATGCTGATTATGGCCCACCGAAAGTTTTACGGACTGGTAAGCCAGAACTACTTATAAATATTCTTGAGTCTTCATTACAGAAAAAGGCCTCGAACGAGGAACACCTAAATCTGCTGTGCCAACTCCAGATTAAGTCTCAGATGGTAGTACCACTGTTGGTGCATAAACGCAAGCTGGGGACAATTCTATTTGCGTCTGCACAACCAGGACGACATTAGACATCTCCAGAAATTAAATATGCGTTACCCAGAACCCTTGTAAAGACGTAGCAGTGCTACGTCTTTACATTCTTTTTCGGAGATGTCTATTACACTATTGCAGACTTAGAAATGGCTGAAGAACTTGCTCAACGAGCAGCGTTCGCCATCCAAAATTCACAGCTTTATCAGCAAGCCCAAGAAGCTAACCGGATTAAGGAAGAGTTTTTAGCGATCGTTTCCCACGAACTTCGTACACCTCTCAATTCTATGCTGGGTTGGGTTCAGTTAATACGTAATCGAAAATTGGACGAAAGAACTACTTCTAATGCATTAGAGACAATCGAGCGGAATGCCAAACTTCAAAGGAAACTGATTGAAGATATTCTAGATATTTCACGGATTGTACAAGGTCAAATCCGCCTAAATATCCATAAAGTTGACCTTTTACCTGTAATTCAAGCAGCAATAGAAGCTGTACATCCCACTTCTGAAATTAAGGGTATTCAAGTTGAATCTAATCTTGACTCGTCAGTAGGTCAGGTTATGGGTGATGCAGAACGCCTCCAACAAGTTGTCTGGAATTTGCTCTCTAACGCCGTCAAGTTCACACCTAGCGGTGGGCGAGTTGAAGTACATCTGGAACAGGTAAACTCAAATGTGCAGATAACCGTCTCAGATACAGGTAAGGGAATTAGTACTGACTTTCTACCTTATATGTTTGAGCGTTTTCGTCAAGCTGATAGCACAACTACTAGAGTAGACAATGGTTTGGGGTTAGGGCTGGCAATTGTCCATCACTTAGTAGAAATGCACTCAGGTACAGTCTACGCAGTTAGCGAAGGAGAAGGACAGGGAGCAACATTTACAGTGTTGTTACCTTTATTAGAACCGCAAGCAAAGCAACTAATCAAAGAGAGTGAAGTAAAAATCGATAACCTCTCATTGCTCGACGGTTTGCAAATACTTCTTGTAGATGACAATGCCGATACGCGTGAGTTAATAGCCTTCATTCTTGAACAGTCTGGAGCTAGGGTAACAGCAGCTAGCTCAGTCAATGAAGCCTTAGAAGCACTAGGACGATTACAACCGGATATTCTAGTCAGTGATATCGGAATGCCAGATGAGGATGGTTATTCTTTGATTCGTAAAGTGCGGGCGCAAGAAGCAGAGCAAAAGGGTAAAATTCCAGCTGTAGCACTAACGGCATTTGCTAGAGATGAAGAACGCAGGCTAGCTCTGCAAGCTGGATTCCAAGTGCATCTATCCAAGCCAATCGAGCCAGAAGAGTTAGTGAAAGTGGTAGCGAATCTTGCTAAAGGTAGTAAATAAGTTTAATGCCCAATTAAGCTTTTGGTAGCAAATGCGAACCCCAAATCAATAAATGCGAACCCCGAATCAACAAATACAAATGCCAAAGTAGCAAATGACTTAACTCCAGTAGGGACATTTCCTCGTTTCCAGTCTCCAACTGGGAATGCATTCATTGAGTCTCTGACTCAATGCAATACTGGAGGCAGAGCCTCAACGAGGGGCATTCCCATGCAGAGCATGGAAACGAGATAACGAGATAGATGAGAACAAATGCGATCGCCAAAGTAGCAAATGACTTAAACTCCAGTAGAATTGCATTACCAATGCACCTACGGTAAATCTATGTATATCAAGGTTTTCGTGAATTGATATGATTTATAAGTTGCATTAAAAAAAGAGGCAGTTACTAACTACCTCCTGACAAATAAAAGCTTGGATGGACTGAGAAATGCTTTGACAGCAGTCAGCTATCTACTGCTCAAAAACATAGTTAAGACCACTCCCAGGATAATCGATCCACCGCTAAGGATGAATGACCAGAAGCGATGGTAACTGTTGACAATAGTCCCATTTTCACTCTGGAGTTGAATTAAATCCATCCAAGGCGCAACACCTCGACGGAACCAACCCACAGCGCCAACTTGTTCGCCTATCAAGCTTTGGACTCGCTTCATCCCAAACAAGAAATTGCCGATGGGGCCAAAGCGTGAGGCGTAATGCAGATAAAGCATTCCACTACGATCCTGAATTTTTAAATCGGAACCAAATTTATAACCAGCATCGCCACGACCAATTAGTTGACCTTCAAGTTTTGCAGGTTGTCCACGTAATGGACTGGCGTAGGGGTCTGACATGAGGGTGAGAATGTCGATTTCTGGTGCTTGCTTGTAGTCGGGGAACATTACCAAGGCTTTGACCAGAATTCCAATCCCTAAGCCAATTAGTGGCGCACCCAATACTAAACCTGTGTTTGGGGAACTTGACCACAGAATCACACCCATTACCAAGCCAACAAAGAAACCAATTGTTTCAGCGCCGTACAGTACAACATCTAAAAAGAAGTTGCCGTAAAGTCTACTCTTATTCAAACTTTTACCTTCTCCAATAACTCGCCCCATATCAAACTCAGTCGGTAAACCCAATTGTTCGGCGTATGTACTTAATGCACGAACTCGTTTACCTGTCAAGGGATGAGTAGAATTTAACTCCATCCACCGGCCCCAAGGGTTAAACATATCCCAGAGAAAGACGCGACCAATTTTTTGGGTATCGGATGCAATGCGATAGGCGGTTCCTGTGGAAGCGGCGGCTTTATGGTCATAGATCCCCAAGGCGCGAGTTCCTTCAATTAAACGGCTGGGTTCTTGTGTCCGTGAACCTTCTTCTAAAATTCCGTAGGCAATCTTCACTAAAGCGCGGGATAATGCATTGGGATTACCTGTACTTTCGGCTGCAAAGTGGTCAGCAAAGTATTCTCGTGTGCGGGAGAGGTACAGCAGTAAATAAGTACCGATGACATAAAACACGTAGGCAACTAGGGCAGCAGTTTGCATGGCATCTTTGATTTTGCTATCACCACCACCACGCCCAAATCTTCTGGCTGTGCTGTAAATCAAGTAACAAATTTGCACTAGGGTAGAAGCTACTGTCATCACTGCAAAGTCCCAGTGGACGATGTGCCCCAGTTCGTGAGCGTAGACGGTAGCAATTTCATCGTCATCGAGGTATGTGAAAAGTCCCTGACTGACGACTAAACGGGCGCTGTTCGGTAATGAACCATAAGTAAAAGCTGTGGGGTTTTGGTCGTTAATGATTCCCAAACGAGGCGTTTTCAGCTTTTTCTGTTCACAGACTTGGCGAATAACTTTAGCTGTCTCTGGACTGAGGGTTTCAACTTCTGCTAACTCTACCCAGCGAGTTTGGTAAAGCCAGCCTTGGGTTAAGTCCATGATGAATGGAGACAGGAAAAAGGCGGCGATATTAAAGACTAGGGTAATACCAATAGCGATCGCTAATCCTTGGAGTGGATTGTCGCTACCCAAAATAAATACTAAGCTCAAACCTAAAGCCAAAACCATGCCAAAGAGCAAGGTCATGGTGACACCAGAAGCTAATGCCAAACTACCACCCACACCCCCCATTGCTAATTTCATCCCAGTGGTAGCGGCGCGACCAGCTTTTTGACTGGCGTTAGATGGCGTTTGGCGGAAGGATTGACTAGCTTGTTCTGCCCAACTTCTAGCTTGTGGGTTTTCACTCATGATTAACTTTTGACACAGGGCTTTGGCTTTTTCGGTTTCGCCTGTGGCTTGATAGGCTTTCATCAGCCACATCTGTGCTGAAAGATAATCTGAGGAATTGTGTTCAGCGCAATTGCGGCAGAATTGTTCGAGTAATTCAACTGCTTCTTGATAACGCTTTTCTTTTAAGGCATCTAATCCAGATTGCAATGACATAGGATCTCCCTAGTGAAGGAGTGGTATTTAATCTATCAATACTCAATAGATCCAGCGATCGTCACTGCAATTTCGTAAAAATTTAAAGAATAACAGTATAAAATATCTACTTAAGTAAAAGACTAGAGAAACATACATTACTATGTCTATCTAGCCTGGGGAACGCATAAATCATATTTAAAATTTTCAAATAAACCTGTAATAATACTTACAATATCCTTGCTGCTGTAAACTTACTACCTTTTTGTCCGTGTTTCATATTTAGAGAATAAATGTTTTAAATCAAGTCTTCTTCACCCAATCAGAGTAACTATTTATTACCCAGATGGTTCACCCGATTGGAGGAAGACGAATGATGAACATAACCTGAGATTGATAAGATGAGGAAAATGTAAAGATTTCTACTATGACTATTTTTGATATTGCTTCTCCCCTAATTACGATCGCAGCGCAAACCCGCCAAGCTGCAAGTAAGCTAGCGATTCTCTCCACTAAGGCAAAAAATCACGCGATTGAAGCGATCGCACAAGCTTTAGAATCAGCTAGAGATGAAATTTTACAAGCAAATATTGCTGACTGTAAAGCTGCTACCGCCGAAGGGATTCCCAAACCGCTTTATAAGCGCTTGCAGTTAGATGAACATAAATTAAGAGATGCGATCGCTGGGGTACGAGATGTTGGTGAGCTAGCCGATCCAGTCGGGAAAGTACAGATTCACCGCGAACTTGACACTGGTTTGACTCTCAAGCGCATCACTTGTCCTTTAGGTGTTGTGGGGATTATTTTTGAAGCCCGTCCAGAGGCGGCGATTCAAATTGCTTCCTTAGCGATTAAATCGGGAAATGGTGTCATCCTCAAAGGTGGAAAGGAAGCTGTACGTTCTTGTGAAGCGATAGTTAAAGCAATTAAACAGGGATTATCTCAAACTGCTGTTAACCCAGATGCAGTACAGTTACTCACAACTAGAGAAGAAACTTTAGAACTGTTGAAATTAGATAAATATGTGGATTTAATTATTCCTAGAGGTTCTAATTCCTTTGTTAGATTTGTTCAGGAAAATACACGCATTCCGGTACTAGGACACGCCGACGGGATTTGTCATCTTTATATAGATAAAGCTGCCGATATTTCTAAAGCAGTTCCGATTACTGTCGATGCCAAAGCCCAATATCCTGCTGTTTGTAATGCAATTGAAACTTTGCTAGTTCACCAATCAATTGCTAGAGAATTTTTACCAAAAGTTGCTGAGGCTTTGCAAGAACGCCATGTAGAATTAAGAGGCGATCAACGCACCTTGAAAATTTTACCTAACATTGTACCTGCAACAGCAATAGACTGGGAAACAGAATACAGCGATTTTATTTTGTCCATAAAGATTGTAGACTCTATAGAAGATGCGATCGCTCATATTAACGAATATGGTTCTCGTCATACCGATGCGATTATTACTGAAGATTTAGCATCTGTAGAAACTTTCTTTGGACTGGTAAATTCAGCTAATATATTCCACAATTGTTCTACCCGATTTGCTGATGGTTTCCGCTATGGTTTTGGTGCAGAAGTAGGGATTAGTACGCAACAAATGCCTCCCCGCGGCCCCGTTGGTTTAGAAGGATTAGTGACATATAAATATCAAATGACTGGCGATGGTCATATTGTCGCTACTTACACAGGGGAGAATGCAAAGGCTTTTACTCATCAGGATTTTGAGATTACCTTTTAACTATACGATAGTGCGAAAATAACTCCTTCAACTTAACTAAGTTGCTTTCTAGCATGGCGTTACTCATGGCGTTTTCCATATCAACTACTGAAAAATTAACTTTAAACTAACGCCTTAAGTAATGCCTGAAGCTTAAGTTGTACCTCTGCAAATTCTTTGTCAGGATCAGAGCCAGCCACGATACCAGCACCAGCATACAATCTCGCGCGATCGCCATCAATCAATGCTGAACGAATTCCCACAATAAACTCGCAGTTTCCCTGAGAATCTATCCAACCCAGAGGTGCAGCGTATAAACCTCTCTCAAAGCTTTCATAACGACGAATTTCGGCACAAGCAACATCTCGTGTTGCACCAGCAACGGCTGGTGTAGGATGCAGTTGTCCGACAATTTTTAATGGGTGTATATTAATCGGAACTGTCGCGCTGATTGGTGTCCATAAATGCTGGATGTTAGATAATTGTCGTAGGCGGGGTGCTAATATTTTAGGTGATAAACCTAACTGAAATAGACGTTGAGTGATGAAATCAAGTACTAGCGAATGTTCATGCTTTTCTTTTTCACTATTGAGTAAGCGATTGGCATTAGCTGCATCTTCAGCAGGGGTTTTGCCTCGTGGTGCAGAACCAGCTAAAGCGTCAGTAATTAACTGTTGATTATTAATACTAATTAATCTTTCTGGACTTGCACCAATAAAGTTTTGCCCCTTGCCATTGCTTGTAGAGAAAATATAACAATTAGGATGTATTTGCCTAAGATTACTTAATGATTTAACTAAGTCAAAGTGGTTGCTTGACTTTACATCTAATATATCTGCTAATACAATCTTACTTAAATGACTAGAACTAATTTTTTCCAAAACAGACACTACTGAACTTTTAAATCGAGCAGCATTTGTGACAGATTTTTTGTATGATTTTGCTGAGAAAAAATCGATATTAGCAGAGTAATCTTCTAAAGATTGGATAAATGCAATTTTATTTTGCACATTATTTAACAATCTTTCAATATTTACATTTGCATTAATAATTATATTTGTTACTAATATGCAGCGCTGATTTTTTACAGCTACTTGCCAACGTGGAAGAAAAATGGTAGCAGATGGAAATGGATAATCTACTTGGGCGTTTTTATCAAAAAAACTGAAATAACAAAAAAAGTGAGGGCCAGAAAAAGGTTGGTTCGCGTTACCAAAATTAATTATACTTTTTAGACAAGATTTGATAAAATATTCTGCTTGACTAAAACGGTCTGCGCCATCAATCTGTAATTTTGCTACAGCATCAATTGCTGCGATCGCTTCTCCTTTACCTCTGTCCTCAAAGTAAAAATTTATTTCATTTGCTTGTGTAAGTTTATCCAATACAAGTAAAGGATCAACTAAATCGATCTCTTGGGAGATACTGACAATTTGCCGACAATTGTTGTTGACGCACTTTTCTTGCACCGCTACCAGAAATTGATATAAATCTTTGTGTTCTACAAAGAAGTTGTTACGACATGGTGAAACTGTCATGGATTTAACGATAGTAAATTTTTTTTAAGTTAACTTTCTAGAGTGTAATTAATCGTGGTCGTATTTTTACAGGTAACATATTAAGTTGTCATTTCACCAGCGTAGGATTTGCCTTGTTCATGGTGTTCCTAGACCCTGACAAGCTAGTTCCAGCCTTGGGCTGCAATGTGAGGGTGGGGTGTTAACAACGCAAGTTTAAGAAGCCACAGTAAAAGCGGCAGTTATTTTGATCTCGTGAATATCTAACGTCTCTTTAAATTATAAAATCTCAAGTGTGAGTAATATTCTGGCAATTTAATTAATCACGACTGATGACTACCAACCAAATTTCATATCCAAACACTAAGTTATGGATGGCAGCAATTAAACCGCCAATGTACAGCGTTGCCATTATGCCCATTTGGGTAGGAACCGCAGTGGCTTATGCCGAAACTAAAATTTTCAATGGTGTAGTATTTTCTACTTTTGTAGCTGCGGCAATCTTAATTCTCGCCTGGGAAAATATCAGTAATGATGTCTTTGATTCCGAAACAGGTATCGATCAAAATAAGCACCATTCTCTGGTGAACTTAACAGGCAATAAGCCATTAATATTTTGGATAGGAAATTTGTGTTTAGGTTTGGGGTTGCTGGGCATAGTAGCGATCGCCTTTTGGCAACATGACCTAACTGTGATCGGCATCATTCTACTATGCTGTGGTTTAGGCTATACGTACCAAGGGCCTCCCTTTCGCTTAGGATATCAGGGTTTAGGTGAGATTATTTGCTTTTTTGCCTTCGGCCCCTTAGCAGTGGAGGCAGCCTACTATAGCCAAACCCAAACTTGGTCTATGACAGCTTTAGCAGCTTCAGTGATTGTCGGCATTGCCACAACCTTAATTTTGTTCTGCTCACATTTTCACCAAGTTAAGGATGACATAGCCGCAGGCAAGCGATCGCCTATCGTCCGTCTCGGAACCCAAAAAGGGGCCAAACTCCTAGTTTGGTTTACTGGTAGTATTTATCCTCTCACCTTGCTATTTGTGCTATTGGGGATTTCTCCAGCTTGGACGTTACTTAGTTGGGTAAGTTTACCATTTGCTGTCAAATTATGCCGCCACGTTCAGGAAAATCATAACCAGCCCGATAAAGTTAGTAACTGTAAATTCATCGCCGTAGCCGTGCATTTCTGGGCTTGCTTGCTGCTTGGACTGGGATTTATGCTTTAACAATTATTAATTGATGCGTTATCAATTTGAATTTCGTCCGTATCAGCGAAGATTTTTGCGATCGCTTACCACCAATCATGGTAAGTGGGATATTCGTGAAGGTATTATCCTTCGTCTTACCGATGAATCAGGTAAAGTCGGCTGGGGAGAAATCGCCCCCATTAGCTGGTTTGGTTCCGAAACCCTAGAACAAGCCTTAGATTTTTGTCGCCAACTCCCAGAAGAAATCACAGACGAAACGATTTTTTCGATCCCAGATGAGTTACCTGCTTGTCAATTTGGCTTTGAGTCAGCCCAAGGGTGGGGGAGTGGGGAGTGGGGAGTGGGGAGTGGGGGAGATAATTTTATAACTCCTAACTCTTCACTCTTCTACAGTGGCTTATTACCAGCAGGGGAAGCGGCTTTAAATCAATGGGAAACATTGTGGCAGCAAGGATATCGCACGTTTAAGTGGAAAATTGGTGTGGATGCGATCGCTGATGAACTAGAAATTTTTGAATCACTCATACACACCTTACCAGCCTTTACCAAACTGCGATTAGATGCTAACGGTGGACTCAGCTATGAAGAAGCTAACTTATGGCTGCGGACTTGCGATAATCTCAAGGCAAATGGAGAACTACCCCTAGAAATTGAATTTATCGAACAACCGCTACCTGTTGAACAATTTCAGCAAATGTTGGAATTGAGTACGAGTTATGAAACTGCGATCGCAATAGATGAATCTGTCGCCACACTTGGGCAACTCGCCGCCTGTCATCAACAAGGTTGGCGAGGGATTTTCGTCATCAAGCCTGGGATAGTGGGATCGCCATCTCGTCTGAGAAAGTTTTGCCACCAGCATCAAATTGATACTGTATTTTCATCAGTATTTGAGACTGCGATCGCTAGACTTGCAGCACTCCAACTAGCAGCAGAATTATCCCGAAATAACAGGGCAATTGGTTTTGGCATCGACCATTTTTTTGAACAAGAAGAAACGTGGTTTCAAACTTTATGGAACGACCTTTAGACTATCTTAATAATCTGGCTCAGGATGATTGGCTTATCGGTTATGACAGCCGTCAATTTAATCAAATAGCTCAAGAATTATATTTAGAACTAACACAATTATCAGCGTGCGGAACGCCACCAAAAATCATCTTAGCTGAACGCGAACCATTACGATTTCTAGCAAGTTTTATTGCTGCTTGTGCAGCTAATTGTCCAGTTTTTCTTTGCAACCCCGACTGTGGAACACAAGAATGGCAACAAGTCTTTAATTTAGTAAAACCAGACATTATTTTGGGAATAGGGAATAGGGAATGGGGAATAGGGAATGGAAATAATTACCAATGCCCAATGCCCAATCACATCATGATTCCTACAGGTGGTTCATCGGGACAGATGAAATTTGCAATTCATACTTGGGAAACTCTCACAGCATCAGTACAAGGGTTTACAGAATATTTTCAACTAAAACAGGTCAATTCATTTTGTATGTTGCCGTTATATCACGTTAGCGGTTTAATGCAATTTATACGTTCTTTCACCACCGGAGGCAAACTAGCTATTCAAGCATTTAAAGATGTAGAATCTGGTAAAATATTTAATATTAAACAATCAGAATATTTCATATCTTTAGTACCAACGCAGTTACAAAGACTCCTGCAAAATCCAGAATTAACTGAATGGCTATCCCAATTTAATACAGTACTTTTGGGAGGTGCGCCAGCATGGAACGAACTACTAGAAAAAGCCAGATTTCATCGCATCCGGTTAGCACTAACCTATGGCATGACAGAAACCGCTTCTCAAATTGCTACCCTCAAACCAGATGATTTTCTGAGAGGTAAAATTAGCAGTGGTCAAATTCTTCCCCATGCAAAAGTAACTATTCGCAATCAGCAAGGCGAAATTTTAAATTCCAATCAAATCGGAAATATCACCATTTACGCTCAATCTTTAGCCCTTGGTTACTATCCGATAACTAGAGATAATCCAACTGATTTCCAAGTAGATGATTTAGGTTTTTTAGACGAACAAGGTCATTTAAACATAGTCGGACGTAACAGCGACAAAATTATTACAGGTGGAGAAAATATTTATCCAGCAGAGATTGAATCCGCAATACAAGCAACTCAAATGGTTGCTGATATTTGTGTCATCGGCATCCCAGATAAACACTGGGGACAAGCCTTAACAGCAATTTACATCCCCAAACAATCAGATACCTCTGCCTTAAAAATCCAAACCCTACTTAAAGACAAACTCAGCAAATTTAAAATCCCTAAATATTGGATTCCCCAGCAAAACTTACCCCGCAACTCCCAAGGTAAAATTAACCGCCAACAGTTACAGCAAATAGCCACAGAATTCCTTCAAAATTCCATTACATAATCTCTCTATACTTTCTTCTCTCTGTGCCCTCTGCGTCTCTGCGGTTCGTCTCCAACCATTGAATAATCTCATCAGGTAATTCCCGCTTACTTCTACTACTCACATCAATACAAACATGACGAGTTATAGCCTTAGCAACTACCACCTCACCCACAGTAATTTCGTAAGTAATTTCAAACTTCTCAACACCTATTTTTTGGGGAATTAAGCTAATCAGTAACTTGTCCCCAACAAACATAGGGCGCAAAAAATCGACACTAGCATGAACAATCGGAAACCCCACAGACGGATTAGTAAAAAAATCTTTGAGATTAATACTTGATGCTTCTAAAGATTCTTCATAAGCTTCATGGCAAATAACCAAAACATTAGCAAAATAAACTACCCCAGCAGCATCAGTATCTTGAAAGCGAACCGTGCGGTTATAAGTAAAAGACATTTTTGACAATTGAATATTAAATTGACTCCAACGGTGGAACCTCGAAGTCATTAAACGAGGAAACATTGTAAGACGAAGCCGCTATTGCTTTCACCAGCTTACCGTCGAGAGTCAGCAAAGTAGCACCTACCTGCTGTGAAAGTGCAACATAAGAGCCATCGTAGGCAGAGATTCCATAGTTTAATGCGATCGCAACTGCATCCGCCATCAAGTCAGCCGTGGAGACGACACGCAAGGGGAAAGCTTTGAGAGTAGCTAAATCTGTCTCAACCTCAGCAGCAGTGTACATCCTTGCACGGACGTACTTCAATAAGGCGTTAGCACACTCAATGTAAAAGAGGTCTGGAACAAATATTTCCGTCTGTGGATTGGCAAAATGGTCAAAAAGTTGATTAACTTTGGTAGTTAGTGGATCAGCAATAAAATACTTGATACACACACTGGTATCTAACACGCATCTTAAAGGGGTAGTCATCTGTCGCGGTCTTCTCGAATCATTTCAGTACTATCAGGTAATCCGAAATCTGCTGGATTCACACGGCGACGCTGACGACTTTCTTCTAGGACTTTAAGTACATTCTGTTGTTTTTGGTCTTCTATTTGCTGTGCTTCAGTTTTTAAAGCTTGTTCTAACAGAGTTATAACTTGGGCGTTAATTGAACGGTGCTGAGATACCGCTAACTCTTGCAGCTTTGCATACAAATCATCGGGTAAATTTCTTACATAAAGGGTAGCCATCGGTTTACCTCAAAGTAGAATTTAGCAAAATGATAGCATAATGCAAGCATAAGGGGGTGCGATCGCATTTGGTTTGTGGGTGCGATCGCTTTATTATCTCTAATACCCACCTGCTTCTTAATCCTTCTCTTCTGATTCCTCCGACAGAGATTTTAGTGATGTTTTTCGTAAAACCCAATCAAGATAAAGTACAAGAATCTGCATTTTCAGAAAGGTGTTAGTACTTTTGATATTGGTATCACTCAGTAGCCATTTACAAAACTTTTCCAGCAGTATTCCAACAACAACTTCAACAGACTTATTTACAACCAGAGGGATTAGTGTTTCTAGCATTGCGATTGCCTCAGTAGCTTAACTGAGTACAATGTCGCAATTTTCTTTTGTAGTTATTTATCTGACTTACCTTGACTTAGCCTGACTTACACTGATTTAACTCCACATTTTGATAAAAACTTTGGCTACACTGGCTTATAAGTAATTGTGGGAGTGGTCAATGTCTATACCAGAGGACTTTTTTAAGAACCTGGAGCAATACAGTGAATTGTCGCACCGAGAGAAAGAAGTCTTTCTGGAAATATTCGGTCGTAGTAAGAATCGAGTCAACGTAGCTCAAGAATTAAACATTTCTGAAAGTAACCTCGGCACTTGTCTTACAGGCATTTACAAAAAATTTTGTATCACTGGTAATGGCCCTGTTAAAGAAAGCCGCTTACGGGAGTATCTAAACAAAAGATACTCACTGCAAAAACCCTCTGGCGATTTAACTACAGATGACGTAGATGATTCTATTGATACCTTAGTGCAAGAAATCCGCAAACAAATCAAACCCTACATCAAAGAAAAGTGCGGAACCATGAGGGTATTAGATATGCCTAAGCCAATTGAGTTAACAGGAAAACAAGGTATTTACACAAATGTCAATATTCTGGAGGCAATAACAGGACGAAGACGGCTAAAAGTTGCGGAACTAATGCAAAGCTGTGACCATGATAACTTTGAGCGACTTGGACTTAGCGGAGTAAAACAGAAACGAGTCTCAGGACTAGAGGTTGTACAGCGTTATAGTAAGCTGATGGTTTTAGGTAAACCAGGAGCAGGAAAAACCACTTTTTTAAAATATCTAGCAATGCAGTGTATTGAAGGGACATTTCAAGCAAGCAGAGTTCCCTTGTTTATCACTTTAAAAGATTTTGCAGAAGCAGCTAAAAAACCAGATATTTTGAAATTTATTGTTCAACTATTATCAAGTTGTGGGGAAACTCATGCCAGTGCGGAAGTAGAGAAACTTTTAAAACAGGGTAAGGCATTGGTATTACTGGATGGGTTAGATGAAGTACGAGAGGAAGATACTAAGCGTGTTTTACGACAAATTCGGGAATTTTCTGACCTGTTTCATACCAATCAGTTTGTAATTACCTGTCGTATTGCTGCGAAAGAATACACTTATCAAAGTTTCACAGAAGTAGAAATGGCAGATTTCGACGAAAAACAAATAGCTATTTTTGCTCAAAATTGGTTCCAGTTAACTGATCCAGTTAAAAGTCAAAGATTTATTCAAAAACTAAAAGAGAATGAACCAATTCAAGAACTAGCTAGTAGTCCTTTACTTTTGACACTACTGTGTTTGGTGTTTGGAGATAGTGGAGATTTCCCAGCAAACCGTTCTGAACTTTATCAAGAAGGATTAGATGTCTTGCTGAAAAAATGGGATGCCAAACGCAACATTGAGAGAGAGCAGGTCTATAAAAATCTATCTTTGCAGCGTAAGGAAGATTTGTTGAGTCAAATAGGCTTAACTACCTTTGAGCAGAAAGACTATTTCTTTAAGCAGAAAACTGCCGAAGCGTACATTGCTGATTTTATTCGCAACTTACGCAATGCTGACACAGATCCAGAAGTATTGAAACTCGATAGTGAAGCTGTTTTAAAGTCTATTGAAGCACAGCATGGGTTATTAGTAGAACGAGCAAAAGGTATCTATTCCTTTTCTCATTTAACGTTTCACGAGTATTTTGCTGCAAGAGAAATAGTTGCTAACTCTGCTTGGGAAAGTCTGGTAGAGCATATTACAGAGATACGTTGGCAGGAAGTATTTTTGCTTGCTGCTGGAATGATGCGGAAGGCAGATGATTTATTAGTTTTGATGAAGTCAAAAATTGACTCAATTGTAGCTTTTGATAATAAGTTACAGTATATTTTGGATACAGTATATAACAAATTTTTATCAGTCAAATATAACAATAAAGGAGCAGGAGTAAGAGCCTTTTACCTAGAACACGCTCTTTTTTTTAGTTACTCAGCTATAGATTCCTGTGGTGAATTTGCTAGAGCGTTTGGTTTTACTGATTATATTGATCCAGAGATAGATTTTGATGATGCACTCACTGATGCTCTTGAAATGACAGACTATGATTATCAAGAGTGTTTTACCTATGCTCTTTCTCTTAATCTGAACTTAGAACCTGAATTTCAGAACTTACTTCAAAAACTCAAAGAACAAATTCCTTTTCAGGATAATCCAGAAAAGAGGATAGAACGGGAAGACAAAATTATAAAGAAATGGTTGAATCAACTGAGAGAGTTGATTATAAAATATAGAAAAATTTGTTATCGAGAAGAATTAAATGATGAACAAATAGAATTAATATGGAATTACTATAACGCTAATCTATTACTTAATGATTGTCTAAATAGTGATTGTTACGTTAGCCGTGAAGTCAGAGATAAAATAGAAAATTCACTGTTTTTACCAATAAAAATTAAACCCTGTTAAATAAACTATTTATATCAAGTATAAAATTATTAAAGATTTAATTATTAATTTGTAATTTATTTTTTTAATATCATTTGTGAAAAAAGATATTTGCGATCGCACTTTTACTTTTTCAGTTCGCATAGTCAAATTGTGCCAGTTTTTAGATGACAAACCAGGAGTAGCGCGAACCCTTGCTCAACAGTTATTAAGGTCAGGAACATCGATTGGAGCTAATGTAGAAGAAGCGCAAGCTGCTCAAAGCAAAGCAGATTTTATCAGCAAGCTCATGATTGCACTAAAAGAATCCCGTGAAACTCGGTATTGGTTAAGATTGCTCATTGCTGCCGAAATAGTACCTCAAGAAAGAATTAGTCAACTCCAAACCGAAGCCGAAGAACTAACAAAAATTCTTGGTGCCATCATTATCTCCACCAAAAGCCCCACCTAACCTCATTCTCCCCAATTTTTAATTTTTAATTTTTAATTTTTAATTCCTAAACGGAGAGGGGGAGATTCGAACTCCCGGAGGTTTTAGCCTCATCCGATTTCAAGTCGGACGCAATCGACCACTCTGCCACCTCTCCAGTAAATCTGTCAAACTTGTGCTGATCCTAGTTTCAGACGCTATTCAGGCGCTTTTGTTGGTTAGCACTAAACTTGACAGATCATACTATACCCTATTATCTACGCAGATTGCACTACTGGATGCGAATGTCTACGACACAATACGCGATCGCTCATACAAAATTTCCTCTGAAGCCACCTGAAAGTCATTCCCCACCCAAACTAGGGAAACTTGCGAAACCACACCCGCCTCTAGGGTGACAATGGAAAAATTACGCAACTTCTCGCCGTCATTTTCCACAATCCTGGGGACACTAGCCGCATTTAAGTAAATTGTCCCCTCTGGACTTCTAAAAATGGGCTTGCGCTGCACCTTCTTGGTATGGCGTAAATCTCGGTGCATGTGACCAAACGTTACCAGAGGAATGGTTTTACCAGCAGTCAAGGCATGAGAAATCGCCTCGCCAAAATCTGGATCGCCAAAATCGCCGCCAATTGGGTGCCAGTCTTTGCCGCAGGGGTCTTCGGGGCGATCGCCTAACCCACTCGGCCCATTGTGACCCAAAAATATAATTGTCTCATAAGCGGCGCTTTTGATCGCTTTCACGATGCGATCGGCGGATTCTTCCAAACTCGTCACACCGTAACGTTCTTGACAGATTTCCGCGAATTTCCACTCTGGGCCACCCCAGGTAAAGGGACGACCCCCCACTACAGTTAAATTCCAAGCGGGAAAATCCAACTTACCGTAACCGACATGGGACGGGCCTAATAAATCGAGTTGTTCCTGTACCCAGTCTTCCTTAGAGCGGTCATAAGGAGCCTTTTTGCGTCCCCATTCGGTGGCGGTATACCAGGCATCGTGGTTGCCCATCACGGCTGCTTTGGGAATATCGAGAGAGGCGATCGCTCTGACCACTTCCACCGACTCGTTGCCAAAATCCCCGACAAACAGCACTAAGTCAACACCCAGATGCTTGAGTGCAACGCCATCTTCCACTTCCCATTGGTCGTGAATATCTCCAACTACAGCAATTTTGAGGTTTATCGATTGAGTTTTCTGACTGGTCATGCCACTTTCCTTGCCGTCTATCTCCAGGATATGAAACTCAGCCCGATTTGGACACAACCCCAAAATATCAACCGTCCACTATTTTTGGTAAAAACTACTATAATTGAATCCACAGAACATACATTTGCAACATAAAGCACCCCTAAACTGTGTTTACTACTGCATTAGCTCAACAAGAAAAAACCCAACTGGGTGAACTACCACTAGATTTGTTTGCCGCCATTGAGAGTCTCAAAAAAGAACTCAACGCAGTTATCCTGGCACATTATTATCAAGAGCCAGATATTCAGGATATTGCCGACTTTATTGGGGATTCATTACAACTGGCAAGAGCCGCCGAAAAAACCAATGCGGATGTGATTGTCTTTGCTGGTGTTCACTTCATGGCAGAAACAGCAAAGATACTTAATCCCGATAAATTAGTACTTTTACCAGATTTGAATGCTGGTTGTTCTTTAGCAGACAGTTGTCCAGCAGATGAATTTGCAGCTTTTAAAGCCGCGCATCCGAATCATTTGGTGGTATCTTATATCAACTGCTCTGCTGATATCAAGGCGATGAGCGATATTATTTGCACCAGTTCCAACGCTGTGAAAATTGTCCAGCAGATACCGAAAGAACAGCCGATTATTTTTGCCCCAGATCGGAATTTGGGGCGGTATGTCATGGAACAAACTGGACGAGATTTGGTGCTATGGCAAGGCAGCTGTGTTGTCCATGAAACCTTTTCGGAAAAGAAAATTGTCCAGTTAAAAATTGCCCATCCCGAAGCAGAGGCGATCGCCCACCCAGAATGTGAAAGTAGTGTATTGCGCCACGCCAGTTTTATTGGCTCCACAGCCGCTTTACTTAAATATTGTCAAAGCAGCCCCACCAAAGAATTTATCGTTGCGACAGAGCCGGGAATCATTCACCAAATGCAAAAACTAGCTCCTGACAAGCATTTTATTCCTGCACCGCCGATGAATAACTGCGCTTGTAACGAATGTCCGTTTATGCGGTTAAATACCCTAGAAAAGCTCTACTTGGCAATGAAAAATCGCACTCCCGAAATTACCATGTCGGAGGATATTCGCCTTGCTGCACTGCGACCAATGCAACGAATGCTGGAAATGAGCGTGTAACTAGTACTTTTTATACTGATGGTAGAGACGCAGTTTTATTGCGATCTCTACCTACAAGTTATTTTTTCTAATAACTTGCTATTTCTAAAACATGATGCTAAGATTTTAAATCGTGAGACAAATCGGGTCGGTGTCCGAGTGGTTAATGGAGACGGACTGTAAATCCGTTGGCTTGCGCCTACGCTGGTTCAAATCCAGCCCGGCCCACCACTTACGAAGTTATAAGTTATAATGACTGGGTAAGCATCAAAACTCCCAGCATTTTAACTTCTAGCTGAAAAATCAAAATCACATTTCGCCCGTGTGGCTCAGTGGTAGAGCACACCCTTGGTAAGGGTGAGGTCACGAGTTCAATCCTCGTCACGGGCTTTTTAAATTTATCAAACAACCAAGCTAAACTTAAGGGTTTCAGCGTTTTTAAGAGATTTTGATATTCAAAAGCTAATTCTCTTGGTTGCATTAGTGGCTATTCTGACTATGATTTGGCTATCAGAACAGAATTTTGGGTATCATCTTTTTTTGGCTATGATTTTCAAGAGTATATTATGTTAACTGTCCTTCTACTTTTCCATAAGCTTTCTTAACCCAATACCCTCTGGGTGGCTTTTCTACCCCATAAGCCTTACACCACTTTTCTACAGCCTTATCAGACACGCCAAAATCTCTGCCAATTTGTGCTGTTGGCTTTTCCCAAACTAGTTTTTCTAGTTCTTCTTTTGATGGCCTTTCAACTTTTCTAGTGTGAATTCTAGAATCTGGGTTAACCTTTCTGGTTGTTAAATCAACGCCAAACTCCTTGTAGGTTCGCTTGGAGGCTGCTTCAGTAAAGTCTATAAAATCCTCCCACCAGTAAAACGGTGTAGCTGAATTAGGTATCTGGGTAGTTATGTAGCAACCATTAAAGTGAACTGATGGATAAACAACTTTATCTATGTCAGGCAGATAAACAGCATAAAAGTCAAAGTCATTTACTTTGTACTTCTTCTGATGAGTCCCATTTCTATCTACCCAAATAGTTTTATTTACGACCCTGTTATCTCCCGCATATTTAGCTTGGATTTTATAAAAATTATCGTCTTTATAAGCAACAAAATCAAAAGGTAAATGCTCACAAACAAGTGGTGTGAGAATCAAGTATCCTTTAAGCGTTAGGTCAGCGATCGCTTTGGTAGCAGCAATATCGCCTTTGTTCTTGGTATGATGCAGCAATAACGAACCCTCAAATGTGAAGGTAATCATATCACTTCACAGTGCTTGAGGGTTCGTATTGAGTTAAAACGAGCGCGGCAGGGTTCGAACCTGCGACCGATTGCTTAGAAGGCAATTGCTCTATCCACTGAGCTACGCGCCCAAAACAAAATAATGGCTCCTGAAGGAGTCACCTACATTATTATATCGTCTTCACCTACCAAGAAGCAATCAAAAATTGCAGATTTACCACTAGCAAGGCTAAGATGCTAGTCGCTAGTTAGTGTAATCTACACCGAAAACGAAACAGATGGGGTATTGGTTTAGATATATTGTGTTGTCAAGGGGTTATTTGCCCGTTAGCGCTAACGTCCTCTGGGCGGCTACCTTCGGGAAGCATCTGGCGATCGCGAGGCTCATTTTCACAGTATGCTAGGTAATTTCAGCCTTGGCGATACTGCCAAATGCCATTGTATATTCCATATTAAGAGTGCCCCTGTGAGGAGTTATTTGCTAGTGCCATGTTTATTCTCAAACGGCAGGATGTTGAAATATCAAGCATTCAGCACCCAAAAAAGGATCAGCAAGTGCCGATTCTCAGTTATCAAGGGCAAACTTTTCGCTTGATTAGTGTTTTCAAAGCTAGTCAAGAAGAAGAAGCTAGAGCCTTATGGAGAGAATTAACGGATAACCGAGGTAAAGCCTGTGTTTTGCTGGAGGAACCGGAACGCTTTAGCGTCTGGGGTAAAATCCGTTTAGAGCAGCTGGATAGTGACACAGGTGGTCATGGCAAAACGGCGATTTTAATCCAAGCCAGTATTTTGCTGTTACAAGGTGTTTCTATCGATATTGAAGAGTTTTTAGGTGCTAGGCAAGTTGCATTATTTGAAAAAGATATTGCCGAAGTATTACAGCAGAAGCAATTTCCTCAAGCGTCTTCTCTAGAAGCAGTTAAATATTTGGTGTCTACTAATCCTTTGCCGACAGCCAAAATACCTGATTGGCAAGAAAATCATGTAGTTATTCTGTTACAAGAACTGCATCGATTAGGAAAAGCCTATTTTGGCAATGGTAATTTTACCAAACAAGTAATTTATAAGCTAGAAGATATGCCCGAAGCCGAGCGAGCGCTGTTTATAAATTGGCTAAATCAATCGCCACTGGGTAAACTATGGCAGTAGCATGGAAATTTTTTCAGAAAATTCCGGCCACTGGTACTTGCTTTTGGTGTCCGATTGTGTATTACTTGGCAGACACAATGCTACATATACAGTCATTTAACTCAAAATACCGCCAGAGTGCATCTACATAAGTCAAGTCCTATGAATAACTCTTACGAGAATTCGTTCCTTTCTAAATCTATTTTCAACACTCAGAACATTGTCTTAGCTAATATTGGCTGGGCTGTACTGGCACTGCTATACTTTTTGTTGTTTAGTGCCAAAGTTCCCGGAGCCGATGGCATAGAAAGCCGGGCTGAATGGTATGTGATTGGCACAAATATTTTTGAAGCTTTAGCTTATTTGGCTGCCAGTATCTTATGCTTGAGGAACTGGCTGAGTCCACAAATCGTCAGTGGCCGGAATGTTTGGCTCTTAATTGGGCTAGGTATGCTTTCCTATTTCGTTGGGGGGATAATTTTCGGCTATACCGAGATAGTTTTAAAAGATGAACCGGATGTGTCTGTAGGCGATATATTTTTTGTACTGACTTATCTATTACTTGGCGCAGGCATGATTTTAGCTGTGGCTTCCAGGCGAATCAATCTGGAAAAATGGCAGTGGCTAATTGTGTTAGCAATTGCAGTATTCGGTAGTTTGTTGGCATGGTGGATTTCTATGCAACAGGAAACATCCCCGGAACTGCTAGTCGCTATTTTGAACTGGTTTTACGTAGTTAGCGATGTGGTTCTGTTAATTATTGCTACCACTCTGCTGTTAGCCTTTTGGGGAGGAAGGGTTTCCCAGTCTTGGCGAATGATTGCAGCGGCGGCCTTTTCGCTTTACATTGCAGATATGTGGTTTAAATATGCCCAAGGCCCCAATTATCAAAGTGGAGAGATATTAGAAGTGTTTTGGGTGTTTAGTGGAGTGTTATTTGGTATGGGCGCTGCCTTAGAATATGACGCATCACTAAGACGAACGCGGCGTACCAGCACAAGAAAACGAGCTTAGTAAGGATTTTTGGTATCTACCGTGAGAAAATTAACTGACTCTGACAAGCAAGAAATTCTGAAGTTATATCGAGAGACTGCCGAAACAACCTCAACTTTGGCAGACCGTTACGGTGTGAGTAACTCGACAATTAGTCGCCTGCTCAAAAGTACTTTGCCAGAGGATGAGTATGAGTACTTAGTCTCTTTAAAGCGGGCTGCGAGAACTCCTGAGGGAAGGGCACAGGTTAGCTACGAGCAGTTACCACTGCTGACTCAACCTGAGCCGGAGATAGAAGTTCCACCCATTGAAAGCCCGCCCTTGGAAGTGCCAAAGGTTGAGCCACTACCACGTAAGATAATTCGTGTAGAGCAGGAACTTTACTCAGAGGAAACGGCGGAGTCAATCGCCGCTAGTAGACGGGTGCGGCGACGCCCCTCGGCGGCGGAAAAACCGAAACTCCGAGTCACATCTGAGAAATTAGAAACTCCAGAGCCAAAGCCGCCGGAAATAGTCAGCATCTCCATCCCGCCTCTAAAGGTTGAACATCCAGGAGCAGCCGTCATCGCGCACATGCTGGGCGAAGATTTGCTAGACGAATCAGAGGATTTGGATGATTTAGATGATGATGATTTAGAGGATGACGATTTTGAGGAAGAAGACTTTGATGATGATGACCTGGACGAGGAAAGACCTTTAGTCACAAAACGCAGACCAGGTGAAGCATCAGTTCAAGTTTTACCCCTGTCAGTAGCGAATTTGCCGAAAACTTGCTATTTGGTAATTGACCGTTCCTCAGAATTAATTACCCGTCCTCTGAAGGACTTTGGTGACTTGGGGCAAATTCCCAGCCTGGAAACTCAGCAAAGAACTCTGCCGGTGTTTGATAACCATCGTGTGGCAAAGCGTTTTTCTACAAAGCGCGATCGCGTGATTAAGGTTCCAGATAGTAAAATGCTCCATAAGGCTCGTACTCATTTGGAAGCCAAGGGCATCACACGACTGCTGATTGATGGTCAGGTCTATTCTTTGTCTACGGTTTAAGATTGGGCGATTCCATTTTGGATTTTGGATTTTAGATTTTGGATTAAATTTCAATCTAAAATCCAAAATCTAAAATCTAAAATTATTATTCCTTTCAACTGTAGACAGCCCTTGCAAAACGTTCTGCTAAGTAGATAATGTCTTGTCTACGAGCAATTTGGTTTATCCATAACCCATCAAACCAGACAATGTTTTTGCATCGGTTAGCATTGTTCAACCAGTATGAAACTTTTCTACTACTGATTTTACTTGCGAAAAGCCGCTTATCAAACACTTGGTATAATTTCTAATTCCAAACTAGCTATAGACAGCCCTTGCAAAACGCTCTGCTAAGTAGATAATGTCCTGTCTACGAGCAATTTGGTTTATCCATTGTTTGGGAATATTTTCCACGCCGTAGTAAATTCCGGCTAACCCACCGGTGACGGCGGCGGTAGTATCAGTATCTCCGCCTAAGTTGACAGCTTTCAATACTGCTTCAGAATAAGACGAGCTATTTAACAAACACCAGAGGGATGACTCTAAGGTGTCAATTACGTAGCCACCAGAGTTAATTTCTTCTACTGGTACTTTGGCAATCTCACCACTGAAAATTCTGCCAAAATGCGGCTTTTCTAACAAAAATTCTCGGACAGAATAAATTGTTTGGATGTCTTGCAATCCTTGTAAATAAGCTGTTTGGGGGTCAGCACCTTCTAAGAGCGCCACTGCAATACTAATATAAATACCACAGGCCATTTGCGATCGCGCATGAGCATGAGTAATCGCCGAAACATCATGCACTCGCGCCAGCAATTCACCTAAAGTTAAGTTTCTATGACAATAAGCCATCGGCAAGATTCGCATTAAAGAACCATTGCCATTACTATTTTCAACCTTACCGCCCGCCTGATGGGGAACAACTCCCTGTTTCAGGCGCATAATCGCTGTGTGGGTAGTTTGACCAATATCAAAGACATCACCACGGGGAGTCCAGTAAGCCTCCTTGTACCAACGCCAAAAGGAATTGGCTATAGCCTCTAACGAATACCCTCTACAAAGACATTCTGCCAAGCAAAAGCTTAAGGAACTATCATCTGACCAAGTTCCTGGTGGTTGATTCCATGTGCCATAACCCAACATCGTTGTCACTGGAGATTTTACTCGTTCAGCGCGGCTAGTAAACTCTACTGGCACACCCAACGCATCACCGACACATAAACCCATCAAACCAGACAATGTTTTTGCAGCGGTTAGCATTATTCAATCTCCACAAAAATTGCTCAAAATTAACTTTATAGATTCCCTCTATAGCTTGTTGCAACAGATGTTACAGCCTACTTTTTCATCCTCTGTGAAAAGCTCGGCAAAAAATTGTTATTCGGGTATTTTATTTACCAGATACTTACTAAGTTCTAGTTCCAAATATTGTGCCACTTTTCAAAGCGTCTATTTTGGGAACAAAGAACTACGATCAAAAGACATTGAATGTAATTATAACAGCTAATTTATTATTTATAGGGATAGTTAGCTTGTAAATTTTAAGCATCAATAGAAACATTCATTTAACAAAATCTGGGGAAACTTTGGAACATTCCTACATGATTATCGACCTGGAATATATAAGTAAAAAATACAAAATTGGGACAAAGTTATGAAACGCTTACTCAAGTCTTTCGTGACAATTTCTGCATTGTCTTCCTTAATAGTTGCTCCTTTTGTTCTATCAGTTGGTCAAGCTTCTGCTGAAACCAAAAAGGGCACTGATGCTAGTTATGTTGGCGCTGGTGTTGCATCTGGCATTACTAGTGGCGGACAAGGTATCAACGACGATGCTACATTTGGCGGTAATGTCACAGGTCGCGCAAAATTAGGAAATACGCCGTTTTCTGCACGCGGTAATGTCCTCTGGAGTGATAAGACAAGTGCTATCATCCCAGAACTTTCTGTGGATGTGCCTATTGCTAATAGAACTAACGCCTATTTAACTGGTGGTTATTCTTTTGTAGAGAAAGATGGCTCACCAACTCCCATAGGTAATAGAGATTCAGTAGTGCTTGGTGCTGGCGTTGAATCGGAAGTTGCTAACAATTTCCTCGTCTACACTAATGCCAAAGTCGGACTCGGCGCTTATCAAAATAGCGATGCTTCTGCTGTTAGCATCAATGGTGGTATTGGCTATCGCTTCAAATAAAAGATTATTGAGTCCTTATTCACTCTATACTTTACTTAAGTACTCAGGACTCAGCACACAAAACTCACTACTCCTAAAAGCTGGTTTTGTTAAGTGTTAAATCACTGATAAAGCCGGCTTTTGCCGTGGTAAAATTAAAATATTCCTCATTATTCCGGCCGGATTACCGGGGATCAAGTAGCCGAAGGGTGCTGATTCGGCGTCTACTAATGCTTTATTGAGAATCCTATACAAGTCTAATGGTTAAATCTGCTCCTTCCCCAATCGCTAGCCGTAAGCCTTCCAAAGTCGAAGGAATCAAGGAAAATAGTAATTTTTTGCGTGAACCTGTAGCAACTGAGATCCTTCAAGACACTACTCATTTTACCGAAAATGCGGTGCAGCTTTTGAAGTTTCACGGCTCTTATCAGCAGGATAACCGCGACAACCGCACCAAGGGACAGGAAAAAGATTACCAGTTTATGCTGCGGACAAAAAATCCGGGTGGTTTAGTACCGCCAGAGCTATATCTGGCTTTAGATAAACTAGCTGATGAATATGGCAACCACACCTTACGAGTAACTACCCGTCAAGGTTTCCAACTGCACGGAATTTTAAAGAAGAATCTAAAATCAGCGATCGCTACAATTGTAAATAATCTAGGTTCAACCTTGGGAGCTTGCGGCGACATCAACCGCAACGTGATGGCACCACCAGCCCCTTTTAAAAATCGCCCAGAGTATCAGTATGCTTGGGAGTATGCCCAGAATATTGCCGACTTGCTGTCACCACAAACAGGCGCTTATTACGAGATTTGGTTAGATGGGGAAAAGGTAATTAGTGCTGAGGAGAACCCAGAGGTGAAGGCGGCACGACAGCGCAATGGTAATGGCACAATTATCCATGACACCGAAGAACCAATTTATGGCACGTACTATATGCCCCGAAAGTTTAAGGTTAGTGTGACAGTGCCAGGGGATAATTCGGTTGATTTGTATTCTCAAGACCTAACATTGGTAGTAATTACCAATAAAAAGAAGCAATTAGAAGGATTTAATATTTTTGCTGGTGGTGGTTTAGGTAGAACCCACGGTAAAGAAGAAACTTTCGCTAGGTTAGCAGACCCCATTGGTTATGTAACGAAAGATGACGTTTACGACGTGGTGAAAGCGATTGTTGCTACCCAGAGAGATTATGGCGATCGCACCGATCGTCGTCATGCCAGATTAAAATATTTAATCAATGAATGGGGTGTAGAGAAATTCCGCACTAAAGTTGAAGAATATTTTGGTAAGCCAGTCGAAGCCTTCAAACCACTACCAGAATTCAAATATCACGACTTCCTCGGCTGGAATGAACAAGGTGATGGCAAACTATTCTTAGGAATTTCCATTGAAAATGGTCGAATCAAGAATGAAGGTTCGTTGCAACTGAAAACCGCCTTGCGCGAAATTGTCGAGCAGTTCAACTTACCCATCCGCCTCACACCTAGCCAAAACCTGATTTTTTACGATATCGAACCAGATACCAAGGAAGCTATTCAAGACATTCTCAGCCGTCACGGTGTCGGAGACGACCCTAGTAAAATCGAACCTTTAGTAAGGTATGCAATAGCTTGTCCGGCTTTGCCTACTTGCGGCTTGGCAATCACCGAATCAGAACGGGCAATACCAGGTATTTTGGAACGGGTTCGCGCTCTATTAGATAAAATAGGTTTACAAAAAGAACATTTTGTGGTAAGGATGACAGGATGTCCTAACGGGTGCGCTCGTCCCTACTTGGCAGAATTGGCCTTTGTTGGTAGCGCTCCAGAATCTTACCAATTATGGTTAGGAGGTTCGCCAAATCAGACTCGACTGGCACAACCTTATACAGAAAAGCTGCACCATAATGACTTGGAAAGCTTCTTAGAGCCGATTTTTGTTTACTTTAAGAAATCTCGGAAATCAAAAGAAAGCTTTGGTGATTTTTGCGATCGCGTTGGTTTTGATGCCATCCGCGAATTTGCTGCCACCTACGAACCCAAAACAGCCAATGGTGCAAACAAATCGCGCCATCGGGTGAATTTGAAAGAAGAGGTTTATAGCAAGTTGAAGGAAGTAGCAGAAAGCCAAGGTAAACCGATGACTCAGTTGGTAACTGAAGCACTAGAGGTTTACTTCCAGAATCTTTCGTAAGCCGAAAAATTGAAGATAATGAAATCAAAGAGAGGCACAGATAAATCCATCTGTGTCTCTTGCGTAAGTCCTAATACACTTAGTACACAGTTTCGTAAATTCGTGGCCAATTGAGGGTTTAAGTTTAAACGCATAGGCGCTTCTCTACGAGACGCTACGCGAACGCCTTCCCGCAGGGTAGGGGCGCTGAGGTAAGCGCAGAGGAGAGCAAAGTTGTTTTTGGAGCTATTTATTCTTTCCCCCTGCTTTTCTTCTTCCCCTGCCTCCCCTGCTCTCTTCGGTGACACATCCACAGGAAACCTGAACTATGGTAACGACAGCAAAATTCGCAGAAACTAGGGATGTGCTGCAAAACATTAGCTGGCAGACATTCAAAGCGATGCTGGCAGATATGGGATCTGAGCGAAATAAAAGGCTAGCTTATGACAACGGCATAGTAGAAATTATGACCCCGTTGATGCCACACGAAAATTCAAACCGTCTCATTGAAGGTTTTGTGATTGTGTTGTGTGAAGAATTTGGTTTGGAAGTTAAAAGCGCTGGCTCGTTGACTATGACGCGGGATGATTTGGAGCAAGGAGGCGAACCGGACAGTAGCTACTATATCCAAAACGAATTATTAGTCCGCAACAAAGAAAATATTGATCTGAATACAGACCCACCACCAGATTTAGTATTGGAAGTGGAATATTCTAGACCCAAGATAAACAAGTTGGCTCTTTACGCTTCAATGGGAGTCCCCGAATTCTGGCGGTATAACGGAAATGTGTTGCGCGTTTACACCCTCAATAGTGAACAATACTCGCAAAGCGATCGCAGTCCAACTTTTGCGCCTGTGCTGGTGACGGAAATTCCGCGATTTATTCAAGAAAGCAAGAAAATTGGACAAATAGCAGCAACTCGTGATTTCCGTACCTGGGTTAGACAGCAGATTTCTACAGCAGGGCAATAATTTATTAAGAAAAATGTCTCAACTGCAAAGAATTGCGATCGCACCCTCCCAACTCCAGCAAGGGCAAATTTTACTCACCAAAGAACAACAGCATTATTTAGGGCGGGTGTTGCGCTTGCGTGAAGGCGATCGCTTTATTGCAATGGATGGTATGGGGAAATGGTGGTTAGCGCAGCTTATAGGGGAACAAGCACAGGTTTTAGAACCGCTTTTAGTAGAAACAGAATTACCTATATCAATTACGCTGATGGTGGCGTTACCCAAAGGCAATGGATTTGATGAAGTGGTACGGTGTTGTACAGAGTTGGGAGTAACTTGTATTGCACCTGTATTGAGCGATCGCACTTTACTTCAGCCTAGTCCTCAAAAGCTCGAACGCTGGCGGCGCATCGCTGCGGAAGCCGCCGAGCAATCAGAACGCTCATTCGTGCCGACAATTTTAGAGCCTGTTGCTTTTAATACTGCTATCACCGCAAATCAGACAAGTCGCCGTTACATTTGTGAGGCTCGTGGTGATTATCCTCATTTAAACAAAGTGCTGAATAACATCTCTAGCGAGATTGTTATTGCGACTGGGCCAGAAGGGGGATGGACAATACAAGAAATTGAGAATGCAAAGTCAGCTGGATTTCAACCTGTTTCCCTTGGTCGTCGCATCTTGAGAGCAGTTACAGCCCCAGTAGTAGCATTATCCTTGATTTCAGCAGCTTGTGAAGTATAAATGATTTATAGCTCACGCAAAAGTAATTTTGGGTGAGACATCACTCCAGCGTATATTTAAAGTGATGATTGAGCAAGTTGCGATCGCCTTTGAGCATAAAGACTATCAAACAGCGGCTAAATTACTCAAACAGCTGCAAAAAGAATCACCAGACAATCCTTGGGTACAATTTTATCTTGGTCGGCTGCATGAAGTATCTGGAAAGCGTCAGAATGCAGAAAAAATTTATCGGCAACTGCTACGAGATACGACAAATACCAAAATAGTGGCGCTAGCACGTCAAGGTTTGCAACGACTACAAGAAATGGAACTAGAAGAAAGACAAAGAGCCATTTCTCAAGCAAAATCTGAGCCGAATAACACCGAACTTGGCGTACTAGTATTAGAGCCACTTAGTAACGAACTGAAAACAGAAGCCTCTCGAAAATTCGCCCAGATTATGCAGCTAGACCCCTACACTGCAAGGCTATTACTGCCAAGTCGTGGCTGGAGGTTATACCGCACTGGTCAAATTGGAGAACTAAAATTTTATGGAAAACAGTTACAGCAAGCTGGTATTCCTTGCTTTTGGGCAACAATAGCTCAAATTCAGCAAATTCAAGTTTATCAAGTCAAACATTTCCAAGAATCTAGCCCACAAGCTACTATTGTTTGCCGTAATGACACAAATCAACTCGGTTCTCTCACCTTTAACTGGTCAGAAGTCACAGCCAGAGTAGTAGGACTTTTGCCTATTTTTGAGCAAGTTGTAGATGTTGATCCCTACCATAAACTCGAATGGAAAACTCAAACACAAGACTATGCTCAGTTTTGTGATTTACACATACCTGGTAGACGTTGCATTCTCCGATTTTATGATAACGGCTATGAATTCCAGCAAGGTTTAGAAATCATTCCCCAAGCTGGCCAAAATACAATCAGAATTAATTGGAATCATTTGTCTAGTTGGATTAACCAGCAACTACCTCAAGTCAAAATCTGGTCAGATTTCACATCTTTTGCAGATACAACATTAGATCAAACAGAAATGCTGAGTCATATCAAGCCTCACATTGATCTGTTTCGTCGGGAGCAGAGTAATTGGGATTCAGCTTTTCATTTATATAGTGGACTGGTATTTGTTAAATAATTCCTAATTAAATTTTAGATTTTGGATTTTGGATTTTAGATTGATTGACCGAGCAGACATTTTTTGATTTTGAATTATTCAAGCCAAAATCAAAATTTTCAAATCAACTAAAGTCTTATAAGTTTACCAATCGAATAGGAGTGTTGTATCAAACTGATGAATACAGTAAGTGCTAAAAACCAACAGCTAGGGGGTTTATACGTCCAATCCCCTGAAAGACAACAGCTAGTGTTTCCCCTAAAACACACAGAAGTTATAGCAAAAATTGCAGGTAACTTATCACGAGTTGAGGTCATCCAAAGCTTTGAAAATCCCTTTACGCAGCCTTTAGAAGCGGTGTATGTCTTTCCGTTACCCGATGAAGCCGCGGTGGATGACATGGAAATCAAAATAGGCGATCGCACCATCAAAGGTAATATTAAAAAACGTGAAGAAGCTGTAGCCATCTACGAAAAGGCAAAACAAGAAGGACGCACCGCTGGACTTCTAGAACAGGAACGAGACAACATCTTTACCCAGTCTCTTGCTAACATCAAACCTGGTGAACAAATTGATGTCACAATTCGTTACACCGAAAGCTTAAAATTTGAGGCGGGAAATTACGAATTTGTTTTCCCGATGGTGGTGGGGCCAAGATATATTCCGGGAACGCCCATAGATGGTAGCGGTGACACAGACCAAGTTCCTGATGCTTCGCGCATTACACCGCCTATAGTCTTAGAAGGAACGCGAACGCGTCACAATATTAATGTCACAGTCGAAATTGATGCAGGTTTACCAATTTCTCAAGTGCGTTCTCCTTCACATCAATTAAAAATTGAACACTTAGGTCAAATTGTGCGAATTCAATTAGCTGGAGAAGATACAATTCCCAACAAAGATTTAATTCTCCGCTATCAAGTTTCTGGCAAAGAAACTCAATCTACAGTATTAACCCAAGCCGACGATCGCGGCGGACATTTTGCAATATATTTGATTCCAGCTTTGGAATATTCCACTGATGAGATTGTCCCCAAAGATGTTGTATTTTTGGTAGATACTTCTGGTTCTCAATCTGGCGATCCGTTGCAAAAGTGTCAAGAGTTAATGCGGCGATTTATCAATGGGTTAAATCCCAACGATACTTTCACAATTATCGATTTTTCCGATAGAGTTAGGCAGTTATCGCCAAAACCTCTGCCGAATACAGCAGAAAATCGTGCTAAGGCGATCGCTTACATTAACAATTTACAAGCTGATGGCAGCACAGAAATGCTCAGTGGCATTCGTACAGCGATAAATTTCCCCACACCAGTCGGAAGATTACGCAGTGTTGTACTCTTAACCGATGGCTACATCGGTAACGAAAATGAGATTTTAGCAGAGGTACAACAGCACCTACAACCAGCAAATCGCCTTTACAGTTTTGGTGCTGGTAGTTCAGTTAACCGTTTTTTACTGAATCGCATCGCCGAAATTGGCCGGGGAATATCTACAATTATTCGTCATGATGAACCCACAGAAGAAGTTGCCGAAAAGTTTTATAGGCAAATTAACAATCCTGTACTTACGAATATTCAAATCTCTTGGCAAGGTGACACAGAATCACCTGTGATTTACCCAAAGGTAGCGCCTGATTTATTCAGCGAACAACCATTAGTTTTATTTGGTCGCAAACAGGACAAAGTTAGTGGTAATCTGCAAATCTCCGGCATTGCTGCGGGTGGTAAGCACTATGAAAAAACGTTTCACCTCAGATTTGAGGAAACAGGAAATGTTGCTGTAGCGCAGTTGTGGGGACGCGCTCGTATCAAAGACTTGATGAATCAAATGGTGAGTTTTGAAACCAAAGCTGGTGTAGAAGCAGTTACAGAAACAGCCTTAAATTATCAACTGCTTTCTCAATACACCGCTTTTGTGGCTGTCAGCGATGACGTGCGGGTTGAACCAGGAAGCGAATACTTGTCTATGCAAGTGCCAGTGGAAATGCCTGAAGCAGTTAGTTATCAAGGAGTGTTTGGCAATGCTCCGGCTGGTGGTTTTGCGCCTCAAATGAAATTGTCAGCACCAACTTTAGCAGAAGCTCCCGATTTGCTCTACAAAAGGCGATCGCCACCATCCCCAGTACCTAAAGAAGTCGAGATATCTTTGAGCTTTGATTTAGAGGAGATAGAACAAGATGAAATATCAGACGCAGCCATCAACCATCAGTTAGAGGTCATCAGTGTTACTGGCTTGGATGAAACAGAAATTGCTAACCTAACCCAACACCTTCAACAACTAAACTTTCCTTCCGGCTTCGATGGTGAAATCGTCTTTGAGTTCACCGTCAACAAAGGTCGGGTAGAACAGGTAATGTTAGACGAGGAAGCCTCTAACCTAAAAGATGCAGTTGTAGTGGAGAAAATTAAGCGATCGCTCCTACTTTGGAGAGTTTCCCCATCTACAACTGGCAAAGTTATCTTAACCTTACATCTTCACATTTAATTTTGTAGAGGCGCGTTAGTATTGCGGCACGAAATGCAATTTCGCGTCTCTACAAATTAATTAATTCTTAGGGGTTTTAATCTGACGTGCCAGTTCTAGATAAGCACTCATATTCGCCCCTGGACGACGACGACCATTAGAGCTTGTTGTCGAAGGAGCAAGATATTTTGGTGCAAAGGTGGTTTCAGTTGGCTGCTCTTTAATGACTTTGGCTGCTGCGGCTTTTCCATTTTTAGCGGGTTCAACTTTAAGACCCTCAGCAGTCTGAACTAGTTGAACATCAGCTGCTTTAGAATTTTTAGCCGATTTTGCCTTAGCCGCAGCGGTTTTTGTTCCGTTTAATGAATCTGGCTTGGATGAAGTTGCTGCTTCTGATGTAATTGTTGCCGTTACCTTCTTAGCATTCGATGAAACTGTATCTGCTACTTTCTTCGCATTCGATGCGACCTCTTTAACAGCATCTTTGGCTTCGTCCAATTCTAAGAAGTAGCCATTGCTTTTCTTCTTCCCTGGTAACAGTCCGGTAATGAAACCCAAAATACCGCCAAGAAAACCTTGAATACCCGAAATTAACTTTTTGATAAAATCCATTACAATTACTCCTGCTTTTACCTTTTATATTGGGAACTCTACCGTAATTGTTAAAAATTACGACAAAATATTACATTTTCTACTTTGCGTCACCTCGTTCTGGTGACAACCTTTATAGGCTTGTGCTTAATTAACATTGTAGTAAAATCACAGGGCAAATGTTCTATTGCAAGCATTTTGCAACCTACATACACCAAGAACTAATTATTAAATTTTACTGTAACTAAGAGCAAGATTCTGAAAGCAAGCTTTACAAGAATTAACATTTCTTTGTTTGGTAAATACCTAATTGAAGTTAAGCAAGCAGTTTACTCTCAACCAGTGATAGCCTATTGGCAGATGGCAAGATTGATTAGTTAAATTTTATACAAACTCTCTTTGTGGAAGCATTTCAGTTTTGCAAAAATATCTTTTAAAGAATCCGAAAAGCAATAGCTTCAGTTTGTAGAGCAGTATGTACCGACAAAGGTAAAATATATCCCCTTAATTCAGCTAGATTTTGTAAATGAATATTGAAAATCAACAACGCAATCCCGTTTTATTAATACATGGTATTGACGACACAGAGGCAGTTTTTAATAAAATGAGGGCATACCTCATAGAACGTGGTTGGTCTGTCTATAGCCTGAATCTAGTTCCTAATAATGGTGATGTGGGTCTTGATGAGTTGGCAAAGCAAGTAGTTGATTATGTTACAGCTACCTTTGCACCAGAACAATGCCTAGATTTAGTAGGCTTCAGCATGGGAGGAATTGTTAGCCGTTACTATATCCAGCGACTAGGAGGACTTAACCGTGTGCAGAGATTTCTTACCATCTCTTCACCCCATTATGGAACTGTTGTTGCTTATGGTTCCCGGCGTCCTGGTTGCGTACAAATGCGCCCCGACAGCATTTTTCTCAAGGATTTAAATTCTGATTCTGTAATATTGGGGCAGCTAGATTTTACGTCTATCTGGACACCTTATGATTTGATGATTGTCCCAGCAAATAGTTCACAAATGTCCTTAGGACGCGAAGTAATAGTACCAGTTGCTCTACACCCTTGGATGCTGACAGACTCCAGAAGTTTAGCAGTAGTCACAGCAACCTTAGCAGAGCCTATCAAGCTACCCTTGCTAAATAAAAAATCCAGTCAGTAGGCAGGATACTTGTTGCACTTGCATCTCTTTAATTTTTAATTCTTAATTTTTAATTCTTAAGCCCTATCCCCAATTTGCGTATATTCGTAACTTCCAAAAATCGCCTCTGGGTGACTATAGTACTTAAACTCCATGAGGTTATAAAAAGGATCTTCTAAAAAGAAAGTACGATGCTCAAGAGGAGAACCAACAAAGCGATTTTTCGTTTCTTCGCGAAAAAATAGCTGTTGTTGTTGTGCCCTTTCTAGTAAGTCTTGCCAGTCACCTTCTTGGGTAAAAATTAGCCCAAAGTGTCTGGGATAGATAGTGGATTGCGGTATCAAAGGTTCTTTAGTGACGTGAGCGACTAATTGATGTCCGTAGAGATTGAGAATTAGAGCATGGCGGTTTTCACGGCCAGGAATGCAGCCCAAGCCATCTACGTAATATGCTTTCGTTTGGGCAATATCAGTCACAGGGAAAGCTAGATGGAATAAAGTTTGACTCATAACTTGTGTGGAAAAAAGTAGTGGTTGATGCTATCTACAATTTATGCTGTTAAGTCTTGATTGTGGTCAATTTAAAAATCAGCTTTCGGCGCAATGCCTACGCTATTTAGTGAATAATACAAACATATTACTTTAGCTGGAGAGGTTTCAGAAATTAAGCACTAAGTATCATAAATTCGCTATTCTGTTGATATTCAGAAAAATTACTCATAATTAATTGCTGATGTCACCCTCAATTGATTCTGTAAATCCCTGGTTGGTAGCAGTAGTGTTAAACACACTTTTATTGGGTTTAGCTTGGATTTCTCCGAAAAAACTACTTACCCCTGCTGGATTATTTCATGCCTGGTTCTTGGCTATCTTAATTTGGGTAACTCTAGGCTGGCAAGGATATGCAGTAGTAATGTTCTATTTTCTGGTTGGTTCTGGCGTTACCCGCATCGGTATGGCACAGAAAGAGGCAGAAGGAATTGCCGAAAAGCGTTCTGGGGCAAGAGGTCCAGAAAATGTTTGGGGTTCGGCTTTAACTGGCGCGCTCTGTGCTTTGGGAGTAGGGATAATAAATTCGGGATTCTTTGTAGCTAGTCCCCAATCCCTAGTACCCAATCCCCAATCCCTATTATTGTTAGCTTATGTAGCAAGTTTCAGTACCAAGCTGGCTGATACTACTGCTAGTGAAGTTGGTAAAGCTTATGGTAAAAGTACCTTTCTCATTACCACACTCCAACCAGTGCCACGGGGTACAGAAGGAGCGGTAAGTTTGGAGGGAACTTTAGCTGGGATTGTGGCTTCTGTTGCGATCGCATTTATCGGTTGGGGAGTTGGTTTAATTGATCTATTAGGAGTCGCTTGGTGTGTATTAGCAGCATTTATTGCTACCAACCTAGAAAGTGTGATTGGTGCAACATTGCAATCTAAGTATACTTGGCTGACCAATGAAGTGGTAAATATTTTTAATACATTAATCGGTGCGATCGCCTCTGTGCTACTTACCTTGACATGGATAAATTTCATTAAGTAAATCAGTGAAAATAACTAGCTGGGGCATTGGGCATTGAAAAGAGGTAGAGGGGCAGGGTGCTGCTCTCGCTGAGGGGAAAATTCTTCTCCCTGCTTCCTGCTTCCTGCTCCCTTACTTCTTCCCCAATCCCCAATCCCCAATCTCCAATCTCCAATCCCCAGTCCCCAGTTCAATCCTGTTTTGTCCCCACCAGACTGTAAAAGAGATCAAGAGAAATTATATTATTCACTAGTTATATAATTTTTTGACCATTTAGATGTAATTAGTTCATGGAATCTTTATCATATTTATCCATCAACAACCAGATGATTTCTATATGATTTAAATTAAAAGTCCTATAAGTGTTTAACCATTTTCACATAATTAGTTCATGGAATCTTCATCATTTTTGACAATTAATGACCAAATAATTTCTGTTGAGGAAGCAGTAAAGTACCTGCAAGCCTCTGGAAAGTTGGGACAGTTCATTGGGGATATTCTCCGCCAGTACGTAATTGAGGAAGAAATCAGAACACGAAACGATATTGAAATTGGCACAGCAATAACTGAACAGTCAATTATTGACTTTAGGCTGAAAAATCAACTGACTGATCCCGAAAGTTTTCAAGAATGGTTAAAGATCAATAACACAGATTACGCTACATTTCACACATCGGTTACTTTTGGGTACAAGTTAGAAAAGCTCAAAGCTGTAGTAACCCAAACAAAAATCCAAGAATATTTCATTGAGCGCAAAATTTTTTTGGATCGGGTAGTACTTTCTCGGATTGTTGTCAATAATCGAGAATTGGCAGATGAACTCCATACCCAAATTGAAGAAGGAGGTAGTTTTGAGCAACTAGCCAAAGAGTATTCACTTTCAGATGACCGAATTGTAAACGGCATGATGGGAATCGTCAGCCGAGGCAGTATGCCGGATATATTACGCGCAGCTATTGATGTCGCTAGTCCAGGACAATTGGTAGGCCCAATAGAAATCGTTGGCAAAGACTCTCCCCAAGGAGAAGGACCTTTTGGTTTGTTTCGAGTAGAACAATTTCTGCCAGCGTCTTTAGAAGATACTCAACTACAGCAAGTACTACAAAATGAGTTATTTGAAAAATGGCTAGCAGAGAAAATTCAAAAACTGACAGTCAAGTTACAAGTGAGTTAAAAATTCTGGATAATGAATCTTTACGATTAAAAGTTCTAGCTTCTTTGCCTTGGAATCAGCCACCGCTATGCTGGCTGACTCCCGAACAAAAATCCCAATTAGAAAATGAATCCCAAACCCGCCAGTATCGTCTTGGGGAAAAAATCTGGTCAAATGATGTCGGTGGTTATCAATTCTTAATTGTGGCTGGAAAAGTCCGCTTGCGAGAAGAGGGCATTGGCAAACCAATAGCTGCCCTAGATGCAGGGGATTGGTTTGGCGACTTACAAAAGCTGTCTGCGGATTTTAAAGCTGTAGCTGCTAGTAAAGAAGTGATAGTAATTTGTTGGGATACTGCACTTTGGACAGAATTTTCTCACCCACAAATTCAAGAGTTTTGGCAAGCATTACCAGTACAAACAGAAGGAGAAAGGGAGACATTTTCCTTCTCTTCCACCCCTTCAGTAATATCAACCTCAGACGGAACTTCCAGCCCCCACAGCCTCCAACCCCAAAAAGGACTCCCAGCCGCCAATCAGATCGTTGCAAATTATCCCTTTGTTGCTAGTTGGAATACTGCTGCGGCGTGTTTAACAATGGTGGCGCAACAGTTAGAAAATTCTGTGCAACTGGAATGGGTGCAGCGCCAACTCAGAGGACAACGCCCAAAACAGGTTGTGGAAGCAGCAGAAAAATTAGGGTTAGTGTTGCGGCGGTTACAAGTGAGTTGGGGCGAGTTGCGGCAGTTGTCATTTCCAGCTTTACTGCTGTGGAGTTCTGACTCACCCCAGAGTCCATCTTGGGTGGTGGCTTATGGAGTTAAGGGCGATCGCTTAATTATCGCTAATCCTCTCAATCCCGAAAGAACTTGTGAAAGCTTGCCACAGTCCATAGTTGAAGCCTCTTGGGATGGACAATTATGGCAAGTAGAACTCGTATCTCGGCAAGAAAAGTTTAACCTTAATTGGTTCACCCCAGCAGTTTGGAAGTATAAGGGCTTACTCGTAGAAGTATTGTTGGCATCTTTTACCTTGCAGCTTTTGGGGTTAACAACACCCCTAATCACGCAAGTCGTCATTGATAAAGTGATGGTGCAGGGGAGTTTGCCGACTCTTGATGTCATGGCGATCGCACTTTTATGCGTAGCTGTATTTGAGTCCATATTGGGTATTCTACGCCTATTCATCTTTACCCATACAGCTCGTCGGCTGGATTTGAGTTTATCAGCACAGCTATTTCGCCATCTGATGCGTCTGCCATTAGCTTATTTTGAGTCGCGGCGCGTCGGAGACACAGTAGCACGAGTCCAGGAACTCGAACAAATTCGTCAGTTTCTCACAGGTACAGCATTAACAGTAATTCTAGATAGCATTTTTACTGTGGTGTATCTGGTATTGATGTTTTACTATAACGTCCCACTCACCTTTGTCGCCTTAGCAGTACTGCCGCTATTTGCCACATTAACTATCGTTTCAACCCCTATTCTGCGTAACTGGCTCAACGAAACTTTTAACCGTTCTGCCGATAGTCAATCGTTTCTAGTAGAGACAATCACTGGAATTCACTCCGTTAAAGCCCATGCAGCCGAACCAGTAGCCCGCGATCGCTGGGAAGGCTTATTTGCTCGCTTCATTCGCACAGGTTTTAAAGCCTCCACCACCTCCAATATCAGCAGCAACATTGGTGACTTTCTTACCAATTTGTCTACTATGCTGATTCTCTGGTTTGGAGCTAAGTTAGTTATCGAACAAAAGCTCACAATCGGACAGCTAGTTGCTTTTCAAATGCTGTCTGGGAGAGTTACAGGCCCACTTTTGCGTTTAGTACAGTTGTGGCAAAACCTCCAACAAGTGCTACTTTCTGTAGATCGCATTGGTGATATTCTCAACGTCTCCCCAGAAGCAGAACTGGGAACTGGTCTAGTTTTACCACCTCTGAAAGGACAAATCACCTTCGAGCAAGTATTTTTTCGCTACCGGCCAAACTTTGAAGCAATTCTGCGGGGAATATCTTTCAATGCCGAACCAGGGCAATTTGTCGGCATTGTCGGACGCAGTGGTTCTGGAAAAAGTACCCTGTCTAAACTATTGCAACGCCTCTATCAAATTGAATCAGGACGTATCCTCATTGATGGTTTTGATATAAAAAGTGCCGACTTAGCCTCACTGCGGCAACAAGTTAGTGTGGTTCTTCAAGAAGACTTTTTATTCAACGGTTCCATTTTGGAAAATATCACTCTCGGTAGTCCCGACATTACCGCAGAACAAGTAGTAGAAGCGGCAAGACTAGCAGTAGCACACGACTTCATCAGTCAATTACCCTACGGTTACGAAACCAATGTTGGTGAACGCGGTACTGCTTTATCTGGTGGACAGAGACAACGTATTGCCCTAGCAAGACTATTTCTTTCCCAAGCGCCGATTTTAGTTTTAGATGAAGCTACCAGCGCTTTGGATAGTGAAACTGAACAACAAGTACTGCAAAACCTACAAAAAATTTCCGCTAATCGTACCGTGTTCCTGATTGCTCACCGCTTTGCCCCCCTCAAACGTGCTGATTTGATTTTGGTATTAGAGCAAGGTGTGATTGCTGAACGTGGTACTCACTCACAGTTGTTGCAACAAAAGGGTTTGTATTGGTCATTATATCAACGTCAACAAGCAAACATTTAACTAGCTTTTAGTTTAATGTCTACTTGATATCTAAAGAATGGCTGAATAATAGACCACACAGTAGGGGCACAGCATTGCTCATTGATGTCAAATTAAGCTGAAACTCCTTTAAAACCTCGTTTTCAGCCTCCGGCTGGGAATGCTGATACTGGCGGCTCTGCCGCAAGTGTTGAGGCGGAGCCTCAATGACGAGCATTCCCAGTCGGAGACTGGGAACGAGACAAACGAGACAATATCTAAAAGCTTTTACTAGGCTAGTTTTCACGTTAAGTTGACACCAATGAGCATTGCTGTGCCCTTACGAGAGATGTGGTTCAAATACATAAAAACTGCTGTAATTTGGTTACAAACTCGCCCATTGTTCCATTAATTTAACGTGAGTCTCCAAGGAAGGCACACGTTAACTACTAAGTAAATAACCAATCATTTTCATATTGTGATATAATTTCCAATCTTGGGAGTAGATATGTGTTAATACTAGCTTTTCTGCGCTAGGATGAAAATGGATGTTTTGTGTAAGCTGCCATAAAAGTGCTTACATAGCACATCGCGCTTGTCGCACAACCTTTACGGAGACTAGAACCAGGAACAAATCAGCATGGTCAATCAGAATTTAACCGCTACAGAAATTGGATTCACTCACGAAGATTTCGCTGCTCTACTTGACAAATACGATTATCATTTTAGCCCTGGCGATGTTGTCCCAGGAACAGTTTTCAGTATAGAGCCGCGCGGCGCTCTGATTGACATTGGTGCTAAAACCGCAGCATATATACCTATACAAGAAATGTCTATTAACCGGGTGGATAGCCCGGAAGAAGTATTACAGTCAAACGAAACGCGGGAATTTTTCATCCTTACCGATGAAAACGAAGATGGACAATTAACCCTTTCCATTCGCCGTATTGAATATATGCGGGCTTGGGAGCGCGTGCGACAGCTGCAAGCAGAAGATGCTACTGTCCGTTCTGGCGTATTTGCAACCAATCGCGGCGGAGCGTTGGTACGGATTGAGGGATTACGTGGCTTTATCCCAGGTTCCCACATTAGTACCCGCAAACCTAAAGAAGAATTGGTCGGCGAGGATCTGCCGTTGAAATTCCTAGAGGTGGATGAAGAACGTAATCGCCTAGTTCTATCTCACCGTCGGGCGTTGGTTGAGCGGAAGATGAACCGCCTAGAAGTCGGCGAAGTAGTAATTGGTACTGTTCGTGGTATTAAGCCATACGGTGCTTTCATCGACATTGGCGGCGTCAGTGGTCTACTACATATTTCTGAGATTTCTCACGAACATATTGATACACCTCATAGTGTGTTCAATGTCAATGATGAAGTGAAAGTTATGATCATTGACTTGGATGCAGAAAGGGGTCGGATTTCCCTATCTACCAAGCAACTAGAACCTGAACCCGGCGACATGATTAAGAACCGGGATTTGGTCTACGATAAGGCAGAAGAAATGGCTGCTAAGTATCGTGAACAGCTATTAGCCAAGCAGCAAGGTGCTACTGCTGCACCGGCTGCACCTGCGGAAGTTGTAGCAGACGAAGATATTCCACCAGCAGCGGAACTTGAAGAAGAGATTCCACCAGCAGCAGAACTTGAACAAGAAAATTCAGTAGTTGCGGAAATTGAAAAGGAAATTCCAGCAGCGACGGAAACTGAAGAGGAAATTCCAGCAGCTATTGAAGAGTAATAGATTTTTTATAGTTTTACTTATTTTTAAGTAAGAGTATCAAATCATTTTATAAAGAGGGTTTTCCCCTCTTTTTTTATGTGGAGAATCAGTAAAAATAAAGAATTGGCAGTAGTTAGAAGTTAAATATTATGGCAACCATTAAATGTAGAAATATCACTTTTGATAATATCCAGGCAATTTTGTTTGATAAAAACGGTACTCTAGAAGATTCAGAAACGTATTTGCGATCGCTCGCACAAAAAGCAACAAGGTTAATAGATGCTCAAATCCCTGGAACTGGGGAACCCTTGTTAATGGCATTTGGTATCAATGGCAATTTTCTAGATCCCGCAGGCTTAATATCAGTAGCAAGCCGCCGCGAAACAGAAGTTGCGGCTGCGGCATATATTGCCGAAACTGGAAGAGGATGGTTTGAGTGCTTAAAAATAGCCCGTCAAGCTTTAGATGAAGCGGAAAAGTACATTGGACAAACTGCTTCACCATTGTTTGTGGGTAGCTTAGACTTGCTGAAATATCTACAAGAAGGGGGTTTAAAACTTGGCATCCTCTCAGCTGCGACAACTGAAGAAGTACGTAATTTTGTAGCCAATCACCAGTTAAGTGATTATATCCAGTTGGAAATGGGCGTAGATGAAGGGCCGAGTAAACCAGATCCAGTGCTATTTTTGCAAGCTTGTCAAGCTTTAGGAGTTGAACCGAACGCTACATTGATGGTGGGTGATTCAGTTGGTGATATGCAAATGGCGCGTAATGCTAAAGCCGCAGGTTGTATTGGTATCACTTGGGTAGGTAAGTCAGATAATGTCCGAGGTGCAGATGTAGTGATTAATCAACTTGATGAAATCCAGATTTTAGAAGATTAATTTAACGTGAGTTCGACAAGTCTTATTTGACCTCTCCCCCAGCCCCTCTCTGATGCGGAGAGGGGAGCAAAAAACTGAATTTTTCGTTACTCATTTTATGTCATTGCAAACGAAGTGTTCGCGGAGCGTCTCGTAGAGAAGCAATCCCAAACATTTGCGATTGCTACGTTTCGCTACGCTACACTCGCAATGACAATGTATTTTTAATTTTGCATGACTACTTCTTGTAAATCGCGATGCCTGCGACGGGCTACGCCTACGCTCCAGTTTTTTACCCTTATCTTAAGATGCACAAAGTAATAGCTTCTTGTTTGTTGGCATCATAAATCAGGGTTTTATAGTTGATCTCTGGACAAAATCACCAGTTTTTCAGTTAATCTGAATGATGTAATTTTAGCTGTAAGTTCCTGCTCTCTCAGTTGTTATCGCAATAGGTTCAGACTCAATATCATCTATTTTATTAAATTCTCCAGCCCGCCAGCTATCTGTTATATCCTTGATAAAACTGGCAATGGGGATCGCAACTAACAAACCCAAAACACCTCCCAACTTTGCTCCTAGTAATAAAGAAATTACCACCCATACAGGATTTAAGCCGGTCAAATTGCTGAGAATTCGAGGTGCAATAATATTAGAGTTAACTTGGTCGATCGCAACAGCGACACCTAAGACTTCCACTCCTAACCAAAAATTTTGCAGCGCTACTAACAAACTTACTATCGTAATACCAACTCCCGTACCAAAGGGGAAGAGTGAAAACAAGCCAATACCGATGCCAAAAAGTAGAGCCAAGGGGACTTGCAGCGCTAAAAACGCCAGCGTAATTGTCACCCCTAACACAGCTCCCAATGTTGCTTGACCGATGAAGTAATTGTGGAAATCTTCTCGCAGTAATTCCCGCACTTTGAACCCAATGTTAGGGGGAAACCACTGAAAAATTCCGTCCCAAAGACGTTCACCGTTCAATATTAGGTAGATAGTCAGCACTACCGCCAGCAGCACATTGAGGACAATACCGATGGTATCGACGGCAAAACCAAGAATTCTACCAGTGAAGGATTGAAGTTGGTTAGATAATCGTTCCAGAACTTGGGTAAATAAACCACTTAAATTAATCGGAAGTTGCTGTTGACTTAACGCCCAATCTTGAAAAGCTTGTAGCTGCTGAGTACCAGAATCAATCCAACTGGGTAAAATATTAGCCAGTTCAACGAGCTGTTGAATAATCAGGGGAACCAAGGTGATGCCTAAAGCTACTAAAACCACCAGAGTCAAAAGCAACACTCCCCCGATCGCTAAGTTGCGTTTTACCCCTTGTTCCTGAAGAAACTGGATTGGATAATTCAAGACAAAAGCCAGTAGGATGGCGGCGGCAATAATGCTAACTAAGGGTTGAAAATATTGTATAACCTGGATCAATAGCCAGCCGTTGAGAATAGCAATAGGAAATGCCAATCCGATAGTTAACCATCGCGGCAATTTGTTTGCTGATTGCATTAGTGATGACCCCATAAGAGTTCTAACTTTATTGTGGCTTGGGAGTTTGGGGAGTGGGGAGTGGGGAGCAGGGGGCAAGGGAGAAGAATTTTCCCCTCAGCAAGACGCAGTACCCCACCCCTCTGCCTCTTTTCAATCCCCAATGCCCCTCAAGAGTGGTGAGTGGGGAAGAAGCAAGGAAGCAGGGAGAAGAATTTTCCCCTCCGCTCCCCGCACCCTGCCCCTCTGCATCTTTTCAATGCCCCATACCCAATCCCCAAATTATGTTAGATTTTTCTCAATAAAATCCAACATAATTTTCTGATGCATTGCCCCTAAAGGTCGGATTTCACCAGCATTTTGTGAATAACAGTTACCTTGACGGATATCTTCTGGGGTAAATAACGCCATATCCCAACCCTCGTTAAGAACCAGTTGATTTAATTCCACCAAGAGTGGTGCATGAAAGACATGACGGACAACTCTTTCGTTGGGATAACAGCCAAATTCAACAAAGGGTGGTAAATCATAGCCGATTTCTTCTAATATTTCTCGTTTTACGGCTACATCCGGCGTTTCACCAGGTTCGATGTGACCGCCAAACAGCCCCCAGTAACCAGGATAGAGAATACCGGGGATATTGTCGCGTAGCTGCATGAGAAACTTGTTTTTTTGATAGAGAATTGCGATCGCTACGTGTACCTGTTGACTGTTCATAGTTCATATATTTATTTTTAATTTAATTGCTGATTACTCTTCTTCTAAATAAACTTCCCCCAATTCTTTGCCAGCTAAGGGAATACTTCGGTAGCGAACTTTACCCTTAATTACCACTTGTGAACCCTCACCCAGATTCTTTTGATTGGTAACAACCCAAATTTTGCCGGTTGAGTCACTAATTTTATAAGCCCACTGTTTGATCAGAGGAGCTTGCTTTTCTACCTGACCTTGGATGTAAACTATAGCCTGATTGTCCTGTTTTGGTTTAATTTCTCCAATTGGAGTCACATTTGTCCTAAATTTTAAGCCAGCCTTACTTAAGCTAGGTAATGTCAAGTTACCACAACTACAAAGTCCCGCTACGAGGAAACAAGTCAATCCTAAGCGGTATGGAAAAATACTGTGCCCGTATAAGAATGAAAGGGGAAAATTTCTCGTTTTTTGCATGAAAACCACCGATTTATTTATTTTAGGCATGGGGCATTGATTGAAAAGAGGCAGAGGGGCAGGGTGCGAAGGGGAAAATTCTTCTCCCCTGCTCCCTACTCCCCACTCCCCACTCCCTAATTCTTCAGATGATGCCGTTAATCTGAGAAAATAAATATTATGAATTTACTGTGAGAGAAACGCTACGACATCAAACAGCCACACAATAATAGTCAAAAGTCAAGATGCAATAATCAATATTTTTACTTTGGACTTTGGACAACAAGCGAATATAGCTGGGAATTTTTATGGAAACAAAAACTGCCAAACTCCTTGATGGTAAAACTTTAGCGGCAAAAATTCAGCAAGAACTTTCTGTCGCCATTACAGAATTACAACCAAAAATTGGACGACCTCCTGGTTTAGCAGTGTTGATGGTTGGTGACAACCCAGCGTCAGCCGCTTATGTACGCAATAAAGAAAAAGCCTGCGCTAAAGTTGGGATCGCTTCTTTTGGTAAGCATTTTCCTGCCCAAACTACCCTTGGGGAGTTAGAAGAGGTCATTGCTGCGCTCAACCACGATGAACGGGTGGATGGCATTCTTGTACAGTTGCCCTTACCTAACCACTTGGATGCTGTGACTCTGCTGCATCAAATTGATCCCGATAAAGATGCCGATGGACTGCACCCAGTTAACTTGGGGCGACTAGTACGGGGAGAAAGTGGTTTACGTAGCTGTACTCCGGCTGGTGTAATGCGGCTTTTAGAAGCTTATGAGATTCCTTTGCAGGGAAAACAGGCAGTAGTGGTGGGACGCAGTATTTTGGTGGGTAAACCGATGGCGCTGATGCTATTAGAAGCTGATGCCACCGTTACGATCACTCACTCGCGATCGCACGATCTCAAAACCATCACCCAAAATGCTGATATCCTAATTGCAGCAGTAGGTCTTCCCGGACTAATCTCTGCTGACATGGTGAAACCGGGCGCAGTTGTGGTAGATGTGGGGATGAATCGCGTCACCGATGCTAATGGCAAAAGTCGCCTCATTGGCGATGTTGATTTTGAATCAACCTCTGATGTAGCAGGATTTATCACTCCTGTTCCTGGCGGTGTTGGCCCGATGACTGTTGCCATATTGTTGGAAAATACATTTGCTAGCTATGTCAGAACGACAAAAGAAGAAAGAGAGTGATGAGTTAAAAGTTAAAAGTGATGAATTAAAAGTTAAGAGTGATGAATTAAAAGTTAAGAGTTATTAACTCCTAACTCCTAACTCCTAACTCCTAACTCTTCATTTTTTTCAGCCCCACAGCGCCTTAAAATTGTGACGTATAAGACAAGAATCCCAAAATGTCAGGAATTAAAGCATGGTAGCAACTGATAACGTTCAAAAAACACCACCAGAGGGAACCACATTTAACTTAGCAGCCTATCTCAAAGAGCGGCAAAAGCTTTGTGATAATGCTTTGGATCAGTCTATCCCAGTCATTTATCCAGAAAAGATTTATGAGGCGATGCGCTACTCGTTATTAGCTGGAGGTAAGCGTGTACGTCCCATTCTTTGCCTTGCTACCTGTGAAATGATGGGTGGAACCATCGAGATGGCTATGCCGACGGCTTGTGCTGTGGAGATGATCCATACAATGTCGTTGATTCATGACGACCTCCCAGCGATGGATAATGACGATTACCGTCGTGGGAAGCTGACGAATCATAAAGTCTATGGCGAAGATGTCGCGATTTTGGCTGGGGATGGCTTGTTGGCTCTCGCTTTTGAATTTGTTGCCCTTCAAACCCCCCAAAGTGTTCCCAGAGAGCTAGTCTTACAAGTAGTTGTCCGTCTTGGTCGGGCGCTGGGGGCAGCTGGTTTGGTCGGCGGTCAAGTTGTCGATTTAGAGTCGGAAGGGAAATCTGATATTTCTCTAGAAACGCTAAATTTTATTCATAAACACAAAACAGCAGCCCTTTTAGAAGCTTCTGTAGTTTGTGGTGGGATCATAACTGATGCATCACCCGAAGATGTGCAACGACTGACCCGTTATGCTCAAAATATTGGGCTAGCATTCCAAATCATCGATGATATTCTGGATATCACTTCTACCCAAGAGCAATTAGGTAAAACAGCTGGTAAAGACCAAAAAGCTAAGAAAGTGACCTATCCCAGCCTTTGGGGACTTGAGGAATCACGCTCAAAAGCCCAAGAGCTAGTTAAAGCAGCTTGTGTGGAATTGGAACCGTTTGGAGACAGAGCTAAACCACTCCAAGCGATCGCTCATTTTATTACCAGCCGCAATAACTAGTAACGTTTTGGGTAATTCGTAATTCCTATACCACAAGCGTTTTCTTGATTGAAAATGGGTGGTCTATTGACGCTATGCTGTACTACACCGCCCAACGGAATTCAAAATTTACTCATTCAAAATTCAAAAAGCTGATCCATTAAGCTTTTAGGTGATTTTGAAGAATTGGTCTGTTTCCACCGTGATCTACTAGGTTAATTTGGGATTTTGGGTTGAATCTAAATGTTTCCTCAACCAACAACTGCTGCTAATATTTACTAACCTAACCAAAATACCATGCAGGACATAGGCAACATTTTAGACAACCGCGTGCTGCTGGTTGCTCTGGTAGCTTGTTTAATTGCTCAAGCATTAAAGCTCGTAATCGAAATCATCAAAAATCGCAAACTGAATATACGTGTTTTGGTAACAACCGGAGGTATGCCTAGTGCCCATTCGGCTCTAGTTACGGCTCTAGCGGCTGGTGTCGGGCAAACACTGGGTTGGGCATCTCCTGATTTTGCCGTTGCGATGATTTTTGCCATTATTGTCATGTATGATGCAGCCGGAGTTCGCCAAGCTGCTGGCAAACAAGCTCGTATCCTCAATCAAATGATTGATGAATTATTTCATGAAAAACCAGACTTTAGCCAAGACCGTCTGAAAGAATTACTCGGACATACACCAGTTCAGGTAATCGCTGGAGCGGCTTTGGGTATAACCATCTATTGGTTAGGGAGGTCTGCTTATTAGTCAATAGTCTACAGTTTATTAACCAATGACTAATGACTAATGACTAATAACTACAACCGCACAGTTGAGCGCAGCAGAATCACCTTACGACTATCTACGATGCTGGCAACAAAACCGCCATTGTTGAGCTTCTGCAATGTGTTGTATGCTTCACTTTGGTTAGTAGTATAAACTGCCAACAAGTAAGGGCGTTGTCCATAAGAAACAAAGCCGACGTTACCTCCAACTGCTTGCTGCACACTATTTACGAGTTCTGGGCGGTTGTAATAATCTACCAACACTGCATAACCCTCTCCTAAAGCTTGAGGATTATAACTAACTGTCTGCTGAGGTGGCTGTAGCTGTCGCTGTGCCTGTGGTTGTACCGCCTGCACATCTGGTGTTGTTGGTCGAGTGGTAATTATGGCAGACAAGCCAACAATATTACTGACATATCTTGCCCAACGATTGGCATCATCGATTTTGTTAAAGCCACCTACTCGCGTCACAGTTTCGTTGAGATATTTGCAGGTGATAGTTTTGAGTTCAGGTGGTAAGGCACTACGTAACTGCTTTTGATTATTCGCTGTGGGACTGACTACTAATAAAAGATACTCGCCTGCATTTGGTGGTTGACAAAGGGGAATGGTTTGTTGGGCAAAGACAGAACTCGTGCCACCAATCAACCCTGCAACTGCTAATCCTAAAACACTTGGTAAAGTCTGAAATCTATGCACAAAAGTTAGATTATGTAAATTAAGGTGTCTTAGAAGATTTTATAAAAATATATTTTGTTCCCCCAAAATAATATAGCACTTGTCTCTACATAGTGATTGATTGGCGATCGCCCTTTAGGGAAACTTTTGCTGCTGGGGAATTGTTGCGGTTGTTGGTTTTTTTGGTAAGGGCATCGCGTTGCAACTGTGATGAGAAGTTTGCTTCTTGAAATGATCTGTGGTCACTTCATTGGAAAAACTACTGTTTTCAGATAAGATTACCGTAGTTTAATTTTACTACCCTAGCGAAAAAAGTTTTCATAGCTAGTGGTCTGTCCCATTAATTTTGTGGGGCTGCTAGATCCCCGAATTCTTCAAGAAGTCGGGGATCTGAACACCACTAACCTCTCAAAACTTTTGGGACAGACTACTAGGTAGTCTCGATATTTTCCATAGGTTAGCAATAACGCATTGTCCAGAGAGGGCGATCGCGAGCTTTGAGCAGCCCTGTTCGTCAGAGATGCCTAAGCAATGCACATTTGTAGCATTTAAATGGGTATTGCAGATTGGTATTGAAAAAAAATTTTCCCAGTCCCCAATCCCTAATCCCCAATCCCCAGTCCCCAGTCCCCAGTCCCTAATCCCTTTTCAGGAGAATTAATCATGCCTATCGAGTTCATTGGAGCAATCCGCACAACACCAGTTTCGGAGTTAAATAGTATTCCTGGAACCCTGAACGAAGACATCATCGACAAAGATTACCTTCGTGAATTTGCTCAAGCTCATGAGAAAAGTGATTTTGACCGAGTACTAGTTGCCTACCGTTCTAGTAGCCCTGATAGTTTTCTCGTGACTAGTTATGCAGCTTCCGTAACCGAGCGATTGGGCTTTATGATTGCCCACCGACCGGGTTTTGTTGCTCCCACTTTAGCAGCCCGCACGGCAGCTACCCTCGACCACTTCACCAACGGCCGCATAGCAGTACATATCATCACTGGTGGTAATGATGCTGACCAACAACGAGATGGTGACTGGCTAGATCATGACAATCGGTATCGTCGCACCGATGAGTACCTAGAAATTGTTCGCCGCATTTGGACAAGCGATACTCCTTTCGACTACGAAGGCGAATTCTACCACGTTAAAGATGCTTTCGCGGCAATCAAACCACTGCAAAAGCCCCATATCCCGCTTTACTTTGGCGGCGCATCCGGCTCTGCTGTCAACGTGGGAGCTAAACACAGTAATGTCTACGCCTTATGGGGTGAGCCAATTGCCGGAGTCAAAGAGCGCATCGCTGAAGTAAATGCGGCCTTACCTCCTGGTCGTTCTATCCGCTTTAGTGTGTCCCTACGACCGATTCTTGGTGCCACAGAAAAACAGGCCTGGGAGAAAGCACACAATATTTTGGCGCGGATTCAAGAACTGCGGCAAGAGGTGAAAGTCGATCCCTTAACTAGACCACAAGCGGTAGGGTCACAGCGTTTAGTAGACTTTGCGGCAAAAGGAGAAATTTACGATAAGCGTCTGTGGACACCAATAGCCGCAGCGACCGGTGCAGCAGGTAATACGACGGCTCTTGTGGGTACACCTGAGCAAGTTGCAGAAGCCTTACTTGATTACTACGATGCTGGTGTTACCACTCTATTGATCCGAGGCTTCGATCCGCTACAAGATGCGATTGATTATGGAGAGGTGATTTCTTTGGTGCGTGCGGAAGTGGCACGGCGCGATCGCCAAGCGGTTTCTGTTGCGAACTAGTTATGATCCTATAAACATCTATACCTCAGTCGTGCTGATGAAGAAGAATTCAGGATTCAGAATAATTCATTCTGAATTCTGACTCCTGAATTCTGTTTGATAAAGCTAAGGAAGAGTTTTAGTTGTGGAGACTCAAACCCATCTAGCCAGACAGATGAAATTTCCAACTGAGGACGAGGAGGTAGTAAAGGGATAAATCGTAAGTCTTTGGTTGCAAATTTACTTAAAGTTCGTGTAGTTAAAAGTATCCCTGCACCAGAAGAGACTAATAAGGGGCATTCCTGATTAGGTTTCTTGTGGAATAGCTTAGGCTCAATTCCTCCGTCTCTTAACAGGGTAAGAAAACTGTCGTAGAACTGGGGATTATCCCTCCTGGGTTGAAAGATAAATGTCTCATCGTGGAGATCGGCAAAACGAATGAGTTTTTTCTTTCCCAACCGATGAGTCTTGGACATCAAAATTCCAAAGTCCTCTCGGTGAATCAATTGTGTCTGAACGCCATCGAGGTTGATCCTACCTTCAACAAGGGCAGAAAACCCCACGCGAAGTATACCTTCACTATTCTTAGCAGATTGACTAACCTGCTGTTTAAGTCGTTCGGCTTGATTGATTAAGTCTTTTGCTCCCTCGTAAAGGATTATTCCACTTCGAGTCAGTTCAACCTTTGTTGTCGATCGCTCAAACAACTGGACTCCTAACTGCGCCTCAAGTCGATGCACGAGTCTCGTCAAAGGAGGTTGTGTAAGATGCAATCTGGCCGCTGCTTTTCTAAAATTTAGTTCTTCTGCAAGGACGAGGAAGGCGTTTAAGTCTCTCAATTCCATAGAAATCGACAGAAATTGACTGATACCAAAATAGTATCAATTGCGATACTTTTTTAGAAATTCCCCTGTGCTTTTATTTGCCGTAGAATCTCTTTGAGAACAAAAAAGGTATTACCAATTCAACTCAATAGATGAATTTGTGAGTAGCTAGGGCAGTTTTGATATTGTCTTAGCAATCTCTTGGATATATATAGAAAGTTTATTTTACTCAACCAAAATCACGGTAGCAGGGAATTGTAAGTAATATGTCTAATCAATATTTTCACAACCGAATCACAAAGCACTCAAGAATATCCAGACGCAATTTTTTCCATGTCTGTTATGGATTCATGGCTATATCTACAGCTTTAGCCAGTTGCAATACAAAAAATAGTAGTACCAAGTTAGTTAGACTTGGTTATCAGAATTCTGGGGACCTCATCGCCCACGAGAAAAAAGTGATGGAAAAGCGCTTGACTTCTCTGGGAGTTGGCGTGCAGTGGTCTTTATTTGTTTCCGGCCCTCCCTTACTAGAAGCCTTAGATGTAGGGAGCATAGACTTGGGGCCGACGGGAGAAACACCGCCAATTTTTGCCCAAGCATCTGGTAGCAACTTAGTGTATCTGGCTAATATACCAGGGTTAACCGCAGAAGCCAAAGCGATCGTCGTCCCAAATGACTCTCCAATTCGCACGTTAGCGGATCTTAAAGACAAGAAAGTTGCTTATGCTAGGGGTACGGCTCTAACGTATTTCTTGGTAAAAGCACTTGAGGAAGTAGGGCTGAAATTAAGTGACATCAAATCGGTTAACTTAACAACTCCCGATGGACGTTCAGCATTTCTAAACAAGACTGTAGATGCTTTTGTAGCTTCAGATCCGGCTCTACTACAACTACAAAAGGAAAGTAATATTCGCACCCTACGAGATGGTAAAGGCATTGATACGCCAGGGGGCTATTACTTGGCTTCTCGGGAGTTTGCTAAGAATAATCTCGATCTGCTCAAAGCGATTTTAGAAGAATACTACAACGTTGGACAATGGACAAATAACAACAGGCGTGAAGCAGCACAAATTCTTGCACCGAAACTCAAGATAGATATCCCAACAATGGAACTATTGCTAACAAGGCGCAACTTCGACATGAAACCGATTACTGAGGAAGTGATTAACGCTCAACAACAGGTTGCAGATTTGCTGTATCAGTTAAAGATTATTCCCAAACAAGTGAATGTTAGGTTGGGCATCCTTACCCCCGAACAGTATGCAGCAATTACTCCCGATGCTGTCAGGAATAAAGTACATTGATCAATCGAATGGGGAATGGGGAATGGGGAGCAGGGAGCAAGGGAGAAGAGTTTGAGTTTTCCCCTCCGCCCCCCGCACCCCGCCCCTCTGCCTCTTTTCAATGCCCAAATTAGGAAACAGTCACAAGCGATGCCAATGCATCGGGTATTGCCTCACAAGGAGCCTGGAATTCTCCAGTGATGACATATTCTAAACGCAGTTTTAACCAAGTAATAAATTGGGGATTAGTAGAAATAATCGCCACTGCTGGTTGAGGACACTTCGCCTTTAGCTCTTTAAATTGTGGTGCTTCCAAGAAAGCTGGTTGCTCAACCAACCAAAAATCTATTTGTTTTTCTTGTTCGTGGTAGTTACGGATGCGCTCTTTGAGAACTTCCTGTATCGGTTCTTCTTGGAGAAGAAAACGTTGACTAGCCAAAACGTAATGATATTTTTGCATTTTCATCCTTTGTAGTTACTATGTGAATAGTTTAAGGGCACAGTGACTCTGTACCCTTACAAACTAACTTTTGTGGGATTTCTTGAACCAAGAACTGAACGGACAAGCACTTTTCTGATTTTCAGCATTTGTCTGTTTGCCACCAGATGTTAGCTTTTCCAAGAACAGATTATTGTCAAAGTAGTGTTCTAAGGAAATAACCTTCAAGTCATCGGTAACTTTTGCAATGCTCATGCCGATAATTTCTACTGTCTCTCCAGTAGGTGCATGACCTTTGTATTCTCCGTTAAAATGTCCCCAATGCCGCCATTTGAATGTGACATTTGGTGGCCCTGAGAAAACTTCCAGTACTTCCCAAGGAAATCCTTGAGGAAATGTTGTGTGGAAGACTTTTGCGGATGATTCAAAGCTTTCTTCTGAAGCTTTGTAATGCTCTGAATCAGCCATGAATAAATTGTAAGTACCTTGGGCTGATAAATCTGCTGCGGTATACTCTACTCCGCCATTGGTACTCACCCGAAACTGTTCATTCACAATAGATAACCACTGTTGGGGGTTAGCTTTGAAGGATACCTCCATCTCGAAGGTTCGCACTAAGTTTTGCACGATCGCTTCTAGTGTACCTTCAAGGTGATTGTAGATACTTTCTTTCGCAAGATTCTCTTTTGAACGGGAATAATCAGGCGGTGTCTGATAGCGCCACTCGACATCAGTGCTTTCTGCTATTACCTGATCTCGATCCTGTACCCAAAGTGGCAGGTTGTTAGATTGTGTTGCGCTCATAGAAGTTTTTGCTGAAAATTTGATCCCAATTTCTAGATTTCGCAGTGACAACCCTCTGTGGGGGATTGGGGATTGGGGACTGGGGACTGGGGACTGGGGAGGCAGAGGGGCGGGGGGCAGAGGGGAAAATTCTTCTCCCTTGCTCCCTGCTCCCTATTCCCTATTCCCTATTCCCTATTTCCCCTTATAGCTTCTTTCATCTCACGGACTGCCCTTTCTATACCTACTAATGCTGCCCGACTGATGATGGTATGACCAATATTCAGTTCTTCCATGCCTGGAAGCGCAGCCACAGGAAAGACGTTCCAATAGGTGAGTCCGTGTCCAGCGTTGACTCGCAATCCAGCTTGAATCGCTTGTTCGCAACCTTTAGCTAATATGGCTAATTCTCGGTGGCGATTTGTTTCATCTTTAGCCTCAGCGTATTGTCCGGTGTGCAATTCAATAAACTGCGCCTGTACCTTGACAGATGCTTCGATTTGTGTTGGTTCGGCATCGATAAATAAACTAACTGGAATATTAGCGCTTTGCAATTTATCGACGATTTCACCTATTCTAGCAATTTTCCCGATGATATCTAATCCGCCTTCTGTTGTGACTTCTTCGCGTTTTTCGGGGACTAAAGTCACGTAATCTGGTTTGATATCGAGAGCGATCGCAAGCATTTCTTCTGTAGCGGCCATTTCTAAATTAAGATGCGATCGCACTGTTTGCCGCAATATCCGCACATCCCGATCTTGGATATGCCGCCGATCTTCGCGCAGATGTACTGTAATCCCATCTGCACCGCCTAGTTCTGCCAGCACCGCAGCTGCTACGGGATCTGGTTCTACCGTCCGCCGTGCTTGCCGGATGGTGGCAATGTGATCAATGTTAACGCCAAGTGTAGGCACCCCAAGTTTCTCCCAAATCCACAGTCCTCAGAACTTGATTTTACCGGAAATAGTGGGAGTTTTGCTTGAGTTTCTCAAAAGACCTTTTGCAAAAGTCCTAAATGCGTGGGACAAGTAGATTAGAGTTGGGTAGTATTATCTATGTTCTAAGAACAGCTAAAAAACCTGAAGTCAGAAGACTTTAAATGCTTGTTATAAAAGATGTGACTAATGCATAGCCCTTTTTCATTCCACGATTTTATTTGAGATAATCCGAGGAATAAAAAACATTGGGTATATAAGTAAAAATAAATTAGGGAGCCACCAGTTCAAGTCAAAATCCAGTCTTAACGTCCAAAAGGCAATTGCTTGCAGACCTGAGCAAAACGTCAGTATTAATGATGTTAACGCAAATTTTATCCAAACTATTTTACCTTTTTGATAAAGAAATAAGCTTAATAACCCTGTAAAAGATATTAGCAAATCTAAAGGTAAAAAGGAAAAATTCCAAGCAACTAATATAGGATTTGTATAATCCTTAAATAAATATCTGTCAGGGATTAAATGAAGTAAGGTTATGATCCAATATAAAAGAAAGCCAATATCAGTAATCAGAAAAAAAATCTTGAGCTTTTTCATGGTTGAATCATCCCTTTCAATATTATGAGTAAGGCTGCTTTCGTATGATAAATAACTTATCAAAAATAAATTTAGATTGAGAAAAAATAGTGAATGAGATGCATTACAGTATATTTTATTCAAATTTCTTGCCAAGACAACCATATTTTCAACATCAAGAGCCAATAATTTTGACATTGGATTAACCAGTGAATGACAAGAAAATTAGAAAATATCAGATGGATCGGCAGAACGTAGTTTAACTATTGCAAACGCACTAGCAATAGAACACATAAAAATTGTCGATATTAGTACTCCAGAAGCCCGATAAACATTCATTACAATAGGTAATAATGTTGCATTTTGTGCAAAATCATACAAGAAAACAGATAAAATAAAACCAGGTGTATAGCCTAAAATAGCTAAAATCAAGGCCTCTTGTAAAACGACACCTAGAAAGTAAATATCTGCATATCCCATTGCCTTCAGCGTTGCATACTCTGCTAGGTGATCGGAAACACCAGTATAAAGTATTTGATATACAATAACCGCACCGACTAGAAATCCCATCATGACACCCAGGCTAAAGATAAAACCAATGGGCGTACTGCTAGACCAATGTTCTTGCTCAAAGTCCACGAATTCTTGTTTGGTAAGTACTCTAACGTCCTGGGGTAAGTTAGCCACTAAATTTGCTTTGACCTTTTGAGTATCAGACCCCGGTTTTAGAGTAATTAAACCTATATCTATTTGTTCGGGATTGCGGTTTTTAAATTTGAATATTCGCAAGAATGTCAAGTCACTGGCAATTAAATTTCCATCAGCAGCAAAAGAGTTACCTAATTTGAATAATCCTCCCACTTTTATTTTATGACCACCCATCTCAGTAGAAACAATTTGACCTTGTTTAAGTTTTTCAGAAATTGCCATTGTGCCAAATTCAGGACGTGACGCACTGTCAAGTAAAACCACATCAGGTAGCTTAATTTTATTTATATTTTCTGGGATACCAGGTAATTTTAAAACTCGTTCGTTTGGATTAAAACCTAAAAATAAGATTGTTCGATTGTAACGAGTTTCTGGATTTTTAAATCTAATAAAATCGACATAAAAAGAATTAACAGACTCAACATTATCAAAGCCTCGCGCTTGGTACAATCGGCGTCGAGAAAAGCTTTCCATATAGGCAATTGTTTGAGACTGGGGATTAATTAAAAATAAATCGCCTTGTAGGCTCTTATGCAGCTGAGTATTGCTTTCATACAGAGCATCCTGGAAACCCAATTGCATAAACATGAGAATATCTGCAAATGCAATGCCTGCCATTGCCGCCAGAAGGCGACTTTTTTTACGAGTTAGTTGTAACCAAGCTAGAGGAATTTTAATAAACATAGTAGAATTTTATTGAGATTTGTTGAATGTCTAGTTATTCTTGATGAGAAGGTGAAATATTAATCACCGCCTCTACTTGTAAATTCGTTAAACCTGCCACTTTTTTGCTATCTACTGGATCGAGGCGGATTTTGACTTTGACTACTCTTGCATCTAAATCTGCGGTTGGGTCGGTATCAAGAATACTTTTTTTCTCAATTTGCGAGCTAATCTGAACCACAGTTCCCCGTAATTGCTCGGCAAATGCAAAACTTGTAACAGTGGCGCGTTGCCCAATTCGTACTTTAGTAATATCGGTTTCATAGATTTCTGCTACCACATACATTTGATTTGTTTGACCAAGATCGGCAATTCCCTGCTCTGTGACAATTTCTCCAGGTCGAGCATTAATTTTCAAAATTTGACTAGAAGAGGGCGATCGCACATAAGCTAAAGCCAAGTCTGCTTCAGATTTTTTTAAGGCTGCGATCGCACTTTCAACTTCAGCTTCAGCAGACAGCAAATCAGTTGGACGTATTTCAGTAATCTGGTTCAAGGTCGCTTTTGCTTCGTTAATCTGTTGTTGCAAAGTTTCCGAGGTCTGCTTCTGAGTGGCTTCAGTCTCGTTAATCTGTTGTTGCAAAGTTTCTAAAGTCTGCTTTTGAGCAGCTTTTGCCTCCTTCAACTGTTCTTTAGCAGTTTCTACCTCCAGGCGCTTGCTGTCAAATTTTGAGGCTTCAACCGCACCTTGTTGGTATAGCATCTGGTAGCGTTCAAACTCTGTCTGAGCATTACGCAACTGAGCTTCGAGACGAGAAATCTTAGCTTGTTGAACTTTCTTTTCTCCTTGCAACTGAGCTTGTAGGCGAGCAATTGTAACTTGCACAGTTGCAATTTGCCCACGCAACTGAGCTTGTAAGCGAGCAATTGTAGCTTGTCCAGCGATGATTTCTCCTACTTTCGCACCAGCTTTTACCTTGGCTAAACTAGCTTGGGCGACTTTAACTTGTTTTTTTGCCTGTTCCCTAACAGCTAGCAGGCGATCGCGGTTTTCTAAAATGGCAATAACCTGCTTAGGCTGAACTTGATCGCCTTCTTTAACAAGCAGTTGGGCTACTTTAACACCACCTTCAGCAGAAGCCGCCGCGGACAAATGAATGACTTCTCCTTGAGGTTCCAAACGTCCCAAACCAGCAATAGTAGTGACAGCCGACGAAGCCCTCACAGGTGTCTGTGTTAAGGAGCTACGGCTCTGAAAATTGAGTTGGTAATTTTGCAGAATGTACACAGAGATGCCAATTGGGGCTAAACCTGCAATAATTGATAAACTAATAACCCAGCATTTATTAGGTTTTGATAATAACTGGTTTGCCATTTTTATTTTCTGTATTTGTCTACCTTCTATTGGTTTTTCAGGATTCAGGGAGCGGTAATTTCAGAGAATTAGATTGTTTAATATTTTGGCGTATATGAATATTACCTTGCTGTTACGACTACTTTTGATACTTTTCCCAAAAGAAATGAGTATTTTTGGATCACATAAGATTATCATTAAAACTATTTAAAAAATTTCTCAGTTCCTTATTCTGTTGTTTGTTAATTTTGATGCTGAAACTCGGCGTGTATTTAAGAATGGCCGCTCGCAATAAAAAAAGAAGACGTATGCTGCACCAAGAATCATCGGTGTGCCTACAAGCAGAAGTAAAACAAACTCAAAGACTTTTCCGAGATGTAATGGATGCAGAACATACTGCCAGACAATTTGTAGTAGAGGTGCATGAATGAGATACAAGCTGTACGAGAATGTACCAATAAAGACAAGTAGACTTGAACCTAGAAAATTACGAACTTTGTTTGCTCCAGGACGTGAGGCAGCTACAAGCAAAAACAACGTACCTAATGCAGTCATAGTATCTAAAAAGGCAAAACGCTCTTCTGCTATATCGAATCCCCAGAGATAGCAGAACAAGATAATTGTCAGAATTAAACCAGCTATAACGAAGTGCCAGGGAAAATGCTTACGCATCAATGCCCAAAGCCGATCTTGGGAAAAGACGATGGTTGCACCAAGCATTCCCAATACAAAATAGAAACACAAACCTAAAAATTGTGGGGGTATTTCTTTTACCTGCGCGATTTCCAGCAGAATAATAGTAATGTAAGTAAATAAGCCGATTCCAAGTGTGGTCTTAATGCTGCCAAAGCGCTGCCAGCTGAGTACGAGAAGGGGAAAGCAAAGATATAGGTGTGATTCAAGGGCGATAGACCAGAAAACATAGTTAATTTGGGTCGTGTTAACAAAATCTTGGAACATTGAGATATGTGCAATCAATCCACTCAGCGTCACTGGTACGCTTATATCCCACTGTGTTCCCGTCTTCAAACCAATAAAAAGCCAGATGAGGAATAGTGAAAACAATAGAGCACAGTAGTAGGGAGGCAGAATACGCCGAGCTCGCCTTTTGAAAAATTCCAGTGTCCCACCACGCAAAATACCATTATTTTGAATAACAGGTAGCATCAGGCAAAAGCCTGATAAAACGATGAATACAACTACAGCAAAGTGTCCGTAATAAAGCCAGCTAGTGAGGAGCAGTATCAATCCAGTAGGTCGATGACCATACCCAAATGGGGGAGATACAGCTGGCCATATTTGATACCATGTATGACTGAATAGTACAAACAGAGCGGCGATCGCACGCAAGCCGTCCAGAAAGTTAATATGTTTCACTATAGAAGTTAATATGTTTCACTATAGAACTAGATGCGTTGACTCTGGCTAATTAAGTGCATTGTTAATCATAAAAAGCATCAGTTATTTCTTACTAATGATTAATGACTTCCACCACTGATATTTAAACCAATTACTCCCATAATCACCAGTCCAATTGATATTATCTTCAATGTATTGGCTGGCTCTTTAAACCACAAAATGCCTATAATTGCTATCAAAACTGTCCCCAGACCAGACCAGATTGCATAAGCAACGCTAACATCAATCTTTTTAATGGCAAACGTCAAAGAAGTAAGACTTATACCATAAAATATTACCATTGCAATTGAAGGCAATAATTGAGTGAAGCCTACTGATAATTTCATGCAAGTAGTGCCTGTAACCTCTGACATTATTGCCAATAATAAAAAAAGCCAGCTCATTTTATATCTATTACCTGTAAATTTATTTACAATCAGTCAAATAGGGCAAAGTATTGTTAATAGCTACTCGCTCATTAGAACAAGTAGCTATTAGTAATTGATAACAATTATTGCCTGGTGGCAACAAGAGCAGAGAACTCATGTATCACCGGAACCTCTTGTCCCTTGGCAAAACTCTCATCTGCATAACGGACAAAATTTTGCATAACTTGAGGTAGTAAATTCTTGTCCAATGCATCTAAAAAGCCCGCAGAAGCACCTGATTTAATCATATATTCAGCTACTGCATTACCGTCTTTACAAGGAACAGAGACTTCTCCATCCCAGGCTTCTTGGACTTTAAAGCTACTTTTACAAAAAGTTTTTACCAAATAATTCTTGTCTTTTGGCAGATGAATAACCATATTTTTGATCATGGCATTCGGGTAATCCAACAGAACTTTTGTAAATAGATCAGAAATAGCTTTTAGTGAACAAGCCCTATTTTCAATCAACCCAATAAAGCCTCCTGGTTTTACTACTCTTTCTATTTCCTGGAGGAACTTTCCGTGTTCCATATAGCAAATTCCCCAACCACAAACAATGCCATCTATGGAATTATCTGAAAGTCCCGACAGAAAAGAGAGAGCGTCAGATTGCACAAAATTAATATTTGAAATACCTTGGGATGTAGCATTCTCTTGATTGCATTGAAGCATACCAGGAGAGAGGTCTACTGCAACCACTTTTCCATGTTTTCCAACTTTCTCAGCTAACCGATGAGTAAAGAAGCCTGTCCCACAAGCTAAATCCAAGATATGTTGACCTGACTTAATTGGGAGTTTTTCCAACATTCCTAATGCCCCTTGACCAAGATATTTTGAGTAATAGGCATCGTAGGATGCAGCGGCTGCATTGTAGTCAGCCGTTGGGTCTGAGTTAATATTACTCAGCTTGAGTATGGCTGTTCTATAAATCAGTTGTGGCAATTTTAATGCTGACTTCATTGATTCACCTCAAAAATTAATGACTAATGTATAGATACGTGTCCCTACTGACTAATAGCTAGTTAGTCAATGAATGAACTGACTTTCGTAAATTGAGAAGCTTGAATTTTCGCTAACTCTTCCGCAGTTGTACTCACAGTGAAGCGGATTTGATCTTCATTATGAGTAGAAGCTATGAAGAAGCGCAGGCGGGCTGCTTTATCTGGAACAGCTGGATAAATTATCGGTCGGACATTAATGCCACGCTTGAAGAGCGCTTGCGACAGTTGTATGCAGTGTAAGGAATTGCCAACAATGACTGGCACGACAGGGGTGTTCTGGCTCATGCCTGTATCTAGCCCTTGTTTGCGAGAAAGTTCTAGGAAGAGCTTTGAGCGCTCATACAGATGTGTGACTCGCTCTGGCTCTGTCTTGAGAATCTGGATAGCTGCCAGCGCTGCTGCTGCATTTGATGGTGAAATACCGACACTATAGACAAAGCCTGGGGCAGTGTATTTAAGATATTCGACCAAAGCTTTGCAGCCTGCTATGTAGCCGCCACAGCTAGCAAACGACTTGCTAAGAGTACCCATCCACAGGTCTACATCAGTGGGATCGATTCCAAAATGCTCCCCGATACCGCGACCGTACTTTCCTAGTACACCTATGGAGTGGGCTTCATCCACCATTAAGAACACCTTATGGCGTTTCTTAACCTCAATGAATTTCGGCAGGTTGGGAATGTCGCCGTCCATGCTGTAGACCCCTTCGATGACGATAAGCACCCGTTTGTAGCGGTGACGCTGATTGCTAAGTATTTCGTCAAGCGCCTGCCAATCATTGTGCGCGAAAGAAAGTCGCTTTGCTCCAGACAACTTACAGCCCTCTAATGCACTGTTATGAATGAATGCGTCATGCAGGATTAGGTCGTCTTGCCCAACTAAATGACCAATGGTCGTTACGTTAGTTGCATGACCTCCTATATAAACAATGCAGTCCTCCGTTCCAATAAAGTCAGAAAGTTCTCTTTCTAACTCCCGGTGCAACGGTCTTTCTCCTGACGCAATGCGACTTGCTGATACAGATGTACCAAATCGGTCAATAGCTTCCTTCGCAGCCTGAGACACTACTGGGTCGCCGGACATCCCTAAATAGTTGTAGCTAGAGTAATTGATAAGTTGCCGATCGCCAATGATTGTCGTGTCATTGTTTAACCCTTCATGCATTGTGAAATATGGGTTGACGGCACCACTAACTTCCATATCCTGCATTTGCTGTCGCAGTTTTAGGTACTCCGGGTACAGGTGAAAGTTATAATATTCATGTGGAATATCGTCAGCATTCTTCCCTAACAAATCGCAAAATAAAGCTTTCAGACTCGGAGTATTGCAGCTTTGTTGATTGCTAACTTTTTGACTAAGTAGCTGCTTTAGAAGTACACGCTTTTCCTCGTTTGAGAAAGCAGATATATTTTTATTGATATAACTCATTGGTGACTTCCTTGATGCAAGAATTTGTTGAGTAATAAATCGACTTCCTGATCTGAAAGTTGATCAACTTTGGTGATAATATCTTCCGTTTGCATGGATTCTAAATGTTGGGCAAGCTCTTCAATCGTTGGGTGTTCGTACAATAGAGTAGGAGAAATTCTGCACCCAAGCCAATTCTCTAGCTGGTAGGAAATATCCATTACTGCTACGGAATCCAAACCGTAATTGTCTAAGGGCTTGCGAATATCGATGTTATGGACATCTATCTCATGAGAATTAACTTTCAGATACTCAGCAATTTTAGAAACTAACCAATCTTGAATAGCTTGGGCTTTCTGAAACATCTTTTGGCAACTCGCTTGCTCATTAGCATTATTTCTACCTGATAAAGATGATTGCGATTTGTGAGTTTGGAGTTGTTGCTCTAAAATTTCTACTTCTTCTTGCAGATCGCGGAAGTTTGCTTTCATTCGAGGGTTCGCGATCCAGTCCGACACTACATCTAAGCTGTTATTGAGAAAACCTGTTCGGCAAGCATAACGCTGAATCTTCCCACTAGAGGTTTTCGGTATACTCCCTGTCTTAAGTAGCAAGATGGCATAAACTTGGATTTCGTGCTGTTGCGCCACTGTTTGGCAGATTGCCGTGACAATTTCATTGATATTTAGATTTCGCAGATAACTACGTTCTACCTCTTGTGCAATCACCAGTTGCTCAATACCATCCATATCGACTGAAAATGCTGCTCCATGTCCTAGTCGCAGTGCTGGATGGCTCTGTTCCACAGTCAGTTCAATATCTTGGGGATAGTGATTGCGACCTCTGATAATGATTAAGTCTTTGATCCGACCTGTGATGAACAACTCTCCATCCTGCAAAAATCCCAGGTCTCCTGTACGCAGAAATGGTCCCTCTCCACTATCTGCCAGGTAGGCTTTGAAAGTATACTCTGTTTCTTCAGGACGGTTCCAATACCCTTGAGCTACGCTGCCACCTGACACCAAAATCTCACCTACTTCATCAGGTAAACAACGGGTCAAAGTCTCAGGATGGGCAATAACAATCCGTTGATCCAACCTAGTTTGTCCACAGCCAACTAGTGTACGGGTTCCATTCTTTTCTCTAAAAGCTGGAACAACCTGATTTTGTTCCAGAGCATCTCCCTGGATGATTTTGATTGCTGGTTGAGTTGCCTTGAACCCACCAGAAACAATCAGGGTGGTTTCTGCCATTCCGTAGCATGGGTAGAAAGCGCTTCTTCGGAAACCACAGGGTTCAAAAGCCGCAGCGAACCTCTCTAATGTCTCGGCACGAATGGGTTCGGCTCCGTTGAAGGCGACTTCCCAGCTACTCAGGTCTAAAGTCATCCGTTGTTCGTCGGTGATCCTGCGAACGCATAGGTCGTAAGCAAAATTAGGACCGCCGCTAGTGGTAGCTTTGTAGCGGGAAATTGCATTAAGCCACCTAACTGGACTTTGCAAAAAGTCAACTGGTGAGATGAGTGTCATTGGCGCACCGATATAGAGGGGCTGTAGTACACCTCCAATCAGTCCCATATCATGGTATACGGGCAACCAGCTCACACCCATACTGTTAGGTGTATCTTGAAAACACTCATAGATTAGAGCCGAGTTGTGTAGCAAGTTTCCGTGGTTCAGCATCACTCCTTTAGGAGTGCCTGTAGAGCCAGAAGTGTACTGAAGTAATGCCAGAGTATTGCTATCTAGTAATGGTTTTTGCCATTCTTGTGCTAAACCAGTGTTGATGTTGTTGGTTGCTAGCAAGCGCAGAGCCTGTAGATTCGGAGACTCAGCGAATCGTCGCTCTACATTGGACAAGACAGTTGTAGTGGTGAGCGCGATAGTCGCTTCTGCATCTGCGACGATCGCTTGTAGACGGGATAGAGACTGGTTAGAACGCGGTGGATAGGCAGGAACAGCTACGACTCCAGCATATAAACAACCAAAAAATGCTTCAATAAACTCCAAACCTGGTGGGTAGAACAGCAATGCACGAGAATTGAATGCACCTATGGATTGCAACTGAGTGGCGATCGCCCGCGAGACTAGATCCAACTCTGCATAAGTTATGCTAACTTCGTCATTTTCTCCGTTCACCAGAAAGGTGTAAGCGATCTTATTAGGCTCATGAACTGCTCGATAACGCAGTATGTCAACTAAATTGGAAAAATTAAGTTGCACTTTTGCTGAATTATTGAATCCAACAATCATCTCTTCTCTTGCTCCTTTTAATCAGAATTCAAAAATTAGGCTAGATATCAATTTTTGATAGAAACAACAGCCATCTCGCTTATTTCGATAACCTTGACTTAATTGACTTAACAGCGAAGTTATAATGAATTATGCATCTGTCTTGCAAAATTTTTGTGAGTAAGAGATTAGTGACAATTTAAGATGGGGTTAACTGTGAACTGACATCTCTTGTAAAGTCTTTCTAGCAAGCATATCAAAGACTCCGCATTGAAAAGTTTTGAGTATTGTTAATCAAACATTACTCTTCACTTCTGTGTCATCCAAATTGAAAAAAATAATTACTAGTAAGTACCTGAAAGTATTGCTCTGTTTAGCTTCAATAAGCTTAACCAAAACATAAAGCTCTGATTTAGCAGACTTCTACCAGCTAATCTAGACCAATATATAATGCACCTAGCCTTTACACAGTAAAGTTTATGCCTATTCTAATTAGTTTTTATTTTCACAGATTATTTTGATATTTGTGAACTAATAAACTATATACAATAGTCTCATTAAAAAGTCTAGTATTTTACTGAATTATGATCTCGTCTTTATATTCCAAAAAAGAAAAATATAACGCTAGTCTCATCAGAAAAATCTAGTGTTTAACTAAATCATAACCTTGTCTTTATATACTGAAAAAGAAAAATATAACGCTTATTTTATAAGCCTATGACACGATCTAATAATTTAGCAATATCGCGTTTTCAAGAAACATATTTAGTGAGGTGAGAAATAGGAACAAGTTCCAAATCAAGAGTCTGAGCTTTTTGTCGGGAGTTTTTGAGAATTAGTTTCTGGTATTTTTGCTAGTAAGCTAATCAGCATTAAAGTTGCATAATCAGGGCGGGCAAGATGCCTACCCCACAAGATATTGAGAAAATTTTAATATGCAAATTAGCTGTGTTTTAGCTTAGTCCATGCCAGAATTCAGAATATTCTCAGCCGTTGTCCAGATTCAGTAGAACAAACGAGCTAGTTTGTGTGCAGTAGCAGTGATGACTTTGAGTACGCCCAAGCGAGAACGTAAGCAACGATAAAATGCACCTAGAGCAGAACGATTGTGATTCAGAGAAAAAGCCACCATACGAAAAGCATTGGCAGCTCGATTCACAACAGTACAAAAAATTTGAGAGCTTTTGACCTTACCGCCAGTCACGTTTTGACCGTAAATCAAAAGCAGGTTCATTGCCTTGGGGTTTATGGCGGGGGTATTTTGGTTGCGGAAGTGGAGATTCATTCAAATTAACTTTGTTGCTAAATTGAGCCAAGCACTCCTGTATTTGGCGATCGCAAACTGTTATCTGAGTTTGATAAACATCGTTGCACGTTCGTCCTCAAGGTCGTGGCTTCTGGGAAAGAGATATTATGCTTATCAGCTTGATAATAGCTTTATCTGGGTTCCACTCGAATTTTATGCAAAAAATTTCGTTGCCAATGCAACCAGCGATTTCAGATGTTACCAATTTTACCGGAAAAATCTGATGTCTACGAGGGGCTACGCCTACGCCCAAAAAAAACTGAGTTAGAAAAAGCTGGTTTTTGGGCAGACTACTTTAAATAAATAGCTGATTTCACAAGAGTTGATCGAGTTATGAATAAAGCAGTTGAGCCGATGGACAAGCTTTTTAACTATCGAATTAGTGAGCAACTTTATGCAGGCTCTAGAACCTTGGTTTACCGTGGAATTCGAGAGGCCGATCAACTTCCGGTTGTGATCAAACTGTTTCAGCAGGAGTATCCCACCTTCAACGAACTGCTGCTATTCCGTAATCAGTACACGATCGCTAAAAATATTGATCTACCTGGCATTGTTCGTCCCTACAGTCTGGAACCTTACCGCAACAGCTATGCTTTGGTGATGGAGGATTTTGGCGGCATTTCCCTTAGAGATTGGATGAACAGGGAAATGGGGGACAACCAATATACTTTGACAGAGTTCTTGGATGTTGCGATCGCTCTGAGCAATATTCTTGACGGACTCTATCACCATCGGATTATCCACAAAGACATTAAGCCTGCCAACATCCTGATTAACCCAGAAACCAAGCAAGTCAAGTTAATTGACTTTAGCATTGCTTCTCTTTTACCTAGAGAAACTCAGGAAATTTACAGTCCTAATGTCTTAGAAGGTACTCTCGCCTACCTTTCCCCAGAACAAACTGGGCGGATGAATCGCGGAATTGATTATCGCAGTGATTATTACTCTCTTGGTGTTACTTTCTTTGAACTACTTGCTGGACACTTACCCTTTCAGTCTCACGATCCGATGGAGTTGGTTCACTGTCATATCGCCAAGCAACCGGATCAATTAGGAGGCAGGGGGCAGGAGGCAGGGGGCGGGGTGCAGGGGGCAGAGAGCGGGGGGGAAGAGGAAATTCCGCAGGTTCTTTGTGACATTGTGATGAAATTGATGGCGAAAAATGCTGAAGACCGCTATCAGAGTGCGTTAGGGCTAAAGTACGATTTAGAACAATGCTTAGAGCAACTGAAGAACAAGGGTAGAATTGAGAGTTTCCCAATTGCCCAAAGGGATATTTGCGATCGCTTCATCATCCCAGAAAAACTCTACGGTCGCCAAGCCGAAGTTCAAAGTTTATTAGATGCTTTCGAGAGAGTCAGTCAGGGAAGCAGTGAAATTATTTTGATAGCAGGCTTCTCTGGGATTGGCAAAACTGCTGTGGTTAACGAAGTCCACAAGCCTATTGTGCGGCAACGAGGTTATTTCATTAAAGGTAAATTTGACCAGTTCCAGCGCAACATTCCCTTCTCTGCCTTTGTGCAAGCCTTCCGAGACTTAATTGGGCAACTGCTGAGTGAAACTGACGCTCAATTTGAGCAATGGAAATCTAAAATTCTTTCTGCTTTGGGTGAGAACGGACAAGTGATGATTGAGGTGATTCCTGAACTGCAAAGTCTGATTGGGAAACAGCCCCCTGCACCGGAACTTTCTGGGAGTGCGGCACAAAATCGCTTCAATTTGCTGTTCTTGAAATTCACTCAAGTCTTCACGGCATCAGAGCATCCATTGGTGATTTTTATTGATGACTTGCAATGGGTAGATGCTGCTTCTTTAAAGTTAATGCACTTGTTAATGAGTGAAGCTGACATTGGCTATTTACTTTTAATTGGTGCTTATCGAGATAACGAAGTTAACCCAGTACATCCGCTAATGCTGACTTTGGAAGAGATTCAGAAGTTAGATGCTACAGTTAATACGATTACTTTAGCTCCCCTGGAGCAGATTTCTATCAATCATTTGGTTGCAGATACATTGAGTTGCTCCCTAGCGTTAGCTGCACCATTAACAGAGTTAGTATTGAGTAAAACCAAAGGCAATCCTTTTTTCAGTACCCAGTTTCTCAAAGCGCTACATCAAGATCAACTAATTACATTTAACCCCCCTCAGTCCCCCCTTACCAAGGGGGGAAGTCAAGGGGGGTGGGAATGTGATATTGCTCAGGTGCGATCGCTTGCTCTGACAGATGATGTAGTAGAGTTCATGGCAATCCAACTTCAGAAGTTATCAAGAGAAACTCAAGAAGTTTTGAAATTAGCAGCTTGTGTGGGAAACAAATTTGATTTAGCAGCATTAGCGATCGTCTATGAAAAATCCCAGCTAGAGACAGCCGCAGACTTTTGGAAGGCTGTGCAAGATGGGTTGATTATTCCTACCAATGAAGTTTACAAGTTTTATCAAGATAATTCCGAATTCAGGATTCGGAATTCGGAATTTCAGCAACATAGTTTTGCTGATTCCTGCTCTTACAAATTTCTCCACGATCGTGTTCAGCAAGCTGCCTATTCTTTAATTCCTGAATCACAAAGAAAAGCTACTCATCTAAAAATTGGCCAATTACTTTTAAGCAATACACCAATTGAAGACATTGAAGCCAATATTTTTGATATTCTTAATCAGTTAAATGAGGGAATTGATATAATTGATGAACAATCCCAAAAATATGAACTGGCTCAACTGAATCTAATTGCTGGGAAAAAAGCCAAAGCTTCTACTGCTTATCGAGCAGCCGTGAAATACTTTACATTAGGCAGAGAACTGCTAATAGAGGAAAGTTGGCTAACTAATTATCAACTAACGTTTGAATTATATCGAGAATCTGCGGAATGTGAATATCTAACTGGCAACTTTAATCAAGCTGAGACATTATTCAATCTTGCTTTGAATCATAGCCAAGATAAGTTTGAAAAAGCAGATATTTATGGAATTCAGATGTACCTGAAAATGACTCAGGGCGAAAATATCGAAGCTGGCTTTAAAGCTGGGCTGAAAGGTTTGAGCATCATGGGAATGCCTTTGCCTGTTACTTCTGAAGAACAGCAAGCTGCCATCGAAACTGAACTTCAAGAATTAAAGGCTAAACTTCAAACAGTTAAGATAGCAGATTTATTCGATTTACCTGAGATGACAGATCCAGAGAAGAAGGTCTGCATGGGTCTTTTAGCTGATGTTTGGGCAGCCGCTTATATGGGAGGAGATCAACATCTCAGTTGCTTGGCTCCTTTATTAATGATCGGTTTATCGTTGAAATATGGGAATGCAGAAAGCTCTGGTTTTGCTTACTGTCTGTATGGAATGAATCTGGCAAATCAAGGAAACTATCAAACTGCTTATGAGTTCGGTACATTAGCACTAAAACTCGATCGTCACTTCAATAGTACCCAATTTATTTTTAAGACTAATAATATCTTTGCACACACGATTAATCCTTATAATCAGCACATCAAAACAAATTTGCCACTTTCACAGCAATCATTTCAAGTATGTCAAGAAACTGGAAATTTGGTGTTTGGTGTCTGGGCAGTTTCGTTTCTGATTTGGGCAATGTTAATTAAGGGCGATCGCCTCTCAGATGTCTACGCGGAAACTGAAAAATATCTCAGCTATGTGCAGCAGGTAAATGATACAAATATGCTGTATGCCTTTACTTTACAGCGGCAGTTTCTACTAAGTTTGCAAGATATATCTGAAAGTACCGATTTATTAGACGATTACAATAGCGAAGATACTCCCTACATAGAAGTTTGGAGGCAGAAGAATAACTTTGAGCATGGAATTAATTGGTACTGCTTTCTCAAAATTCAATTGTCGTACCTTTATGGTCGCTATGAAGATGCTGTGAAAGCGGCAAAAGAAGCTGATAAAACTCTTGCTGCCAATTCTGGCTTTTTTCCAATTATTCAGTATCATTTTTATTATCCCCTCAGCTTGGTAGCTCTCTATCCCAATGCAACATTAGAGAAGAAAAAACAGTATTGGGATATTATTCGAGAGCATCAACAAACCCAGAAAAACTGGGCGAATAATTGCCCAAAAAACTTTCTACATCGATATCTATTGTTATCTGCGGAAATAGCGAGAATTTCTGGCAAGTATATGGATGCAATTGAATCATACGATCGCGCCATTGCCAAAGCCAAAGAAAACGAATACCTCAACGAAGAAGCTCTCGCCAACGAACTCGCAGCCAAGTTTTATTTAGAATGGGGCAAAGAACGCATTGCCCAAGAGTATTTGATTAATGCTTACTATTGTTACACTCGCTGGGGCGCTAAAACTAAAGTTGATGAACTAGAAGAGCGTTATCCACAATTGCTAGCTCCCATCTTACAACAGACGCGTTTACGAAGCGACTCTGAAAGAGTATCGCCATTCACGCCCAATGAGACGATCACAAATGTTAACAGCATTACTACCTTGCACCCAAGCTTTAATAAATCAGTAACTTCTAGCAGTAGTGCATCAGTAATGCTAGATTTGACAACAGTTCTCAAAGCCTCTCAGACTCTTTCTAGTGAAATTGAACTAGATAAATTACTGACGAAGCTGTTGCAAGTGGTAATTGAAAATGCCGGAGCAGATAAGTGTGCATTACTACTTGTTAAAGAAGATAGATTGTTAATAGAGGCCACTGCCAAAGTTGGGGAACAATCAACTGTTCTACAGTCCATTTTTGTAGAAGATAGCGCAGACGTTCCCCATAGCCTAATTTACACCGTCAAACGCAGCCTACAACCTACCGTCATCATTAATGCAACAGTATATCCGGCGCTAATAGCTGACCCCTACATCATTCGTCAGCAACCCAAAAGCTTGCTGTGTACACCGATTCTGCATCAAGGCAAACTGTTGGGGATTTTGTATTTAGAAAACAATCTTACTACAGGGGCATTTACGAGCGATCGCGTTGAAATTCTCAATCTGTTATGTACTCAAGCTGCAATCTCCTTAGAAAACGCCCGACTTTATCAACAAGCACAAGATACTCTCGAAAATCTTGGACAGACTGAACAATGCTTGCGGTTAATTATTGACAATATTCCCCAATCTGTTTTCTGGAAAGACTGCAATAGTGTTTATTTAGGATGTAACCAGAACTTTGCTGAAATTTCAGGTGTAGGAGTGCCAGAAAATGTTATTGGTAAAACAGACTACGACCTTCCCTGGATTCGGGAAAAATCAGATTATTATGTAGGGCGCGATCGCCGCATTCTGGAATCTGGACAAGCTGAACTCAACATTATTGAAACTATCCAGAAAGTAAACGGAAAACAAACATGGTCTAATACAAATAAAATTCCCCTACGAGATCGAGAAGGAAACATTTTTGGCATTCTTGGCACATCTGAAGACATCACCGAACGCCAAGAAGCACAACAATTACTGCAAGAACAAAAGCAACAATTAGAACAAGCTTTACAAGAACTCCAAACAATGCAATTGCAATTGGTGCAAGGTGAAAAAATGTCTGCCCTTGGTAATTTGGTAGCAGGTGTTGCCCATGAAATCAACAATCCTGTGGGCTTCATTGCAGGCAACTTAGAACCAGCCAAAGATTATGTCAAAGATTTGTTTGGACTAATTAACCTTTATCAAGAGAAGTTTCCTAATCCTGGTTCAGATATTCAAGATGAAATTGATGCTATCGATTTGAATTATTTACGCGAAGATTTACCTAAATTGCTAGACTCGATGAAATTGGGTGTTAGCCGTATCCGCAGTATTAGTACTAGTTTGCGAACCTTCTCCCGCGCCGATAAGGATTATAAAGTTCCCTTTGATATTCACGAAGGCATTGACAGCACTATTCTGATTCTCAGACACCGTTTAAAATCTAACGAAAACCGTCCGGCAATTGAGGTGGTTAGGAATTATGGCAAACTCCCCCTCGTAGAATGCTTTGCTGGACAACTGAATCAGGTGTTTATGAACTTGTTAGCAAATGCCATTGATGCACTTGAACAATACAATTCAGAGCATAGTTTAGAAGCTATTCTTGCTAACCCCAATTGCATCACTATTGAAACTAGTTTAGCAGACTCCGCTCAGTACATTTTGATTAAGATTGCTGATAATGGGGTAGGAATGTCACCAGAGGTTAAACAAAAAGTATTTGACCATTTATTCACCACTAAACCTGTAGGAAAAGGCACTGGATTAGGATTAGCGATCGCTCGTCAAATTGTGGTGGAAGGACATGGCGGTTCACTCTCCTGCACTTCCGAACTTGGAAAGGGTACAGAGTTTGTTATTCAAATCTCTACTCAACAACAATAATGAGTGCTGAGTGTTGAGTGTTGAGTTTTGTTAGCGGTAGTGGGGCGTTGAGCCAGTACTAAGTAATTTCTAGTTTAATCAGCACTATTGATTTTTGCCTTTTAAATTTTAACTTGAAATTCGGAAGACAGAAATTAAGACTTTGGCAAATTCTCCAGTGGTGCGATCGCCTAACGGGGAAATACGGGTTACAGCACTCCTGACGGAAAAGTTATGCTTCCAGTCACAGAAATATTATGGTTCCAGTGACATCAGGCGAGGTTATTGAGTAAGTACCTTATGAACGAAATCGATAAATATCCCCCTTTAGTTCTCAAATAAGGGACTTTCAAAAAAAAATAATCAATCGCTTTGGGGAGACAAGGGAGAAATATTGCTACCTTGTCCCCACTCCCCACTCCCATGTACATTGTTGTCAGCTACGACATTCCAGAAGATAAGCGGCGTACAAAAATCCATTCAATTCTCAAGTCTTACGGACAATGGATGCAACTGAGTGTGTTTGAATGCGATATCACTTCCACTCAGTATGCTAAATTGCGATCGCGTTTAGCTAAATTAATAAAACCCGACACTGACAGCGTTCGCTTTTATTTTCTCTGTGGCTGTTGTCAGCGAAAAGTCGAACGCATTGGCGGAGAACAGCCACGAGACGAAACAATTTTCTTTGCTGAACCCCCTTCTACTTAGGTTCCTGCATCTCAAATGCGCCAAAGGGTAAGTGTAAAAATTCCACAGCCCCAAAAAAGTGCTTTTATCATAAATCCAGCTAGGATTTCACTCCATCAGTTGCACAATCCTCATCCGTGCAATCTCCGAAATGCTAATTAAAACTGGGTTGAAGGCTAGATACACTAAGCTTTCAACTCACTTTTCAGATGGGAAGACTGTATAATAATCAATCACTTTTATTTATTGAATTTAAAAAAAAAAGTATTTGCTTCTATCCTAAAAGGTCTTTAAAGTAGAGTTAGCCGGTCGACAATAGATTGATTGTAAAGTTTTCTTAGCATCAGCCTAAGGAAACAGACTTCAACACTTTGTATTTTTAGGTATGAGTTTAAAATATTACGCCTGTGGTAATCTCTAATAAATCAGAATACGCGCTTCTAGCCCTGTTAGAGTTAGCAACCTGCTACCCTAAGGGTGAAGCCCTGCAAATTCGAGAAATAGCGGCATTACAAGACATACCGAACCGCTATTTAGAACAACTCCTAGCAACATTAAGACGTGGAGGTTTGATTAAAAGTATACGCGGAGCCAAAGGTGGCTATGTTTTGGCACGAGATCCTGCAAAGATTACAGTGTTTGATGCTTTTAGCTGTATGGAAGGGTCAGATATTGTTGTCTCTCCTTGTGAGCCGACTCCCAACACGGTAGAAGGTGAGCTAATTCAAGAAGTCTGGCAGGAAGCACGTCAGGCTGCTAACTCTGTTTTGGAAAAATATACACTCCAAGACCTTTGCGATCGAAGAGCAATCCGAGAACAGAAGGAGCTAATGTATTATATTTAGGAAGGATGACCAAATAATTACTAATTCGTAATTCGTAATGACGCTCCTGCGTCGCTAACGCTGCGCTAACGTAATTCGTAATTAAAAAGGGTATCTGAAAGTAATAACTAGCAACCTTTAACGCTGTTATATGCCTGAAGTCAATTCTCAGCAGACCATCAATAGTACCGCTACTCTTGTGGAGAGTTATGCAGCCGGAAGACGGAGCTTTAGTAAAGCAGAACTAGGTAATGCTGACTTGCAAAGCATTAACTTGAAAGGATCTGACCTTAGTTATGCTGACTTGAGTGAAGCTAACCTGAGTAGCGCTAATTTGAGGGGAACTGATTTGAGTTTTGCCGATCTCAGTCAAGCGAATCTGAAGGATGCCGATCTTAGGGGAGCATTATTGATGTCAGCGAATCTCCGCCGAGCCTCTCTCAAAGGAGCGAACCTGGAAAAAGCAGACTATGATCGCAACACCCATTTTCCCCAAGATTTCGATCCAGTGAAGGCGGGTATGCAGATTAAATTTTAAGATTGATTAATTTACAGCATTTTTCAAGTAAATGGTGTAGTTCAATTACTTGAAAAACGCCGTAAATTGAATGATTTTACTTGCCTCAAGATAGAAGATATTTCTCCTCAAGGAGTTGTATTTTTGTAAAAAAGCCTATCTATGAGGTTGACAATGGAGGCGAATAGTGAAAACCTCAACCGACGCGCACCACTGATTACTGCTGGAATTTTTCTTGGTGTGGGTCTTGGAGGGTTTATTGATGGGATTTTACTGCATCAAATCCTCCAGTGGCATCACATGCTCAGTAACATTCGACCTCTGACCAACACGGCAAATATAGATTTGAACATAGTATGGGATGGTTTATTTCATACTTTGAATTGGGTATTTACCGTGGTCGGACTTGTGTTGCTATGGCGTGCTGGAGGGCGTGATGATGTTCCTTGGTCATCACAGACTTTTATTGGATCGATACTGATTGGAACTGGGTTATTCGACTTAGTTGAAGGTTTAATTGACCACCAAATTCTCGGTATCCATCACGTGAAACCAGGCCCAAATCAGTTAGCTTGGGATTTAGGATTTCTTGCATTCGGTGCGCTACTTGTTGTTATCGGCTCGATAATGATAAAAAAGAGTCGTTAGGCATTGGGCATTGAAAAGAGGCAGAGAGGCAGGGTGCGGGGGGCGGAGGGGAAAATTCTTCTCCCTGCTCCCTGCTACCTTGCTTCTGCCCTGCTACCCCACTCCCCAATCCCCAATCCCCCCTATGACAGAAACTTTTGAAAAAACTAGCTGGAGTTGGCAGTTATCTCAATTCCAACAACAAGTGGGTGAATGGTGGGAATACCAGTTTTACCGCTTTGAGCAAGCTTTACCAGAATTGCCTACTGGATGGTCAATTAGTCCTTGGCTTGCTGATTTGCTGAAATTCTTGTTTTGGCTGGTACTGGGCTTATTTATAGCTTGGGTGTGTTGGCGATTATGGCGAGAATTCAGTCCTTATATATATTCTTGGCTCAATAAAACTGGCAATCTCATTGATTTTCGCGTCAAAACTCCCGCTAGTGAGTCATCCATAGCCCTTTTGTTGGAGCGATCGCAAGAATTTTACCGTCAAGGTAACTACCGTGAAGCTTGCCGTTGTATTTATTTAGCAATGTTGCAGCAGTTACATCAAAAGGCGATCGCACCTCACAAACTCAGCCGTACAGATGGAGAATATCTGCAATTACTGCGATCATCTGTGACTCCTATACAGCCTTATGAAACTTTAATTACCACTCACGAGCAATTATGTTTTGGTAATGCCGATATTTTGCCAGACAATTATGAGCAGTGTCGGCAAGCTTATCGGGAAATTTCCCCAGAATGAAAAAGAGACGTTGCATTACAACGTCTCTACACAAAAACAAAACAAACAGTATTCTATTTGGTGAGAACCGCGATCGCTTTGTCTACAGCTTGCAAGGCAATGTCTACTTCCGCCTCTGTGACAATTAGCGGTGGCACAAACCGGACTACTTTAGGCCCGGCTGGTACTAGTAATACGCCCTCTTTGATGGCAGCGTTGACGACATCGCCTGCGGTTAGGGCAATGTCGCCTCGCAACTCCAAACCGTTGATTAAACCCCAACCCCGAACTTCGCTAATGTGCTGAGGATATTTGGCTGCGATCGCTCTCAATCCATCTCGCAACTGTTCCCCCCTATCTTCCACATTCTGCAAAATATTTTCCCGTTCTAATGTCTGGCAAACAGCAAGTGCTACACCACACACAAAAGGATTTCCGCCAAAGGTGCTAGCGTGTTCCCCTGGTTGAAAAATATCACAGAATTTCTTGCTCATCATTGCACCGATAGGTATACCGCCACCTAAGCCTTTGGCACTGGTGAAAATATCCGGTTCAACGCCGAGATGTTCGTAACCCCATAATTTGCCACTGCGCCCCATACCAACTTGCACTTCATCAAAAATCAATAAAATGCCAGTTTCGTCGCAAATCTGCCGGAGTTTTTTGAAATAGGCAACATCTCCTGGACGTACACCGCCTTCTCCCTGCAATGGCTCGATTAGAATTGCCGCTACCCGGTAATCGCCTTCATCCAACTCACTAATCGCCACTTCCACAGCGTTAATATCGTTGTAATTTACGTAGTGGAACCCAGGAACTAAGGGGTCGAAGTACTTTTGATACTTTGGTTGTCCCGTAGCGGTAATGGTCGCCAAAGTCCGCCCGTGGAAACTGGCATTGGCGGTGAGAATAATTGGTTTTTCAATGTCTAATACTGTGTGAGCATATTTTCGTGCTAGTTTAATTGCGGCTTCGTTAGCTTCAGCCCCAGAATTGCAGAAAAATACGCGATCGGCACAGGAATGATTGACAAGCCATTTTGCCAATTCACCCTGCTCAGGAATATAGTACAAATTAGAGACATGGTGCAACTTCTGGATTTGGCGTGTCACCGCTTCTACCATCGCTGGATGGGCATGTCCTAAAGTACAAGTGGCAATTCCCGCCACAAAGTCCAGATATTCTCGTCCCTGTGTATCCCAAATCCGGCATCCAGCACCCCGTTCTAGGGCTAAGGGAAACCGGCCGTAGGTGGACATGACAGCTTCATTAAAGCTATCTACCTCAAAGGGACTAGATGCTGACCCTGAATCTGGGGGGATGGTGGCTTGGTCAACGAGAGTTTGTAGGCTCACTACCGCTCCTCCTGAAAGTTTTTCATTATATAGTTATTTACTAGTTTCCTAGAAATCTCTAAAAATTACTTTTTGTTTGGTACAACTCGTACATCTTCTTAAGTTAACGCTTATTTGACGTGACATACTCCCTGCGCCGTCACTTCGTGGACGGCGAAGGCTTCTCAGTGACTATAAATACGCTAGAACCTATAGCTTTCATAAAATTTTCAATAAGTTGCATTGGTTGCTGCATACAAACCGACAATGTTTAGTTAAGCTGTAAGCGCTATGATTGAAGTTTATTGAACGTCTTATGCACTGGTTGTTATCTGGGCCGTTGAGTACAGAGGAATTGACGGTTAACATTGCAGGGTTGCCTGCATCGTTACAGGGTAAGAAGGTAGTGCAGTTGTCAGATTTTCACTACGATGGTTTGCGGCTGTCGGAGGATATGTTAGAAAAAGCGATCGCAGTTACTAACGAAGCTGAACCAGATTTAATTTTATTAACTGGTGACTATGTAACTGACGATCCGACACCGATTCATCAACTGATACTTCGACTAAAACATCTGCAAAGTCGTAGTGGTATCTATGCTATTCTTGGCAATCACGATATATATCACAAACAAGCCCAAGCAGAAGTTACAAAAGCCCTGACTAGCATTGGTATTCACGTCCTTTGGAACGAAATTGCCTATCCACTAGGAAAAGAATTGCCACTCGTTGGACTGGCGGATAGTTGGTCACGGGAATTTCACCCCGCACCAGTTATGAACCAACTAAACCCCGACACACCCTGCATTGTTTTATCCCACAACCCAGATACGGCGGAGATATTACAAGCATGGCGAGTCGATTTACAATTATCTGGTCATACTCACGGCGGTCAAATCGTGATTCCTGGAATTGGCCCTGCGGCGTTGCTTTACGAAAAGCTGGCAAAAAAAATACCCAGAAAAATCCGGCGTCTAATGCCATTTTTGGAAGTAAATGTTTCTGTAGTCAACCATTGGGAATGGGCGCAAGGTTTTCATAGGGTAGGAAAAAATCAGCTATATGTCAATCGTGGTTTGGGAACTTACCTTCCAGGACGCTTATTTTGCCGCCCAGAAGTTACTATAATCACCCTACGAGGTGAGTAGGTAATTCAAATTTCAAAATAAAAGAACGCAATCACAGCAGGTATTCTAGGCTGATAATACTTAGTTTGATCGCATAACTTTGAATCAATGAGTCAATTGTATTTGGAATAGATGACATAAATTATTGCATTTTATCAAGTTACATTTTTATTTTTGGTAAGCTGTAAGCGCTGGTATGAGGAGTATCGGTTGGCTTATGCATTGGTTATTTACGGGACATTTAAGAGTAGATAAAATAACGGTTAAGATTGCAAAACTTCCTGCATCTTTACAAGGGACAACGTTAGTGCAGTTGTCAGATTTTCACTATGATGGTTTGCGACTGTCGGAAGATATGTTAGAAAAAGCGATCGCACTTACTAACGAAGCTGAACCAGATTTAATTTTATTAACTGGTGACTATGTAACTGACGATCCCGCACCAATTCACCAACTGGTGCTTCGACTCAAGCATTTGCAAAGTCGCTGTGGTATCTACGCCGTACTTGGGAACCACGATATCTATTACAGCCACTCTAAAGTGGAAGTTACACAGGCATTAACTAGTATTGGGGTGCATGTGCTTTGGAATGAAATTGCCTATCCACTAGGAAAAGAATTACCATTCGTTGGACTAGCTGATTATTGGTCACGGGAATTTTACCCTGCACCAGTCATGAATCAACTAGATTCGGTTACACCGCGCATCGTTTTATCTCATAACCCTGATACAGCTAAGATATTGCAACAATGGCGCGTAGATTTGCAACTATCTGGTCATACCCACGGTGGTCACATCGTCATTCCGGGTATTGGCCCTCTAGTATTTTATTACAAAAAGCTACTCAAACAAATTCCCAAAAAATTGCGGCGTTGGATAACATTTTTTCTGGGAGACTGTTCTAAAGTAGTGCAATATTGGGAGTGGGCGCAAGGGTTTCACAAGGTAGAAGAAAATCAACTATATGTCAATCGTGGTTTAGGAACTTACCGCCCAGGACGTTTATTTTGTCCGCCAGAAGTGACTGTAATTACCTTAATTAGTGATTAGTTATTGGTCATTGGTCATTAGTCTAATCCGTTTCTTTATGAACTGCATATAATTCAATACAGTTTAGATAAGCCCAAAACACTTGTAGAGACGGCGATTTATCGCGTCTCGAAAACCCAAAATTGTTGCTAATTTATCGCAATAATTCTGAAATATTGCTTAAGAATTATCCCACTTGTTATGTATTGGCATGAATACCAACATTATCAAGTGGGCTAAAAGTTTAGAAGCAGTTATTTACCAGAACTACCTGTAGTCGCATCACCTGTGGTAGAAGAACCACTATTAGATGTACTGTTTGATTGGTCTACTCCTTGAGGTTGAGTAGTTTTAGAGCTATCACTTTTTGTACCTGAACTATCGTTTTGTGAAGGCGGAGTATTAGTAGTGGGAATCGTCGCCGGACTTTGTGAGGCTTTCGGGGTTGGCTGAGTTACAGAAGGTACTTTTTCTGCCGCAGGCTGCTGGGGTGGAATAGTAATGTTAATATCCGGTTGGCGAGGTGCAGCCTGCTGTTGGGGAACAGGAACAGGTACAGCAACAGGTACAGGTACTTCCCTAGTTCTTTCGATTATCGTCGTTGGTGGTTGAGGAGATGCACTGGGCGTTGGATTACTCTTACTCGGTACAGGAACCACTACCGGCACAGCATTGTTAACCGCAGCGTTATTCTGCTGGTTGAAGTACCAAACCCCACCTATAACCAAACCAAGCAGGGAAGTAATGATAATACCCAACAGCAAACCACCACTAGCATTGTTTTCATCACGCTGGGCTAAATCTGCTTGCTGGTAGCTACGCTCAACATTTCGACCTTGTACGTAACCGTTAGTGTAAGAGTTGGGATTAGCTACGTTGTTCTTGACTGTTTCAGTAGTTCGTGTCAAGTCAGTGTGAGTATTACCATTAATATCAGTGTAAGATTCTTGCTTGACTTCACTATTTTTGCTTTCGCGTTCATTGGGAATAGACATAGCTGTTGATTTCACTCCTCAGATACGATAGTGACAAACTAAAGGGTTTTATGAGTTAAAAATGTATGTTACTGAGTATATTGCTGATAAATTTTGAGTTTTATTTACTACTCAATTGTTGGTAATCATCAGAATAACTTCTGCGATCAAACAAGTGGCTCTATCTCCAGGAAGTTAATATTTAATCTAAAGAAAGAGTATCCCAAATAGGACTTACGCGCTTAGGGAATAACGTAGACGCAAAGAGGCTTGCCGCAGGCTACCGCAGAGGCGCAGAGAACACGGAAAAATCAGAGTTTGAGAGATATTTTGCGTAAGCCCTACCAAAGATGAATGCTATTAAGCTGTCAGATGATGGTTTGATAAAACAATCTATTAATTAACTGAAAATCATTCATCTAAATTTTTAATTTGTCGTTAAATATCGCATCGCCAAAGTTTGATTGTCATGTTTCTACTACCACTAACGAGGGTTTTGCTATCGGGGCTGAAGGCGACAGAGTTAACCCAATCTGAATGCTTATATTTCACTTAATTGTATTGTCTGCACTAAGCTAATCAGCATTCAAGTTGCATAATTAGGGCGCGGGCAAGATGCCCACCCCACAAGATATTAAGAAAATTTTAATATGCAAATTAGATGTGTTTTAGCTTACCACTGATTAAAATTTGCTGTTTTGGGCAAATAGTAAGGCAATGAACCAAGTCAGATGACATTTGAGGATGGGCATTCCCAGTCTCAGACTGGGAACGAGGTTAACGAGGTTACGAATTATCTTCAATCCAAAATTAGTTTCGCCATCCGCGCAACACTGTTCCCAAAACAGCAATTCCTTCGACAATTTTCTCTGTTGTTTGAAAACTAAAAGCTAGTCTGATAGCATCATCTCCCTGGCCATTGGCATAGCAGCGAGTTCCTGGCAGAAAGCTGATGCCGTATTCATTGGCAGCGGCTAGGAGTGCTTTGGCGCTGATATGTGGTGGCAATTTACACCAAACGAAAAAGCCCCCACCTGGTCGCAAAGCAACTATATCACTGGGAAACTCGTCAGCGATCGCTTCTAACAACAAATTACACTTATGCTTGTAGCAGGCAATTAGCTCCTGAATGTGATGATCTAGTTTGCCTGTAGCACAGTAGCGGGCAACCACATGGCTAACAAATGGCCCCACAGGCCCCTCACTTTTGAACATTGCCAGCCGTTGAATAATTGCTGGATCGCCGCAAGCCCAGCCCAGCCTGATACCAGGCGCAATAATTTTCGAGAAGGTACTCACATATAAAACCCACCCTTCCTTGTCAAGGCTTGCCAGGGAGGGCACTGTTTCACCTTGGAATCGCAAATCGCTATAAGCATCGTCTTCCACCACCAACACACCATACTCAGCCGCTAATGCGACCAATTTTTGGCGGCGAGATAATGGCATAGTCGCGCCTGTGGGATTATGAAAGGTGGGGATAGTGTAAATAAATCGGGGTCGAATGCCCTGTTTTTTCAAATCGCTCAAAGTTTCTTCTAAAGCATCCACATCCATTCCTAATTCATCTACAGGAATGGTAATTAGGCGTGCGCCAGCCTGGAGAAATCTAGTAACTACTCCCAAGAAGGTTGGGCCTTCCACAATTACCACATCACGAGGTTCGACAAACACATCTGGTAGCAAACCCAAAATCTGACCAGAACCGTAGCCAATAATCACGCGATCGCGATCGGCAGGGATTCCTTGAGCCTGCAAGCGGAGGATAATTTGCTCATAAAGTTGGGCTGAAGGTGGCCCGTAATTGAGAGCGATCGGAGCCTCTTCTGCCAGCACAGCCGCACTTGCAGTAGCCAAGTCGGCGTGAGGAAAGAGAATTGGGTCAGCTAGACCGTAGGCAAAGCTAACAGTGATAATTTTGGTTAACTCAGTGCCGTAAGTTGGTGGTGCGATTTTTCTCGCTCGTTCGGCGAATAAATCAGCAATTTGGTAAGCAGGGGTAGTGGGAGCCATAGAGGGCAAGTTGTCTTCTAGGTTGATTGAAATCAGCATTTTCTCGAAGAAATACTGATATTAAGGAGGCAGGAGGACGTTCGCGCAGCCTGTCGTAGACAAGGCAGGAGGCAGGAGATAATCCCCATAAATAAATTTAGTTGCTCTCAGACCTTGTAGCAGAGGGCAAAAAAATATTTTCTTCCTCCTGCCCTCTGCCTTTCTTCGGTCAGTTTTATTCTAAGCACTGGCTCCTCTGCGTGAGGTCAAAAAATCTGAAAATCAGTGTCAGGTGAATTAATGCGATCGCTGCACGAACAAAACTTGGATAGTGATCTGAATCCCCGAATAATTTTCCCAGTCCCTAGTCCCCAGTCCCTAATTCCCAGTTCCCACTCCCTTTTTCAACCACATCATATTTGCGAAACCGCCTCACCACCCAAATAAGCGTCACGAATTTGCGGGTTATTCAATAATTCACCAGATGACCCAGATAGCACAATTTGACCATTTTGAAGTACATAACCATAATGAGCAATTTGTAGTGCTAAATTGGCATTTTGTTCAACCATAAATATAGTTACACCCTGCTGATTAATCGTCTCAATTAATTCCAGCACGCGCTCGACATACAAAGGTGAAAGACCCATTGTGGGTTCATCCATGCAAATTAAACGGGGTCGGCTCATAAGTGCGCGAGCCATTGCTACCATCTGCTGCTCACCGCCGCTAAGTGTACCGGCACGCTGGCGCAAGCGTCCACCCAGGCGGGGAAAGAGTTCTAGAACCCGTTCAAAGTCTGCATTGATTGTTGCGCGATCGCTACGGGTATAAGCTCCCATTAACAGATTTTCCCGTACCGACATCGCCCCAAATAGCCTTCGTGCCTCTGGCACTGAGGCAATCCCGCGTCGAATTAGTTGTGGCGTGGATAAACCTGTAACAGTCTCGTTGGCAAAGGACACAATACCAGCACGGGGACGCACTAAACCTAAAATCACCTTCATGGTGGTTGATTTACCGCTTGCATTGCCACCAAGTAGACAAACAATCTGTCCTTGGTTGACTGCCAAGCTTAAATCAAAATGTACCTGTACTGAACCGTAGTAAGTGACAATTCCATCTAGTTTAAGAAGTGCAGTACTCATGTTTCTGCCTCCACTCCCACCATCGCTGCCCCGATTTTGCGATGTCCCAAGTATGCCTCAATTACCTCTGGATGGTTACGCACAAATTGGGGTAGCCCTTCGGCAATTTTTTTACCGTTATCCATAACCACTACCCGATCGGAAAGCTCCATTACTAGTGACAATTTGTGTTCAATCAGCAAAATTGTCAGACCACCAGCTTTTAGTGTGCGGAGCAATAATAGCATCTCGGCAGTTTCGGTGGGATTCATCCCAGCAGTTGGCTCATCCAGTAACAGCAGACGCGGCTGTAAAGCCAGGGCACGGGCAATTTCGATGCGCCGACGGTTGGCGTAAGATAGACTATGGGCAGGCAGATTCGCTCGTGGTAGGAGGCGATCGCCAAATAAGCTGAGAATTTTCAGCGCTTCCTCACGTAGTTTTTTTTCTTCTTCCCTAACAGCAGCAGGCTGCACCAGTGCCAATAGTAATTCTGCCAAAGGCCCCAGCAATGGCAACTTGGGACGCACAGCCCGGAGTCTGGTATGGGCACCCACTAGGACGTTATCCAGTACACTGATATTTCCGAAGACTCGCCCATGCTGGAAAGTCCGGGCTAATCCACGGTAGGCGAGTGCTTCTGGGCGCAATCCGACAATTGATTGATTGTAAAACTGGATACTACCTGCGTCTGGTTGGTCTAATCCACTAATTAAGTTAAAAAGTGTGGTTTTGCCTGCACCATTTGGCCCAATTACACTAACTACCTCACCGAGTCCTACCTTGAGGTCGAGGTTATTGACAGCGACTACTCCCCCAAATGAGCGAGAAAGCTTTGCAACTTCCAGGATATTCATATTGTGCCCATCAGTCCTTGTGGACGGAAGCGAATTAATACCACGAGCAATACGCCATAAATCAAGATACGTTCTTCGACAAAACCCCGAAAGAACTCAGGGAGGATAATTAACAAAATTGCACCGATTACCGCACCGACGGTATTACCCAAACCTCCGAGAATTGCCATTGTCAATCCCAGAATCGAAATCGTGTTATTGAAGGTTTCGGGGTTGATATAAGAGTACATGTGTGCTGTGAACGCCCCACTAATTCCCGCAGCAAAGCTACTGACGGCAAAGACTAGAGTTTTATAACGATTCAGGCTGATGCCGTAGCATTGGGCTGCAACTTCATCTTCGCGGATGGCTCTGAGGGTGCGTCCTAAATGCGATCGCACTAGTCGCATTTGCAGCAGTGCTACCAACAACAATAGAATCAGCGCTAGCCAATAAGTAGCTTGGGGTGTAACAATCAGCTGTCCAGCCAAAGTTAGCGGCGGAATGTTATTTAAACCCACAGGGCCAGCCGTCAAACTTTGCCAGTTAAGCAAAATTAAACCAACACTTTCACCAATACCCAAAGTGGCGATCGCGACGTAATGGCCCCGCAGTCGAAAAGCAGGTAATATCAACAACGTACCTAACCCAGCAGTAATTAATCCCGCCGCAGGTAACGCTACCTCAAAGGGCACTCCTAACTTCATCACCAATAGCGCCGAGGCATAGCCACCAATAGCTAACAGTCCCGCGTGCCCCAAGGACATTAACCCTGATGTCCCCGCAACCAGCGTCAGGCTGAGGGCTAGCAAACCATACAACCAAGCGTTGGTAAGAGTTTGTAATACATAACCGTTGGAAACCAGCAAAGGTAACGCCAAAGCTAGCAAGCTCAAACCCCACACAAGTCTCGGTGGTAAGCGTAACGGCCGACTGATGGCAATAAATGTACCTGTAAGCGGCTCCGGTGGTAGCCCCCGCCTCCCACCAAATAACCCATTAGGAAACAGTACCAATACAATCAACAAGATGATAAAAGCAAACAGATTGCGATAGCTAGCTCCCAACCATGCCACACCGTAGCTTTCCGTTAGTCCTAGTATTAAACTACCAGCGATCGCACCAGGGATATTACCCAGTCCTCCCAGCAGTGCTGCCGCAAAGCCCTTGAGTCCTGCCTGATAGCCCATTGTCGGAAAAACAACGTTGAAATACATACCCACGAGCATTCCGACAATCCCTGCTAGGGCTGAGGCAATGGCAAAAGTCCCCTGGTTAACTAAATTGACATCCACACCCATTTGCTGCGCTGCATCCCGATCTTGAGCCATCGCCCGGACTGCCCAGCCCAAGCGGGTGAAGCGCAAAAAGCAGTAGAGAAACAACCCACTAGCAAGACTGATTCCAGCAATCAGCAAATCTAGAACACCAATGCTGACTCCTGCAATGGGAATGCGTTCTGAGGGTAGTGGACTGGGAAATGCCTGGGGAAACGGGCCAAAAACGATCTGGGCTGTTTGTTCTAAAATCAGGCTGATACCGAGAGTTGCCAACAAGGGCGCAATCCGGGCTGAACCGTAGAGTGCCCTTAGTCCAATGCGCTCAATTCCTATCCCCAAACCCCCACAGAAAATAGCCACTAATCCAAAAGTTACTACTAACGGCAAGTGCAACCGAGTGATACATAGCCAACCGACATAAGCACCAGCCATGTAAACTGAGCCGTGGGCAAAATTCAGTACATTTGCCACTCCGAATATTAGCGCTAACCCAATAGCTACTAAGGCATAGAGATTACCAAGTACCAAACCATTGATAGTTTGATCGAGCAAAGCAATACCAATCTGGTCAGACATATAGTTGTACCAGATTAGCCTGCGCCAACTTCTTGCCATCCCAGAGTACGAACTTTCCGTCTTTAATGATTAAGCGCCTATCTACTGGTTTAACTGCCCGCCGTGTTTCTGGATTGAAAGTAACTTTGCCATAAATAACGCTAGGTACATCTTTGAGTTTACCCAGTGATTCTTTAATAGCGGTGCGATCCGGGCCACCCAACTCAATCGCAGCTGCCACTAACTTAATTGTGTCGTAAGCGTGGACGGCAAAAGAATCTGGTTCTTCATGATATTTAGCATCGAATTTTTTCAAGTATTCCCGTACTTCTGGGCGTGGATCAAAGGGTGAAAAATTGGATGTTAGATAAACGCCTTCCACTGCCTTACCACCAAGTTCGAGAAACTTGGGTGAGTGGTTTGAGCCAGTGGTGACAATTGGCAAGTTGATACCCAGCGATCGCGCCTGCTGAATAATCAACGCGGCGTCACTATAATATGAAATCAACGCAATTCCATCAGGTTTAGTTTCACGTACACGAGTTAAAGAAGTCCGAAAGTCTTTTTCATCAGCCAAATAAGGTTCTGTAAATAAAATCTCAATGCCGTTTTCTTTAGCCCTTTGAGCAAACAAGTCATAGCTTGTTTTCCCCCAGTCAGTGTTGAGATGGAATACGGCAATCCGCTTTAAACCCAAGGCTTGGATATAATTGGCGTGTAGTGGCGCTCCATCTTTTTGACTAACTGCATTACTCCAGATGTAATCACCGCCCTTAGTGAAGTCGGGGTGGGAGTTAGTAAAGCCAAACTGAACTAGTTTGTTACGTTGATAAATTGGCGATGCAGCCATTGATGCCGGGCTGCTAAAATCTCCCAATTCGATAACAATTTTGGGGTCAGCAACAAATTTCTGAGCAATAACCACAGATTGCTTAGGATCGCTCTGGCTATCTTCAAAAATGTATGCCAGCTTACGCCCTTTAATACCGCCAGCCCCGTTGATTTCGTCGAGTGCTAAATCAAACCCTTTTTTCCACTGGGCACCATACTGGGCATTATTACCAGTCAATGGACCACTCACCCCAATGTAAATCGGCTCCGTCGCTGAGGATTGTACTTGTTGAGAACTGGCACTACAAGCGACCACAATAAAAGTTAGCAGTCCAAGTAGTACGTATGTATATAGCGATCGCTGTAAATTTGATAGAAGTGACATTAATCAACCCCTCCGGGAATTAAAATCGAAAATTTATACAGAGCAATCTGAATAGCTCAAAAAATGTATGTTTACAGGTGTAGATAAAAGCAAAATTAAACTAGTCGCAGCGATCGCGCAGCTAATACCCAATCTCCAGTTCCTTTTACAGGTATGTTGATTTCCACCATGATGTAATAGCTTTATCCTGGTGTTGAGAAGCTGGAAAGCTCGCTAAAATCATTTAAACAACGGTAAGTTAATCGAGTTGCCGTTGTATCAACTGAGTAAGAACATCTCACACCTAGCTAGAAAAATCAAGAGGGGCATTGGGCATGGGGCATTGCAAAACGGTTCCGTTACCGATAGCAGGGCGTTTAACCCGTGCTGAGTGTGGAATCTCACCTCTTTACTCAGAACTCGGAACTGTTTTGCCCAATCACAAATGACAAATGACTAAAGCTAAATTGAAATGGCGGCAGCTAATTCTGAGCTTAGGCTGTTTGCTACTGCTCCTTGCCTGTAACAATTCTTATCAGACTACAAATTCAGGTATTCAAACTCTGAAGGTGGCGACAGACCCCACCTTTATCCCCTTTGAAATCCAGACGACTAGCGGGAATTTAGAAGGTTTTGATATTGATTTGATGAAAGCCTTGGCGCAGCCCGCCACAGGCATCGCAGTCAAGTTTGAAAGTCTACCCTTTGATGGCATGATTTCCACCTTGCAAGCCAAAAGAGTCGATGCAGCAATTAGCGGCATCACAATTACCGCCGAACGACTGAAAACAATTGCTTTTTCACGACCTTATTTTAAAGCCGGACTAGCGATCGCTGTCCGCGAAGACAACCAAAATATTAAAGACTTCAACAGTCTCAAAGGCAAAAAAATTGCTGTCCAAATTGGTTCCACTGGGGCAGATTTTGCCAAAACCATCCCCAACGCCAAAATTAGTACTTTTAATTCTGGGCCAGAATTCTTCCAAGACTTGCTCAATGGCAACGTAGATGCTGTGGTTAGCGATGCTTTCGCTACTTTGTATGCGATTAAAAATGGCAAACTCAAAGGCATCAGAGTTGTTGCCGACCTTCTCACTGAAGAATACTACGGGATTGCTGCACCTAAAGACTCTCCCCATTTGGATGCAATTAACAAAGGTATAGCGACTTTGTTATCCAATGGTACTTATAAGCAAATTTATCAAAAATGGTTTAACGCTGAACCTCCACAATTGCCAGATTCTTGGCAATAGGGCGTTAGGAGTGCTGAGTGCTGAGTGCTGAGTTAAAAGTTAGGAGTTAAGAGTTAAGAGTTTTGTTTATCTCCCTCATCTCCACTCCCCCATCTATAAGGAATTAACTGCCAATATATGAAATATTTATCTAATATGCGTCACAATTAATACTGCCACCAAAATTTATTGATAAACTACAATTTACTGTAGTCAGGGACAGCCAATTGTGGCACCTTGGATCTTAGTGGCTAGAAGCACCTTGGAACGGGAATAAAGGAACTTCCACTATGCTGATTTGCCCTCAGTGTAAATTTGAAAACCCCAATAGCAACAAATTCTGTCAAAACTGTGGCACGTCCCTGACTCACAAGGTCTGTCCTGAATGCAGTACCGATGATGTACCTGTGAATGCGCTACGTTGTCATAACTGTGACACGGAATGTGGAACAGTGTTTTGGGCAATTATTGCCAAGAAAACGACTGACGAAGCTTTGGGAGTAGAAGGGGATGTGGGGGATGTAGAAGATACAGGAGATGAGGGAGAAATATCTTCTTTATCTCCTCTATCCCCTAGTTCTCAGATTGCATTAGGCTCCTATTTAGACTCCCAAGAGCGCTATCAATTGTTAGATCCGCTACCTGCCCAAACTGAAACTGATACTATTGGTGATGTAGGTGTGAGAGTTCTAGACTGTCAGCCGTATCAAATATCACCAATTGAGGCAATATTAGCAGGTCAGCAAGCAGATTTGCTCACGCCATCAGCACAAGCAAGTGGAATTCCTCACCTTGCCCAACTTTATATTGCCTTACAATCTCAAGGTGAACCGGGGATACCGGCGATTCACGATGCCTGGCAGCAGGATGATATACAGGTAGTAATAATCGAAGATCGCTCGAATTGGCAGTATTTACTTGACCTGTGGCAACAAGAAACAACGAGTTCGTTAAAAATTTTACACTGGTGTTATGAAATGACCCAACTATGGGCAGCATTGGAACCAGTAAATTGTCGTCAAAGCCTTTTAGAATTGTCGAATTTGCGATTGGATGAAGACCAAACGCTGGCACTACAAAGGTTGTATGTGGAATCATCCAATTCTCAGCCCGCCACGGAGTCGCCAGAAGATGCCCAAGTCCAAACATCTGCCATTCCAGAGGAACCGTTAGCTATCCAAGCTTTAGGACGGGTTTGGCAAGCATTATTTAGACAGTCTCAACGCACTCAATTTGGCTCTGTAGTCCAGATGTTGGGGGATTTAGATGTAGGCAAGATTGAGACGATCGCACAATTGCGATCGCGTTTGGAGGAAATCTCTATTGAACTAGAAGCACTAGGAAATGCACCTTTGCCCCCAATAAAGGAGAAAGATACTGCTGTGCCCACTATCCCACAATCAGATGAGTCAGAAGATATCATTAGCAAAGCTGATGATTTGCCAACTGTTGTGCTGGCGATGCAGTTAAGTAGCTTGGAAGATGCAGGACGCACAGATGTAGGGCGTCAACGTCATCATAATGAAGATTACTTTGGCATTGAAACCAAAATTCACAAGCTGGAGTTTCCCAAAAGTCGGGTCTTAGAAGGGCATGGTTTGTATATTCTCTGTGATGGTATGGGTGGACACGCTGGTGGTGAGATAGCCAGCGAGTTAGCAGTCAACACCCTACGGCAATACTTTCAAGAACACTGGATTGCCAACCAACTGCCAACAGAAGATAGCATTCGTGAGGCAGTGTATTTAGCTAACGAGGCGATTTACAAGCTCAACCAACAAGATGCCCGTTCGGGAGTTGGGCGTATGGGTACAACTTTGGTAATGCTCTTAATTCAAGATACTCAAGCAGCAGTTGCTCATGTGGGAGATAGCCGTCTCTATCGCGTGACGCGCAAACAGGGATTAGAACAAGTCACAGTAGACCACGAAGTTGGCCAACGGGAAATTACACGCGGAGTAGAAGCAAGCATAGCTTACGCCCGCCCAGATGCCTACCAACTTACCCAAGCCTTGGGGCCTCGTGATGAAAACTCGATTGATCCCGATGTCGGCTTTTTCGACATCAATGAAGATACTCTTCTGCTGTTGGCATCGGACGGTCTATCAGATAATGATTTACTAGAAACCCACTGGCAGACTCACTTAGAACCCTTAATTAGTTCTGGCGCTAACTTAGAACGGGGTGTTACAGACTTAATTGAGTTGGCAAACCAATACAATGGTCATGACAACATTACTGGTATACTAATTCGGGCAAAAGTACGCCCAAATCTAGAAAGTTAATCATAAATGGGCATAGGGAATGGGGCATGGGAAGATGAGAGAGTAAGGGAGATGAGGGAGATGAGGGGACAAGGAGATAAACAAAACTCCTAACTCTTAACTCTTAACTCCTAACTCCTAACTCAGCACTCATCACTCAGCACTCAGCACTCCTAACGCCCAATCCCTAATCCATTTACCTTGTAGGTTGTATCGTGGTTAGTCTGACCCTGTTAGAACCGCAACAGAAAACGCCCCTCCAGCAGTGGTGCTTTGAGAACTCCTCCATAATTCGGATTGGTCGAGCGGCAGATAATCACGTCGTTTTAATTGATAGTTTAGTTTCGCGGCATCATCTAGAACTTAGACAAGTCGGTTCCCCTAGCAATGGCGGTACTTGGCAGCTGATTAGTCAAGGCACAAATGGGACTTTTCTCAACGGTGTCCTTGTAATTCAAAGTCCATTACCAGATAATTCCCTTTTGCAACTGGCACAGGGAGGGCCAATACTGCAATTCCAAATTCAGGATGTCACAGTACTGGAAACTGGTGTGCGATCGCAACAAATACCAGCAACAGAAGAAAATGCCGCCGAGACACTGTACTCAGCAAAAAATCCGGCAAATTTATCCTACACTTGCACGCACGAAGGCAACTCACCAAATAATTTATTCTGTATCCACTGCGGTCAACCTCTCTCAGTGCAACAGAAGATTCGCCATTATCAGGTGTTGCAAACTCTCGGACAAGGAGGGATGGGTACTACTTATCTGGCTTGGGATGAGGCTGGTTTGATTGCAGGTACACCAAAACTGCTGGTGTTAAAGCAAATGAATGCTGATATGGCCAGAATTGCCAAAGCTCAAGAGTTATTTGAGCGAGAGGCGTACACTCTCAAATCCCTTAACCATCCGGGAATTCCCAAGTATTACGATTTCTTTGTAGAAGACGGAAAAAAATACTTGGCAATGGAACTAATCCACGGGCAAGATTTAGAAAAACGTGTCTATACCACTGGCCCAGTGACACCAAACCAAGCGATCGCCTGGATGATCCAAACCTGCGATATTTTAGACTATCTTCATAGCCAAGAGCCTCCACTGATTCACCGCGACATTAAACCCGCCAACTTAATGGTGCGAGGTTCGGTAAATCGCATAGTGGTACTAGATTTTGGTGCTGTTAAGGAAATTGGCACAGCGCCCGGTACTCGAATTGGTGCAGAAGGTTACTGCGCTCCTGAACAAGAACGAGGACAACCTTTAACTCAATCTGATTTATATGCAGTTGGGCCAACGCTGATTTTTCTGCTCACAGGCGAAAACCCGTTCAAGTATTACCGCCAACGAGGGCGAAACTTCAGGTTTGATGTGGCAAAAGTTCCCACCATTAGCTCCCAATTAAGAGATGTGATCGATCGCGTTACAGAACCATTGCCACGCGATCGCTATCAAACTGCAAAGGAATTAGCTGCGGCTTTAGCTGCTTGCAAAGTTTAGGGAGTGGGGAGTGATGAATATGTAAAAATTACTATTCCCCATTCACTATTCCTCATCCCAAGTTTCTACAGCTAGCAATTCGCTAACTGGGTCTTGCATACTAAAGCCAAAGTCAAGCAATTCCTGTTTCCAGTGCTGCCATTCATTACCATAGAGCAAAGCGATTTTCCAGATGCTATCGCTTGGCTTGATAATATTCGATTCTATGAGTGATTGCACGTTGCGCTGCAATTTCACCATTGGGTGAATCACTTGCTGAGTCATAACCTCGATTGAATTCTGATGTTGTTGGTAAATGCTTAATTAAAACTGCTTTCCATTCTGCAATTGTTGCCGGCCCGTAGAGTGCTGTAATTTTGGCAAAGCTAGTCTTAACTTTCTAACTATACCATAACAAACTCCACTAAGTTACTGGTAAATTCGGTTTTGTACGGTAATTACCACCACAAAACTCCAATTTCACCAAGTAGTCCTTAAACTTTTTGCAGAAACTAGGCAAAGGTTTAGCAGCAAGAGTTAAGGGATAAAGGAGGTAAGGGATATTTATGTTTACCCTCTTCTTTTTCCTCTTTAACCTTTACCTTTTTTCCACAAGAGTGCAACACTACCTTTTGTAAGATATCTATAGTGAACGCTGGCCAAAATAACTAGTCGTCTGGGAAGTTGCACTAAGTAGTGTGACTAAGGACGACTGGGAAAATTTTATTTGTTTTTGAATCACAAAAAATATGTGTGCTTGTTGAACGACCCATCGGACAAGGGCTAGTTTGAGATTTATTGACTGGTAAGGGAAATTTGCAATTGAGTAGAAATGTCTACTGTTTATTTAAACGTTATTTAGAATATCGCAAACATCTGGCATTAGGCAGAATCATCGCAAATCTTCATATAATTTTAATATTTTGCTCAGAGAATAAGACCTGTAGGGTTTTGCTTTAAAGTATGAAGGCGATGCTTACGGCGGTAAAATACGCATGGCAAATTGTCGGTACAGCATAGGCTTACCATAAAGTTCCCTCACCTTCAGAGTCAGCATTTGAATTTTGTGTAAAAAATTTCTAGCCAAGATGTTAGTTTCTGTTGAGCAAGTGGGTATCCTCAGAACGGGAGGCTTGCTGATACCTCAGTATTTACCACAGCAAGTATATGAGGCATGGCTGGTTCAGATGAAGAATACCTAATTTCCCGCAAAAAGCAGATTCAGCGGCGACAAAAGATTGTCACGATAGTGTCGATGTTCTCGTTTTTTGGTTCTACGGCGTTTGCAATCATTCCAGCAATCCAACATGCTAATCAAATTCAGCCAATAACTGCGTCTATTTCTCCTGAGTCAGTATTACAACAACAGGTGCGGGGCTATGAGTTGGTTTTACAACGGGAACCAGAAAACCAACTTGCTTTAGAGAAACTGTCGGTGCTGCGGTTGCAATTGAAGGATACGAAAGGTGCGATCGCACCTTTGGAGAAGCTGGTGAAGTTGCACCCCGATCGGCAAGATTACAAAGTTGTATTGGAACAGATTAAGAAGCAAGAAGGTAAGGGAGAGGGGAATAGCGATCGCTAAGTGGTTAATTAGTCGCCTCAACACTAAGATGACATTATTTCAACTATAGACTGAATATTAAAGGTTGATCATGCTACAAAAAACGGCAATAATTGAAACAAATAAAATTGGAAATGATGTAGCTATAGGACACTACTCAGTTATTTCCGCTGGAGTTATTCTAGGCAATAATGTGATTATCCATCCTCATGTTGTTATAGAAGCGGGAGTAATAATTGGTGACAATGTAGAAATTTTTCCAGGTGCTTATTTAGGCAAACGACCTAAAGGAACTGGTGCAGTTTCTAGAAAAATAGACTATGAAGAAAAGGTAATTATTGGTGATAACTGTGTAATTGGGCCAAATACAGTAATCTATTATGATATTTGCATTGGTAACAATACCTTAATTTGTGAGAGTACTTCAATTAGAGAGAAAGTTACAATCGGCAATTTCTGTCTTATTAGTAGAAATGTAACCATTAATTACAATACTAATATTGGCAATCATACTAAAATTATGGATCTTACCCATATTACAGGTAATTGTGAGATTGGTAATGATGTATTTATTAGTGTGCTAGTTAGCACTACAAATGATCGGGCTATAGGTAAATTAGGTTACGACGAAGGCCGTATTATTGGGCCAAAGATTAGTGATGGAGTAGCTATCGGTGCGGGAGCAAATATCTTACCAGGAGTAACTATTGGTGAAAAATCTGTTATTGCCGCCGCATCCGTTGTAAGTAAAGATGTTCCTGCTAGTAAAATGGTTGCAGGTAATCCAGCACGAGTTATTAGAGATATCAGCAATAGTGAACAATCTGGTTAGCTCTGTTCATATTTGAATACCATGTTAAAACTCAAAGCTATTTTTTTCATGGCTGATGATGGTATTTGTTTAGCTTTTTTCCAATTTATTGAAAATAGCAAATGTCTTCTATGAGTATTAGATATTTCTAAAATGTTAATATTGCGATAATTAATTTTGATCTAATACATATCAATTAAGAAAGATTTTCAAATGACTAACCTACGAACATGAGTATTGAGCAGTGTCGTATTATTCATCTACCAAAAGTACAAGATCCCCGAGGAAATTTAACATTTATAGAAGGTAATAAGCATGTTCCTTTTGATCTCAAGAGAGTTTATTATCTCTACGATGTTCCTGGAGGAGCAGAGAGAGGCGGACACGCTCATAAACAATTACAGCAGCTAATCATTGCTATGTCTGGTAGTTTTGATGTGGTTTTAGATGATGGACATGGCAAATGGCGTTTTCCTCTAAATCGCTCTTATTACGGTCTTTATGTCAGTTCTATGATTTGGCGAGAACTAGATAATTTCTCATCAGGTTCTATTTGTATGGTTTTAGCATCTACCTACTACGAAGAATCTGACTACTATCGCAATTATGATGAATTTATAAAAGCTGTAAGGAGCATAGACAATGGAAATTCCATTTCTTGATTTAAAAGCTCCTGATTTGGAATTAAAAGAAGAATGCGATGCAGCTTATCAGGGCATGATGGAATTTGGCTGGTATATTTTTGGACATGAAGTAGAAGCTTTTGAAGAAGAGTTTGCAGTTTACTGTGAAACTAAATATAGTGTTGGGGTAGGTAATAGTCTTGCAAGAATAGCACTAAAAATATGAATTAGTGTATTCTTAAAATTTCATGAATTTAAAAAAATAGTTATTTTATTTGGATGGAATAAAACAATGTCTATATCAGTAAGAGACTTTGAATCACAAATATTAAATTTGATCAATACAGGTGATTTAAATTCAGCTTTAGATTCAATTATTAACCTTGCTAATACAATAGTATATGGGCAAGAAGCCAGTATAATGACTGTAAGTACCGTGTTCGGTTCAATTACTTTAGATAGAGTGTGCCAGAATATTGGTAACTGTGCAATCGGCACTCAGAAATCTCTTTTAGAAAATAAATCCAATATAAATAAGGAACTGATAATTTATATTGCCAGTGAGCTTTATAATTCGGGAGGACATACTGCTGTCATTGAAGATTTAATTAAAGCTAGACCAGAAAAAAAACATCTAATTCTAATTACTGATACCTTTAACTTAACCGATCGGCCAGCAGTGGAAGATAGATTTAGCCCCTTGAACATCCAAATTCTTTGGGGGCCAGCAGGCAAAGCGTTAGATAAACTTAATTGGCTTCAGCACGCTTTGAGTGTCAATCGTGCTGAGCAAGTATTTCTACTCAATCATCCACATGACGCTGTAGCAATAGCAGCAGTACAGCCAAATCTAACTCCAAACTTGATTTTTTATCATCATGCTGCTCATATTTTTTCTCTAGGTGTACACCTTCCCTATGCACAGCATATAGATTTCGCACCTATGTCTTTCTATAACTGTCGTAATAATTTAGGGCTTTCCAACAATATTTATCTTCCCTTAGTAGTTGATAATATTCCTGATCAATATTTGTCTTATTCTTCTTCATCAGATAAATTAAGAACTTGTTCCTCTATTAGTGAAAACAAGCTTAAAGGAACGCCTTATTTATACTCCTATATTCATGAAATACGTAATATTATTGCTACTACTGGTGGAGTCCACATACATATTGGTGACTTATCATCTGACACACTAAATACTATAAAAAGAGGCTTAAGAGAATTTGAAATCAACTCAGAAAGATTTATTCATGTTCCCTGGGTAAAAAGCTTAGGGATGGCAATGTATGAATATACAGTAGATATATATTTAGATACATTTCCTTTAGGAGGTGGTAAATCGGTTATTGAAGTTATGGCATCTGGAACACCAATTATTGTTCATAATAATTATCGATCTCGCCAACTTTGTACTACTGATATTACATATCCAGAAGCCTTTCGCTGGCAGAAAGTAGATGAACTTTATAACTACTTAAGTACGCTTAATTCTGAGATACTAAGCGCAGAGTCTTTTTATTCCAGAAGACATTATGAAAGAAATTATACTCCAAAGGTATTGAGAGAAGGATTGATCAAACTAGAACAGGGAGAATCAACTACTCTGCCACCTGAACTTAAGCACTACGACCTAGATGATTTGCAATCATTTTTTGATCGGTTTTTTGCTATTAAAAATATTCTAAATACGACCAATGAGCATCAATTAGTACAAGCAAGTATTGAATTGAGCGAAAAAAAATATGAGATAAAAAGGAATCTAGACTTTTTAAGATTCAAAGCTTGTAATCTTGACTTTAAACCTGTCTTTAGTATTATATTCCCAGTTTTTAATACTCCTGAGCCATACTTAAAACCTGCTATTGAATCTGTATTAAATCAGATTTATCCATATTGGGAGTTATGTATTGCTGATGATGCTTCTACCCAACCTCATATTAGAAAAATATTAGAAGAGTATTCTCAAACAGATTCCCGCATCAAAGTTATCTTCAGAAATGAAAATGGTCATATTTCTCGTTCCTCTAACTCAGCTATAGAAATAGCAACAGGAGAGTTTATTGCACTTTTTGATCACGATGATTTATTAACATCAGATGCCTTATACGAAGTAGCACTGTTGCTCAATCAGCATCCAGATGCAGATATGATCTATTCAGATGAAGATAAAGTTGATGACAATAACCAATTTATTTACCCTACTTATAAACCAGATTGGTGTCCTGATTCATTTTTGTCTCGAATGTATACTTGTCATCTTGGTGTTTATCGCCGATCGCTTGTTAACGAGATTGGTGGTTTTAGAGTTGGTTATGAAGGAAGCCAAGATTACGATTTGGTTTTGAGATTGACAGAGAAAACAGATAAAATATTTCACATACCTAAAATACTATATCATTGGCGTCTTCACGCTGGTTCTACATCTGCTTCTACAACTGCAAAATCTTATGCCTATGAAGCAGGATTTAAAGCTTTGACAGATGCGCTTTCTAGAAGAGGCGAAAAAGGCAAAATTTTACCAGATTCTAACATTCCTGGACATTACCATGCTCGTTATGAAATAGACTGTTATAAACTGGTTAGTATTATCATTATTGCAAGAGACTTTAGCTACATATTTAACCAATGTCTAGAATCAATTTTTGCAGAGACATTATATCCAAACTATGAAGTAATTGTCATCGATAATGGTCAGATAGAATGTGATCCAGAAAAAATTATTGGCAAATGGCAAGCTCAACAGCCCAATCGATTTAAGTATTACTCTCATAACATTCCCTTCAGTTACTCAAAACTGAATAATTATGCTGTTACAAAAGCGCAAGGTGATTATTTATTCTTTCTGAGTAGTGACATTCAGGTTATTCAAGGAGATTGGCTTAATGTAATGGTTGAGCAAGTCCAAAGAGATTGTATTGGTGCTGTTGGTGGGTTTCTAATTGATTATAACAACTCTATTCAACACGTAGGATTAACACTGGGTTTAGGCAAAATTGCTAGTCATATCTATAAAGGGCTTACTAAAATAGACGAATACGAAACTTTAGCTAATATAGCATTGATTAAGAACGTCTCAGTCGTCACAGAAGATTGTTTAATGTGTCGTAGAGATGCATTTGAAAGTATTAATGGATTTGATGAAACATTAACTATTTTATACAACGATGTGGATTTGTGTTTAAGATTGATAGGGAAAGGCTATAAAAATATTTATCTTCCCCATGTCAAGCTTACTTACAAAAAAATAAGCAGTTGGAAAGTTAAACTTAGCGCGGAAGAACGTTTAAAAATAGAAGAAATAGCAGTTAATTTAATGCAAGAAAAGTGGGGCAAAATTCTTGAGTATGATCCTTGTTTTAGTCCTCACTTAGCTAGAAGTTTAAACTATAATATTCAAAAAGAAAACAAGATAGTAAGACAACATCATAGTCAAGAAGAAGTTCATAAACCTCTTATTAGTATTTGTATTCCTACTTATAATGGTGAAATATTTATTGCAGAAGCTATTAATAGTGTTTTATGCCAAACCTATCCAAATATAGAAATTATCTTATCTGATGACAATTCTACTGATAGAACAGTTGAGATTGCTAAATCATTTAACCAAGAATTATCCTTTGATTTTTCAATTATTGAACATGGCCAATATGGGCTAGCTCAAAATTGGAACTTCTGTATTTCTCAAGCTAAAGGTAAATATATAAAATTTTTATTTCAAGATGATTTATTAGAGCCAACTGCTATTGAAGAAATGGTTAATTTGGCTGAACGAGATGAAGAAATAGGTTTAGTTTTTTCGCCGAGAAGACTTTTCACCAATACTGGTGATACTGTCTATGATTCAAACTTTTTAATGCATCACGAAGCTAAGGATGTACACAAAGCTTGGTCAAAATTAAAGCCAATTCAATCAGGACAGCAACTTTTGCTAGATCCCAATATACTTGGTTCTCCAATTAATAAAATTGGGGAGCCAAGCACAGTACTAATTAGAAAAGACGTTTTTGAAAAAGTAGGATTATTTAATCCTGAGTTTTGTCAACTTGTAGATTTGGAAATGTGGCTCAGAATTATGAGTCAATACAAAGTTGGTTTTATTGATCAAGTTTTATCTCACTTTAGGATACATTCAGAACAACAAACTCGTAGAAATACTGCTTTAAAGGATGCTATTTTATTAGATTACCAAAAACTGTTTCAGACAATTTACAGTGATACACGATATCCTGAAGCAACGAGACAACAAGCTCTTTATAGATACGCAGTTTTGAGCGAACAAAATTCAGAATTGCAGGGGTTGCGAAAACAAATAGCAGAAGAATGCCTGAATATTCCAGATGAGAAGATAACAGACATATATCTGGGTCTGCTGGGTACAACATATAAAATGTTAGTGAATAGTAGCATCAAATATGAGAGTCTGACTGATGAAGAACAAATTTTTGCTAATGATATACTTTTAAGGCTATCTCAAGGTTTTGATCAGCCAAAAGCAATTCAGCATTTACTAGCAGCTATGCTGTATCGTCGTGCTGACCAGTTACCATTACAGTATGACCTCTCTCGCATACCTAGTTGGTTAATTAATGACTATTTACAATTCCTATTTTCTTCCCCAGTTCACTTTCAAGAACTGGGTGATGCAGATAATTACTATCACTATATGCAGGGGTGGATTGATTACTTACACAAATCTATATTACAAAATTCTGACTCTCGCTTGTGGGATGAAATAGCTAATAACTTTGCATCCATTGCTAATTTTATTCCCCTATATTTTAATGAGCATAATCTTAAAGATATCTATGTTAAGCGTGGAGAAATTATAGAGTTTTTACTGAAGCGTAAGGGTTATGAGGTAGATTATGAGTTTACTAATAGACCTATAAGCAGAAAAAAAATTCGCTTGGGTATCCTGGCTGCACATTTTCTACCTGGTTCTGAAACATTTGCTTACCTTCCTGTTTATGAGTATATCAGTAGAGATTTTGAAGTAATCTTGTACTCTCTTAATCAAACTGGTCATCAACTAGAGCAATATTGCCAAAGCTGTGCAAATTCCTTTAAGCTGCTACCACAAGATTTAGCAGGACAAGTAAATACAATTCGTAATGATGATCTCGATATATTATTCATTGCTACCAATGTGACGGCAGTAACCAATCAAATCTGCTTCTTATCAATGCATAGGTTAGCTAGAATACAAGTCACAAGTGGTGGTTCTGTGGTAACAACAGGAATGCGGCATATAGATTATTACATTTCTGGTACGCTAACCGATCCATCAGCGACGGCAGAAGAGCAATATCGAGAAAAGTTAGTGAAGCTAGAAGGAACTGCTCATTGCTTTAGTTATGGGAATGAACAAGAAAATGTAAATATCAAAGTTGATCGAGAAAGTTTAGGTATCTCTGAAGAAGCAGTTATTTTTGTCTCTGGCGCTAACTTCTTCAAAATCATCCCTGAACTAATTAATACATGGGCAAAAATAATTTCTGGAGTTCCCAACTCCGTTTTAGTGCTTCTGCCATTTGGCCCGAATTGGTCAAACAATTACCCTAAGAAAGATTTTGTAAATCACTTGATTAAAGTGTTTTCAACGCATGGTATACCAGCAGAGCAATTAATAGTTTTAGATCCTCAGCCAGTGCCAAATCGGGAAGAAGTTAAAGAATACTTCAAAATTGCCGATGTATATCTAGATTCTTATCCATTTGCGGGAACAACTTCTTTAGTAGAACCACTACAAGTTAATCTACCAGTAATTGCTAGACGCGGAAGTAGCTTTCGCTCTGCGATGGGAGCCGCAATGGTGCAAGTACTAGATATCCCCAATTTAGTTGCGGATAGTGAAGAGTCTTATATACAATTAGCGATCGCACTTGGTAATAATCCTAAATTACGTCAAGAAAAGAGCGACCAAATTAAGGAAAAAATGCAGGGGAATCCTAGTTTTCTTGATAGTCGTTCTTACTCAGCTAAAATAGGTAGCTTATTTCAAGAATTATTAAGTAAGCATCTTGCAGATACTCTGAGTCAAAATTTACAACTAGGAGATATTAACCTCATTATCTTCCCTGATTGGTTACAGCCAGAAGAATCTCTTGGTTTAGCTTTAGAACAAGTGATTAAAACATTAGTAAATCATGTGAATAATGAGAAAATTACTTTAATTATCAACACGAGTAATATTGCTACTGAAGATGCAGAAATATTTTTATCTAGTATTGCAATGAATCTGCTGCTAGAGGAAGATTTAGATATTAATCAGGGATTAGAAATTTCTCTGTTAGAAAACCTTTCTGAAATTGAGTGGCAAGCTTTGTTACCTCGAATTAATGCCAGACTTATTTTGGAACATGAAGATCAGGAAGCTTTAGCAAAAGTACCAGTTAAAAATCTAGGATGTTATGAATTAGATAACTGGATTAATCAATTCTCGACTGTTGATTAAACAATATTTACCATATTCAGTGCCTTGGCTTAGAGGTTGTTTGAAAAGTTGTGGGCGAATATAATTCGCTACTAGCATTGTCCGCCTCCGCGGACTAATACAAAATCAATGTCTTCAACCCACGGAGGTGGGTTTCGTCTGTGTAGCCTCGATTTCTAATCGCCGGGGCTTTTCAAACAACCTCTTAGAGTAAGAAGAAGAGTACTTGTAATTACAAGTAAACAATATTATGTCATAATTCGATTTTATGATTTTGAACTTTAAATGCGTTGCTCTGCCACCCTAACCCAACTGGTTGAAGTTATTTTGGGCCATTCTGTAAACTTATCTGAAACTGCTTTAACACAAGTAAGTAGTGGTATCCAAACAGATAGCCGTACCCTGAAGCCGGGTGAAGTATTTGTTGCTTTCCGAGGCGATAAGTTTGATGGACATGAATTTGTGCCAACTGCGATCGCAAAGGGTGCGATCGCTGCAATTGTAGATTTTGAATACGAAAATCCGGGATTTCCGGTATTACAGGTAAAGGATACCCTCAAGGCATATCAAAAACTTGGTCGATGGTGGCGCGATCGCTTTAACATTCCTGTAATTGGTGTAACGGGTTCTGTGGGTAAAACTACAACCAAAGAATTGATCGCCGCAGTCTTAGCAACCAAGGGACGAGTTCACAAAACTTATGGAAATTACAACAATGAAATTGGTGTCCCGAAAACTCTCCTAGAACTTGACACTGAAAATGACTACGCCGTAATTGAGATGGCGATGCGGGGTAGGGGACAAATTGCCGAACTGACGCAAATAGCGCGTCCAACAATTGGAGTAATTACCAATGTGGGGACGGCACATATTGAGTTACTGGGTTCCGAAGAAGCGATCGCTGAGGCAAAATGTGAGTTATTAGCCGAAATGCCTGCTGATAGTGTGGCAATTCTCAATCACGACAATGCGCTATTAATGGCCACGGCGGCGAAGGTTTGGCACGGAGAACTTTTAACTTACGGCTTTTCTGGTGGGGACATTCAAGGGCAATTAATTGATAACGAGATTGTGGAAGTTGCAGGAATTCAACTACCTCTGCCTCTACCTGGGCGTCACAACGCGACTAATTTCTTGGCAGCTTTAGCAGTGGCAAAGGTGTTGGGGATTGATTGGGAAACCCTCAAAGCAGGTGTGAATGTGGATATGCCCACAGGGCGATCGCAGCGATTTAACTTACCCAATGATGTGGTAATCTTAGATGAAACTTATAATGCTGCACCAGAAGCGATGATTGCAGCATTGCAATTATTGGCAGAGACACCCGGAAAGCGGAAAATTGCCGTATTGGGTGCAATGAAAGAATTGGGAGAGCGATCGCAGCAGTTGCACCAGCGAGTCGGAGAAACAGTCCGAAAGTTGAATTTAGACGGCTTGTTGGTTTTGGTAGATGGACAAGATGCCGAAGCGATCGCTCTTAGTGCTGAGGGTATTCCATCGGAGTGCTTTGCCACTCATGCCGAGTTGGTGGCTAGGTTGAAGACATTTGTGCAAACAGGCGATCGTTTATTATTCAAAGCCGCCCATTCCGTGGGACTAGATCGGGTAGTCAATCAATTACGTGCAGAATTTCCTAAATGATACCACTAGAAACCCAACGTCTGATACTGCGAGACTTTGTAGAATCAGATTGGCCAGCAGTTCATCAATACGCCAGCGATCCGAAAGTTGTGCGTTATTTAACCTTTGGCCCGAATAGCGAAGAAGATACCAAAAACTTTTTGCAAAGAGAGATTTTATTACAAAGTAAACAACCCCGCCAGCATTTTGCCTTGGCAGTGACTTTAAAACCCCAAAAGCAATTAATTGGTATCTGTCGTATATCCGTTCAGGATACTGGCAACAAAATAGGCTCTATTGGATACTCCTTCACTAAGGAATTTTGGGGACAAGGATATGCAACTGAAGCTGTAAAAGCAGTTGTATCATTTGGTTTTCAGGAGTTAAATTTACATCGCATCTTTGCAACTTGTCACCCAGAAAACATTGCCTCAGCAAGAGTTATGCAAAAAATCGGAATGCAGCAGGAAGGGTATTTGCGAGAACACCATTGGATTAAGGGAGAATGGCGAGACTCTTGGCTATATGCCATCCTTGAACATGAATGGATTTTCTGAAAATATCACCTATAGACTTTAGTTGGAAAGACTAGGGTTGTTGTTGTTGCTGTAGCGTCTTTGAAAAAGAATTGCTGCCAAATTAGTCACGAGACAGGTGATTGCTAGCCATAACAAAATATAAGTAGGAGCCATCACCACGCCAATTAGGAACCAAGTATATACGTGAAAGATCATTACAGAAGCAAAAAAGCTAGCAATTGCAGCAGATTGCCATACTTGATGTGATGGACGACGTAACGCTACCAAGGCCATCGTTAAAATTGTGACAAGTAAGTTTGCTGGTACGAGAAATGCACAAATACTTATGCAGTTGCCACGAGAGAACTCAGCTAAGGTGTTAAAATCGAGCATTAATTTGTTGGGATAGATGTTAGCTTTTTAAGAATTTATTAATTTATTTTAAAACAACGCAATTAAACTTAATATAAAAGTGAGCAATTACATTACAAATATAACATAAATTCAACTATTGAGTTGCCTTTTGATACTATCAATAGTTAGTTAATTATAAAATTTCTGGATAACTAGGGTGGAAAACACCCACCCTAGCTGAATTAACCCGGTAAAATTACCGTATCGATAACGTGTACCACACCATTATCTGCTTCGATATCTGCTGCTAAAACTGTGGCATTTTTAATTTCAAAACCATCAGAAGAATCAATTTTAATGGGTGAACCTTCTACAGAATTAACCGTACCGAGTTGTGCCAAATCAGCCTTTAGCAGCTTTCCTGGAACGACATGATACTTTAAAATCCGCGTTAGCTGGGGAATATTCTGTAACAGAGTTTGGATAGTTCCCGCTGGTAACTTGGCAAAAGCTTCGTCATTGGGTGCAAAGACCGTGAACGGGCCAGGACTTTTTAATGTTTCTACTAAACCAGCCGCTTGGACAGCTGCTACCAGTGTTTTGAAAGACTCAGCCGTAACCGCAATATCAACAATATCAGCCATATATCTTAACCTCAATATCTGCAAAAGATTTTAAAGGATAATAAACCTATTTTAATTTTTATTGAAAAAGGGACTGGGGATAAGGGACTGGGAAAACACTACCCAAGTTTTGTTCGCGCAGCGATACCTCCGGCGTCTCTGCGATCGCACATTCACCGCAGTCGTGATTTATTTGGTTTGTGATGATACTTACTTGTGTGCGATCGCACCCTCACAACCCACTCTCGAAAATTGTTACCCTAAATAAAGTTATGAGGACGCAAATATGACTGACAAAAATCGTTCTCAATGGGACTTAGGCAGGTTTATCGAAACCCTGACTTACTTTGAGGTAATTCCTTTCCTTAACTGGGTACAGCAGTTAATCCAAGGCCGTCCTAAGGATAATCAAGATAGACCCAATGGAGGAAGAAACGTGGGTGTAATATTAGTAGCAGGTGCAACTGGTGGTGTCGGTAAACGAGTAGTGCTGCGATCGCTCCAACAAGGTTATAAAGTTCGCGCCCTAGTTCGAGATATTGACAAAGCGCGGTCAATTCTTGGTAATGATATAGATTTAGTAGTTGCGGATATCACGCAACCAGAAACTTTAACTCCTTTAGTTCTAGCTGATATTCAAGCTGTAATTTGTTGCACAGCAGTACGTGTACAACCTGTTGAGGGAGACACAGCAGATAGAGCCAAATATTATCAAGGTGTTAAATTTTACCAACCAGAAATTGTGGGTGACACTCCCGAAAATGTAGAATATCAAGGTGTCAAAAACTTAGTCCAAGCTGCGGCAAAATATTTACCCCAAGCAAACGAAAAACCGATATTTGATTTCACCAAACCATCAGCAGAATTAAAAGATTACTGGGGAGCGTTGGATGATGTCGTCATGGGTGGTGTGAGTGCCAGTAATATCCAATTGCTAGATAATACAGCTTTATTTGCTGGTAATGTCTCCACCGCTAACTCTGGCGGATTTGCTTCTGTCAGAACGAAGAATTTTGATCCACCCTTTAACTTATCTGGTTACACTGGTGTAAAACTGCGTGTCAAAGGTGACGGTCAGCGTTATAAAATCTTTCTGCGGACAGATACAACATGGGATGGTATTGGTTACAGCCATTCTTTCGACACCGTAGCTAATACTTGGATAGATATTCACATTCCCTTTACAGATTTGATTCCCGTCTTTCGGGCAGAAGTTGTCAAAGATGCGCCGCCAATTGAGCAAAGTAAAATTAGTTCATTCCAACTGATGTTGAGCAAATTTGAATACGATGGCGCTTTGAATCCCAAGTTTTCTCCAGGTGGTTTTGCTTTCCAGTTGGAATCAATTAAAGCTTATGGTGGGACAACTTTACCACAATTTATTCTCGTCAGTTCAGCAGGTGTAACTCGTCCTGGCCGCCCTGGGATTAATTTAGATGAAGAACCGCCAGCAGTAAAATTAAATGACCAATTGGGAGGAATTTTAACTTGGAAGTTGAAAGGAGAAGATAGTTTAAGAGAAAGCGGAATTCCTTATACGATTATTAGACCTTGTGCTTTAACTGAAGATGCAGGAAGTAAAGAATTAATATTCGAGCAAGGCGATAATATTAGAGGCAAAATCAGTCGTGAGGATGTGGCAGAACTTTGCGTGCAAGCGCTAAAAATAGAAAAAGCCTCTAACATTACATTTGAGGTTAAACAGGGAGAAAATACTGTCAATTCTATCGATTGGCAAAGTTTATTTTCTAACTTACAACCGGATAAGAGATGAAACTTACAACCGGATAAGAGATGAAATTTCCGCAGCTTTTTAGTCTGTCACTATCCCAACAAAGCCTGCTAAGAAAGAAATTGCCTGTAAGCAAGGGCGGACAAAATGTCCACCCCACAAGTAGTAGTAATTTATTTTTTAGTAATCTGTTAGATGCGATCGCTACACCTGATGTATAACTCCATCAAACAGGTTGAACCGGAAAACTAGACCAAAACTCCTAACTCTTGTACAGACGCGATTAATCGCGTCTCTCCTAACTCCTCAAATTGACGCCGAATTTTTCCACCAAAGCTTCGCGGACTTTATTGTGTACTGGTTCAACTTCTGCCTCAGTCAGAGTGCGATCGCTAGCCCGATAAATTAACCGGAATGCTAAACTCCGCTGTCCTTCGCGGACATTTTCGCCCCGATATTCATCAAATAATTCCACCGATTCGAGTAAATCTTTACCCGCTTTGGTAATTACTTTTTCAATTTCGACAACTGAGATTTTCACGGGTGCGAAAAAGGCGATGTCGCGATCGCTAGCCGGATAGGTAGAATAGGGCTGGAATGTCTGGACAAGAATTTCATCTTGTTCTAGAGAATCTAAAAGCACATCTAGATCCAATTGGAAAACGTAAACGGAATCTGGTAAACCTTTTTCTCGTCGCAATTGGGGATGGAGTTGTCCAAAAATCCCCAGTCTGTTACCCCGAATCCACAGAGAAGCGGTGCGTCCTGGATGTAAGCGTTCGTCGCGGCGATCGGGTTGAAATTCGATTTGCAAGCTAAGTTGCCGAAATACACTTTCTAAAATACCTTTGGCTTCAAACCAGGTGATGGGTTCTTCCCGTCCACTTTTTGACCATTTGCCAAGGGTGCGATCGCCTCCGATAATCCCCGCCAGGGCTTCTGTTTCTTGCAAACCGTCTTCTTCTTGCCAGAAAATCTGTCCGATTTCAAAGCCGTTCAGCGCACCATTACCCTGCTCTAAATTGTATTGAAAGGCATCAATTAACCCCGATATCAAATCGGTTCGTAGCGCTGAATATTCAACAAATAAGGGGTTGGACAATACTATATTTCTGTCTTCTCCTGGTTTGACTAAAGAATAGTGGATTAATTCTGTCAATCCTTCAGCCCGCAGGAAAGCTCGTAATTTGCGAACCAGTTCTTGATCTAAAGGCAGATAACCCGCTTCCGCTTTTTCTGGTAGTGTATCGCAGAATTTGTTGTAGCCATAGAGACGGGCGATTTCTTCGATTAAATCAATTTCTCGCTCTAAGTCGCGGTAACGATAAGGTGGGACGGAAACTGACCATGTAGCTTGATGGCTGCTATCTTCTCCTGAAGGAGTTAACTTACATCCCAGTGCAGTCAGGATGCGCTCAACATCTTTTTCTTGGAGTTCACCTGTATCTTCTTCTAATTCGATGGGCCCCAATATCTGATTAACTCGGTCTAAACGCAACGCGATAGAACGACTCCAAGTAGAAGGATCGGGGCGGGTGTCGGCAATTTCTTGCTGGACAAGAATTCCACTTGCCAATTCACTAATTAAGGATAAGGCGCGGCGATTAGCTATTTCCAACTCAGCCCGGTTAACTCCCCGTTCGTATCTGCCAGAAGCTTCACTTCTTAAGCCTACACTCCTCGAAGAACGGCGAATTGCCACGGAATCAAATAAGGCTGCTTCTAAAACTAAACTTTGAGTACCTTGATGAACTTCTGTTTCTTCCCCACCCATGACTCCCGCCAGTGCAACGGGTCTGTCGTTAGCAGTAATTAACAAATTTTGGGTTGCTAGGGTGCGAGTTTGTCCATCCAGGGTTTTGAGGAATTCTCCATTATTGGCGAAGCGAACGCCAATGGTTAAATTTTCGCTACTTGCAACAGATTGTAGGCGATCGCGGTCAAAGGCGTGTAGTGGTTGTCCCCATTCCAACAAAACGTAGTTAGTAATATCCACAACATTACTGATGGGACGTACCCCAGCCGCGCGCAAACGCTGTTGCAGCCATTCGGGAGATGGAGCAATTTTGACCTGTTCAATTACCGTACCAATATATGCAGGAGAAGCTTGGGTATCGGCAATTTTTAAAGCTAAATTTCCGGTGCTTTTGGGAATAGAGACTTCACCAGGTTCAGGAATGCTCAACTTTCCACCAGTTAAAGCTGCTACTTCTCTGGCTACGCCTACCATACTCAAAGCATCAGCGCGATTGGCAGTTGCGGTAAGGTCTAAAATTACATCATCTAAACCCAACAACGGCCGCACATCACTACCCAATGGTAAATTTTCCTGGGTAAAAATATGAATTCCGTCTACATCGGTGGGCAAACCAAGTTCCTTTAAAGAACAAATCATGCCCTGAGATGGGACACCACGGAGTTTTGCAGGTTTAATTTTTAAATCGATGTTGGGTAAGTAAGTACCCGTAGTTGCCACAGGTACATAGATATCTGCCTTCACATTGGCAGCACCACAGACAATATTTAAAGTCTCACCTGTACCGATATCGACTTGGCAAACACTTAATTTATCGGCATTGGGATGGGGTTGACGCTCAAGGACTTTGCCGATAACCACGCCATTTGCCCAAGTGCGGCGGTCTTCAATTTCTTCAACCTCAAATCCTGCCATTGTCAGGGTTTCGGCTAATTCTTCTGGACTAAGTTTTATCTCTACTAGTTCGCGCAGCCAATTTAGAGAAATACGCATGGAGTGTGTTTGTTTTAGGAATTGTCTTTTGTTCTCATTTTAGGGTGCAAAAAGCGCTCGATGGCTACTTGTCCCGCAATGCGTACCCTTTCACTTGAACAATCCTACTACGTTAGACTGGCAGAACAATATCGCTTTTTTACTTTATCGAAAATCGGCGGGAATCCCATCCCAACAAGAGGGGTGTCTGGGATAGCCGCCCGCCGATTTAGTCATTAGTCATTAGCACCAATGACTTCGATTTTCCCCGGCTTGAAGCCAGGGGATGAGTTAAATAGGGTTAATATAGGAATTTTGATAGTAAGCCAAAATCTGGTTAACTCGTTGCCGACTTTCTAAACCAGAGTTTGCTGTCCACGAGAGGCTCAAACCACCAATTTGACTTTGATTGTAATCAAACTGCTGGGATGACTGGGGAATTAAATCCACTTCCACACCTTCGACTTGACGTAAATGTGCTGCTATTTCTCTATAAACAGCTAAAGGCAAACCAGCGAATTCTATTTTTTCCTTAATTCCCATCTTTATGAAGCTCCCACTTTAAAAGAATTTGGAGGGGGCGGTGTCACTGAAACAGGATTGCCGGTAGCAGATACAGCTGACGGCGCTGAGTTTATGACCCCTTCCCCTACCATTTTGGCAACTTCAATACCAAATTGTTCCAAAATTACGATGGGATTGTAGCCCTGATTCATTTCAATACGTTTAATCAGTACACCATTTGCTAATCGCTGTCCCGCCTGGACATAGCGACTTGTCGGCTCATCGGGTACTTTGATAATTGCCTGTGGTTCATTACTAATTAGAACTACACCAGTCACAACCACTGCCCTTGCTAACTCAGGTTGTGCTGGCGGTGGCAATACAGAGACTAAAGTAGGGTTAGCGACAACTTGAGGCAAAACTTTAGGTAAGACTGAAGTCAAGATAGGATTGACTTTTTTTGGTACAGATTTCTGTGGATTTAAAGCTATTTTGGGTGTTGGAAGTTTTGGTTTTACTACTAATGCAGTAGGTAGCTTAGGCAACACGGGAACTGGCCTACCAGATGTTTGAGACATTCCGGGAGTCGTCTGCCCGAAAAGTTGTGCAAAAGGATCGCTCCGATCTTTTGATACCACAAGTTCTCGTGCCCTTTCTGTAGCATTAGTGGATTGAATCAAGCTAGCAGATGCAGTATTAACTTGTGAAACCTGCTTGGCAGGTATCACTGGATTCTTAAAGGATTGAGCCGCTGGTGGCGACTTTTTTGCTATTTTGGGAATTGGCGCAGGATTGATGGCTTGTTGTTGTGTATCTTCAGAAGCACATCCAGCGATCGCCAAAGTTAGAATAGCTGCAATTGTAATTTTTGAAGTTCTGCCCATGAGCTGTTCTCAAAAGCCATTGGAAAATTTAAAACTGGAAATCAACATGCCTTAAATTTATATCCAAGGCAAAGTATCTTCCCTTTATAACCTAATTTTTTACATTTCAAGGGTTATTTTTAGCACTGCCTACCTAGCGTAACTGCGGTTAACTTGATTTATAGTTAATCTTCTGCTACACCCATAAGCTCTTTCATCAAATCCAGTCCTTTTTTGACTCTACGGGAAACCGTAACTACACTGATGCCCAAATGTTCTGCAACTTGTTTTTGTGTCAAATCTTGCAAAAACACACATTCCAACACATCGCGGGTGCGTTTTTCTAGTTGAACCAATGCTTGTTGCAGGCGGAGTTGGTCTTCTTGTGCCAGTTGAAAGCTGCGATAGTGAGGATCTGGAACCAATTCTCCTAAGCAGGTAGAACCTTCTTCTCCATCTTGGATTGGTACATCAAGACTCAAGGGAGCGCGATTGATCCATGCTAATTTAATTTCTTGCCATTCATTTGGAGAAATTTCTAGTGCTGCTGCTAGTTCCGAGTCGCTTGGTTGACGATTGTGTTTTTCACGCCAAGAACGTGATACTCCTATTGCTTGCTGTTGCAGCGCTAACCATTTCCGAGGAATTCGCACGGTGACACCTTTATCTCGGAGATAGTGTTGAATTTCACCCCGAATATAAGGAAGAGCGTAGGAACTGAAGGCATGTCCCTTAGAAATTTCAAATCTTTCAATAGCCCTGATTAAACCCAAACATCCAACCTGGAGCAAATCATCGTAGGTTTCATGACATTGATTTGTCCAGTAGTGAGCTTCTTTTCTCACAAGTCCAAAATTGAGTTTTACGAGTTGATTGCGAACATTTTCTGACGGAGATTGCTGATATTCTCGCAACAACTGCCAAATTTCGTGCTTTAGTTCATTGGTGACTGTGGTAGGCATAGCACCGGGTTTATTGAGCAAATAAAGAATCTAATTATTCATTTTTAAATTTAGCTGCGATCGCACGATATCAAAGACAATATCGCACTATGTTTGCTAGCAAATACTATGGTAGATAATAAAGATTTTCTATCAAAATTCCATAGCTTACTTAACTAATCGGGCAAAATTTAAATGGGCGAAATCGCTATTTAGTTGGTTATTTATCTTTGGTGTGACCTGTAGATTTTTTAGAACTACATAGAAATAAAATATAAAATTAATCACTAAATATCAAACCGAGATTGTACTTAACTTGAATTAATTAATGATGAAGTTAATTTAGAGAAACAAAACAACAGGAGTTGGACTTTTGTTTGATAAGCAAAAGTTAGATTTACAGTAGAATTACGTGCCTATTTAACTGGAATTTATCTAATAATTAAAAACTACTAATAATTCCAAAAAATACTATGTATATTTACGCAATACCACAAAAAAAAGGGCATGTTACCCTTTTTTGTACTTAAGTCTATAGTCTTTTAATGAAAGGAAAAAGGTTAAAGGGATAAATCAAGTGACCAACAAGATTGAGGGATCAAAATTTTCCCAATTAGTCAGGGCTATTTCGCCCACAAATTTGCTCGGCTTTAACACTCAGTCCTGAGTGCTGAGTCCTGAGTAACAAGAGATCGTACTCAGTACTTTCGTACTATGATAAAAGCCCCGCCCGAAGTCAAGCGGAATCTTTGTAATACCTGAAGAATGTTGATACCCTGCCTCTTGTGGTGCGGTCTTTCAACTCAGCACTCGGAACTCAGCACTCTAAAGTTTCTACTTCTACACTTTCAACTCAGCACTCGGAACTCAGCACTCTTCATCTGTCTTTGTAAAAAACCTATCTACCCTCCTGAAAATAGAGGGTAAATAAGTTAACTTTTGCGATCAAGTGTGATACTTACAGAATTTTCGTTCTGAGTGCCAGTTAGTTGCCTGACTTTCAAGGGTTTAGCTACGAGTCGGTTCAACTCGTCCATAAAATAGACCGCGAATCTTGACTTCTTTAGGTTCGCCAGCACCTAAATCTGTATCAGATGGCTGTTCGCTCTCGAAAGTACCAGCAATTTCACCGCTAGAACTGTCTATTTTAGCGATTTGCAGAGAAATCTTGCCATTAAGATTTTCTGCACGCTTGACGTTAGTGCGGGTAAGTTCTTCATCATCTGCTTGAGCAGGGAGAGCTACGGCATTATCGTAGCCACTAACGACACCACGACCTTTGGGATCTAGGAAGGCAGCACCACGATAGGAAGGAACTTTGAAGCTGCCTTCAAAGTCCGTAGAGGTGTTAATACTGGTCAAACTGGGTTGGCTTTGAGCAACCAAGTTTTTGATGGTGAAGAGGAAAGGTACTCGCTCACCACCAGGAAGCTGCACGGTAATGGCTTGGAAGTCAAGACCATCAGTTTCGGTAAAGGTCAGGCTATTATCTGCGTTGACTTTTAGATTACCTTGCACCTGGTCAATGGTGGAAGTGTATCTGGTTAACAATTTGCCAGCAACAAATTCTGCTTCTTGGCGTTTGTTAGCAGGTTCTTCTTTGATGAAGAAGCTAGTTGGTTCCAAGCAAAGTTCTTTGATGCCGTAAGACTGGCTAGAATCAATGGGAATGGAACCACGGCTTGTTTCTGCTAGTTGGGGGCATTTGTTAGCCAAGCCAGTGCCACGAATTTGATCGTAAGTGAGTACATCTCTACCACTACTACTAGCAGGAGCATCACTACAAGCAGTTATCAGTCCCAGGCACAAAGCCAAGAATGCAACAATTAAAGCGCGATACCTCATGGTTAACCTCAATCTCAAAAATTAATATCTAAGTTGTAAAACTGCATCGAAGCTTTGATCTCTGATGAGAAGCCGCTACTCTGCGAAAAGCTACCTTTGTTCGGACATGGCTTTGCTCTGATTAAAAGAGTTGAAGTAAGTGTCCGAGTGTTTAGGTTGTCAACCGCTGCTCAAACTTTTCTCTGCTAAACGTAGTTAAACGTGTCGCTCTCTTGAGCTTGGGGTGTAAACCCCAGACTAAATAGCACACTGCATCCATTTTGGATGTGTGTCACTATAGGAGCAAAAAACCAGCAGTTTTACTGTTGGTGGCATTTGTTAGAGTTGGGCGGGTGGGTGAGTAAGCCTCACACAGAGCAGCATAAATGCTTACCTCGAAGAGTGCGAACAGGGGAATCTGCTTCGCAACTTTGCTTTTGCTGATGGCAAAAGCGGCGTCGCCCAAGTCTTTTTGTATCATGTATGTGACGCCACTACATACAGCCCATTGTTTGATGGGTAAATCAGCCAGATCATACGATTTTTTTTAACTCAAAATCAAAGTTCTCAAAATCCAAGAAAGTCTCGTCCCGATCGCACCTAGCTACTGTAAAGGCTCTGCTAGAGGTAATTACGCTCTTTTTGGAGCGATCGCAATTGCTTCTAATAAAGATACAAATCTAGTTATATTCACCTCTGAGTCAGGCAAGTGAGGGGACAAACTAGGGAAAATTAAAAATCTCCGGTAAATTTGAGTTGACCTCATTTATGCGGAAAGGGTGGCATGAACGATCAGAAAAATATTGAATCAGAGAAGTTGTCTGGTAAAGTGCAAGCGATCGCAACTGTGGTGTATGATGCAGTTCAAGATTGCCAAGGCGATACTGTAGCTCTTTTGGCTTTGCTGCGCCAATTAGAGCAGTTACACCGAGAGATCCGAGATGGAATTTTTCAAGAGAGTTTACCTGTTAACCGTCGGCAACTCTACTCATTGCTGAAAGATATTGAGTCTGAGGGCGGCTGGCCTTACATTGAGCGAATGAGACTACAAGCCTTTTTAGCGAATTTGCCCCAAGAGACTCCCGAAGAAAAAAGCCACGAAGTTTTAGAGAGCGATCGCTCCTTTAGCTAATTAGCTCGAAATTTCTTTCTAGCTCTGAATTAATAACTCTGATCGCCTCATCAACCGCTAAACCAAGAGCGGTTGCTCATTGAGGCTTTAATCTAAATTAAAAAGGGTTTTTACGGGTTATGCCATCACAAAGAAGGCGATCGCGATCCTCAAGGTTGCGATTATGCTTCAGGTAATCACCCACCCAGTTGCAACCACGAACCAGCAAATCGTCAAGGTTTAAATTCCACAAAATTATTGTGTTGTCATCACTAGCTGATGCTAATGTTTGACCATCTGGACTAAAGCTAACACTTAACACCGCAGCGCGATGCCCATTGAGACTTTTAATTAATTTGCCATCACGGCTCCAAAGTTTCACTGTACTGTCCCAACTGGCGGCGGCGAGGAATTCACCATTGGGACTAAAAGTCACGGCATTGACGCTATCGCTGTAACCCTTTAATAAGGTTTTTAACAACGTGCCATCCCGTTGCCACAGTTTCACAGTGTTATCCCAGCTAGCAGAAGCCAGCAACTCATCAATGGGACTAAAGCTGACACTCAATACCCAACTGTCATGGGGCGAGAAAGTTTTCAGCAAAGTACCATCCCTCTGCCAAAGTTTCACAGTTTGATCGTCACTGGCTGAGGCTAAAACTTGACTATCAGGGCTGAAATTGACGCTGTTTACCCAACCCTGATGCCCCACTAAGGTTTTGAGCAACTTGCCCTGACGGTTCCAAAGTTTCACTGTTTTATCTTTGCTAGCTGATGCCAAAAGCTGACCATCTGGGCTGAAACTGACGCTCATCACGCTATCAGTATGTCCGTGGAGAGTCATGATTAAAGTACCGTCAAGCCGCCAAAGTTTCACAGTTTTGTCATAACTTCCTGAAGCCAACATTTCACCTTTGGGGTCAAAACTGACACTAGGAACTTTATTTGTGTGCCCTACTAAAGTTTTGTAAAGTCGGGTTTTGACCTCGCCATTACTGGTGTATCGTTGCCAAAGTTTGACAGTGCGATCGCTACTTCCAGAGGCTAGCATTTGACCATCAGGACTCCAAGCAACGCTTAAAACTCGCTTTTGATGCCCACTAAGAATAGACGGTGTTGGAGCCTCTAAACTCCATAATTTTACGCTTTTATCATAACTTCCTGAAGCCAGCAATTTGTTATTTGGACTGAAAGCAATGCTAACAACAGCATCGCTGTGTCCTTTGAAGGTTTTGAGTAAAGTACCAGTGATACTCCAGAGGTTTATGGTATTGTCTTCGCCTGCGGAAGCTAGCTTTTTACTATCAGAACTAAAGCTCAAACTCCATACTGTGCTGCTATGCTGCGGTAAAGTTTTGTAAGGACGAAAGTCAAAACCATCTTTAGTAGAGCTATTATTTTCCCGCTGCCAAAGTTTTATTGTCTTATCTCGACCTGCTGACGCCAAAAATTTACCGTCTGGACTGAAAACAGCTACAATCACACCCTGCTGATGTCCCTGTAAGGTTGTCACGAGGCTACCATCCCGCCGCCAGATTTTCACTGTCTTGTCGTCGCTGGCCGAGGCGATGAATTGCCCATCGGGGCTGAAGTTTACCCAGTTAACCCACCCTTGATGCCCTCTGAGTATTTTTACTAAGCTACCGTCTTTGCGCCAGAGTTTTACGGTTTTATCTTTACTGCCAGTGGCCAACAACTCGCCATCAGGACTGAAATCAACGCTATAAACCCAATCTTTATCACCTTTCAGGGTTTTATATGGCTTGGGGGCAAATTTACCTGTAATCGGGTTTTTACGCCAGATTTGCACTGTTTTGTCGAGGCTGGCAGACGCTAAGGTTTGACCATCAGGGCTGAAACTTACACAGGTAACAGCATCAGTGTGACCTTTGAGGGTTTGGAGTAAAGTACCATTAGTACGCCAAATTTTCACCGTTTGATCTCGGCTACCTGATGCTAGCAACTGACCATCTGGGCTGAAAGTTACTCCCCAGACAATATCGGTGTGTCCATCCAAGCGGTTAGCCTCCGTTACTCCATAAACTGCCTGTTGCAGGGCTGTCACCACCCGCATTCGGGTATCTGGTTGCACTCCATCCGCCTGTTTGAGTCCTCGCCAAGCCCGCAAACTTTCTAATAGGGCATCAAATTCTTTATTAGAGGCAAACAAAGCTTCGCTAGCAGCAGTGATTGCACTAATGTTCAAGTTGGTTTCACTGCGTTCAGCTCGTAGAGTTTCGCGGATTGCGGCTCTTTTCTGTAAGTCGGCTTGCCACCATAATGCTGCTATTGTTCCCCCCATGATTGCCAGGATTACGCCTGCTATCCGTGCTTCTCGCAGTCGCCGTTGTAATATCAAATTAAGTTGCTTTTGACTAAGTTTTTGGGCTACTTCCGCTCGAGTTTTTTCAAGTTTGATTTTTTCTAATTCGGCGAGCATACCATAGTTGTTCTTTTGGCGAATTGGTTCAACTAAATAATCGTGAACTAATTGGTAGCGATCGCCTAATTCTTCTCTGACTCGCAACACCAAACCGGAACCCACTAATATTTCTAAAATCAGTTCTCCAACTTTGTCAAAGCTTGATATTGTATCTATATACTGATTATTAACTAATGCCGTTGCCAAATCAGCTTTAGTTTTTAACGGTCGTGTCCCCTTTTCATCAGTTAACTCAAATAATAATTTCCAACTTAACTCTTCATTCTCTTGACCACAGTCTTTGATAACTTCCCCAAGCCAGCGTTCTACTAATTTTGTTGAGCCACCGCAAAGCTTATATTGTCCCAGTGTGGTGATGTTTTCTATTTGTAGTTGAGCGCCGACTATTTGTAATTCAATTGGATGTACTTCGTCTAATTCTCTTGTCAAATCCTGCACTAATCGGTTAATTAATTCCTCACTCAGTTCATAATGTGAACGCTGAGTCAGACTGTAAATTATGGATTTTGCATCTTGGCTAGAAAATTTTCCTAAATAGTAGCGAATGTCTTTATCGAGAATATTTTTATTAATTACACCTAAATCATATAATCCAGTACTAGTTTTATGGCTCAAACGTTCAAATTCTAATAAATGATGTAAGTAATCTTCTCTTAGTGAAAGAATAATTTTTACAAATGGAATATTTAAACATTCACTAAAAAATTTGTAAAATTCTATTCTTTGAGTGGGAGGATTACTAACAAAGAAAAATTCTTCAAATTGGTCTAAGATGATAACTATAGTATAATTGCGTTCAGATGCTAACCGAATTTTTTCTAGTATTATGGTGGGTGTAGAGTCAAGACTAACTGATATTTCTGTGTATGCTAGAGCTTGGTTGATACTGCTGATTAAGATTGTGATCCAATCAGTATAAACAGATAAAACAATCGGGATAGGAATGCGTTCACCAATAACTTTTCCTTTGAGGGCTGGGACTAAACCAGCTTTGAGAATTGAACTTTTTCCTACACCTGATGGGCCATAAATTACTGTGAGTTTGTAGTCAGCACGGGCAATTCTTTCAATTAGGTGATTAACATCTTGTTGCCGTCCAGAAGCAGATATTTCTTGAGCAATTTCTTCAGGAATAAATGGTATTTTTTGAGGTTCCAGTACTGGGTTAATTCTGGGGCGTTGCGGCTGTAATTGACTTGCACCAATGAAGGCCCGAAAGCCATACTGATGTTCTATTTTAATTTTTTCTTGCTTTAGCTTAAAGGCTTCTGTGTAGTTATGACGCTCAAAAAAGTAAAGCGATCGCAGTTCTTCTAAAATCTCTAAGTAAAGTAATGGCTGATGTTGTAGTTCACAAACTACCTTCGCCCATTCCAAGTTATTAATAGCTTCCTCAGACTCACCTAGATGCCTTTGTGTACGTGCTAGCAAGAGAAGATACCAACTTTCTTGTCGTCGTATTTGCAAAGCGTCTCGCAGAGAAACTTGTGTTACTTCTTCCGAGATGGAAAGTGCTGTATTCGCTAATTCATGAGCCAGTACCCAATTTGACTCCGAAGCCGCCACATTTGCCAAAAAACCATAATTTTGAGCAACTTGTGCGGGAGCTCCATAGGTTTTATGTAGATGTAATGATTTTTGAGCTAATTCTTTTAATTCATCCCAGGCTTCTAAGCGTTCCAGCATTTCACAAGCAGGCAAAATAAATTTAGCAACTAAGTCTTCTCTTTGTACCTCTTCCAATAGGTCTAAGCATTGTTTAAACCACGACAGAGCATGTTCGCAATAGCTACTGGTATTCTGGTATAAGTCTGCCATTCGGTGATAACAAAGCCCCAGGTGAAATAGCACTATTGCTTGCTTAAGTAAAGACGAGGCAGGGATAGGGTAAGCTGATGAAAGGGGCAAAGAAGAATTACTCTCCCACTCTACAACTCTCCTCGCTTCTTGCTGCCATAATGCTAGGCTTCTTTGATAATTGGCTAAAGCACCATTAATTTGATCGTTGGCGTATTTATCTCTCCCCAAGACAAATTCTAAACTCGCTTCTAATCCTGGTGATAATTGAACGCCATACAGGCGTAGCAAATCATTACGGGCTGATTCTATTTCATGGCGATGTTGGGATTTGGGATCTAAATCTAGGAAGGCATTAGATAAAAATGTTTCAGCACCAGCTTCTAAGACTTTGGCAAAGAGAGATTCTGCTTCATTGTGAATCAAAGCAATTAAATCTGCTTTGGTCATTTCAAATTTAATAGTGGTTGCAGCCCAGCTTTTAAAATCAGGCGCTAATCTTGAAAGCAATGATGCCACTTCATCTTGTAGCCATAACACCACTGGAAATGGAAAAGTTGCAGCATAGATATCTCGTGCCTGATTGATGCCTGTAAGTAAGTTTTCCAGATCGGTAGTTGACTCAATACCAAAAACCATCACAGCCGATGGTAAAGAGTCTGTAAGGACGGCAGGATTATCTAAAGATAGTTCTGAGACTATTGTGCTGTGTAAAGAAGTAGTTGATGGATTGAGAAAAATTTCTCTGATATTAATGTCCTGGCTGGTGGAGCGAATATTCTCTAACATTTGCTCACGTAATCGCCTATAGTTACATCGAACCAAAATTAGGGCAAATTGACCTTCGGAAAGTGCGATCGCTCTAATCAGTCTTTGCAAAGTATGCTGATTTTCTTTGGTGTAGACGTGTAGCTGTTTGTCATTAGTCATTGGATATGGTGGGGCATTGGGTATTGGGTATTGGGCATAGGGAATGGGGCATTGGGAAATAACTAATGACTAATGACTATTACTTTTTTTGTTGCCAAGCCAAAACTTTTTCTGTTTCTGCCAAGGCTGGACTGATGCCAAACCAGCGCCCTACGGGGTCGCGATATTCAAACAGATACATGCTTCTTAGCAAGCTTTGATAGTCGGACTCACCTTTAACTCTCTGTTGCTGCACTACTTCAAACAATAGTTCCCACTGGGATTCATCAATAGCTAATAGCAGATCGTCGCGGTAGTCCTTAATTACAGCTTCTAAGCATTCCCTAGAAAAAGGCGGATCTTGTCGTTGCAGGCAGCTATAAAGTAAACCCAATAAGTTACGAATGTGACCACCGCTAACACGACATATACGATCTAAAGTTTGGGGGTGATCGAATAATTCTGTAACTAATAGAAACCTTTCATTCAAAGGAACTTCTGGAAAAGCTCTTGCTAGAACTAACTGGCGCACTAGTGACATCCCCGGTTCGTAGTCACTGCCATCTCTTTGCCGCACTAATACCATCGGTAGCACTTTTGGTGCAATCCCTCCCCCCAGGCGATTTTTTAGTGTCTCGTACTCATTGGAGAAGATTAACGTTAGAGGAATTGTATAAACTAGGTGGCATTTAAGTCGGCGCAGCTGTTCGCCTCGATCGATGAAGAGATATTCTGGTTGCGATCGCCCGGATGCTAAGGGGCGCATATCCACTCGATCCAAATTATCTACAATTACTACTAATCCTTTTTGGCCCCTTAGTTTTAGCTGTTCAACAGCCTTTTCTAAAATTTCTTCGTTAATCGCTTGCAAAATACTATTGGTACGTGGTTCCAGATATTGCCTCAGTTGATTCCGCATCTGGGTGCTATCTTTGGTTTTGGCGGTAATTTTGGCAATACCCAAAGACAACTCTGCTTGTCCAGAAAGCTCTATGGGGCTTTGCAAAAAATCGCCTACTTCTTTAAATAAATTGGTAAAGTAACCAGGTTTAAGTTTGATGCTAATTCCTTCTAAACTGGCACTGACTTGACGGGCTACACTCAGCAGAATATCGCTGATATCTATATCCGCCATATCTAAGTCTTGACTGGACTCAAAATAAACCACATGAAATCCCGCCAATTCTAGTTCTGTCTTGAGGCGCTGCAATTCCGTTGACTTACCGCAACCAATATGACCTGTAAATAACTGACAGGTTGGCTCATCAGGAGAAATCCGAACGATAGTCCGTTGCAATTCTTCGACAATCTTGCAACCACGTACATCAGCAAAATCTATGTAATACTGCCGATCTAGCACGTTACTTATATTTAGCGTGTAACTGGGGTTACATGCTTTATAAAAACGTGACAAATTTAACGTCGTTTTCATGTATGTAGAGGTGTATGTAGATGCAGCTTTAGTTGTATTTTTTATACGAGTAATCCAATCCGAGACGTAGGCATGGGATTGATTCACAAGTTGGTCGTGTCTTGCAAAAGACAGCACTTGTACAGGATTACTGTCAGTAGTCTGGTAGAAATTTAATTGACCCTAATAGCCTTAAGCATATCTGTTTTTTTAAACTTGGTATTGAGATTTTGACAATCTCTCGCTTTTGTTTGACCGGCCAAAAAACTGTATGGCTTAGGAAGTGAGTAAAAAAAACTACAAATTTTCATGGTTCTCAGTTTGGATAACTGACGAGGAGGACTGGTATGAATTATAGCAAGGTACACAGAGATTCAGGAATACTGGTGTATCACTTCATTATCTATTTGTCAAGGAAACAAAATCCCACACATCTCAATTAAGATTTTGTAATATTTAGGGAAAAATCTTCAAAAATAACTTGTCAAAAAGACTACAGTCAGTTAAAAATGGACACCGGAAACTTTAATAGGACTAATAACTAGCGCCATAATCCTTGTGTAGTTACTGTAAAGTGTTACTAAAAATAAAAAAGTCTTGAGGAGAGCGGCTAACAGATGCCAACAGTGTTTACTGAAATTAATAATAATGATACGAGCGTGTCAAGGAATTTAGATTGCAACCAGAAAGGGGTGTGAATGGCTGGCATAATATCAGTTTCCCGCACGGATCTAGCCCAGCGTCGTCAGAAATTGCGTCGGCAGCGGCAAATGAAAATTATTCAGGCTATTTGGCGAACCTTTGCCATTACTGGTTTGGCGGGTGGATTGCTGTGGGTGGCAATCCAACCAGTGTGGATGCTCAAGGCTCCCAAACAAATAGTGATGAAATCAGGCAATAAATTACTATCAGATCAAACAACTCAGTCATTGTTGGTGCTGTCTTACCCCCAGTCTTTGTGGCGCATTGAACCGTCAGCGATCGCTAACTCTTTGAAAAAACAACCAACTATTGCTCAAGCGATCGTCAGACGCCGCCTGTTTCCTCCTGGATTAATCATCGAAATTCAAGAACGAGTGCCTGTGGCAGTGACTCAAACACGTGGCAACAACAAAGTAATAATCGGCTTACTAGATGCCAGTGGGGCCTGGATGCCTTTAGAAAAATACACATCACTGAATCCCACTAAGAAATTACCCAATCTCAGAGTCATTGGCTCACCAAAACAATACTGCCTTTACTGGACTCAACTCCATGAAGCTGTAAGCCGGAGTCCGGTAAAAGTAATGGAAATTAATTGCCAAAATCCAACTAATTTAATTTTGAAAACAGAACTAGGAAATGTGCATCTCGGCGTTCCAGGCCCCCAATTGTCTGAACAAATTAAGGTACTCGCCCAAATGCGCCCTCTAGCAACAAAATTCAATTCCGGTCAAATAGAGTATATTGATCTGAAAAATCCCGAATATCCATTAGTACAGATGAACCAAAAAGACCAGAAATTAACTCCCAAAATCCCTAAAAAAATCTAACGTGTTTAATGTATTGATAACTCCTAGTAAATTAAGAAGCTTTATGCTGATAAATATATTTATTATTTTCAGTTTTCCAGTAAACCGCACGAAAATCGGCATTAACTTCTAATTAAAATGAGAAGATCAATCATAAAATCTCCATTGCGAGTAAAAGACCCTCAATTGTTACCCTAATATCTAATAGTAGGGTACAAGATGTCAGACAATCTAATGATGGTCTAAGTAGGTGGGCGTAAACAAAGTTAACTGGCGGGGGTCGTCATTTGTCATTTATCATTTGTCATTGGTAAGGGTTTAAGCCATATTTACGTTTCGTAACTTAGTTTGGTTTATTCCTACCTACCTACTTATGGTGTATAAAATGCCTTCTGCCCATACTCTCTTTGAGCAAACCCAGTGCGGAAAAGAGAAAAATGCTTGAGTTTTCCATTAAGATTCAGACTTGCTTTTCAGAGGGCACTGATGAGAACGGTATTGAGGACTGGGGACTGGGGACTGGGGACTGGGTACTGGTTACTAGGGATTGGAGACTAGAGAAAAGTTTTCTTAATACCCAATCCTCAGTACCCAATCCCTTTGAATTTGTCAAGAAAAATGCCTCCCAAAATTGCTTGCGTAAGCATTACTTCTGGGCAATAAGTTTGGACTACTCCGTGCCGTAATTCTTAATTGGGCAACGAAACCTCTTAGAAAATCTTGATTTGTTGACCGTGGCAATTTTGGATTTTGGATTTTGGATTTCAGGATCAATCTAAAATCCAAGTTGCGCTGGAAGCGCACCAAAGGTGCGACCTAAAATCCAAAATTGTTTGACTGCACTAGTGAGGGTTCTCGTCAGATAGACTACTGCTCCAACAAAGTGTCCATTAAGACCCCCCAAACAACAAGTTAATCAGGTATAGTCTGACAAGTAAATTCTTGCTTAGTTTAGCCTTAAAAATAAGTAAGTAGAAGGTAAATTTTGTGTCTAAAGTTGCAATCATACCCAATGGTGAAACCTATTAACAATATTATTATTAAGGCAGAGAAAATACCCTGTAGTGTGTCTTTACAAGTTATGCCCTGTGCTGAGAATAACGAAGAGATTAATGTCTGGTTGAAGTTATACAGGTCACTTTTAGATAAATATAGGTATACTTCTCTAGAATTGGCTGTGCGATCGGCTGCCTTAAAAGCTTATCCCATAGCAAATTTTCGCGCTGCCAATTCTGTTAGGCTGGGCAGTAGTGAAAACAATAAAGAACAATGCCATAGTATTGTGGCACTGTCAAACTAAAGTTGACTCTGAGGTGAATCACACCTGAAAAAGTCGTTTATCTACCCTTTCACAAATCCAATGACACTTGATAATAACCAAGGACTTAACTATAAAAATTCCCAATCTACGGGACAGCCGGGGTTCTCTCTGGCAGTTAACTCAACTAACCCCTTTAATAATTCTGGGATGAACTTCGGACAAAATCACGACAATAAGAAGATTTTTACGGAAAATAGCCGAATTGGCGAGATTGTTCCTGGCCGGGTCGCCAACATCAAAGTGATTGGTGTCGGTGGTGGTGGTGGCAATGCTGTTAACCGCATGATCGAGTCTGATGTATCTGGGGTAGAATTTTGGTCGATTAACACTGATGCTCAAGCTCTTACCTTAGCTGGCGCTCCCAGTCGATTGCAAATTGGACAGAAGCTAACGCGGGGTTTAGGAGCGGGTGGTAATCCTGCCATCGGTCAAAAAGCAGCTGAAGAATCGCGGGACGAAATTGCTACGGCTTTGGAGGGTGCAGACCTAGTATTTATCACTGCTGGTATGGGCGGTGGTACTGGGACGGGTGCAGCCCCGATTGTGGCAGAAGTAGCAAAAGAAATGGGCGCTCTGACTGTTGGTGTGGTTACACGTCCATTTGTTTTTGAGGGTCGCCGTCGCACCAGCCAGGCAGAACAAGGTATTGAAGGACTAAAAAGTAGAGTAGATACACTAATCATTATCCCCAACAACAAATTGCTGGAAGTGATCCCCGAACAAACACCTGTGCAAGAAGCTTTTCGCTATGCAGATGATGTGCTGCGTCAAGGGGTACAAGGTATTTCTGATATCATCACGATCCCCGGTCTGGTAAACGTTGACTTTGCTGATGTCCGGGCTGTGATGGCAGATGCGGGATCGGCATTGATGGGAATTGGCGTGAGTTCTGGAAAATCTAGAGCTAGAGAAGCTGCGATCGCAGCTATTTCTTCACCATTACTAGAATGTTCTATTGAAGGTGCTAGAGGGGTTGTCTTTAATATTACTGGTGGTACTGATCTCACTTTGCATGAAGTAAATGCTGCCGCAGAAGCAATCTATGAAGTCGTTGATCCCAACGCCAATATTATTTTTGGGGCTGTAATTGATGACAGACTTCAAGGTGAGGTGAGAATAACTGTAATTGCCACCGGCTTTACAGGTGAAGTGCAAGCTGCGGTACAACAAAGCGTGGCTAACGTTCGGGTCGCACCTAATACCTCGAAGCGACCAACAACACCACAACCTACAGTTAACTCCCCAACTCCAACTCCGACTCCAACTCCAACTCCAGAACCAAAAGAAAAACCTGGATTGGACATACCTGATTTTCTGAGAAACCGACGTACACCAAAGAATTAAAAGATTTTGGATTTGAGATTTCGTCGTGAGCGCTCAGTCGAACGATTTTAGATTAACTTAGCAGTCTCAGCTCAGGCTGAACGCTGTATAAAATCTGCCAGTTCCACCAGGGGTTTACCAAGGGTGGGGGTAAGCAATATATTGCCATCCCCAATTTTACCAATTGGAAAAAAACTCTCAACGCTACTTTATAAAATGAACTTGGGCAGGAGTCTGCGGCTTCCATGTCCAGCTATGCTTTTTTCACAAAAAAACAGGAAGACCTGCCCAACTACAAATGCTTCATCGATAGCGAGTCTTCTCCCAAGGGAAGATGCCTGTTTACGTAGCGTCTCCTTTCGGAGAAGGGTTGTATAGTTCAGATGTTCCTACGGACGCTCGTACCTCTCTACAAGACGCTGCGCGTAGCTTGCTTGCACGGAGTGGTACGCTAACGCTGCGTTATCATGCGTCAGAGCCAGTCATAGACATCACTACACCTACCCCTCGCGATCCATTAAATTTATATTCGGTACAAGTAAATATATTTACTGAAAGCAAATTGCGTAGACAATTCGCCCACAGAAATATCCGAAGAAAGTCTGTTTCCTGGGAATAGGACACAAGACAAAAAAATAAATGTAAATTATTTTTTGCTTTCTAGTGTCTGTTCAATCCATTGAATAACTTGATTACCAAGGTGAGTGCCATCTAGTCGATCAATCTCACGAATTCCGGTAGGACTAGTGACGTTAACTTCAGTTAAGTAGCCACCGATAACATCAATACCCACAAAAATTAAGCCATCTTGGCGTAAACGTTCGGCTAATTGGGTACAGATTTCATATTCTCTTGGGGTAATTTCAGTTTGGGCGACAGTACCACCAGTTGCCATATTATTGCGAAAATCAGTTGCGCTAGAGAGGCGATTAAGCGCACCAATGGGTTCGCCATTTAGCAAGATAATTCGCTTATCTCCCTCTTTTGCCTCTGGTAGATAGGTTTGTACCATTACTGGTACTCGCCCTTGGAGGGTACTGAGTTCAACAATAGAGTTAAAGTTGCGATCGCCTGATTGCAAAAACAAAATTCCTTCCCCAGCTTTATTACCCAGCGGTTTGAGAACTGTTGCCCCCTTTGCTTCGACAAATTGGCGAATAAACTGCTTATCAGCACTGACAATTGTCTCTGGAATGGCTTTGGTAAACTGGAGGGCATACATTTTTTCATTTGCCCCTCGGATGCCACTGGGACTATTAATCAACAGGGTTTTATTTTGGTCAATGTAATCGAGAATATAAGTAGCATAGAGGTAGGAATCATTGACAGGTGGATCTGTCCGCATAAATACGGCATCCATTGTCTCTAAAGACGTTAAGTCGGAATCGCTCAACTTATACCAAGGATTCCCCGCTACCCACCGTCTATCCACCAACTGGACTGGTACAAGTTCGACTCGCTGTAGGACAGCCCAAGCTTTGCCCTCCACCACACTCAGCAGATTTGCTTGAGTTATCCAAATTTCGTGTCCCAGGATTTGCGCTGCTTCCATCAGAGCAACACTGGTATCATGACACGGATCAAGCAAATGGATGGGATCAATGATAAAAGCCAGTTTCACCCTTTGTACCTCAATCACCAAGAAATTAAATAGTTATTCAATTATTATCTCTTGATGATCTTACCAATTGACGTACATCTGTACTGCTGAGTAAAACCTGGAGGGTAAAGTCTTATGGGGATAAAAGCCAGTAGACAAGGCAGCACATCGTTTTTCAGAGTTGTAGCGACTGCCGTGTAATTGGCAGCGGCTTGTCGCTAACGCCAAACCTTCTAAATCTAAACGCTATTGCTAGGAGTTAGTAGCTCATCCAGCTTGCCTTGACTGTCTAAAGCATGGATATCGTCACAACCACCAATATGAGCGTCATTGATGAAAATTTGCGGTAAAGAGCGGCGTCCATTTGCTCTTTGAGCCATTTTACTTCTGGCTGCTTCATCTCCATCAATGCTGTATTCGGTAAATTCAACGCCCTTGTTTTTCAGTAAACTTTTGGCACGAATGCAAAACGGGCAAGTCCTCCAGGTGTAAATTTCTACTTTTGCAGCCATGATGTCCTCAACTTGATTTAATACTTCTTAATTTTAGAACTTTACTGCTGGCTGTAGTTGCTCTATTACCTTTTAAGCGAATCAGAAGTGACTAACTAAGTTTGAATAAGTCGAATCTAGACTTTTTAACGCTCTTCTATGATCCACTGTTCCATTCACTGACTTTGGTTGAACTCAGGATATTGTCTATGACAATACACAATATATAGATTTTGTCAAACCTTATCTTAAGAAAGATGTGGGTAATGAATAGCAATATATCGGGGGGATTGAGGGGGGTAATTCCAATACTTGTCGGGTTTTGGGCAAAAGGGGAAGGTGGGGCCCCTCTGGGGATAAGGGGCGGGGGAAAGGGGAAAGAAAAAACCTTTAACCTTTACCCTTTAACCTTTTCCCAAGACCCAATTCCGAGTTAAAAATGCAAAACCCGAGCAGTATTGGGGGTAATTCGACTTGTGTGTACAGTGAATGAGAACCCTCATAAGCCACAATAGAAGTTGCCGAAGCTTGAGGCGCTAATTATGGAAGAATTATTAACCCTGAAAGACTTACTTGTTAAAGGCGATGTTCAAGGAGCATTAATTATAGTTGAAGAACTAACAGAAATGAGCCGAAATGATATTATCAAGACGATTCGTAGCTATGCAGTAATTTTGCTATTGCATCTAATTAAACAACAAGCTGAAAATCGCACGACTCGCTCTTGGGAAGTCTCTATTCGCAATTCAGTTCGGGAAATTCAACGAGAAAATAAGCGGCGTAAAGCGGGGAGTTATTATCTGACACCAGAAGAATTGTTAGAAACCTTAGCAGAAGCCTATTTAAATACTATTGATGAGGCCTCCTTAGAAGTAGAAGAAGGTCGTTATGAAGTCCAAGAATTAGAAAAGCTGGTTAACCAAGAACAAATTATCAATCGTGCTTTGGCTTTAATCTTACCAGGAGAATCTAATTAATTGGCTAAACAGCGACTCGACACACTCTTAGTAGAGTTAAATTTATGTTCTTCTCGCGCCTTAGCACAAAGGCTAATTCAGGCAGGCGAAGTTACTGTTAATCAGCAGTTAGTTGATAAACCTGGTACTGAAGTTGATATTACGGCTCAAATAAATATTAAAGAGCGATCGCCTTTTGTTTCTAGAGGTGGTGAAAAACTCTCCAAAGCTTTGTCAGTATTTGCCATTCCCGTAGTCGAGCGCATTTGTTTAGATGGTGGGATTTCTACCGGTGGTTTTACTGATTGTCTCTTGCAAGCTGGAGCAAAAAAAGTTTACGGTATTGATGTCGGTTACGGACAAGTCGACTGGCGATTGCGAAATGATTCGCGGGTGATTTTGCGGGAACGCACCAATTTACGGCAACTAAAACCAGATGAGTTATATGGCAAAAATGACGCGATTCCTGATTTGGCGGTAGTTGATGTATCGTTTATTTCTTTAACGAAGATTTTGCCTGCTTTGTGGCAACTAACTCAAGCTAACCGAGAAGCTGTGTTGTTAGTCAAGCCACAGTTTGAAGTTGGTAGATCCCGTGTGGGTAAAAAAGGTGTTGTGCGCGATCCAAACGACCAAGCTGATGCCATTTTCCAGGTGTTGCAAACAGCCCACGAATTAGGATGGAAATACAAAGGCTTAACTTGGTCGCCGATCACTGGCCCGGCTGGGAATATCGAATATCTTTTGTGGTTGGGAATGGAAAGTGAAACACCATCACCTGATTTAGAGGCAATTAAGCAAATAACGCAATCAGCAACAACTGATTTACGGAAAAGTTAAAGAAGAATGCAGAATTCAGAATTCAGAATCAATTAGTGGGGACTTAAACTCAGATATTCATCTGCACTCGGACTCCAATTCATACTGACTCCTGACTCCTGAATTCTTTCTTGTTAAACGTCGTAAATTAGACATTCTACGGAATCTGGATGGCGATCGCAGTAATTTTCCAAAGAGGTTTTCTTTGATTTTGCTTGCTGTTGATCGGCTTTTTCAGCTTGTAATTCTTCTACAATGTCCCAGGCTACCGCACAACCAGCCGAATTACTGCCATTTAGTTCACAAGTTGTCCGCGCTTCCGCAATGGCTTCAATAATGGCTTCTTCAATATTTGCTGCCCCAGCAGTTTCAAATGAGTTTAGGGTAGTTGTCATGTATTTTCACCTTTAATTTACAGAGAGAGATATTAACTGTGAGCTTTCAATGACCTCATAAAGCTCACCCTCCGGGTGACGCTCCTGCGTCGCTAACGCCAGTCGCTCTTTGTTGGAGCAACAAGACCAGGCTGGCTCACATTTCCAGTTTAGATAGGCTTTCCACAAGAGGTAGTGGTAAACACCGCCATCTTTTTAGCAAATTTGAGTGGGAATTACCCTCTCATTATCTTTGATTCAAAAAGGTAAGGGAATTCCACTAGTTGTAATCACTAGTAGAGGTGGTTATGTTTTCAATCTTGCATCCCAAATTAGGAATGTCAGTCAATTGTCAGAGGAGCTTGATAGAAGTTGATAAACACTTATAAACGGTAACAATAGGGAAACAATTCTTATTTATTTTCAATATTTTATGCCTAACTCTTGTCGCAGACGATACAGAATTGTATTTTGGTCAACTTGAGAGAGAATTTCTTGAATTACACTGCTAGCGCCCAACTGTCCCCAAGTGCAGCCTTTTTCGAGATAAATTTGGGCGGCTTTGCCAACGGAATATGCGCCATAACCAGCAATACCAGCTTGAGCGATCGCACTGCCAGCAAAAGCAGTAATATTGCTGGGATTATCACCACTGGTGATTGCAGCCGTACTTTTACCTAAACCTAAAATAAAACTACTGCCTAATTCCCCCAGTAATAAACCACCAGAACTAAATAAAATCGTTTTTAAAATTTTCCCGGCTTCATAGCTAGTCATCGGTAAACCATACAATCTAGCTAGGGCGCGAATTAAAGCCAAATCGGCAACAGTTCCGCCCAGGATATCTAAAAAAGCAATGGGATTGAGCATTACTGCCAAAGCTTTGTATTTGGTAAATTGCCAGATGATATCTTCAGCTTCTTTTTCGCGTAAATCGATAGTTTTTTGAGCGATCGCGGCTTCTGCATCTCGTGCTTGGATCAGTGCATTTAAAGCCAGAAGCGATCGCCCTTCCCGATTCAGAATATTCAGAATTGTCTCTTTGAGTTCGTCTACTTGCGGTGGTGGTGTTTCCCATTCATAACTGATACGCCCATCAGGCCACTCAACCCGCACTTCCATTGCGGCTGGTTCCGCCGCCACCATCACAATTTCATCAGGTAATAAAGGCTTTGCTTCAGGATGTCCAGCACCCAGTTGTTGCAAATTTTGGTAAATTGCTCCTTGATCGGTATCTGGGTAAAGGTCTATTTTGTTAAACACTAAAATCAGGGGTTTTTGCGATCGCCGCAATTCCAGCAATGCTTGATACTCAGTGCGTGTGATATCACCAGACACGACAAACAAAATCAAATCCGCCTGATGCACGACTTCTCGCGCCATATCCGCCCGTGATTCACCCTCAATTTCGTCTAATCCAGGGGTATCAATTAACTCTACTAGTACCTTGCCACCAGGCTGCCAACGCACGGAACGGGGCCATTGAGTGACACCGTTCAGAGGCCCAGTTTGCAAAATCTTGTCACCCAGCAAGGCATTTAAAACTGCTGACTTTCCCCGACTCACCAAACCAAAGACAGCAATTCTAATGACGTTAGAATCTAGCTTGTTGAGTGTGGCGTTCAAAGCTTCCAATTCCGGTTTCATCAACCCTACCAATTCTGGGTTAGATGATAACTGTCCTGACTTGCGGAGATATCCATACCAAGAAAGCGCTTGTCTGAGACTGGCGCGGGCACGATTCAAATGAGTTTCTTGCAGATTACGATAAACCGACATAATAGCAGCACTTTCAGCTTTGACTCTCTCAGATGCTCATCTAATAGACATCTCCGAAAATTAAATATGCATTACCTGAAACCCTTTGTAGGGACAATTCATGTAGACGCGGAGCGGCTTCCCGCAGGGTATTGTCCCATACGCCTTTTCTGGAGATGTCTAATGTTCAAAACTCTGTTTTTCAGCATTCGAGTATAAATTATTAGTATATTTTCATACCCAAAATTATGCTCAACTAACGCTGACTTTCTCAACTCCGTTATCAGAATTGAGAAAGTGAACACACCTCTATCTTATATCCCTAAAGTTCTTAGAACATTCCCAGGATCTCTAACGCTGTATCCAGATGCCATTTAACCCGGTAGAGTCCAAACAGTTTCTCTTGACTGTACCGTGCTGGATACTCTATCCATCGTCACCTTAAGCAATGCTGACTGTTCTGGTGTTGGTGTTCCCATAGCTTCTAGTGTCGCTTCTAGCGCTTCTACTTGAGAGAACATGGGAGACTTCAATCCTTTATTTTCTGATACTTGCTTGCAGGCGATAACAGGGAAAGTCAGAAGTGCATTAATGTACTGTACGATGCCTTATCAGTAGGGTTCCCTATTGCTTGGATGCCATACTGTATCAGGCATAAATCGCGTAACGCTCTCAAGCTTTTAACTTCTAATTCTGTGCGCGTGAACATAAAATAGAGTTACCTCTTGTAAAAGTGGGAATCGGTGAGCTAGAAGTTTTCCAGACAACATGCTCACCGAATTAAAACTCTATTCTAATGGTTTCGTTAGTATCAAGCCTTATTTATATTTCTCAACAATGCCCAATCCTAAAGGTAATCCTCAAAATTTTGAACCAGCGCAACCAAAAGGAAATGAGCCATTAACCGACCAATTAAGCTTTCGTGTCACCAAGGAAATGAAGGAAGAAGTGAAAGCTAAAGACGATCCTCCAGAATTTTGTCGTCAAGCTATCCAAGAGAAGCTAGATAGAGAGAAGTAGCCTATTTTGTCAGAAGAGTTTGCAGACTAGAACAGGGGATTGTGTTTATCATCCCAACATTTGCGATCGCTCCAATTTCTGCCAGTATGTTCACATTCAGATGCATCATCTATCCAAGGAATCGATGTAGAGTGGTACGAGTTTCCAGTGATAGCGAATAAGCTAGCAGTGAATAAGGGCAGTAATAAGGATAAAGTTATCAGTGTGCAAATCGGTAGAATTATTAAATATCCAGTGAGCAGGATAACGTTACTATTAGTCCAAAAAACTGCACCTATCTTATTATTTTTTGGACGAGTTTTTAAGCTGGTTCTTAAATTTGAGAAAAAAAGCATAATGCAACCCTATTAATACCAGTTTATATAAAAATCTCATTTGATTCGTAAAAGCCAAACAGACTGAGAGCTAACCGGATCGGGTTTTGGATCTGAGTATATTCAGCAAAAAAATAAATTTTTTATACAAGTATGGATTTTTACATAAGAATATTATTGAAGCTGTATACTCTCATGTCAAATGTGCAAGTGGCGACTTCTTAGAACCTTTAATATTTGGACGCTATTTAAATATTTTTCATGAAAATATGTTGAAGTTGTGGCGATCGCTCTTGCGTAAATCCTAGTAAACTTAACTCACACCCTTCTTTAAGCAATACAGCAAAAATACTGATATAACGCTGAATTGTTCTGTAACTAATACCAAAAGTTGGTGTAATGCTGGCAAAATAGAAGTAGCGTTAATTCTTTTTTATGCCTAAAGATGATAAATCTGAAGTTTTACAAAGGGGCGCATCTGAGATTATCGGTTATGAAGATTTTTTAACTGAACTAAAAACACGAATTTCTAGCGCTCAATTACGTGCCGCAGTTGCAGTCAATAAAGAATTAGTATTACTCTACTGGCAAATTGGGCGAGATATTCTGAATCGCCAACAGCAGCAGGGTTGGGGCGCAAAAGTTATTAATAGTCTGGCAGCTGACTTGCAGAAAGCTTTTCCAGAGATGAAAGGCTTTTCGCTTCGGAACCTCAAGTATATGCGGGCATTTGCCGAAGCTTATCCAGATGAGCAATTAGTGCAACAACTTGTTGCACTAATTCCCTGGGGTCATAATGTTCGGATTTTGGATACTGTTAAAGACCAAACAGAAGGCTTGTGGTATGTACAACAAACTATCCAGCATGGCTGGAGTCGGAATGTTTTAGTTCACCAGATTGAAAGCAAGTTGTATCACCGTCAGGGTAAAGCAACCACCAACTTTAACCACACTCTTCCTCAACCACAATCACAATTAGCACAGCAATTGCTGAAAGACCCCTACACTTTTGATTTTCTCAATTTAGGGGAATATTTTCTGGAACGCGATCTAGAACGTGCTTTAATCAACCACATCCGCGATTTTTTAATAGAGTTAGGAGTTGGTTTTGCTTTTGTAGGTAGTCAACACCATCTTGAAGTTGGTGGTGAAGATTTTTATATTGATTTATTGTTTTACCACTTGCGTTTACGCTGCTATATAGTGATTGATCTAAAAATTGAAGAGTTCAAGCCAGAGTATTCCGGTAAGATGAATTTTTATGTTAGTGCGGTGGATGATTTATTGAGACACTCAGATGATTAGCCTACAATTGGAATTATTCTATGCAAAAGTAAAAATAAGGTAATTGCCGAATATTCTCTGCGAGATATGCATAAGCCGATTGGTGTTTCTGTCTATCAGCTAAAAGATATTTTACCAGAGGCTTTGCAAGGTAATTTACCAACAATTGAGCAGTTAGAAGCTGAGTTGAAACCGATTAATAAAATTGAATTAGACTCGCTTAAGATGCAAAAATTTAGGCAAAAATAATTCATCTGCTTGGAGAAGCAAGATGAGAAAAACGAAATGTAGCAAGTTATCAATACTAAATTAGACAAAATATGTTCAATAGTTTTAAAAGGATGTTTTAAAGCTATTGGGTGACTAGAAGTCGCTACCACATAATCAATCAAAGTCCACCTCCGTGGACTAACGAAAAATTAAGGTTTTTAACCCGCGCAGGCGGGTCTTGCCTGTGTAGCCAAGACTTCTAGTCGCCAGGGCTAGTAATAAATTAGACTTTACAAACATGCTCTAATTTAATTAGAGACTCACTTGACTAAAGAAAATACGGTCAGTCGGAGACGCAAAGAAGCAGAGAGTATTTGATAACTTCTCTGTATCCCTGTGTCTTCCATAAACAACTACTACCAAATTCGATTTCCATTTTCATCAAGTCGTGCCTGCCGAATTACGTCAGAGATTTCTTCAGCATCTTTAATGTGATGGAGTGCCTTCTTTTCGCCGTTGGGTTCATCCACAACAAAGTAAGTCGGAACTGTGATTCTGTCGCCTGTAATGTCTGGTACATCATCGACAGCTTTCTGTTTAGCCTTCTCTTCAATTGATTGAGGCTGATCAGAAATTCTATCTCCTGGATTCGCGGTTAAGTTTCTTTCGTTCACATCTGGCTTTTTACGAGAATCCCGATCTTCGCTTACTGGTTGATTAATTTGATTTTCTTGATTATTTTCACTCATGGCGATTTCAGTTGTTATTGAAATATGTGGCTTGAATAACAACAGCTTAGAAAATAAAAGGCACAAAAGAGTTCTTTCTCTGGAGAGAGTTTGAGAAGAAATTTTGAATAAATTTTGTGAGGAACATATCTTAGGTTAGATTCTAGCTCTCAGGTTTATAAACAACCTCTTACTTCAGAAATAAATAAAAATTAAAGTTGCCGGAACAACTCTTAAAAAAAGCAAAACACAAAAGTATATTAATCCTGATGCGATCGCACCTTAGTATAGTTGTAGACCTTTGCTGGTAAATCTAATTATGAGAGACAATTCTTCTACTAATGGCAAAATTCCAACGAGAATAAAAACGCGCCGGGATTTCTTAACCTACATGCTAGGTACTACAGCTGCATCTGTAGCAATGGGATATCTATTTCCCAAAGTCAGCCAAAGTCGTGAGCTAGACCTAGAAACCCTTTGCTCACTTTTTCCCAAGAATTCGCGCTGTCAAAATTATCTTCCCGGATCGGTGGCATTGGCTCAAGATGGCAAGAAAATTGACGCCAATACACTATTAGCAACTGCAAAGCCAGGAATTCCGATTCTCGTTAAAGGCTTGCCAGATAGCAGCGTTGATTATCTGATTATCCAAGATGGACCAAAGATTGCTGAGTACGCTATCAATCCAATCTGTACCCATTTAGGATGTACAGTCTCATGGGATCTTGAGAAGAATCACTTTATTTGTCCTTGTCATGGATCTCAATACGATTCTCAAGGGCGAGTTGTTCAGGGCCCAGCTAAACGCTCTTTACCACTAATCACTGTAGTAGTCAAGCAAAATCAAATTCGTTTAGTCGATCGCAAACCTGCTGTAGATCCTCGTTAACCTAGCCAATATCAAATTAGATTGGACAATGCTACCATACTTTATTAAGCAAGTCACATCGCTTCTCTACGAGATGCCAAGGGCGATCGCTCCGAATTCAAAATTCAAAATGACGCTCTCTACGAGACGCTAAAAGCGTAGCTTGCTTCTCTGAAAGAGTACGCAGACTCGCTCTAAGCGTTCGCGCAGCGTCTCGTAGAGAAGCCATGCCGCAGGCTTTACGCTGCGCTAACAAAATTCAAAATTAATGATCCCGATAAATCAATTTAGGGGTTTGCATCCTTTTCGTTTTCGGTCAAAAATCATAAAAGACTAACAAAAATTACTGCATGATTTGGATTTGTCGGGTAAGCTGACAACAGCAGTTTTAACCCTCAAAACAATGACCGCAAGTAGTCCCACGATTTTAGCCCTGGACTTTGATGGAGTGATTTGCGACGGACTAATTGAATATTTTGAGGTAGCATGGCGTACTTATTCTGAAATTTGGTCGTCTGCTAACGATACACCACCAGATGATTTAGCTTTGAGATTCTATCGTTTACGCCCTGTAATTGAAACTGGTTGGGAAATGCCTGTTTTAATCAAAGCCTTGATAGATGGAATTTCTGATGAAAATATTCTTCATCAATGGGCAAGTATCGCCCCACAACTTTTATTAGATGACAAGCTACAAGCAAGAGAAATTGCTGCGAAACTAGATCAGCAGCGAGATGAATGGATTACTACAGATTTAAGTGGTTGGCTGAGTCTGCATAAATTTTATCCAGGTGTAGTAGAAAAAATCAAATTAACTCTTGACAGTGGAGTTAAGCTATACATTGTGACAACTAAAGAAGCGCGTTTTGTGCAGCAGTTGTTGCAACAAGAAGGGGTAAATTTACCACCAGAAGCAATTTTTGGTAAAGAAGTCAAGCGTCCCAAATATGAGATTTTACGAGAATTAATCCAGTCAGCAAGTGACAAGCTAGTTAGTCTCTGGTTTGTAGAAGATAGACTCAAGGCATTACAGTTAGTCCAACAGCAAGCAGACCTTGAGGATGTGAAACTTTTCCTTGCAGACTGGGGCTATAATACCCAAGCAGAACGGGAATTTGCCCAAAATGACCCGCGAATTCAGTTGTTATCACTTTCTCAGTTTGCTAAGGATTTCTCAGTTTGGCTTTAACTAATTCGTAATTTGTAATTCGTAATTATTGGCGAAGCACTGGCGCGTAATTGTCTATCTTGGTGGTGTTGATCTGTTGGGGTCTAAATCCCCAACTTTTTATGCCATTAATTGCAATGGGAACATCTCAACGAAAGCAAATATACCAGGCGATTAGAAATCCCGGCTACACAAACTTTCGTCCGCCTACGCGGACTCAAAGAATTTGAAACCCAGGATCGGTAGCTTTTGTTTGTATAGCCGCGATCGCCCCGAAGATATTCGTGCATTTGTCCGAGGATGGCTGCAAGCCACGACCTACTGGAAAGCAAATGTTCAGGAAGGAAACACTATCATCAGCAAAGCGTTAAAAATTCCTAAAAATACAATCTCTTTCGAGGGAGTAAACCTAACTAATTTAGGTGAAAATCAAAAATTCTTTCAATCTAGTAACCCTCACTCTTTTTTAGCAGCTATGTACAATGCCAAACAAGAGGGGCGCGATCGCTATTGTACTAATTAAAATATTTTTTACATGCAAATTAATTTTTTCTAAGTATTTACCCAGTACTTGCAGATATGTAAACTTATTGCCTATCACTTGATTAATTCTTTACACAATCTGTATTATGTGCATATACTACTTTTTCTCTATCGATTTACCGTAGTATGTGTGCGTTAAGTAAACAAAGAGAACTTTTATGACACTGACTGCAACACAAATTCAAATTACACCCACCCAAGCCCCTCTGGGAGCAGTTGTTACTGGTATTGATGCCAGCGTTGCGGCGCAACCAGAAGTGATCCTGCAACTCAAGCAGGCGTGGCGCGATTACCACGTCCTGATCTTCAAAAATCAACAATTGACTGACGACCAATTATTAGCGTTTGCGAATTACTTTGGCGACATTCTCCAGCAACCTGCCTATATTCGTAAAGGAGAAACCGAGCCGTACCTGCCGCCCCTTGTCCTTACCCTTGCAAATGCCGCCGCCGAAGAAAGTTCCGTCAATCTTGCACCTAACTATCGTGAACTTTTACCCCACATCGATCATGACTGGTTGCCTGCACCATCTAGTGGTTCCTTTTTATATGGTGTAGAACTGCCTGAAAATGGCCCCGATACCTATTGGGTGAATTTGATTCAGGCTTATGAAGAACTAGATGATGCTACTAAAGAGCAAATCGCTGGTTTGCAGGTGCGTCATTTTAGTTCTTTTTCAAAGCTGTATAAGGATGAATACTCTGGGCCGATTTACGCAGCCGGTCGTCCTGCTGAACCTGGCGAACGTTTAGCTACCCATCCACTAGTTCGTACTCACCCCGATACTGGAAAGAAAGTTCTCTTTCTAAATGCAGCTGGAGAAGTGGACATTGTTGATTACGACCCAGTGGAAGGGGCAAAGCTAATCGAGCGCTTACGGGAACACATTAAGCAACCCCACTATGTCTATCAACATCACTGGAGTAAAGGCGATTTGCTTTATTGGGATAATCAGGCAACAGCTCACTACCGCCCAGAATTTGATGCTAATGCAACCCGGATTTTGAAGCGGGTTAGCATTCGAGGAAGTCGTCCTTTCTAAAGTTCAGCTAGCTAAAGGTTGTGAATTATTTCAGATCCGAATGGCACTAAGGGATTTCCAACAAATAAATTATCCAATCTTGTGGGGTGGGCATCTTGCCCGCCTTCGGCTACAGGCGGGCGAGACGCCCACCCCACAAGAAAGAATTGAGTATTTTTTTATTTGGAAGTCCCTAAGTTAAGACACAGCACTTGCTCTGACTGCTACACGCGTAAGTTCGCCATTGAATTACTCCCAATTCAGTGGCGGGTAATTTACTTGGCGATCTTGCAGAGATTTTGCGAAATGCTATCAACGTCAAGATGAGGAGGATAATCATGGTCAGACCGCAAATTGGAAAGTACTCGATATCCAGACGTGACTTACTTTACGCTTTCTATGGGTTAGTGTCTTTTACTACGTTAGTTAGTTGCGGAACAAACAACGGTAGTGCAAATAACAGCAGCACAACCTTGAGTACTAATGTCACTAACACTAATAGTAAATCCGCTACCAAGCTGATTAGACTTGGCTACCAAGTTTCCGGGGATCTGACCCACGAAAAAGGTACGATCGAAAAACGGTTGGCTCCTCAAGGAATAGGTGTTACTTGGTCTCAATTTGTTTCTGGACCGCCGCTCTTGGAAGCCTTAAATGTGGGTAGTATTGACCTGGGCCCGGCAGGTGAAACGCCACCTATTTTTGCTCAGGCCGCTGGTACCAATCTGATTTATGTAGTTAACACCCCGCCTGGTAGTGGAGAAGGTTCAGCAATTATTGTGCTAAAGGATTCTCCTTTTCAGACATTGGCAAGTCTTAAAGGTAAAAAAGTTGCTTATTCTAGAGGGACGGCTCAGACCTTTTTTGTAGTGAAAGCTTTGGAAGAGGTAGGGCTGAAAATCAGTGATGTTGAATCAGTGAATTTGCCTGTTGCAGATGGACGAGCAGCGTTTTTGAACAAGACAGTTGATGCCTTTGTAGAAGGCGATCCTAATCTGATCAAGCTGCAACGAGAAGGCAGTATCCGGGTTTTACGAGACGCACAAGGAATTAAGACGCCAGGTGGTTATTACCTAGCTTCACGGGATTTTGCAACTAAGAATGCTGAACTTTTGAAAGCAATTTTGTCAGAGTACTACGAGGTTGGGCAGTGGGCAAACAAAAACAGGCGGGCTGCTGCCGAAATTCTCGCACCGAAGGTCAAGACTGATGTGGATACTATGGAGTTAACACTGGCGAGAAGAAAATATGATATGAAACCAATTACTGAAGAAGTGATTAACGCTCAACAGAAGGTTGCGGATCTTCTATATCAACTGAAAGTAGTACCGAAACCGGTTGATGTTCGAGGGGCAATTCTAACTACCCAAGAGTATGCAGCGATTACACCGGATGCCGTTAGAAATAAAGCGTGAATCTTGAGGGGAAAGCTTGCTACAAAGCATTGCCAGCTTACTATCTGTTCTGCCCATCGAATGCAAAGAATGTACAACTGGCTGATGTAGCAAGCTTATTCTCGTCGGTTTTGATAATCTTCAGAAGACTTTGGATCTAACTCCCAGCGATCGCCGTCACGTTGCTCTAAAATATCGTTGGTATGAAGAAACTCAGAGTCATCCATTTCTAGCCCCACTGCTGTTTCTAGCTCCTCAGTGACATTTTGATCGGGAGTGGCTGTACTACCACCAACAGCTTCATCCCCAACGGCATCTGCATCTTGCCAATAAGCATCAACATCCCCACCAGTGAGTTCAGGACTAGTTTCTGTATACTCGTCTCTTTCTGCTCTGATTGAGCGGCCACCAATATTGTATCCTGGCAAGTCTTTCACGCCAGTTCCGTAAGATTCGGTAATTTCTTGTGGCAAATCTTTGCTTTTAATTTTGTCAGGATGATTTTTTTCTGCCATGATATTACCTCTTTTGTGCATTCTTACAATAACGTTTTCCTGTCACTATTTTGTCTAACTAGAGATGTATAGCTAAGAAAATAATCTATCCCCTGGGAACGAAGCTAAACTAGCGATCGCCCCATAAGATTGTATATGTAAATTCATGGTCAAGCAACTTGTAGTTGAAATTTTTAGTTATGAGTTAGAAATTATAAAACTGAAATAATTCAGTTGCTAAATTCTCGCTCATAACTATTTTTTGAAATTGCCTAGCTAAATGCTAAACAACAAAATATTCAATACTAGAAATAAATAGGTAATACCATCAATGACTGATAATAACAATCATTCCGGCAAGAAAAAAGTTGCAATCCTCATTGAACAGGCGGTAGAGGATGCAGAATTCACAGTTCCTTATAATGGACTAAAACAAGCAGGAATCGAGGTAGTAGTCCTTGGTTCCCGAATGAATGAAAAATATAAGGGTAAACGCGGCAAACTTAGCATCCAAGCTGATGGTACTACAACGGAAGCGATCGCAGCCGAATATGATGCCGTAGTGATTCCGGGCGGTATGGCTCCCGATAAAATGCGGCGGAACCCCAATACAGTAAGCTTCGTACAAGAGGCGATACAACAAGGAAAGTTAGTCGCTGCGGTTTGCCACGGCCCACAAGTTCTGATTGAAAGTGACTTGCTCAAAGGTAAACAAGTCACTGGGTTTAGTGCTATTGCCAAAGACATCATTAACGCTGGTGCAAATTATTTAGATGAACCTTTGGTAGTTGATGGTAATTTAATTACATCTCGTGAACCTGGAGATTTGGCAATTTTCACCACCGCTATTTTGAGCCGTTTAGGCTATGGTGGCAAAGATGCTGCGTTGCCAAATGAAAAAGACACTAGTGCTGAATGGTGGAAACTCGCTGATGCTTGGGGTGGCTCAACTAAAGGTGATATTGCCAGAGGTTTAAATACTGCCCTTACTGGTGAACGTTATTCACTGGAAGCATTGAATAAGTACTTGGAAAAGGAATCAGATAGCGAAGTAAAATCACTCTTTCAAGAGATAATTGCTAATAAACAACACCACATTGAAAAACTAGAAACCTATCTTCAGCATCTAGGCGAGAAACCCTCTTTAGGGTCAAATATTGCCAATCAGTATGCCAAGGTGAAAACTGCTTTGACAGGCAGTGATGACATCTATCAATTACGTTCCGCTTTGGGGGATGTGCAAACAGGTATTGGCGATATTGGTAATTTGTCGGCGATGTTCACCGATCCAATTGCAACTGCTATTTTCAAAGAAATTTATCAGGATTTATTGAAATCCGAAAAGCGATTAGTAGAGTTGTATCGGGCGCGGATAAGCGCTCAGATTCAGCCTCCTAAGCCGACTACAGGGGCAGCTATCTCAGCGTAACAAACCGCAGATATAATCATATCAAAGCGCAATACTTGAAACAGTTAGTAGTCTGTCCCATTAATTTTGTGGGGCTGCTAGATCCCCGACTTCTTCAAGAAGTCGGGGATCTGAACATCACTAACCCTCTTCCCTCCTGCCCCCTGCCTCCTGCCTTATCTCAACGACAAATATTTACGCCCACTTAAATTGCTGTAAACCTTTAGAAGGTGAAGGTAGTTCTTAGCGTACCAATGATTGCATCATCGTTGTTGTTGACAACTTGACCAGGATTGGTTAACCAGATGATCCCAGGAGTAATAGAAATGTTGTCGGTTACGCGATACTTATAGAAACCTTCAAAGTGGTATGGCTTATCACCACCGTTACCTCCAACATAAGGTTCAACACCTGCGAAAATTCCTAAAACGTTGCCCTTCTTACCGAAGTCTGGCAAAGCAACCCCAGCTCCATAACTCCAAACTTGACTATCATCATTAGCACCAAAGCCTGTGATGTCGTTGTAAACTATAAAGCCACTAATAGATAGTTTGTCACTAGGTTTGAAAGCAGCCTCAAAGCCGTAGGAATTACTCGAATATGGATTGCCGCCACCGACAAAGTTGGCTTGTGCAGTCCCGACTACACCAGTAGTTGTACTCGCGGAGCCTGCATCGAATAAAACAGTACCTCCATTATGATAACCGTGGACGTAGGTTGCAGCTAAGGTAATGCGATCGCCTATTTTTAAGTTCAACTGTCCTAAAGCAGCATAGTTACCATCGAATAAACCCGTATTTATACCAGGGTTATTCGCTTGAGATCCCAAGTAACCCAAGGTTAATGAAGGTTGGAAGCCACCGCCACCTTTACCAAAGGCTAAGTTAACGCCGATACCAGCACCGCCGCCAATCCGATAGATTGGGCTTTCGGAGGCAAAGGTAGACAAAGCACCGTTACCGCCATCAAAATCTTCAAAGTATGGGTTGACGGTAGGAACGTAATCGCTCTGAATACCTCCAGTAGCAGCTATGTAAACTTGGGAGTTGCCAAGGGGGAAGTAATAAGACAACCAGTCGATAAAAACACCATTGTTGATAGAAGGTGACAGGTTAAAGGTTTGAGTTCCTTCAAATGTGCCACCGGGTAAAGCCAATCCAACTGCATTACCAGCTGCAAGCCTAGTATGCAAAGTATCTTTACCTGTGAAGCTGGTTTGCAAGTCTAAACGCACCCTGTCTTGGAAAACAGTATTGTTGTTGTCGTTGTTGCCAAAGTTGTCGGTGACAGCAAAAATGGCTTCACCCACCAGCTTGGTTGTAGTGGAAAATTGATGTGCTTCCAGTTCAGCAGTCCGTGTTTCTAGAGAATCTACTCGACCACGCAGAGTTGCTAATTCTGCTGAGAATTCCTCTTGTAAACGCTGGAGAGTAGCCAAATCCTGTTTTGTCACCAAGTCAGCGGTTGCTGTGGCAATCAGTTCATTAACCCGATCTAAACAAGCATTCAAACCTGCGGCAAACTCATAACGAGTCAGTGCCCGATTGCCACGATAAGTAGAGTTTGGGTATCCTGCTATACAACCGTAGCGTTCAACTAAAGATTGTAAAGCTTGGAATGCCCAGTCAGTCGGCTGTACATCAGAAAACTGAGAAACTGATGTAACTTGAGACAGTGAATTCTGGTTCTTGCCTTCGGTGCTGTAGCGATTAACCTCTTCTAAAACCCTATTATCATCAGTCTTTTGGGCAAACAACTGCTGATTAACTTTTGGTTGCTCTGTTTGAATAAATATTGAAGCAGCAGAAGCTATTGGTGCTTCTGTTTGAGCAGCTTTTGCCTTTGTATCTTCAGAAGAACTTGCTACTGAAGTAGCCATAGCTCTAGCGGAAACCAATACCGTTACTCCCAAAACTACTGGACTTAGTACCAGAGTTTTCCACAATAGATCAGACATTTTGTATTTTCCTTTCCCAAAAATAACCGAAATCAGTTGGTTCAAGAAAAAGAGAATAAGCGATTATTCTACTTGTTTGAAATCTTATCAGATTGCTGTTACCTCAGCTATATCTAATAAAATTTTCTCTGATGAAGAATCGTAAAGTATTGCAAATGGCTTGTTTATCTCAGGTCGTATTTATCCGAGATTTTTGCTCGATTTTGTGCAATTTATAGACTTTAGCTTCTTGTTAAAAACAAGAATTTATGATAAACACTACCCAGGAGTCAGAATTTATAAGAAATATAGAATAATTACTATATTGATTCATCAAATATTCTTCTTATTCTTTAACTATTCTGACTCCTGAATTCTTATTTTCTCAAGCAGTTAATTTTTCATAAACATCAGCGATTGTTGTTTCTAATCCCAAAATGTAATATTTCTCTGACTCAGAGGTTCTATACATTGTCAGAACCATAGCGTCGATTAAAGCTTTGGCTTTTAGCAACGTTTCCTGAAACTCCATTTCCGGCTCAGAAAGGGCTATAATTCCGCCACCGATACCAATGGAGGTTTGGTCGGGAGTCAAAATAGCAGTCCGAATCACAATATTCAAATCGGCTGAACCATTTAAGCCCAAAAAGCCGATCGCACCTGAATACACTCCTCGCGCCTCTTGTTCTAAGCGATCGATAATTTGCATAGTGCGGATTTTGGGCGCACCAGTCATCGATCCTCCGGGAAATGCAGCCTGTATGCAATCCACCGCTTGTAAATCTGAACGTAACCGCCCGCGTACCGTTGTCACCAATTGATGTACTGTTGGGTATGTTTCCACATCCATTAATTTTGGTACGTGGATGCTACCAATTTCACAGACTCGCCCCAAATCATTGCGTAACAAATCCACAATCATCAGATTTTCAGCCTGGTCTTTTTCGCTGTTGCGTAGCTTCTCACGGAGGATAAAATCGGCTTCGGGGGTTTCTCCTCGTGGTAGGGTTCCCTTGATGGGCTTAGTTTCTACCCAGCCTTGGCGATCGATGTGTAGAAACCGTTCTGGAGATGAACAGGCGATCGCTATTTCACCAAAGCGCAAAAATGCAGAATAAGGAGCCGGATTGATTTTACGTAATGTCCGATAGAACGCCAATGGATCGGGGGTTGCATCGGTGTAAAGCTGATTAGTCAGGCAAACTTGATAGGTTTCCCCTTCGTGAATTTCGTCCAAGCATTGGCGAATATCTTGGATATAATTTTGATAACTGCGACTCAAACGGAACTTAACTGGCTGACAATTTTCTTGGGGTATAAGGGAAGAAAGAGGTTTTAAAGTTTTGAGTTGTTGTTGGATAGTATTAAACCAAGTTTCTACCTGTTGTGTTTGTCCTTTTTTAATTAATTGCAGCAAATAAATACACTGTTCTTGATGGTCGATAGCAATCATGCGATCGGCAAGTAAGAAAATTGCATCGGGTAATGGTGAAGAATGCACCAATGAAGATCCACATTCAGCTTTCAGTTCATAGCCAAAATAGCCAATAAATCCACAGTTAAAATCAAAAGGTAACTCATCAGATTGACAAAATCGGCAGTCTATTTCTCGCTTCAAATACTCAAAAATACTTTCGTTGCAACGAGTCACGGTATCTGACTGGGTGATGATGATTTCTTGCGTTTGGGTATGATATCGCACCAATAAACTGTTTATCCCACTTCCATCACCCATAAACGAGAAGCGAGATAGATCGGGTTCTACACGGCTGCTATCTAGCCAAAACGCGTTTGGTGCATTCTCAAACAAATGTACAAATATTTGTTCTGTATTTGGGCAAATATCTAACTTGCGCGTATACAATTCAAATTTTTCTTCTTGTTTTTGGCAGGGTTGATTCATACCAGGAGTAACAGATTCATATCCAATCCAATACTGTTTTTCTGGACTTCTTGACGATTTTTTTGGAAATTGCAGCGTCATATCTCGAAAGTTTTCTAGTAATCTTTGCCCATATTCTGTACAAATAGACTCTGGGTGAAACTGCACACCCCAAAAAGGTAAATGCTGATGACGCAATGCCATCACCAATCCTTCTTCAGTCCAAGCAATTTTTTCTAGACACTCAGGTAGTTCATCAGCGACTAACAACGAGTGATAACGCACCACAGAAAACTGATTAGGAATGCCTTGAAATAATTTTGAATTATTATGATAAATTTTACTGAGTCTACCGTGTCTAACTTCCGGTGCGTGAATCACTTTTGCACCATGTAGGTAGCCAAGTCCTTGATGCCCTAGACAAACTCCTAGCAAGGGCACATCTACATTCTCAATTATTTGCCGACAGACTCCAAAATCTTCTGATCTTTCTGGACGACCGGGACCAGGTGAAATCACAATGTTGTCAAATGCAATTTTTTTCAATTCATCCCAGTTAAGTTGATCGTTATAGATTACTATAGGTACTTCCCCATTTACTTCGGCAATCATCTGGTAAAGATTAAAGGTATAAGAGTCATAGTTATCAACAATTAACGTTTGCATACATAGTCAATTAGCTAGCACATATAGCAATCCTAAATCATTCGTGAAAAATTAGATCCCCAACTTCTTCAAGAGGTCGGGGATGTGGATTAAGTTCTATAGGCACATCTTCAAAAAGAAAGGGTTTCAGAACATTTTCCTGGATGAATGCTGGCTTGTTTGCCAAAGGTCACATTTATACGAGAATTTCGCTAGATTTTGTGCCATTTCTAGATTTTACCTTCTTGTTTTTAACCCTGATTTGTGGTAAGTCTTTTTTGTCTTTGTAAAAGTAACAGATTTCCACTAGAGTTGGCCATATTTCTAGAGAACCGTGAAATTGGCTAATGACATCATCAATAATTCTGGAAACATTTTGCTGAAAAAAGTCTGGTTCAAATCCATAAAATACTCTCGATAAATTCTCAGCAAATAATTGAAGTGATAGCTTACGTTCTTCATTTTGGGCAGACATTGAGGCTTTGATTACCTGTCTGTGGATAGCAGCGATTTTTTCCAGAATTTCCTCAGAATCTTGTAAAGTCACCTCGCCAGAGTAATCAAACTTGATTCCCAGATCATCAAGATGATAAACACTACTTTTAATTTTCCTTTTGAGGAGGCTACATATTTCCTCGTTAAAGAGTTCACTAGCGAGAGGATTACGCATATAGTTATTTCTAATATGGTTTTGGACAGCATCAACGTGTGCAGCCACGATGCCCTCTTGCTGTATCCAAATTCTATAGATATAATCTTCAAATCTGAGTCGAGTTGGAAAAAATGGTGGTAAACCTAGCTGATTGTCATATCCAGCGACTCCACAATCCATTCTCCAGTTTTTGTTAGTAATAACAGGTCGAAAATTAGTAAGAATATAAAAATCATTTAGGTCATTTGGACTAATTTGGTTCTCATCATTGAGATACATGTGAATAAAATCAAGTGTATCGATATCATTAGTTCCTGTGCGAAAAGTCTGGGCAATCTTGACGATGGCATTATTTAACACTCTCCCTGGTTGTAATAAGAGGCTGTTCTCTCGAAAGTAACCTTTGGTTGTGTTAGTTTCTAAATCCATTGCTGTATCAAGAACCAATTCTCCAGCCTCGAAGTTTTCTGGTACATGACTAGCTTTTTGACCGAGAACATCACCAAAAGCTGTGAGTAAGTCAAAAGATTTATGGATGTAGCCGCCTTGTTGGTTGGACTTGATTAATTTCCCTCGACATATTTCATCACCTGATAAAGATTCTGGGCTAGTTTCAATTAAGGCATCCGGTCGCATATCGTCATCTGCACTAACCATTAAATGTCCAAGTGTGTACATTAACGTGAAGTTACGATTTCCTCCATAACTAGGTCGGAATAGGTTTTTGACTAGTGATTCTAGCTTGCGATCGCGCAGTCTTTCGTTTAAAAATGTAATAAATTGCTCTTTCTGTTGAGGCCCGACATAAAACACATCATTGACTGTCTTAGTCTGCTCTAAAAGCGGATAATATTTCTCATGGTTGGCAATGCTGGAATCATCAAAGACGATAATTTTTACAGCATGACCATTTGCCCAGAAATTCTCATCATACTTTTCTATGGTCTGTGCTACATCTCTCAGTCGATGAGTCGGGATAACAAATACCGTTTCTTTCTGTTTCATAAAATTTGTTCAGGTTTCTCAAGTAAAATTTTAGAAATTCAAACTCTATTTCAAGGCTCTCAGTTAACTACTTACTGCATCCAGAATTAGTTAACTAAATTAAACCGATAAATCGCTACCAATTCCCAGCTTATTTTTACTATCCTCCAACCTTTTCCATAGTGCCTCAATTTGACTGAAGGCTTCTTCTGGAGATAGTTTGCCACCAGTTTCTAAGCTAGTGATATAACTAACTCTTTGAGAAAATTCTTGGAGGTTGGCATTAAAGACTAAGTTATTTGGCTGAAATTTACCGTGGTAGCGATCGCGAGGATAGAGAAAGCTATTTTTATCTTCATGATTTGGTTTTAACATTAATTTACTCCTGATGAAAAGCTAAAATTTTTATTTATTTGGGGCTGATTACAACGATCTGATTTAATACCATTTGGTAATACTGTTTCGCAGAGATTGACAGAATTACGCCCTTGGATATCATTATTTCTTGAAGCTTTTATAAGATTTGCATAACTAAGATTGGCATTCCTAAAATCAGTTCCTTCTAAGTTTGATGCTGACAAATTTGCCTTTTGTAAATCAGCATTAGTTAGCAATGTATTCTTAAGAATAGCTCCAGTTAAATCGGCTCCTTGGAGATTTGCTTCCCGAATATCTGCCCACTCTAAATTTGCATACCGGAGATTAGCATTTTTGAGGTTAGCTCCCTGAAGATTTGCCGATCGCAAGTCAGCTCGTTCTAAATTTGCTCCCGAAAAGTTCACTGCCGATAAATTACAACTGAAACATTTTCTTGTTTCTTGAAGCTGTTGAATTCCATGCTGTCGAAGCAAATTATTACCTTGGCTAACCAACGAGGGAGTCAGGACAAATGGTATCGGAATCAGCAGTCGAAAAAGGGGATTCATAAACAAAAACCCAAGTTTAAAAATGAGGAATTTGAAAAATGATTGTGACAGATGGTTTCACAAAACCCATACATAGAAAGCAATTCCCAATCCAAAATCTAAAATCTAAAATTCAAAATGGTATTATCTTCCTATGGCAATTTGGAAGGCTTCAGCAACAGGCCCTAGAACCAAAACAGGAAAAAATGTCAATGCTCCCAGAATCAAAATGGTGGCGGCAGTCACGCTCGTAAATAGTCTGGTATCTGTATTTAGGGTGGCAATTGAGGTAGGTATAAGTTGTTTGCACGATAGGCTATCTGCTAGCAGTAATAAAGCAATAATCGGAATAAACCGTCCCATCCAGAGGGTAAATGCTGTTGTCAGATTCCACCACAAGGCAGTCGGGGCGGGTTGGGTGTCTGCTAAACCTTCAAAGCCGGAACCGTTGCCCGCAGCTGCCGATGCATACTCATAAATCACCTGGGTAAAACCATGAAAGCCAGGATTGCTCATACCTGCAAGTTGCTCAGGAAAAGCTAGGGTAATGGCACTAGGGAGTAAAATTAATAGCGGGTGGATCAGAATAATTACGCTGGCGAGGGTAATTTCCCGTTTTTCGATTTTTCGCCCCAAAAACTCTGGGGTTCGTCCTACGATTAAGCCAGTCAGGAACACTGCCAAAAACATATACACCACCAAAGAAGCAGCCCCAGTGCCCATCGCTCCCCAAATCACTTGCAAAAACAGGTTGAGCAAAGCACAAAATCCACCAGAGGGCATCAGCGAGTCGAAGGCAGCGTTAGCAGAACCAGTCATGGTTGCTGTTGTAGTGATGGCAAATAACGCCGTTTCCGCCCAGCCCAACCGGACTTCTTTACCTTCCAAATTGGTCTGCTGACTACCTAGCAGGGCATTGACGGCGGGATTGCCCTGATATTCACCGATCGCAGTTACACCAATTAAGATTACAAAAATGGCGAACACCATCCACAATAGTCGGCGACTCTGTTTTAAGTTCCCGATAAAGATGCCGTAGGTATGAAGTAATGCTGTAGGAACCAGTAACATTGCTACCACTTGCACCAAATTTGTACCGCCATTGGGATTTTCAAAAGGATGAGCCGAGTTGCCACCAAAGAAGGCTCCACCGTTCTCACCCAGCATTTTGATGCTTTCAAAGTGGGCAATAGGGCCACGAGCGATCGCCTGAGTTGCTCCTTCTAAGGTGGTAATATTTACAGGGCCGCCCAGGGTTTCGGGCACACCGCCCAACATCAACAACACTGTACTGACAATAGCGATGGGTAGCAGGACTCGCGTTATCGAGCGAGTCAAATCTACGTAAAAGTTGCCCAATAGTCTACCTGTTAAGCCGCGAATGAAGGCAATTCCTACCGCTAATCCGGTGGCTGGCGCAACAAACATTAAGAAACCCAAGGCTGTGATCTGGCTCAGGTAAGACATTGTGCTTTCTGGCACATAGTGTTGCAAATCGGCAGCAACTAAGAATGAAATGGTGGTGTGTAATGCTGTGTCCCAAGTGGGCATCCCTAAATTGGTAGGATTCAACGGTAGTAAGCTTTGGAACATCAGCAGTAGTAGCGCCAAAACTGCCATTGCTGTATTACTGAGTAGAACAGCGATCGCATAAGTTTTTCCAGTCATGCTCTCTTGTGGTTCAATACCCATAAGGAGATAAATTAAGCTCTCCAATGGGTTCATCACTGCATCGAGCCAAGTTCTTTCCATCAAAAAGACTTCAGCTAGGTAGTGTCCGACCATTGGTACTGACACGACAACTAGGAACAGGGTGAGGAAGATTTGCACAAAACCTTGGAGCATAATTGGGAAGCGTGACATCAAGCGATCGCTATAGTGTAGCGAGAAACTCACCTATTTATGACAGTAGTCAGAGCAATTGAGTGCTTGTATAGTTAGAGCAATGGCAGGCTGTACTGCACACTTTAGATAACGGTTGTTGTTAAAAAATTGACACCTTTCACAGGGATGTTGCTGTAAATATTTGATGCTTACTATTTCGTCTTTATCTTGTGCTGCATTTTCTGGGGGATCTTCTAGTGCTTTGCAGACAGATGAAACGAGATAAACGACCATTGCCCAAACAATCATGAAGGAAATGTGAGCCAAAAATACTGCGACAAAGGGGATATCTCCGTCTTGTGGTTTTGTGTCATTATGTGTTAGCTTCGCCAGGTTTGCTTCAACTAGAGTTGAGTGATGAACACTTTGTTGGGTGGATACATAAAATCGGAAAAACTCTGAAGTAGGCATATTAAAAACCTTTAGTCAGTCGAACTCAGATTTAGTAAAGGTCATCTAAATTAAACATCTTCAGAAACTCGTGAGAAACTACTACCTTGCTTAGTTTCCATCCCAGATTTTGGAGGAAGTTTGCCGATGTGAATGTTCATCTGTCTAATAATATGTGGAATTCAAATTAGTTGTTAAATCTGAGTCATCTGAATTAACAGATTGCCTGTCTGCTGGTCGAGCTTCCAGTAAGCAATAGTTGAGGGAATAGTAAACAGAATGAATTTTCTTGAGAGTGACTTTGAGAGCGGGAACCATCATCGGATGGGTTGCTATTGCTAAAACGTAGTCTCCAGCAAAAATAGTCGGATTATCTGTTGCTGAGATTACTTGAGTATCTCTTAAAATCCCTACAAAAACGCATCGTTCAGGTAACTGGATTTCAGCTAAATGAAGACCGCAGTAGACGCTATTATCTTCGATAAAAACACCAAGCAAGCTTGGATCTAAAACCTTTTTGTTTTCTAGCACAAAACATTTTTTAACTCTAATAATATTGTCCAATATTTTAAAGAAAAATATGTTTTTCTGTAGATATATTTTAAAGATATATAAAATGTATTAAGCGAATATCTCTATGTTTATTGATTAGTTAATTAGGTATATATTTAGAGATATAGTTATGATATAGAGTAAGAGGTTTTAGTTAAATAACGAACCGCAGAGGCGCAGAGAACACAGAGGAAGAGAGAAGGATTTTACCCTGGAATGTTGATGTGGTGGACTGCTAGATGTAAAACAGTCGTAGGGGCACAGCAATGCTGTGCCCCTACCGTGTGGTCTATTTAACTGAAAATAGCTGTAAGTAATCTGCGTTTATTTCTTGATCTGATCGAGAGCTAAATTCAGCTTTAAAACATTAACCCCTGGTTCGCCAAAAATGCCGAGAAAGCGACCATCGGTATTTTGGGAAATTAAAGTTTCGAGTTGGTTTGCTTGAACTCCCCGCGTTTTGGCTACTCGTGCAATTTGCGCTGCGGCAGCTTCCGGGGTAATGTGGGGGTCAAGGCTGGAAGCAGAGGTGTAGACTAAATCGCCAGTGGGTTGCATACCTGCTTTTTTCAGACGAGTCAAGTCACCTTCAATTTTTTTGGTGGGGTCGGGGTCATCTTTACCTTTGATGCGTTCCAGTAATGCGGGATTACTGGGAGCCAAGTTACTAGCACCGGAAACCCCGGTTTTCAAAACTCCCCCATCATCCTTTTTGGGATCGGCTGTGCTGTAGCTCGTGGTGCTGGGACGGCTGTTAAAATAGCGATCGCTAGTAAAAGGTTGACCAATTAAGGCAGAACCGACAACTTGACCAGCGCTATTTTTCAGTAGACTACCATTTGCTTGAAACGGAAATACAATCTGCCCAATGGCAATCATCGCAAAAGGATAAATAATTGCTCCAATTACCCAGAGTACCAAGGTAGAACGAATAGCTCTACTAGCTTCGCGTGCAAAACTCATTAGAATTTCTCCGGTACAAACATTACAAAGAATAAATAGATGGAAAGTCCTAGCGTCGTCAGTCCTAACAATCCCAATCCCCAAGATTGACTGCGGGAAAGTTCTTCACCAGTAGCGGCATAGACTAGAGGTGCAACCACTAGGTTGAAACACATCGCCAGGAACAAATACAGTGGTAGCTTTTGTCTACGCCATTGATACCAGATTTCAGTTATTTCTTCTAATACTTGGGCAGCAATCGCGCGGCGGAGATGAACAGGTTTCATAGTAAATTAAGACAAAGGTAGGATAATATCTATCAGTTTGATGGCAATGAAGGGAGCAATGATGCCGCCAAGGCCATAGATCAAGATGTTGCGACGTAGCAGTTGATCTGCTGTTAAAGGTAAGAACTTCACGCCTTTGAGTGCTAGCGGGATTAATGCCGGAATAATCAGGGCATTGTAAATCAGCGCCGAGATGATCGCAGATTGGGCACTCTTTAATCCCATAATATTCAGTGCGCCGATGCCAGCCGCAGCAAAGATCGTGGGAATGATGGCAAAATACTTGGCAATGTCGTTAGCGATGGAAAATGTTGTCAATGCGCCACGAGTAATTAGCAACTGTTTACCTATGGTTACTAAGTCAATTAACTTTGTGGGGTCAGAGTCTAAGTCCACCATGTTAGCGGCTTCTTTAGCAGCTTGCGTCCCAGAGTTCATTGCCACACCCACGTTTGCTTGAGCGAGGGCAGGTGCATCGTTCGTACCATCTCCAGTCATTGCTACTAGCTTACCCTGAGATTGTTCCGAGCGAATCACCTCAATTTTGTCTTCTGGAGTTGCTTCGGCAATGAAATCATCCACCCCAGCTTCCTCCGCAATTACCGAAGCCGTAATTCGGTTGTCACCTGTCAGCATAACGGTGCGAACACCCATGCGCCGGAGTTGGTCAAACCGTTCCCGCAGTCCAGGTTTGACAATATCTTTGAGGTAAATAACCCCATAAATATCGTCATTTTGGCAGACAGCTAAGGGTGTACCTCCTAACCGAGAAACTCGCTCATAAGCTGCATCTATATCATCAGGAACCTGGCCGCCACGAGAACGGACAAACCCTTTAATGGCATCTACCGCCCCTTTGCGAATTTGTTTACCATCAGGTAAATTCGTGCCACTCATCCGAGTTTTTGCAGAAAATTCCACACCTTCGGCTTTGTCGATATTGAAATCTACCCCAGCCTGGGACTTTTCTGCTAGTATCACAATTGACTTGCCTTCTGGCGTTTCATCAAACAAGCTAGCAGCTAGGGAGACTCGCGCCACGTCTATTAGTGAGTGGTTATTCAAGGGAATAAACTCGTCGGCCATCCGATTACCCAGTGTGATAGTGCCTGTCTTATCTAGCACCAAGGTATTGATGTCACCGCAGGCTTCTACTGCTCTACCAGAGGTCGCAATGACATTAAATTGGGCAACTCTGTCCATCCCTGCAATACCGATCGCACTGAGCAAACCACCAATAGTTGTGGGAATCAAAGCTACCAGTAGTGAGATGAGAATCGCAACGCTAGCACCTGTACGCAAACTGTTTCCCGCCTCAGGGCCAAAGGCTGTGGTGATAAAGGTGGCAATGTAGCCCACGTAGGGGGGAATGGTTGACACTACAATCAAGAACACCTGTGTTAGTACTGCTAGCAATACCGTCAAGGCAATTTCGTTGGGTGTCTTGGTGCGTTGTGCCCCTTCCACCAGGGCAATCATGCGATCGATAAAGCCTTGACCAGGATCAGCACTAATGCGAATCGTCAACTCGTCGGAAAGTAAGCGTGTACCTCCTGTCACCGAACTGGCAATATCTGTACCTGGTTGCTTTAATACAGGGGCAGATTCCCCAGTAATGGCCGACTCATCCACTGAACCAATGCCTTTAATAACATCCCCATCGGCGGGAATCATGTTATTTGCCACCACCTGAACTATATCGCCCCGTCGCAGTTCCGTAGAACTGACTTTTACTATGGAACCATCAGGGAGGATTTTATTAGCGATCGTATCCGATCGCGTCGTTCGCAGTGAATCAGCCTGTGCTTTACCGCGTCCTTCCGCGACGGCTTCGGCAAAGTTTGCAAAAACGAGTGTGAAAAAGAGAATGAAGGTAATCAACCCATTTAACAAGCGTTGTTGGTTGATATCTGCCTGAATTGTGCCAAATAGATTTGGGTTAAGGGTGACAAGCAAGGTGACAATTGTCCCTACCCAAACAACAAACATAACTGGGTTTCTGACAGTAATTCGAGGATCGAGCTTGATAAATGACTCTCGAATTGCTCTCTGGTAAAGTCCCTTCAAATCAGCTTTGGGAGTATGCTTGCGCGAGTCACGAGTTCCAGATGGAATCCGGGATGAAGGAGAATCAGTAGTAGTTGGCATAGATTAAATTTTAGGGAATTGGGGATTGGGCATGGGGCATTGGGCATTGGGGATGGAGAAGAGGCAGAGGGGCGGGGTGCTGCTCTTGCTGGGGGAAAATTCTTCTCCCTAGCTCCCTGCTCCCTTGCTTTTTCATCTCCCTCATCCCCCATTCTCTACCCGATACCTTTGGCGATAAAAAAGGCTTCACCGATGGGCCCCAATGCCAGCACTGGGAAGAATGTGAGTGCGCCCAAGATTAAAATTACGCCTGCGGTGACGCCTGTAAATAGTCCGGTGTCGGTTCGCAATGTACCAGTTGTGTAGGGAACAGCTTGCTTGCGGGACATACTATCTGCTAGCAGCAGTAGACCGATGATTGGTACATAGCGTCCGGCTAAGAGGCTGAAGCAGGTGCTTAGGTTCCACCAAAGGGCGGTTACGGTAGTTTTCGTGCCAGTTGCGATCGCCAAGGGAGAGGGTTGTGAATCGCCTAAACCTTCAAACCCAGAACCGTTGTTAGCCGCAGCTGAGGCATATTCATAGATAACTTGAGAAAAGCCATGAAAGCCAGGATTGCTAATCCCTGCCAATTGGTCAGGAAAAGCTAAGGCGATTCCCCCCGGAATCAAAATAGCGATGGGATGAACTAGCAAAATCAGGAAGCTAGCCAGGACGACTTCACGCTTTTCAATCTTGCGTCCCAGAAATTCTGGGGTGCGTCCCACCATCAGACCTGTGACGAATACTGCTAGGATGCTATAGGCAAACAGGTAAGCGGTTCCAGTACCCTGTCCACCCCACATGATTTGCAGGAACATATTCGAGAGAAATATAAAACCGCCTGCGGGCATGAAGGAGTCGTGGAAACTGTTGACAGCGCCGCACATAGTACCAGTTGTACTTACCGCAAACAGCACGGATTCTGCCCAACCAAAGCGGACTTCTTTCCCCTCTAGGTTCGGTTGCTGACTGCCCAAAAGCGTATTTACAGCTGGATTGCCGTTATATTCTCCAATGGCGGTGACAATCAGAAATCCGATAAAAATTACACCGACCATTCCGTAGAGTAACCAGGCTTGTTTGGTGTTATTTGCAAACAATCCATAGGTATAAATCAGGGATGTGGGAACCGAAAGCATGGCCACAATCTGAATTAAATTAGAAAAGCCGTTGGGATTTTCAAAGGGGTGTGCCGAGTTGATGGCAAAAAAGCCGCCGCCATTCTCGCCTAGCTGTTTGATAATCTCAAAGTGGGCAACTGGGCCAAGAGCGATCGCCTGACTAATATTAGGGTCTTCTAAGGTCGGAAATACTGCTGGGCCAGCTAAGGTTTCTGGCACACCAAGAGCAATAAAGATGATGCCACCAACAATACTAATCGGCAGCAAAATTCGGGTAATCGAGCGAATTAGGTCTACATAAAAGTTACCCAAAGGTCTACCCGTCAACCCTCGAATAAAGGCGATCGCGACTGCGATACCTGTTGCCGCCGAGGTGAACATGTGGTAGCCTAGCCCCAACATTTGACTACCGTAGCTCAAGTAGGTTTCACCAGAATAATGTTGCTGGTTGGTGTTAGTAATAAAGGAAATAGTTGTATGTACAATGGTGTCCCAGGTTGGGGCATCTATCTTGGTTGGGTTAAGCGGTAGCCATCCCTGATTGGCGATGATAAAGAAAATCAGCAACCCCATGACTACATTGCTGTACAGGATTGCTCGTGCATACTGCCAACCCGTCATATTTTCTTGGGTTTGAACGCCAACCAAAGAGTAAAGCACTCGCTCAATCGGATTCAAAATCACGTCGAGAAAAGTTCTTTGATCTAGGAATACACGCGCTATATATCTCCCAAAGAAGGGAGTAATCGCTACTATAATTAGTAACGTTAATGCAATTTGAATCCATCCTTGTAGCATGAGCTAGTTCAACTCCGACATGAGTAAATTTGAGATGGTTATTAGATATTTTGCTTTCATGATTCACAAAAATAAATGAAGTATATTAGCATGTTAAATGCTAAAAAAATGAGCCAAATTTATCTGAATAATTGCCGAATAAGTAGTCACTATCAGTGTTAATCGTGCAAATTTCTCCTATCTTTAAAGCACTACTCACTATCTAAGTAGGTGCTTTTGATATCAATCATGTAACTTTTTTTGTCAAAAAACAAGGTATAACTTAATATTTAAACTAAGATATATGAGTCAGATCGCTCCTGTATATCTAGGTATATAGATTATTTAGTTGAATATATATCTGCAAGTATAGAAATCTAATCAGATAGTAAATCAACAGTTATTTGGCGAAAAAGTCAACTGATTCTTTAAGGATTGGTTAAATTTAATAAATAAGCTTACTGCTGATATATAGCAGTCCTAAATCATTCGTTAACAATAAGATACCCGACTTCTTTCAGAAGTCGGGTATCTTATTCTCTCGATTTTCACAACTCATTTAGGATTGCTATATTCATGTTCCAGAAGCTATCCAAAAAACTTGTCAGGATGTTGGGTTACGCAAAGCCTCCACCCAACCTACAATTTTTCAGTTATTTATTCACATCTAGCAACCGTGAAGTTTGTAACCGACTCATCCACTTCTCTAAATAAACTCGATTAACTTTTTGCTCATTTGAATTTTTAGTATCCAAAGGATGAGGCATCAGTCCCAAAATGGTTGCTGTCGTCACGCAAAACATCGATTTTTGGAAACTAATGCAAATTTGTACCCGCAAATCATCTTCACCCCGGAGACTACGACGATAAATTTCGTGCAGATACTCTGGAAGATAATGACGCATATCCTGCATCAGCAAGGTAGGAGGAATACCTGCACCGCCGATAGGCAAAGGATCGGCATACAATGCGCCATATTGAAATAGAGTTTGATCTGGGGGAATTTGATATCCTTGGGCGTTGTATGAAACTGTACCGTGGAAAGGAGTTCCTCGGAAGAATACTGCTTCTACATAAGGGATGGCTGTATCTGCTAAGAAAGTCAAACCAACGCTTTTGGGAATGATTTCATAAACTTCACCCCGAATTTTGATGGTGTAGGTAATTGGGTTTGATGCATTTGCCACTAACCCAACTTTAATGTGTTCTACAACTTGGGGAATCGATTTGATTTTGCCTTGATCGTAGAGGTCTGATAAGCTGAGGAAGATATCAGCCATGACTCGCCAGAATTGACCTAAACCTGTGTAGTAAGCAGAGACACGCAAGTGTTCAGTCAAGAAATCTGGAAACAGTTGGTTTATACTCGGAATGAAGGGATTATTTTTAAATTTTGCGGCAATAACGGCTTGCGCTCTTTCTTGAAATTCTGTTGTATCTAAATACGTATCTAGTCCACCGCCACCGTGCCACATCATAGCTTTCATGCAATACTCGGCATATTCAAAATTAATTCGGTTATGCCACCAGTGACGGAGTAATTTTTGAAAAGAAACCTCTCCATTAAAGTATTTAAAAAATGGAAAAAATACTAAAAACTGATGCTCGGCAATATAGTTAAGATTTTTTGAGTAGGCATCTAAAACTACCCCATAACTTTTAAGAATACCAACAACTTCTAGTACATTTTCTGGACTATCGGGAAGTAATGCATCTCCTTTTTGCAGGCGTTCAATATACTCAGCTAAGGGATTGTGAGTTGCTTTCTTTTTAATAGTTACCATTACCATCTCTCCGAAAAGTTTAGGGATTGGGTACTGGGGATTTGGTACTGGGAATTGGGTACTGGGAATTGGGTATTATGTATTAAAAAAAATCTCCCCTAGTCCCTAGTCCCCAGTCCCTAATCCCTACTCCCCATTGCTTTATCCAAGGACACTGCTACTACTACATTTTGGCTATTCACCATTGCTGTAATTGTTGGTTCAGTCCAGCGCACTAACCAAGCAGGTTGAATGCCAAAAATCACAATCAGCGCCGCTAAAATTACTGCTGGGATGCGATCGCTCCAATACACTCGTGGTAAGTTGGTAACTTGTGCAGACAAGCGGCCGAAAAAGGCGCGGTTGACGAGTATTAAGAAGTAAACCGCTGTTAAACCAGTACCAAGCATACATAGCAAGGTTTGCACTGGGAAAACTGGGAAACTCCCTCGATAAACTACGAATTCAGAAATAAACCCTAGCATTCCCGGTATACCAGCGCTGGCCATGACTCCGACAATCATCAAGCTACCGATTACTGGCATACCCCGTTCTGGGTTGAGCAATCCTTGGATAACCTCTAAATCACGGCTTCCGGCTTTTTTATACACAACCCCTACTAGCAAAAACAACATTGCCGAAATCAAGCCGTGGCTAATCATTTGCATTACAGCACCCAACACACTTAAAGGTGTGGCCGCCGCCGCCGCTAACAGCACATAACCCATGTGTCCAATGGAGCTGTATGCTACCATTTTTTTCATATCGGTTTGAGCGATCGCGCAGGATGAACCATACAGCACACTTACCACCGCCCAAGTGGCTAACCAAGGAGCCACATAAGCCCAAGCTTCTGGTAACAAGTTCATGCCAAACCGCAGTAAGCCGTAAGTTCCCAACTTCAACAGCACCCCAGCCAACAGTACGGAAATCGGTGTGGAAGCTTCAACGTGAGCATCTGGCAACCAAGTATGAAAGGGAACCAAGGGAATTTTAATCCCAAAACCGATCAAAATTCCCGCTAGCAATAAAAGCTGTGTTGCTAGAGGTAAAGTTGTTGCGTTCAAGGTTGCTAGTGCAAAGTTAGAGGAACCACTCAGCCAAACCATGCCGAGGAAACTTGCTAAAATCAGAATGCCCGAAACGGCTGTATAAATCAGAAATTTGGTCGCAGCATAACCCCGTTTCGCGCCACCCCAAATAGCTATCAACAAATACAGCGGAATTAGTTCCAATTCGTAAAACAGGAAAAATAGCAGTAAATCCTGTGCCAGAAAGGCTCCTGTCACCCCAGCGCTTAATAATAGGATCAAAGAGTAATAAAATTTCGGACGCTGTAGGGATTCATCGCTGCTGTAGATGGCAATGGCAGTTAACAATCCATTCAAAACCAGCAATGGCAAAGATAAACCATCTATCCCAAGGTTATAATTCAACCCTAAAGCATCTATCCAAGGGAGAGACTCAGCAAACTGTTGAGTAATTTCCCCTGGATGAAACTGAATTGCTAGTATGATTGTCCACAAAAAAGCGATACTGGCAAAGACCAAAGCCACCCCACGGGCGAATTTTCCATTGATGCCAGAGGGCGAGAAACCAATTAAAGCTGCACCGATTAACGGCACTAGAATTAAAACACTAAGCATAGACTTTAGGTAAGGGAAGCAGGGGAAGCAAGGGGAGCAGGGGAAGCAGGGGAAGAATAATAAATTTTTAACTCCTAACTCCTAACTCCTAACTCAGCACTCAGCACTCAGCACTCAGCACTCTTAAAAAGGCAATTTATCTAGTAAACCCAACGACCAGCTGATGAAAAAACCCAGGACGCTAACGACTGCTAGGATGGTCAACATATAGCCCTGAGATTGCCCAGAAATGCTGTACTTTAAAGTTTGTCCGCCAAGAATTGTTGCAAACCCAACCAAGTTTACAAAACCATCAACCAAGTAGCGATCGCTCCAAGCAGAAATTTTAGATAGCAGTGCAACTGCGCTTACCACCGTTACAAGATAAACTCGGTCAATATAAAAATCATAACCTAACAAGTCTTGCACAAATCTCCACGCCAAGATTCTGGATCGTGACCAAGCTTTGTGCAGATGAACTGTACACCCTACACCTACTCCCACCACGGTAGAACTAAATAATGCTAACGCCACATACCAGTTAATACTTTCCCAATCGGGTAGCAAGTACCATTGCTGTAACATCAGAGGTAAAAGCAGAGTCAGCACTGTCAGAATCACCATTGGTAGCGCCATCTGCCAACCAACTTCTGGGGTGCGACGGGTTTTTTGTTGCGGTTTACCCCAAAATACTAATCTAAATACTCTGGTTAGGTTTAATGCTGTCAAACCATTAACTAATATTAAAACCCCAATTACCCAAGGGCTAATACTGACAAAACCATCAGCCCATGCTAACATTGCCCAGAAGCTTCCTAGTGGTAGTAGTGTTACCATCCCAGCTGAACCGACCACAAAGGCAGTGGTGGTGGCTGGCATCCGTGACCACAAACCGCCCATTTCTGTCAAGTCTTGGCTTTGGGTAGTCAAGATGACTGAACCAGAACTCATAAATAATAATGCTTTGGCGATCGCATGAGTTAACAGCAACATCAAGGCTACACCCCCTTGCTGCAACCCTACGGCCAAAAATACTAACCCCATGTATGCACTGGTGGAATGAGATAGCGATCGCTTAATGTCAATTTGAGCTATAGATACTAATGTGGCTCCAATCGCTGTCACCGTACCCATGACTACCAAGGCATTTAAGGCAACTGGCGACAGGGCTAACAATGGTTGAAATTTATACAGTAAATAAGCACCACCAGCTACTACCAACGAGTTTCGCATTACCGAAGCGGGGTTGGGTCCTTCCATTGCCTCATCTAACCACAGGTGCAGGGGAAATTGGGCACATTTACCAGCAGGCCCAGCAATTAACGCCAACCCCAGCAACGTCGATGTCATTGGACTTAAATTAGCTGTTTGCGCCCATTCATATAAATCCGAAAAGTTTAAACTCCCGGCTAAGGTAGAAAGTGTTACCACAGCCATTAGTAGCAACAAGTCTCCCACCCGTTTAGTCCAAAACGCATCCCGCGCCGCCGTCACTACTAACGGTTGAGCATACCAGAACCCCACCAGCAAGTAAGTCGAAAGGGTCAAGACTTCCAAAAGGGCATAGCTGAGAAACAAAGAATCACTGATTGCTAGACTACTCAACGCTGCTTCAAAAAATCCCAGCAGCGCAAAAAAACGCGCCAACGACCAGTCTTTTTCCATATAACCCAGAGCGTAAACTTGTGCCAGTAAGCTTAACCCTGTAATTAAAACTGTTGCCCCAATACTAACGGGTGAAAGTTCTAAGGCAAAAGATAAGTCTAAATCGGCAACTTTGAACCAATTCACCAGTAAAGTTTCTGGTTCTCTATACCAGATACTTTTAAACACAAACAAGCTATGGATAAAAGCTAAAACGGTCGTCAACAAATTTAAGTATGCCGCAGGTCTTGGCCCTGTTCGCTGAATTATTCCTATTCCCCACGGCAAGGTCAAAATTGCGCCTAATAAGCTATAAAAAGGCACAAACCAACTTGTTGAAAATAGAAATTGATCCATTTAAATTTTCCTTGACGAATCAGCCTTGATTAAAAAAAAGCTCTAAAACAATTATTTATTTAATAAAATTAATTTACCAAAATACCGATGTTTTTTTAATATTGTTTCCGCTACATTCTAGCGAGTACTTTTACCTAGCTTTACCCTATTTAACATAAGTAAAATATAACTTTACATAAGCAAAAGCATTTACTTGCCTTAACATCACTGACCTTTTTACATTTGTATTTCTACTTTCAGCAAAGTACTTTATACAATATATTTGGAAAAGTTATATATTTTTCACCTAGTCATTGTAGATGTAGCAATCTTTAACAAAAGATAGATGCAGCAAAAGTTACAGCCGATGTTTGTCCCTCGACAGATCGGATTAGCCTTGGTTATGAATGTCGTTTTGTAAATGTAATAAAGAAATTATAAAGCATAAGTGGCCTCTCTAAGAATTAGTGAACTTTAATCGCCCAGAAGGACAGATAACTTTTTGTTAAGTTTTTTAAAACTTTCTTATCATAAACTATTATAGTAATTTATATTGCCAGGGACGCCAAGCTTTCCTATGCTTAATTTGGAAGTGTTTTCTTAGCTATAAGATAAACCTCTCCCCGTCAAAAATTTCAAACAACAGTACCGATCTGATTCATTTTGTAGGAGTTCTGCGATGCCAATTGCAGTTGGGATGATTGAAACGAAAGGCTTTCCAGCAGTTGTAGAAGCTGCTGATGCGATGGTGAAAGCCGCCCGTGTCACTTTGGTGGGCTATGAAAAAATTGGTAGCGCTCGTGTCACCGTCATAGTTAGGGGAGATGTATCGGAAGTTCAAGCTTCTGTAGCAGCTGGAGTTGAAGCGGCGAAAAGAGTCTTTGGTGGTGAAGTGTTATCCACTCACATCATTGCTCGTCCTCACGAAAACCTGGAATACGTCTTGCCGATACGTTACACAGAAGCGGTAGAACAATTCCGTACTTAAAAGCTGTTTAAACAAAGTAATTAAAGCTCTTTACCTGATTGAGCATCACTTTTGTCCAAGGCTAAAAACAATAAAAAAGGGATTAAAACTAATGTCAATTGCAGTGGGAATGGTTGAAACGCTAGGCTTTCCAGCAGTGGTGGAAGCTGCCGACGCAATGGTGAAAGCGGCTCGCGTCACTTTAGTAGGTTATGAAAAAATTGGTAGTGGTCGGGTAACGGTAATTGTTCGGGGTGACGTTTCCGAAGTGCAAGCTTCTGTGGCCGCAGGAGTTGAATCTGTAAAGCGAGTCAATGGCGGACAAGTACTGTCTACTCACATCATTGCTCGTCCTCACGAAAACTTAGAATACGTTCTACCAATTCGTTATACCGAAGATGTAGAGCAGTTCCGGGAAAATGTGAATGCAATTCGTCCTTTCGGTAGAAGACCGTAATTTGTAATGCAAATTGCCAAAGTTCGCGGCACAGTAGTTAGCACCCAAAAAGATCCAAGTCTTAGAGGTGTGAAACTACTGTTGTTACAATTAGTAGATGAAAACGGCAATATCCTACCAGAGTATGAAGTAGCAGCAGATATTGTGGGAGCAGGAGTAGATGAGTGGGTACTCATCACTCGTGGTAGTGCCGCTCGTCAAGTTGTTGGCAATGAACAGCGTCCATTGGATGCAGCAGTGGTGGCGATCATAGATACTATTTACGTTGAAGATCGCCTAATTTACAGCAAAAAAGATCAATATTGATAGTCAGTAGTCATTGGTCATTAGTTCTCGACAAAGGACAAATGACTAATGACAGAAAATACAGGAGGAATCTCGCGATGGCAGTCCGCAGCACGGCGGCACCCCCAACCCCGTGGTCAAGGAATTTAGCTGAACCCCAAATCCATGAAACTTCCTTTGTACATTCGTTCGCCAATCTAATTGGGGATGTACGAATAGGTGCAAATGTAATCGTTGCTCCGGGGACTACGATTAGAGCGGATGAAGGTACACCCTTTTATCTTGGTGAAAACACTAATATTCAAGATGGTGTTGTCATTCATGGATTGGAGCAAGGACGAGTAATTGGTGATGACCAAAATAAATACTCGGTATGGATTGGTAAAAACACTTGCATTACCCACATGGCTCTAATTCACGGGCCAGCTTATGTAGGGGATAATTCCTTCATTGGCTTTCGCTCGACGGTGTTTAATGCCAGAGTGGGTGCAGGTTGCATCGTGATGATGCACGCTTTGATTCAAGACGTAGAGATTCCCCCTGGTAAATATATACCTTCGGGAGCGATAATTACCAGCCAGCAGCAAGCTGACCGCTTGCCAGATGTGCAAGATCAAGATAAGGAATTTGCTCATCATGTGGTTGGGATTAATCAGGCATTACGAGCTGGTTATCTCTGTGCTGCGGATATCAAATGTATAGCACCCATTCGGGATGAAGTTGCTAAATCTTATACAGGTAATGGTATTACTGTTTTAGAGCTAGAAAGGAGTAGTGAAGTGGCGAGCAATAGCTTGGGTGCAGAAACAATAGATCAGTTGCGGTATCTATTACAACAAGGTTATAAAATTGGTACGGAACACGTAGACCAAAGACGATTCCGCACAGGTTCTTGGACTAGTTGTCAACCAATTGAACCGAGATCAATCGGTGAAGCGATCGCAGCCTTAGAAAGCTGTCTAAATGACCATAGCGGTGAGTATGTCCGCCTATTTGGCATTGACAAAGGTAGACGGCGTGTGCTTGAGAGCATCATCCAACGTCCAGATGGTGATGCAAAACCAGCGACCAGTTTTAAAGCTCCAATTAGTAGCCATAGCAATGGTAGCTACAGCAGCAGTAATGGTAATGGTAACAGTAATGGCTCTAGCAGTGCCAAAGTTAATGGCGAAACACTAGATCAGATCCGTCAACTTTTGGCAAGTGGTTATAAAATTGGCGTAGAACACGTAGATGAGCGGCGCTTCCGCACTGGTTCCTGGACTAGTTGCAAGCCAATAGAAGCAACTTCCACAAATCAAGTCATCTCCGCCTTAGAAGAATGTATAGAAAGCCATCCAGGCGAATATGTGCGTTTAATCGGCATTGATACCAAAGCTAAACGGCGGGTATTAGAAAGCATTATCCAACGTCCAAATGGTCAAGTAGCACCCTCTGGTAGTCAGAAATCATTTGCTACCAGTGCTAGCTCTGCTACAGCAACAGCTACCAGTAGCCACTTGAGTACAGAAGTAGTAGACCAACTCCGGCAATTATTGGCTGGTGGCTCTAAAATTAGCATAGAACACGTAGATGAGCGTCGCTTCCGTACAGGTTCCTGGACTAGTACTGGTCAAATTCAAGCCTCCTCAGAAAGAGAAGCGATCGCAGCTGTAGAAAGACAACTCGGCGAATATCCAGGGGAATATGTACGCTTAATTGGTATTGACCCGAAAGCCAAACGGCGGATATTAGAGACTATTATCCAACGTCCAAACGGTCAAGTAGCCTCCTCTGGCAGTCAGAAATCATTTACTACTAGTGCAACACCCTCTGCAAAAGCAACAGCTACCGCTACCGCTACCGCTACCCGCTTGAGTACTGAAGTAGTAGAACAACTCCGGCAACTATTAGCTGGTGGGTATAAAATTAGCGTTGAGCATGTAGATCAACGGCGATTCCGTACAGGTTCCTGGACTAGTACCGGTCAAATTCAAGCCTCCTCAGAAAGAGAAGCGATCGCAGCCGTAGAAGGACAACTCGGCGAATATCCAGGGGAATATGTACGCTTAATTGGTGTTGACCCCAAAGCCAAGCGTCGAGTATTAGAAACGATTATTCAACGACCATAACAGTGCTGAGTTAAAAGTGCTGAGTCTGAGTTAACACTTTAAAGACACCAGTTAAACCAGCTGTAAGCTCAGATTTTGTGAACATACTCAGCACTCAGCACTCAGCACTCAGCACTACACCTGCTTCCGAGGTTAAAATTTCCATGTCTGTGCCGCCACTGCGCCTCAGCAATAACTTTGATTCTTACATTAGTGGTGAGGTGACTATTCATCCAAGCGCGGTACTTGCACCTGGGGTGATCCTCCAAGCGGCTGTAAATAGCAAGATCATCATTGGGGCAGGGGTCTGCATTGGGATGGGAGCAATTCTCCAAGTCCATGAAGGCACTCTAGAGGTAGAAGCAGGTGCAAACCTGGGAGCCGGTTTTTTGATGGTTGGCAAAGGCAAAATTGGAACAAATGCTTGTATTGGTTCAGCAACAACAGTTTTTAACTATTCGGTTGAACCTGGACAAGTAGTACCACCTGGTTCAATTTTAGGAGACACCAGTCGGCAGATTAGCCAAATCAAGGAACCAGAACCATCTACAAATAACCCTACTTCTACAAATGCAGTACCGCCAAAGGAAGAGGAAAATGGCTCAGGTGAGGTTAAGGAAAAGGTAACTTCCTCGACTAACTTCTCAGCTGCGGCTTTTGTAGATTTCAAACAAAACAAGTCGATTTCTTATTTTAAATCTCCCGCCACTCCCGAAAGTCAGCCTCCTCCCGTAGAGGAACCTGCCAATGATGCTAACTCCACCTTGGAGTCAGCCGCCCAAGAGTCTACAGAATATCATTCAGACCCCAATCAGCCAACTACAGAATCCCCTAATGGTTTCGGGACTCAAATTTATGGACAAGGGAGCATCAGCAGACTGTTGACTACATTGTTTCCTCATAGACAATCCTTGAGCAACCCAAACTCTGACGATTAGTTCGAGTAAGTGTTAATTGTAAGGTGTCGGCTTTTTCCGTATTTTGGAGAATTCATCATGGAAACATCTAATCAACGGTCTACTCGCAGCAACCAAGGGGCGAGTAGTCAAGAAACCTTTCAGGATACCGCCTTGGGTTTAGTTTCTACCCGCAGCTTTCCCGCGATCGTGGGGACAGCAGATATGATGCTGAAATCGGCAGGAGTTCACCTCGTTGGGTATGAAAAAACTGGTAGTGGTCATTGTACTGCGATCGTTCGGGGTGGAATTGCTGATGTGCGTCTGGCGGTAGAATCAGGCGTGCAAACGGCTGAACAGTTTGGTCAGCTGGTTTCTAGTTTAGTGATTCCCCGACCTTATGCCAACCTAGATATAGTGCTTCCCATCACAACCCGTTTTACGAAATTGATGGAAGAGGGCAATTACAGCCGTCTGAGTAATCAAGCAATTGGTTTGGTAGAAACGCGAGGATTTCCGGCGATGGTGGGAGCGTGTGATGCCATGCTCAAAGCTGCTGATGTTCATTTAGCAGCTTATGAAAAAATTGGTGCGGGTTTGTGTACAGCGATTATCCGTGGTTCCGTAGCCAATGTGGCGGTAGCAGTGGAAGCGGGAATGTTTGAGGCAGAACGTATTGGGGAATTGAATGCTGTGATGGTAATTCCTCGACCCCTTGATGAAATGGAGTTAACCTTGCCCTTAGCAAGCTGCTGGATAGAAGAACGGGAACCGTTAAACTTGCCAGTGAATATTAAAGAACAAGTTGCCGAAATCGAAGTATTAAGATTACCAGACTTAACCAAGCTACCGACAAAAGTTACAGAAGAATTATGGAATGATGAATGATGATAGATGAATTTGGGAAAATCCTTATTCATCATTCATCGGGAGATGGAAGGCATCTTACGCTTTAGCTGTTCTGATAATAGCTTCTTGAATCCATAAAGAAAATACCATTATTATAATATCAAGAATAGAGTTTTATCTATGATAAAACTCGTAACTTTCTGTGAGCATCACTATATCATTTGCCAGTGTTCAGCAATACTAGTCTTATATCTATTAATCGCTATATACAGGAGAATCACCCTTGAACCAAGCGACGCTGCACCAGTTAAAGGTGTTCGAGGCGGCGGCACGGCACAGTAGCTTTACTCGTGCTGCTGAGGAATTGTTTCTCACCCAACCTACTGTTTCTATGCAGATCAAGCAACTTACAAAAACGGTAGGGCTGCCATTATTTGAGCAAGTAGGGAAGCGATTGTATCTGACGGAAGCCGGACGGGAGTTATTTGCCACTTGTCGGCAGATTTTTCACAATATAGCCCAGTATGAAATGAAGGTGGCAGATTTAAAAGGGCTAAAACAGGGACAATTACGCTTGGCAGTGATTACCACAGCAAAATATTTTATCCCACGTTTGTTAGGGCCGTTTTGCGAACTTTATCCAGGGATTGATATCTCGCTACAAGTAACAAATCACGAACAAATTTTAGAACGGATGAGTCAAAATTTGGATGACTTATATATTATGAGTCAAATTCCAGACAATATAGATGTGACTTGTGAACCATTTTTAGAAAACCCTTTGATCGTATTTGCACCGACTAATCATCCGTTATCCAAAGAAAAAAATATTCCTATCCAACGCCTGTCTCACGAACCTTTTATTATGCGGGAGCCTGGTTCAGGAACACGCCGCGCCGTCCAAAAGCTATTTGAAGAGCAAGGGGTAACGGTAAAAGTCAAGCTAGAATTGGGAAGTAATGAAGCAATTAAACAAGCGATCGCAGGTGGTTTAGGTATTTCTGTTTTATCTCGTCATACCTTACTATCAGACACTTCAGAGTTTAGCATTTTAGATGTACAACACTTCCCCATTCAGCGACATTGGTACATGGTTTACCCATCTGGCAAGCAGCTCTCTATCGTCGCTCGTGCCTATTATGAGTATCTACTAGCTGCGGCAAAGAATTTTGTCGAGCAAAGTTCTGATACTGCTTCTAGTACGCTCGAACCAATTCATAGGTAATTCGTAATTCGTAAGGGAACTCCAAGAAATAAATTATCCAATTTTGTGGGGTGGGCATCTTGCCCGCCATATAAGCTGGGCGGGCGAGACGCCTACCCTACAAGAGTTAATTGGATATTTTTTTATTTGGAAGTCCATAATTACGAATTACCTAAAGGGGGGTTGACTCTTAGACCGGGAAACATTGACAATTAACCAGCAGAATCATTAAAAATGGGGGAAAACTGGCAATGGTTAACCCGGAACTACCGTCTTGGCGCAAAACAGTACAAAGCGAGATTGTAGCTGTTACCGTGTATGCTGATAGAGCATTGGTTACACGGCGGGGTGTTGTTAATTTAACAGGAATTGAACAGGAATTAGTAATTACCCCAGTGCCAATAACTCTAGAAACTGAGTCTGTCAGGGTTAGTGGTACAGGTACGGTAGGGGTGCGCTTGCTGGGAGTTAGTAGCGATCGCATTTACACTACTGAACCGATAGCAGAACGAGTAGCACATTTAACAAGACAAATTCAGCAATTAGAAGCAGAAAAACGCCACCTACAAGCCCAAGTAGATGCTTTAGCATTGCAATCTAGTTTTATCGCCGGCTTACGTGAAAAAACAGAAGAACCCTTTGCACAGAGTTTGTCTAGGAAAAATCTCAGCCTTAGCGAAACTTTGGATTTCCTGAACTTTCTCGGAAGCCAGTATAGTGAATATGCGATCGCATCTGGAGAGTGCAAAACCCAACAGCAGGAATTAGACAAACAACTGCAAGCACTCCACACCTCATTGCAAAAAATCCAAACACCCCATCCGAAAGAGAGTTTTAACTTAGTTGTCGCAGTTGAAGTAGCGGGTGAAGGCGAATTTGAATTAGAGGTATCCTACATAGTAAATCGCGCTAGCTGGAATCCGCTTTATGACTTGCGCTTTAGCACTACCAGCGATATTGTGCATCTAAGCTATCTTGCAGAAATCACCCAAAGTACTGGTGAAGATTGGATTGGTGCAAATCTCACCCTTTCTACGGCTAAACCAGGATTAGGTACACTCCCACCCAAACTTGAACCCTGGTATATTGATGCACCACGTCCCCAAATGTTACGCCGACGACAATTTGATGCCCAGCCACCACTGCTGCCTAGCATACCAGAGCCGCCTGCTGCTGCCGCCAGAGCAGATTGGCAAGAACAAGACGAAGCTACCGAGGATAGTCTCATTCCAGCAGAAACCGTTATAGCAGAAGTATCCAAACAAGGAAGTGTAGTTACCTTTAAATTGAATAGTGGCGGCAACATTCCCAGTGATGGCGCACCCCATAAAACTACGATTTTCAACGATGATTATCCTTGTAGCTTCGATTATGTCGCAATGCCGCGCTTGGTAAGTTTTGCTTATCTACAAGCGAATGTGAAAAATAATCCCAATGGTGCGACTTTGTTAGCAGGTAAAGCGAATATTTTTCGCGACAACGTTTTTGTCGGCACTACTGGGTTAGACAATATTGCCCCAGGGCAAGAATTCAAACTGAATTTAGGAATTGATGAAGGTTTAAAAATAGAGCGCGACTTAGTTGAGCGTTTGGTAGATAAAAGATTAATTAGCAGCCAGCGCCGGACTACTTACAGTTATCGGTTGATAATTACTAACTTACTCGATAAAGAATTAAATCTGAAACTAACAGAACAATTGCCAGTTAGCCGCAACGAGCAAATTAAAGTGCGTCTTAGTCGCAGTAACCCACAAATTCAACTTGGTGAAATGGGAATTTTAGAATGGCTATTAACTCTTCCACCCCAAGAGCGGCGAGAAATATATTATCAGTTTAATGTTGAACATTCGCCTGATTTAATGGTAGTTGGGTTAGATATTTAGGGAATGCCAAAAAGTTAATTCTCTGCTAAAAACCATAACTTTTGTGGGGCTGCTAGATCCCCGACTTCGCAGAAGTTGTCGGGGATCTGAACACCACTAACCTCTCAAAACTTTTGGGACAGACTACTAGTTTTCACGTTAAGTTGACATCAATGAGCAATGCTGTACCCCTACGACTCACATTAAAGTAAAGGAGTCAGCAATCGCGAGACTCTCACGGCTAACTTAAACCAAAAAGGTTTTTTATCGTACTCATGAAGATCAACAGCAACACAGACGGCTAAATCATCCTCTAACATCTTTTTCACACTTTGGACAAACTCAGGCTCGGTAACAAAACCCATAACTTCAAAATTTAGAGAAAAAGAGCGATTATCTAAATTCACAGTTCCTACTCCTGCGAGATTCTTATCAACCACTATAATTTTCTGGTGCATAAACCCATTTTTATAACGATACAATTTGATACCGATTGTTTCCATTTCGGTGTAGTAAGAGAAGGAACATAAATAAACAAATAAGTGATCGGGTCGATTTGGTAAGATGATTCGCACATCTACACCTCGCATTGCTGCTAGTTTTAAAGCCGACAATGTTGCCTCATCCGGCACAAAGTATGGACTAGCAATCCAGAGGTGAGTTTGAGCTTGATTAATTAGTTCAACGAAAAAAAGCTTACAAGCTGGCAAACTATCTGCGGGGCCTGTAGGAAGTATAAATGCAGTTTGATTAGTTTCCTGATTAACTTTTACCTGCCAATTAACTTCGATAAGTTTTCGAGTCGCCCAATACCAATCTCGCACAAAAGAGTTTTGTAGGCTTTGTACAGTTGGGCCTTCAAGCATGATATGAGTATCACGCCAGGGACTCAATCGAGGATTTTTTCCTAAATATTCGTCACCAATATTCAGTCCACCTACAAATGCTATTTCTCCATCCACTACCAGAATTTTCCGATGATTGCGAAAATTAAATTGGAACCGATTACCTTGACCTTTGGTAGTGTTAAATGCACTGACTGCAATTCCATGCTGTTGTAGAGACTCGATATAAGGGCGAGATAGTTTCTTTGAACCAATTTCATCGTAGAGAAAATAGATGCTGATTCCTTGCTTGGCTTTAGCAATCAACGCTTCTTTAAACTCATTACCTGATTGGTCATCGTTAACAGTATAAAATTGAAACAAAATATAATTTGTCGCTGCTGCAATCTTTTTCAGCATTGCTTCATAGGTTTGCTGACCATTAATCAGTAATTCGGCAGCATTCCCTGATGTGAAAGAAATATCTGTAAAAGTCTCCGCTAATGGTTGTAATTCAGCGAGATTATCGGGTGGCGCAACTTGAAATTTAATCAGTTCGCTATAAGTAGGATGTAAAAGCTTGTAGTGTTGTGCATAGACTGAGCGTAGTGTTTCAGCATATCCGTGAAATTTAGTTCTTCCTAAAATCCAATACAACGGAATTGCTAGCCAGGGAAAGGTAATTAGAGAAATACTCCAAGCAATTGCCCCTTGGGAAGAACGCACATTCATCACTGCATGGGCTGCATGTATAACTCCCACGAAATGAACAACAACTGTCGCTGTGCTAAAAATTGCGAGAACACTACTATCTACAAGCATCTTAATTTTTTTGAGGATTGGTATAAGTAAATTCTGCCAGCAATGGTTTGTGATCTGATGAACAAATTTCGTCTAGCACTTTCGCACTAGCTTTCTTCACACTGATATCTCGGTAAAAGATATGATCTAAAGGGGGTGATAGTAGGAAGCGTTTAATTTTATCCTGATCATGAGGTGCAAAAACGACAGACGTTAACCCTAATTTAGTTGTTACTTGATTGAGGATAACTGCTCTTTTTCGACTCCAAGTATTGAAATCTCCTGAAAATATTAATGGGCCACGATGTATAGATAACGCTAGCTCTAATTCTTGCAGTTGTATTTTAAATTTATTTAAATCTACAAAATTTATCAAATGGCTATTGATTGTCAGGAGAGTTGTGCTTTGTTCAGATAGCAGATACTCAGTAATTAAAGAAATTTTAGGAGTTCTCACAATCGGCTCATGATGTTCAGTAGTGATAACTTGTTTGGTAATTGGACTAATTGTAGCTGCTGTGAAAATCCCCGAATAGGTTTGATGATGAATATCTACAAAGTTAGGTGCAAAGCTCCAATTCATTTTCAGCCATTTTCCCCATTCATCGGCTTCTAATTTGAGAGAAAACTCTTGTAATAATATTAGATTTGGCTGATAAGTATCGATGATTTTTACAAAATCTTTTACCCAAGTTTTATTATAGTTTTGTTTAGCAATATTCCAACTGAGAATCTTAATTGATTTACTATCAATTTCTGTTTGGAGGGAATTATTTTTATCAATTGTCAGTTCTTGCAAACGCAGAAATCTATAACCTGGGATAAATCTCGTTACGAGAGTATTTACGTGTTCTTGAATATTAGACATCACTAATATTAAAATGGATTTCTTTTAGCTTAACGCTATTGTATAGTTGTCACAGAAAAATGGCGCACTTGTAAGGCTATCCCAAACTGCGGTTTGGGTAGCAGGATCGGCAAAGTTTCCAAGCGGATGATGGCCAGTCCTTGGGTTATTTTAAATCTGGTTGTGCCCAAGTTCTGGCAAATAATCCTAATCTTAGTTGAAATAACAGCGATCGCTTGGCATCGGGAATTGCATTGTCAATTAAAATCGCTGTAAGTAAGACAACTTGCAATACTGTTCGGTTAAGACAAGAGACGCGATGAATCGCCGTCTTTACAATAATCAGTCTTGCGTCTTGACGGCGATTTATTTTGAGGGGATTCACCTTTCGGTAGATTTAGACAGAATCATCAAAACTGTATATTTGGATGGTGTAACACATAATTTACGATAAAACCTCATGCCAAATCAGTAATTTACAATCAACAGATGAAATTTTGATTGAATTCTAGTTAATTTGTTCTTTAAGTTCCTCATAAGCCATGACATCCCCTGAGCCTCAAACCGATTTTGGAGAAAAAGCTCCACAAACCTCATTTGAGCCACCTTCTGGAAAACGGCGGTGGCTTTGGTTATTTTTAGCAGCACTACTATCGTTAGGGGGCGGAGCAGCTATAGTTTGGCGTTTGCTCACTCCGCAAAATTCAGCACCCTCAACTGCTAACACTCAACCTCAAGGGGTAAGAGTCAAAATATCGACAGTGCAAAGCGGCATAATTGAGGAAAGTTCAGATTTTATTGCTAGCCTAAAATCTCAGCGCTCAGTCACGCTCCAGCCGAAGATTCAGGGCCAAGTTACCCAAATACTTGTCAAATCTGGAGATCCAGTCCCCGCAGGAGCGGCAATTCTCCAAGTAGATCGTACACCACAAGCAGCGATCGCTCTTAACAATACTGTGCCTCAAGCGTTTTTATTGCAACTGGCAAATGCCCGCGCAACACTTAAATCTCTGGAAGCAGAACGACCCTCATACGTTGCAAATGTGCGATTATACCAGCAGAACTACGAAAAGTTTGTCAACCTAGCTGAACAAGGAGCCATATCTCGACAGACTAGCAATCAGTTTGCTGATAGGCTCGCCAATGCTAAGACTAGTCTTGATGCAATTGATTCCAGAATTCAAGCACAACGAGCCATCATCTTGCAAGCTGAAAAATCCTTGCAGCAAGCTAATGTAAATCAAACACAGCAGATCCAGTACGACAAAATTATCGCTCCCTTTAATGGCACTATTGGTAATATCGCTGTGAAAGTTGGTGATTTAGTTAATACTTCCACACAATTAGTTAATATCACCCAAAATCGACCTTTAGAAGTGAATATCTCTGTACCACTACAGCAAGGGGCCCAATTGCGTAAGGGAATACCAGTGGAGGTTATGAATACACAAGGTCAAAAGCTGGGTAGAAGTAGGGTATTTTTCATCGCACCTAGCGCCAGTAATGAAACACAAACGATATTAATCAAAGCACTTTTTGATAACCCTAACGGTCAATTACGGGCAGATCAATTGGTAAGAGCTAGAGTGTTCTGGAATCAGCGCCCTGGAGTTTTAATCCCCACAACAGCAATGACTCGTATCGGTGGGGACACTTTTGTTTATGTAGTTGAAACCGAAAAATCTCCCCAAGGTATATTGCAACAAGTAGCTCGACAAAGGCAAGTGAAGCTAGGCGAGATCAAAGGTAATAATTACCAAGTTATTGAAGGATTACAGCCAGAAGATAAAGTTATTATCTCAGGATTGCTCAATCTTAGGGATGGTGTTGCGATCGTTCCAGAATCTTAGTGAAGGTTGGGGAGTGGAGGATGAAGCAATACTGTTCGGTTAAGACAAGAGACGCGATGAGTCGCCGTCTTTACAATAATCAGTCTTTCGTCTTGACGGCGATTTATCGGATCTTTGCGATCTATAATTTTCATCAAAAAACCTTAACCGAACCGTATTGGGAGATAAGGGGAAAAGAGAACAAGGGGAATAACCAATGCCCCATGCCCCATGCCCCACAAGAGTGCTGAGTGGGGAATCTCATTTCTTTACTCAGCACTCAGCACTCGGAACTCAGCACTCTTTATAATTTCCCTGTGAATACCCTCTCGGCTGGGCCTGTCATGTAAACTCGTTGGTCTACTTCTGACCATTCAATTTGTAAGGGGCCACCTGGTAATTCTATAGTGGCAGTGCGATCGCATTTTCCAGTTAACACTCCAGCTACTAAGGAAGCGCAAGCACCAGTCCCACAAGCTAATGTAATTCCAGCACCCCGTTCCCATACCCGCATTTTTAGATAGTCACGGCGCACTACTTGAATAAATTCGGTATTTATGCGTTGCGGAAAAACTGGGTGATGCTCAAATTTGGGGCCGATGGTTTCTAACTCAATTGCTGCGACATCTTCCACAAAGGTAATAGAGTGGGGATTTCCCATACTTACACAAGTGACATCCCAAGTTTGCCCCGCCACCTCCAACGGCAAAGAAATGACTTTTTCTTCAGCAGGTGCAAGGGTGGTAGGAATTTCGCCAGCGAGTAATCTGGGTAAACCCATATCCACCTTTACTTGACCATTAGGAAGGATTTGGGGAATCATCACACCAGCTAGGGTATGAATGCGATATGTGATTGAGGATTGGGAAAATTCTTGCCCAGTCCCCAGTCTCTCTAAATCTGCTAAAAAGCCGGCTAAACAGCGAATGCCATTGCCACACATTTCCGGTTCGGAACCATCAGAATTAAAAATCCGCATGGTGTAATCAGTGCCGTTTTCGCCGGGTAGGGCAAAAATAACACCATCAGCACCGATACCAAAATGGCGATCGCACAACTCGATCGCTTGCTCTGGTGTCAATACAGGCAAAGATGACGAGCGATTGTCAATCAAAATAAAGTCGTTGCCTAGACCATGATACTTAGTAAATTCGATTGCCATTTCTTCAAGGATGAATTATCAAGGATTAGTTACTCTTTATTTTGCCTTGTAGGTTCATCTTTACTAAAAATGCTTACCGAATTTGACACCACTTTGCCCAGTATTAAACAAGTCCAAAACCTGATTAAACAAACAACGCCAGTAGAGTTAAAGCTGCTAACTCAGGATGTGCTGATAGGAAAGGTTTTATGGCAAGATCCACAGTGTATCTGTATTAATGATGAAAACAGTCAGCAAATCATTATTTGGAAACAAGCGATCGCTTATATTAAACCCAAGAGTTAGTCATTTATCCTTTGTGAATAACCAATGAATGACTAATGACTATTCTCGCCAATTATCTATAGGCAGGGACTCTTTGAGAATTTCTGCCTCACCAGCTTTCACCACGGGGATAGAAAGGGGTACTGAAGTGGCGATCGCAAATAACTGTTCTAGTTGACTCAGACCTGACAAGTTACCACATAATAATACTTGGTCGCTAACTCGTAAATCCATACCGCCATCAGGATAGCGGATAAACTTGCCATCTCGCCGGATCGCCTGTACTTGCACTCCATATTGCTTGGCGATATCTAAATCTGCAAGAGTTTTACCTAGTGTTGGCGCATCTGCATTGACTGTAACCCACTGACAAGCACTATTTTCTCCGGGAACAGCCGCTTGTCCCTTGGCGAATTCTGCCAAAGCTGCCAGTTCTTCATCTGCTCCCACAACCAGCAAGCGATCGCCTTCTTCTAATTTAGTTTGATTATTGGGATAATCGATTTCATCGCCGTTAGCGCGGCGAATTGCCATCAAACTTGCTCCTGTTAAGTAGCGCATATCTGCTTCTTCTATGGTCATACCAATCAAAGGCGAAGCAGTGGGGAGAGGATACCAGCGCTGATTTAAATCGAGAGTTGCTTGGCGCAAATCACGAGCAACTTCAGTGGCAGAACGTTCTGGCCGCAAATCTAAATAATGATCGTTGCGGATTTGCTGCATTTCTCGTTGGACATCTGCTGGTGACAACAAGCCTAAGCCAGTTAATAAATAAGTTGCCATTTCTAAACTGGCTTCAAACTCTGGTTGTACAACTTCTCTGGCTCCCAATTGATACAGCACTTCAATATTTTTATCCTGGGTAGCACGGACAACTAAATCTAATTCTGGGCACAATTCCAAAGCGCGTTTCAAGCAAAGACGGGTACTCATCGGGTCTGGGAGTGCGATCGCCATTCCTTTGGCATGATTCACGCCGGCAGTTTCCAGAACATGTAAACTTACGCAATTACCATATACATAAGACACTCCAGCCTCACGCAACTGCTGAATTCTGCTTTCCGATTGGTCGATTACTACCACAGGTAGGTGATGTTGCTGCAACAACTTCACCAAATTCTTACCCACTCGCCCATAGCCACAAACTACCACATGGTCTTTGAAGGGCAAATCTTCCGATACATCTCGCGCCTCATCTTCTTCTAAGTACGGTTTCAACCAAGGCATTGATTCGGCAAAGTTAAATAAAAATGGCACTAACCGCAGTACAAAAGGAGTCAGCATGAGAGTGACTGCGGTGGTTCCCAAAATTAATAAATATACTTGTCGCGACACCAGCCCCAAAGACTGCCCTTCACTAGCGAGAACAAAGGAAAATTCCCCAATTTGCGCCAGTCCCAAACCGGCGATTATGGCTGTTTTCAAAGGGTAGCGGAATAATTTCACTAGGGGCGTGATAATCAAAAATTTACCGACGAAAACTATTGCCACCAACCCCAAAATCAATTCTAGATTATTCCACAAAAACACTGGGTCAATTAACATCCCAATGGCGGCAAAAAATAAACTGGCAAAGATATCCCGCAGTGGTTCCACATAAGTCAGGGTTTGATCGGCGTACTCCACCTCAGAAATCATCAAACCCGCGACAAATGCCCCCATTTCAATGGATAGCCCCAAATGCTCTGTCAATAGGGCAATGCCCAAACACAGGGCTACAACTCCTAATAAAAATAGTTCTTTACTTTCGGTACGGGCTAGCAATCGCAATAAAGGCGGTATCAGCCAAATCCCCGCAGCGATCGCCCCAGCTGCAAATAAACCAATCAAAGCTAGCGCTGTTAGCACAGCGATACCAATGGTTTCTGCTGGTTGGTTGAGGGCTGGTAAGACTGCTAACATCAGCCCTAGTGCCAAATCCTGTACTACTAAAATTCCCAGCATCACCTGTCCGTGGGGCGTTTCTGTTTCGTTGCGCTCCATCAAACACTTGAGAACAACGGCTGTGGAAGACAAGGACAGAATACACCCTAAAAACATACCTTTAGCAGGTAAAGTTCCCCAGGCTCCAGTTAACCCGCAGATTGCAACTGTGACTAGAATTGTCAAAGCAATCTGGAGTCCACCGCCGCCAAGAGCGATCGCTTTTACCTTCTTGAGTTCTGCAAAGGAAAATTCCACACCCAATGCGAATAACAAAAAGGCGACCCCGAACTGTGCCAGAGTCTCTACTTGAATGACTTCTTTAATCAATCCCAGTCCGGCTGGCCCAATGATCATGCCGCCAATGAGATATCCTAGCAGCACCGGTTGTCGCAGAAGTGCTGCCAACAGTCCACCACAGGCTGCAACGGCTAGAACTGAAACTAAATCAACAATTAGCCTAAAATCTTCTTGCACCAGTTTTAAAAAAACTATTAATTAAGACCTATTAATTCAGGATACAAAGTTTTATGGCCTCAAACAGCTTGTTTGGGAAAAGGGCATTGGAGATTGGGGATTGGGGATTGGGGATTGGGGATTGGGGATTGGAGATTGGGGATTGGGGATTGGGCAGGAGAGAATGATTTTACAGCTATTTTCAGGTAAATATAGCGGTTCTCGAATGGAAGCAATACATTTATTTTGACCTCTCTCCTAAAAGGAGAGAGGCTTTGATGCTCACTCCCCTTCCCCCGCAGGGAAGGGGCTGGGGGTTAGGTCTGTATTTCACGCAATTGAGAACCGCCATAGACTACGCAGGGGTACAGCCAATACGGTTCGGTTAAGGCAAGAGACGCGATGAATCGCCGTCTCTACAATAAGGGAACTCCAAGAAATAAATTATCCAATATTGTGGGGTGGGCATCCTGCCATAGGTGTCAAGTTAAGCTCAAACTTCCTATATCAATAAGCATTTATGCTCAAAAACTCGGCTTGAAAGGGACAAAAAACGAACTTTTTCAGGGACTATTAATGCTTTGTTTATTAGCATCACTCCCAGCTTGCGTATAAAAGTTAGAAAAAGTTCACCTTTATACTTCGTTCCTCACAAAACCCATCGTTGACAAATGGGTTTTAACCTTAAGTTGACACTAATGGCATCCTGCCCGCCCAGTTTTTATTTGGAAGTCCCTAATAAGTCTTTGGTAGAGATTTTTTACCCGAATGCCCAATGCCCAATGCCCTTTTCCCAATGCCCAATCCTCATTAAATTTTAGGTGAGCCAAGGGCACTCAATAATAGCAATGACCACGGCATTTTAATATCAGGTATAAGCCATGAATACTTTCTCAGTATGGGCAAGCCAGCAGGTAGTACAAAACGTAGAGAACGTAATGATGCAGGTTGATCGCCATTTTCATCGACAATTCCATATTTTTTAGCCAGTTCGGCAACAATTTGCACACGTCCTGTATGGTGTATAACATTTGCTTCACCAGCAAGTGCAGCGATCGCCCGTCCAGTTAATAAGGGAGTTTCCCAATTGTAGCGATCGCTGATGAATGAGTTTTTCTGGTCAGTACCATTGCTTTGATTCATCTCAGAAGCAAAACGCGAAAAAAGCTCAGTACCAACAATACCCGGCCAAATTGAAACAGAAGTGACGTTATGGGGTTTGAGTTCAACAGCCATGTTAGCAGCAAGGCGATCGCAAGCTGCTTTGCCAACTCCATAAGCTGTATTAAAAATATAAGACATCCCACCCCACGAAGAAATAGTGCAAATTAGTCCAGAGTGACGCTTAGTCATCATTCGCGCAGCAAAAACACTTGCAACATAGTGGCTACGAAGACCAACATTATTGCTAGCATCCCAAAGACTAGGCTCACAATCCCAAAATGGCTGCCCAAAAGCGTCTCTTATTGCCTGAACTCCTGAGTAAGCATTATTTACCAGTATATCGAGTTGTCCATTCTGCTCATCTTGAATGCGATCGAACAGCAAACTCACCTGCTCATCGTCGCTGTGGTCTACTTGGACGGGAATGCATAAACCACCAACTTCCTCAATGGCTGATTGAGTTTCGCTAAGACTCCCTGAAACCCCATTACTAGAAGAGTTGTTGAGGCTCCGTCCCGTTACATATACAGTTGCACCTGCTTCACCAAGACCAATGGCAATTCCCCCACCAAGTCCCCGCGTAGCACCTGTTACCAAAGCCACTTTCCCTTCGAGGTGTCTCATGATAGCTTATTTCTAATCTTTGACCGTTAAATATTGATTATTACAATATTCTTTCGTTGCTGTGATTGAAACAACTTCTACTTCTATCGGTTTTTCTTTAGTTCCATCAATGAGAAACTCACTAGCTCCTGCACGAGGTTTTTTCGGATTTCCCCAATCATAGGTGTAACCTAAACCTGTCCAAGGATAATGTTCTTGACTCCCAACTGCATAAGAAGTTGTGTATATATCTTGCAAAACCCGATAATTAGCAGGAATCGGTATATTAAAAACATTACAACTAGAATCATTAATTTCTGGATCAACGCATGGTCTACTTAAATCTTCGGCTTTCACCCATATTTCTATGAAATGGGTCTTATTTGAGTTTCTATTTAAAATTAAGCCTAAATACTGCTGTAATCTCAGAGAAAGCATAATATTATCGGGAATATTTATGCCAATACCCTTGCAATTTTGACAAAATTCTTTAACTTGAGGAACGGCTGTTAACCAAGTCCGTGCTTCTATACTTTTTTTTGTACCTACTTTCCAATCTTCAGTTGGGTTTTTGACATATTTCCAATTCGCCATCAGATATTCAATTTTGCCATTATTCTCTCTCCACTTTATTTGAGCATTATTTTTTGACAATGGCCAAAGATTGTTTACCACTTTATCTTTACTCGGTCTTTTTGCATCCTCAATAGCTTCATTTAACTGCTTTTTAAGAGCTTGATAACTCTCAGGTTTATTTTTCTCCAGATACTCATTGACATTTTGGTTGGTTTCTGATTGTGCTAAGAAATTCTTTCTCAGATTTGATGTACTCTGTATGGGAATTTCTCTAGCCAACAAACCAGAGTATCCTACTGCCAAAAATGCGCCTGTCAAGCCTAAAAATACTTTAGCCTTCAATTTTTTCATCAAAATAATCCTGTGGATTTCTAACAATGGGGTATATGTTCTATCCCATGTAAATATGGGATAAACTCAAAGATTGCATCTGATTTTATATTTATGTTTGGCTGAAATAATATTGTGCTTAATATTTTTAATTAACTTTATCTGGATAAAAATAAATATCTACAATCTGGTCATTTGCCACAGCCATCACAACAGATTATTGAACCACATCTGTCGTCAGGGCACAGCAATGCTCATTGGTGTCAACTTCAGCTGGAAATAGCTGATCTATTCGCTTCCATGCCCGCCCGGAAATAAATTTTCGGGCTAATAGCTTAAGTCTACTGAAGTAGACTGGAGATTTTTGGCGATATTTAGTCATCTTCAGATGACTTTAGCTTATGAGACGGGAATTTCAATTCCCGGCGGACAAGCGGTTTCGCGTTAAGTTAACACTCATGAGCAATGCTGTGCCCCTACCGCGTGGTCTATTTATATCTGCGATCGCAGTTTAACTAGACTTAATGCAGTACCAGTAAAATTACTTATAATATTCAATAAAATAAATCATGATCTACAGACACGACAATGTTAATTTGTCTGCCTCTACAACATAATTACAAGGCAAGACTAACAAGCGATCGCTTGTCAAAAACATTGTTTTCTTGTTTAAATGAGGGGTCTGACCCTCTATTTATCATTAGTAGGAAGGGGTTTTGGTCAAGTCATCCTTGTTGGTAATCAACTTCTGCCTAACTTCACAGGATGACGCTGGCTGAACAAGCGATTAAACTATGGATAATGTCGAGGAACTGTTGCTTTTAACACCACTTACATAAATTTAATCTCATTGTTAAATCTAAAATCTCATCCTGCTATATAAAATACCAGTTATGTCAGCGTATCAAGGAAGTTGTGGGGAGACCACTGATGTGATTATTGGTGTTCACAACCAAGAAAACCTCGAATTACAAGCGAATTCTGCTCCTGTGGGTACTCTTGCAACAAGACAAGGAACTTTTTCTACGTTTCTTGCTCCCCTAACTCAGGATACTTTCAAACAGGTAGTTAAGGATGTCGAGCAAAAATTACAGATTGTCCATCAAACCCTGTCAATGCTGGATTCTCATGGGTTTGAAACCATTCTGCAAGAAATGTTGCATTCGATTACCTTAAAAACCGGGGAATTACTGGGAGCAGACCGGACGACGATATTTTTATTGGATGAAGAAAAACAAGAACTCTGGTCAATTTTAGCTGAGGGTGAAGGCGGTCGCTCTTTAGAAATTCGCATACCTGCTAATAAAGGCATTGGTGGTGAAGTTGCCACTTTTAAAGAAGTTATCAATATTCCTTTTGATTTTTATAACGATCCGCGATCGCATTTTGCCCAAGAACAAGAAAAAAGAACTGGCTATCGCACCTACACCATGCTCGCTTTGCCACTCTTAAATGAACATGGGCAATTAGTTGCAGTAGTACAATTACTGAATAAATTAAAATCTGGAAATAACCACGATGCTGCACTTGCAGAGCGCATTGATACCAGAGGTTTTAGCTGTGCTGACGAACAATTATTTCAAGAATTTGCCCCTTCAATTCGCCTGATTTTAGAGTCCTCGCGCTCTTTTTATGTAGCTACCCAAAAACAAAGAGCTGTAGCAGCGCTGATGAAGGCGATTAAGTCCCTCTCTCAAAGCAGTCTTGACTTAGAAGACACGCTGAAACGAGTGATGGATGAAGCTAAGGAACTGATGAATGCCGATCGCAGTACACTATGGTTAATAGACCGCGATCGTCATGAATTGTGGACGAAAATCACTCAGGATGATGGTTCAACGAAAGAGTTGCGAGTCCCCGTAGGTAAAGGTTTTGCTGGGATCGTCGCGGCTTCTGGTAAGAAACTGAATATTGGCTTTGATTTGTACTACGATCCTGACTCAGAGACAGCCCAACAACTAGACCAGCAAAATGGCTATCGCACCTGTAGTTTACTTTGTATGCCAGTATTTAATGCCGATCAACAACTGATTGGCGTTACTCAACTCGTAAATAAAAAGAAAAATGGTGATTTTCCTCCTTATAACCCAGATGATTGGCCCAAAGCTCCCGACTGCTTCCAAGCTAGCTTTGACCGCAATGATGAAGAGTTCATGGAAGCTTTTAATATTCAAGCGGGAGTAGCGTTGCAAAATGCCCAGTTGTTTGCCACAGTCAAGCAACAAGAACAAATGCAACGGGATATTCTGCGTAGTCTTTCCAATGGAGTAGTTTCCACTGATAAAACTGGGTTAATTATCGCTGCCAATGAAAGCGCCCAACGTTTACTAGGACTGGGAGTAGATGACCGTTTAGAAGGTAAATTAGTTAATGATGTCATCGGCATCAAAGAAGGCGACTTTAGCAAGTGGTATCAGGATGCTTTACATGCGGTTGACTTAAAGGGTCGCCAGCAATATTACCCCGATCGCACACTTATTAGCACTGGTACAGAACAGCATAGTATTAATTTGTCGATTAACACCATTGCCGATGCTAGCGACCAAGAGCAAGTGCGGGGGGCGCTGGTGGTGATGGAAGACATCAGTGATGAAAAGCGGCTCAAAAGTACGATGTACCGCTACATGACCCAGGAATTAGCTGAAGAATTGCTGAAATTAGATGATGCTAAACTAGGAGGCGATCGCAAAGAAGTTTCGATATTATTTTCGGATATTCGTGGCTACACCACTTTGACAGAAAACTTAGAAGCAGAAGAAGTGGTGAGTATGCTCAATGAATATTTTGAATCAATGGTGGAGGCAGTCTTTAAACATAAAGGTACTCTCGACAAATACATCGGCGACGCGATCATGGCTGTATTTGGTTCTCCTCTACCATTAGAAGAACACGCTTGGATGGCAGTGCAAACATCCTTAGAAATGCGCCATCGGCTGCACGAATTTAATCAACGTCGCCATACAGATGATAAGCCCAAAATTAAAATTGGCATTGGCATCAACTCCGATACCGTGATTAGTGGAAATATCGGCTCTAGTAAGCGGATGGAATTTACCGCTATTGGTGATGGCGTTAATCTTGGCTCCCGCTTAGAAAGTGTTAGTAAACAGTATGGTTGCGATATTATTATTAGCCATAACACTTTTCAACCATGCCAAGATCAAATTTGGGCTAGAGAACTAGATTACATTCGTGTTAAAGGTAGAAACGAACCAGTAGCCATATATGAATTATTGGGTTTGCGTTCCAATCCAATTGAAAGCGAAAAATTGCAAGTAATTGAGCATTATCATAAAGGACGCGAGTATTACCTTAAGCGGCAGTTTTCTTTTGCTAGAGCCGAGTTTGCCAAAGTTTTAGCAGCTGATAACCATGACAAAGCTGCTATGTTGCACCTACTACGTTGTCAGCATTGGTTACAATCACCCCCAACAGAATCAGATTGGGATGAAGGAGTCTGGACATTTCAGGAAAAATAAGCAATTTTTCTAAAAGAAAATATGTTGTATTATTTTGCTAAACCGAGTGTACGACCAGGAAAACCAGCAACATCAAAATATCGGGTTGAACCAACAGTTTGATACTTCAAGATCGTTTTTAATCCATTAGTAGCTGGTTGAGATGTCAGAGTATGAGATTTAAAAGAAACTTTCTTTGCTCCTTTGGTCAAGGCTTCATGTAAAACACGACCTATAAGTTTTCCTTGATGTGGAATCTTCAAATTTAAAGTCTCAGCCAAGGTAATAGCCACATCAGCATTACTCACTGGTACTCGGTCTACAAAAGCTTTCTGAAAGTCAGGGCCGATCGCAGCCATATTATTGTAAGTATCAGCACGGCTAAAAGAGCCATGCATACCTTGTCCTTGCTGCAAAGAAGAGTCTGCAACCTCGACACCACAAGCGGTTGGTTCGCCACAGCCAGTATCAAATGTCCTAAAGTTTACTGCGATCGCTGGACTCGGAAGATGAGATTTACCACGAAGCCCGATCGCACTTAAGGGTAAAGTTCCTGGAATAGAACCTAATGCATCATCTACAAATAAACCGCTAACATAATCTTCTTTTAAGAGGATATCTACAATTTGTTTGACAAGTGCTTTGCGATTTGCAGGATTAGGCAAATAAATCAAATCTGAACCACCGTTAGCAGCCACTAACACATCAGGTTTATTTGGTTCTTTACCAATTAAACCGTTTTTAGAAAGCTGGCCCTGAGTTGGATCAACAGCAGCATTTTGCTTATCTGGATCAAATAAAGACAAATTTAAACCATGAGCAATATCAATAGCGAGAAAACCAGGTGGCAAAAATTCTTTGGGAACATCTGAATAATTAAGTGTTGTTGAATAGCTAGTTTTGCTCTCCTTGCTGATGGTAGAAAAGCCGTGATCGGCTGTCACAAAAATATTTGTGGAAGCTTCTAAATTTAGCTGTTTGAGAACGGCACGGATTTGGGCAAGATTATTATCAACATTTTGACGAGCGGCGAGTGAAGTGGGGCCATTAATCCCTGGAATGAGAGTGTTGAGACTATCACCTTGATTATGCTGAGTTCCATCAGGATCGCGTGACCAATAAATTAAAACAAAAGGTTTTTGCCGTTGCTTGAATAGAGGTAATAATACTTTTGTTGTGACATCAGCAAAGTATTGTTGTTGAAATATATTAGCTACTTTTGTTCCTGATACTGTGCTGTTACCAGATTTACCATTATCTCCTCGCGCTGGAGATTTTAAGGCAATGCCGTTTTTGGTTAACAGTTCAGTTATTTCAGAACTCAGAGGAATTCCCGTTTGAGAACCAGTGGCATCATCAATTATGATTGTAGGTTTACCAGTTCGTTGAGTTACATCTTGAATTAAGACTGGCCCAACCTTCCCCACCGCAGCGGTGCTAAATCCGGCTTTACGTGCGGCATCTAATAGGCTTTCTTCGTTTAGGTAATTACCATCAAAGTGTTGGTTAAGCTCTCCCAAAACAGCGTCATTTTCTAAGAAAGGAACAGGGCTATCACTAGCATTTTTGACAGGAAAGCCGACATTAATTGTATTACTGAAATCGCCAGTGTCACCGAGATAATGTCCAGTAGCGATCGCAGAAGCATTAGCTGTAGTAAATGTCGGAAACAGCGAATGGCTATTGACAAAATTCACACCCTGCTGGCGAATTTCATGAAGATTAGGAGTTTCCTGAGCATTAACTTTACTAGGTCGCAATCCATCGGTAATAAAAATTATCACATTGTGTTGAGGTTTTGTATTCGCAAATCCTGAGACTGCCAACACTGTAACTAGTGTCATAGTGGCTAGTATCAGAAAAGTTTTATATATCTTAGGTAAAACGATCTGCATACATCTCCAAATGTAGATATTTCAGGCTCTTTGGGTCTTTTGTATTTAATTGAATCATGGATCAAGCTTGATTGCGTGTTAACTATAATACAATTTTTTTATACTAGAATAGATTTCAGTGCGATCGCAGCTATTGTAAACAATTAATTTTACTTTTTCACTCAGAACTCGTCAGTCAGCAATATTTATCAGTCTGCACAATAAAATTATCTGTTAATTGAATTAATATCAAGTCGTAAAGACTATTTTGCGAATGAGTTTTAAACTTTAAGAATGGTGTTTGCACTGCTTAAGCTGAACCATAGCGTATTAGGTTATAAAATTCTTGTAGGACAGATGATAACTAGATTATTTAAATTAATTTTTATACAATCTTAATATTTCTCAATTTAGTGTAAAAAATCTTGGGATTCAGTTCATAAGTAAGAGCGATCGCTTTGTAAAGGTTAGTTGATATTTCTTGTCAAACTGCTAGTAAAGTTAGAAACTAAGAAATACAACACACGCAATTATTTTATGACTGCTATTTCTAACCTTGAATTCAAACGACCAATTTGGCAAACTGCAATCATATTGACTTTAGGCTTTTGGCTCAGTGCAAGTCTAGTTTTAGACTGGGTAATTATGCCTAGCCTTTATCTTTCTGGAATGATGAGCCAAGCTGGTTTTACGACAGCAGGCTATACGATTTTTTGGAACTTCAATCGGATGGAGTTATTATCTGCTGCTATTGTATTAACTGGGGCACTAGCTTTAGGAAAAACTCAATATCACTGGCGTATTGGCAGTATTGTTTTATCTGGGCTGTTGCTAACTATAGCTATGCTTGACACCTATTTCTTAACTCCGCAGATGTGCGCCATAGGAGTTCAACTCAACCTATTTGAAGCTGCTGCTGCTATTCCATCGACAATGAGTTTACTGCACGGTGGTTATTGGCTACTGGAAGTAGTTAAGCTGGTGGCATGTGGCACGCTTTTAACCTGGTGCTGGCGGGAGCAAGTTTAAGTCGATGGAGAAATATAACAGTGAGAATGTCTAATTATAAATCTCACGCCAAAGACGCAAAGAATATCTTGCGTCTTTTTGCTACATATATATAGGCTAGGCATACAATTTTATATTTATATTTGTGACTTTTAAAACTTGAGATTTTTCGGGTAAATTGCTACTGTAAAATGATTCATTCATTTATAAGTGTAATTAAAGAAGCATCTACAATTATCTTTTACTGTACATTTTCAGCCTTCCCGGACATCCGAACAAATAAATATTTATGACAATTGTCTGGAAGATGCTATTAATTAGTTTTCATGTTTACTTTACTGATTTATCATGAAGTTTATATATTTCTGCTAATTTTTTTTGAAAATTATAGTAACCTGAATTTTAGTGAGTACTTTGCTTGTTATCTACCATCTAGTTGAAAACAGCTATTTTGCAGGTATTTACTACCAATGAAGAATTTCGCTGTAAATTCTTGAATTTGTCACTCTAAATTGTGCAGGTGATTATTTAGCCCCAGCCCCACACAACATTAGAACCCGTTTGCAGTACTTATGAAGAGATTCCCTTCTGCTGATTTGTCCGCCTGTGCATCTCACTACAAACCATCATGGCGACAATTATCAGCTAACTCATCCTTGTCCGGAGGTTTACCATTCTTGTTGTGCGATAATTTTGCCCAATCCCAACATTAAGAGTTGCTCTACAATCACCAACCTAAGTAAGACATTGAGTTTTTGGAATGCTTAGTTTGTAATCATACTTTTTCTCTGGAAGGAGTTTCCCTCAAGAATAAACTTCTTAAAAAAGTACCCGACCACTTTCGTCACGGTTGCAAAAACATAGTTCATCAGTGCGGACTGAATGCCTAAAATCCTTGATTTAGTAGCATTCACGTCTATATGACAGTAGATTTTGGTTGCTTCAGATTTTAGCATTGCGAGCAACAAAAGTTTTGCAAGAGAACTAAAGTATCTGTAATTTCAGGCTGCGAAATACGGATGAGAATGATGCTTTTGTGACTGATGGGCGAGAGCCAATTGTCTATAGGTGGCACTTGAGTTACTGTTAGATTGGCTAGATTAGCTAAAGATACAGAAAACCAATCTAATTTTTGAAATACTATATCCTGGCAACTAGTCGGGCAATTTTGCTATTGGTCAGTAGCATGAATTCGTTTAGTTGTAACTCGCGGATTATAGCTTAACAGAGATTGGTGAATTAAGAGTTGGGGGGTGTGGAATCTCTGTACTAACTCAATTGTGACCACTATATTTTTCTGATAGTGCTTCTAACAAAGTAGCAGTGAATTCCGAAAAGGTAATTCGCTAATTTTGCCTGCAAATATTAATTTTATTCCCAAGCAATTCCAATGAAAACACTTCCGATTAGTAGATACAGATTTTTCCAAAAGCTTCAGCCCCTACCGTTGTTAAAAAAAATTACTGGTAAGTCTGTTACTGGTTGTTTGCAGGTGTTTAGTACATCAGGCTCTTGGTCAATATATGTGGACGAGGGTAAACTAATTTATGCCTGCTACTCAGAGAAAATGTTTGAGCCGCTTTACAGAAATTTGCAGTGCTTGAGTCAGGAAATTTCTACTCTCCCTCACGGAATCAAAGACCAGTTGCGGGCAATATTTGAAACTGGTATTGAAAATCAGGCAATACCGAATCCAGATTATCTAGCTATTTGTTGGTTAGTCAATCAGAAATATATCAGTCCTGCTCAAGCAGCAATGCTGATAGAGCAATTGGCGCTAGAAGTTCTGGAGTCATTTCTGAACTTAGAAGAGGGAAGTTATGAATTTATTCCTGAAAGCTTTCTAGATGATATGCCAAAGTTTTGTCATCTAAATCTCCGCTTACTAGTTGAACAATGTCTAACACCCCAAAGCTTTGACCAAGACTCTCGTAGAGAAGTAGCTTATCGTCAAACATCACCAAGTTCTCAATCGCACTCCTCACAATTTTTCCAAATAAATGAGCTACAATCTAAAGCCAAAACTACACCAAAATTGCCTGAAATAAACAGTTATAAACCAGCAGCTTACTCTATTAGGAGTAATGAATATAGGGGTCAGCAAATTATTCAACCGCCTGCTGACAAAAAAATCTACACAATCTTTTGTATTGATGACAATCCTACAGTCATGAATGCTATTAAAAGTTATTTAGATGAGCAAACATTTTCTGTTATGGGAGTTACCGATTCTTTAAAAGCTTTAATGCAGATTGTCCGTATAAAACCCGACATAATTTTGTTGGATATTTCGATGCCTAATTTAGATGGATATGAACTCTGCTCCTTACTGCGTAAACATTCACATTTCAAGAATACACCTGTGATTCTGGTGTCAGAAAAAGTAGGATTTATAGATAGAGCTAAAGCTAAGATGGTCAGAGCATCGGGTTATTTAACTAAGCCTTTTACACAAGGAGATTTACTAAAAGTAATTTTTCAACATATTGTTTAATTTCCTAATATAAAAAAATAACTTTACTTAAGCGACCTATTATTTAAAAGATTTAAGCTTGAGCAAGCTGTTTCATATTTAAACTACATATATTGGGCGGGCAAGATGCCATTAGTGTTAACTTAAGCTGAAACTCCTTTAAAACCTCGTTTCCAGCCCCGGTCTGGAAATGCTGCTCCTGGTGGCTCTGCCGCCAGCAAAAGAGGCGGAGCCTCAACAATGAGCATTCCCAGTCGGAGACTGGGAACGAGATAACTGGGGACTAGGAAGAGTTTTCTTGTCTACGAGACGCTGCGCGAACTAAACTTGGGTAGTGGTCTGAATACCCAAACAATTTTCTCAGCGCCCAGTCCCTTATTCAAATTACCGTACAAATTTCGTTAGTGATTGCAAAGAGAGCGATCGCTCTTTTCCACTGTTATATTAGTCTTTAGATAATCCTGCACCCACTCACAGCTATATTTCAGCAAGTTGAGATGGAAAATTTGTTGTAGATCCCATAAAATCACAAGTTGGTCATCTCCACCAGAGGCGAGGGTTTTACCATCAGGGCTAAAGGCAACACTGCTGACATTAGAAGTATGTCCATTCAGGGTGACAAGCAAAGTACCATCGATCTTCCAGACTTTGATCGTATTGTCAAAACCTGCCCCCGCCAACATTTGACCATCTAGACTAAATGCTACTCTCGTTAAACCAATACTTTTACCATCAAAAATTCTTACAAGAGTGCCATCGCGTTTCCAAAGTCGTAGACAACCATCTCCACCAGTGGAGGCAATAAATTGACTATTGGGGCTAATGGCAACTCCAAAAACTTCACTCTTGTGCCCTTCTAAGGTGCGATCGGGTTTTTCTAAGAGGCGTTCGCGATTTTCTGAAGTCCAAAGTTTAATAGTACCATCAGCACTCGCAGAGGCGATAAACTGCCCATCTGGACTATAAACAATGTCCCAAATTCGGGCTGTATGCGCCTGGATAACTTGGTGCAATTGGAACTCTCCATTAGAGTCGCGTTGCCAGAGTCTCAGCTTGTAATCAAAACCCACAGTCACTAGCCGATTACCATCTGGACTGTAGCTAACACCCAAAAGACCGATACCTGGCCCCTTCAAAATGGTTCGCTGATTGCGGTCTAGTTCCCATAGTCTCACAACACCACCAGAACCAACGATCGCTAAAGTTTTACCATCGGGGCTAAAGGCGAGACTAAGCATTCTGGAATCTTCTTCAACAATAGTTTTGGCTAAAGAACCATCGCGTTTCCAGAGTTTGACTTCTTTGCCAGCAACGGAGGCTAGGCGTTGCCCATCAGGGCTAAATGCCACCCGCCAGACCATTTCTTGATGACCATTGAGTAGCTTGACTAAGGGTGAGTTGACTCTCCAGAGTTTGACAGTGTTATCGTGACCGGCAGAGGCGAGGGTTTCTCCGTCAGGACTGAAGGCGACGGTTTGAACATTTGCGGTATGCCCCTGCAAAGTTCTTAACAGAGTACCATCTAGCCGCCAGAGTATCACGGTTTTATCAGCGCCGCCGGAGGCAATGGTCTGCCCATCAGAGCTAAAGGCTACACTAAATATTTCAGCGTTGTGTCCTTTAAAAGTTCTCAGGAGAGTGCCTTCTCGATTCCACAGTCGCACCATCTTATCTGCACCGCCAGATACTAAAGTTTGTCCATCAGGGCTAAAAGCAACACTCCAAACAGTTGCCTTTCCGGCTGTGAATGTTTTGATTAGCGTTCCATCCAATCGCCAAAGCTGATTAGTGCCGCCTACCATACTAGAAGCAAGGGTTTGACCATCGGGGCTGAAAACAATTCCCCATACACCACGTTCATGCTTGAGAGTTCTAATTAAAGTGCCATCTAGTTGCCAAAGCTTAACACTAAAATCGCCACTGGCAGAAGCGATAGTTTTTCCATCTGGGCTAAAAGCAACTCGCCACACCGCAGATTTATGGTCTTTGAGAACAGTTAACAATTTACCATCGATCGTCCAAAGACGGATAGCGCCATCAATACCGCCAGCAACTATCAGATGGTTATCCGGGCTAAAACGGACGCTTTGGATGGTTGCAGTATGTGGTAATGTTCTCACTAGCGTTCCATCCCGCTTCCACAACTTGACTGTGCGATCAATGCTAGATGAGACAATCCACTGACCATCGGGGCTAAAATCAACCCCTAAGACAATCCCTTGATGCCCTGACAGATGATTAAATTCATCAGCACCGTAGACAGATTGTTGTAACACTTTGCCTGTTTGGAGATCCAGGGCATTGGCATCTGCAAAATTTTGCAGATCGAGCCGTTGAAATTTCCGTCTAGCTTGGATTGCTTGTACCAGTGCATCTAAGCGTTGATTAGAATTAAAACTACCATTGGAAGCAGCTGCGATCGCTCGTACCTCACTCAGCGATGCTTGTCGATCGGCATAGAGGGTTGCGATCCCTAAGATAATAGCTGCTATTAGAGCTATACTTACCCCTATTAGTAGTCGTTGCTGATGGCGGGCGCTCTTTTGTTCACTTGCCAATCGCGCTTCGGTTTCTTTGAGCTGTTCTACTTCTAATTTTTGTTGGAATTCTCGACGTTCCAATTCCTGGCTGGCTGCTAAAAATCGATAGTCCAAATCGCTGAGACTTTTACGCTGAGTCCAATCCAATACCTCTTGTAAGGCATTTCCCCGTAGCAGGCGTGACTCATCTTGAAAATCCGATGCTACCCAAGCATTGAATGGCTGTGAATAAGGGCGCAGATTGTCTAACTGCCTTAATACCCATTCTGAATTGAAAATACTGCGGTAGATCGGATTTTTGATTCTGAGATAGCCATTGTATTTCTCAACCAATCCCGATAGTAAAAGCTCCGTCTGTTCTCGACTATCATCGGTAGGCACGGGAGATATTGGAGGTAGAAGATACAAAGAGTCGCTAGTGTCTTTATTTTTTGCGTCCCCCCATCCCCGCGTCCCTTTGTCCTCGATTTCCTCTGCTTGCAATACCTGCTGATAGAGACTCAACAATCGTCCAGCTTTTTGTTGGTTGAAAAGTAAGCGATCGCGAATAGTGCGGAGGTGTTCGGGTTCATCTTGTGATTCCCAGTTTTGAATAATGTGCGATCGCACCAATTCTTCTACCCAATACGCCTCAGTTTTTGGCGATAAAACAATTTTCCGATCTGATGACTTTGAGGCAGTTTGGAGAACTAACTGACAGAGTTTTTGAGTGAGAAACGGTTGTCCCCCTGTCCAGTAAATCACCTCTTGCAGCACAACTTCTGGTTGACTGATTGCTTCTTTTAACCCATTTAGCAATGGGCTAGCTTCATGCAATCGAAAACCGTATAACTCTATAGCCGTCCCAATATTAAAAGGTGTCCGGCGTTTGTCAGCAATTAAGTCAGATGGGCTGGCTACTCCAAACAATGCAAATCCCAAGCGTTGAAAATTCTGATCGTGTGCTTGCTGATTGTAGCAATGACGAATCCAGGCAAAAAAGTCATTGACCGGAAAATTCAAACTCAGTAAACTATCAATCTCATCAATGAAAATGAAAATGCCTTTGGCTTTGTCATCTGTTTCACCATCGCCCTTGACATTTGGCAGCAAGACTTCTTCAACAAACTGGTGTAGTTTTTGTATAGGAGAAAGACCTGCTTGGATATCCCACCATTGCTTAAAGTTGACGTGTTCCGCCAGATTTAACCCGTAGAACATGCTAACAATGATTCCTTTATACCATTGTGCTGATGTGGTATCCTCGCTACCCAATTGAGTCACATCTAAGTAAACACATTTATAGCCTTCTGACTTGAGACGACGACTTATTCGCTGTAGTAGCGATGACTTACCCATTTGGCGAGAGTTAAAGACATAGCAAAAATCACCGCCTTTTAGACTGGTATAAAGCTTTTCGTCTGCCTGACGCACAACATAAGTGGGATCGTCACTGTGGAGGCTACCGCCAACTTGGTATCTCATGCAAAAGTGTGATTAGAAAAAAAGGAAGATATAAAAACAATAATTTAAGAATTCAGAATTCAGAATTCAGAATTTTGTTTAGGGAGACAGAAAGAAAAATTAAAACCTTTTACTCTTATCTTTATACCTTTATACTCCCAGTCCCTAGTCCCCAGTCCCCACCCAGTCCCTTTTTCAACCAATCGTGTTTTCAGCTACAGTTATATTCTAGGAAAGTAGGCAACAATATTCGTAAATAACTAGAAATGCAGCCCTACCTGTAGAAAGATGCTGCCGTTTCATGAAACCCCGAATTATTGTTTGTGGCTTAGGACGTACCGGATATAAAACCTTTCGCCTGCTGAGACATCAGGGAGCCTTCGTTGTTGGTATTCATCATCAATCTATCCCTGGCGAAACGGCAGGAGATGTGATTGTTGGCGATTTACAAGCAGCTTCTACCCTAACAGCAGCAGGGATTCAACAGGCACACACTATAGTAATCGCTGGATCTAAAGATGCTTTGAATTTGTCTATTATGATGCAGGCACGGGTGCTGAATCCCCAGATTCGGATTATCAACCGTTTTTATAATACAAATTTAGGGGAGCGCTTAGATCAAAGTTTGCCAGACCATTTGAGTATGAGTGTTGTAGGATTAGCAGCACCCGTATTCACCTTTGCAGCAATGGGAAACCGAGCGATCGGACAAATCAAATTATTTCAGCAAACTTGGCCAATTCACGAAGAATACATTGATGAAAACCACTTCTGGAAGGGTCGAAAGCTGAGTGAATTGTGGGAAGACCGATCGCGGATGCTAATTTATTACTTGCCAGTCAAAGGCGAGATGGATTTGGTGTCAGCTGTCATCTCTGGACAAGAGATAAGAGTAGGCGATCGCATAATTATAGGCACTCAACCCCGCATTCGTTCTCCCCGGCGATCATTGATTAGAAAACTGCTGAAAGTTATGACTAATTTTAGGCAGTTTCAAGAACACGGGCGATCAGTAGTGCTGGGTGCGATTGCACTATTGGCGGTGATTGCGATCGCTACATTCACCTATATGTCGGCTGAGTTGAGTTTGTCTCCTGTGGATGCTCTATATTTTTCTGTAGGCATGATTACCGGAGCAGGTGGTAATGACAAAGTAGTAGAAAATGCTCCTAACAGTATTAAGTTATTTACTGTTGTGATGATGCTGGTTGGAGCAGTGGTGATTGGTATTTGGTACGCCATGCTCACCGATTTTGTCTTAGGAAGCCGCTTTAAGCAATTTTGGGATGCAGCCCGAATTCCCCAGCGATCGCACTACATTGTCTGTGGCTTGAGTGGCATTGGCGTGAGAATTGTCCAGCAACTCCACGCCAGCGGACATGAAGTTGTAGTAGTTGAACCCGACTCCAACAGTAAATATATCAACACCGCCCGCGAACTGGGTATTCCCGTCATTCAGGGCGATGCTAGCTTTCGCACAATACTCAAAGCCAGCAATATAGACTCTGCCGCCGCAGTGCTGGCTGTTACTAGCAATGATGCTACCAATCTGGAAATTGCCCTCAAAGCCAAAGGTTTGACACCCAGCATTCCGGTGATTGTTCATTATGCCGATCCCGATTTTGCTGGCATAGCGCAACAGCTATTTGGCTTCGAGGCCGTACTGAGTCCAGCTGAACTAGCAGCCCCAGCTTTTGCCGCTGCTGCACTAGGGGGACGCATCCTCGGCAATGGCATCACAGCCGATAGTCTTTGGGTGGCTTTTGCCACTGTGATTACAGCTTCACACGCTTTTTGTGGTCAGTGGGTGAAAGATGTAGCCATGTCTGCTGATTGTGTACCTTTATACGTAGAAACTAATCACCAAACTCTTCACGGCTGGGATTTGTTAGAAACTAATCTCAGTGATGGTGACGTTTTATATATGACCATGCCAGCAACGCGGCTATATCAACTGTGGCGAGACGAGCGAGTTTGTGAATCACACACTTAAATACCCCAGGGAACAGGGTTGAAGTCCCTGGTTTACCTCACCTTGAATCCCTCTCCGATGTATTGGAGAGGGAAGCTAGAGACAGGATGAAGTTGTGTATCTTATTTAACGTGAATTCGATTGCTCATCATATAATATCTACCCAATTTGCTCAATCAAAAAACCTCTAAGAAGGTTTTACTACGCAAAACCGTCCCTCTCCGACTCGGAGCTACGGTGTACACACAAGTGGTATCTACAAGGGTTTCAAGCTTTCTAGACCCAATAAATTGTCATTACGAGCGGAGCGAAGTAATCGCATAATCCCGTAGTTTTTGCGATTGCTTGTCTGCGACACGCTCTTGCGTTCGTCGTTCCTCCTCTCTACGAGACGCACTCGCGTTCGCAATGACAAGCTTTCGGAGCGATCCAACAGCTTAGGGATAGACGACGAAACCAAGTGTGAGGTGTAATTTCAAGACTTGTGTGTACACCGTAGCCGACTCGGAGAGGGACAGACTTGAACCTTAGTTCAAGGCAGGGAGAGGTTCGTCTAACTCACGTTTATTTAATCCACGTTCCTTATTGCCCAGTCCCCACTCCCATTTATTTGTTAACTACTCGTTGCTGATATTCTTGCTCAGTAATCATATCGAGAGTGTTCTCTAGGCGATCTACAAATACGATACCGTCAAGATGATCGTACTCGTGTTGAAAAATCCGAGCGATAAAATCGGTTAATTCTTGCTTTTGTAAATTGCCTTGAGAGTCAGTGTATTCCACCTCAATAGATTTATAACGAGGAACTAACCCCCTAATTCCTGGAACACTTAAACAACCTTCCCAATCTTTGACAACTTCAGTTGAATGGGCAATGATTTTGGGATTAATCATGGCTGTAGGTTCCATTTCTGGGGCGTTGGGATACCTGGCATTAGGACGGGAAGCCACGATAAATAAACGATAGGATTGTGCTACTTGAGGCGCAGCAATTCCCACGCCGTTAGCCTTGGCCACAGTGGCAATTAAGTCTTCAATTAATTTTTGGATTTGCTCATCTTGAATATTCTCAACCCAAGCAGCTTTTTGGCGTAATGTTAGATTTCCTAATTGAATTATTGGCGCTAATTCAGTCATGATAAAACTCCTTTAAGTAATGGGGAATGGGGACTGGGGGGATTGGAGATTGGGGATTGGGGACTGGGCTAATGACAAATGACAAATGACTAACATCATCCTTCACGTCTTACGGGCAAAGGAGCAGGTTGGACTCCTACTCGGACAATTTGGCCATTGCGTTCTACTTCTATTGGTAATTTAGTACCGATTTTGCTCTTTTCTACTAGCTTTTGTACTTCTTCAATTTTAGTAACAGGCTGGCTGTTAATGCTTTTGATTACATCACCAACTCGTAGTCCGGCTATAGATGCAGGCGATCGCGGCACAATCTCTACCAGCAAAACGCCCTCATCTGCTGTAAGATTTAAGCGATCGCCTGCAACATTTTTGATTCTTTCTTTATTTTCCGGTGTCAATGTCACCATCTGAACACCCAAATAAGGATGATCCACCTTACCTGTAGCGATTAATTCTTGGGCAATTCTTTGCACAGTGTTAATGGGGATAGCAAATCCCAAACCTTGAGCGCCTCGAATAATCGCTGTGTTCATCGCAATCACTTGACCACGAGCATTGAGCAATGGGCCACCAGAATTACCAGGGTTAATCGCTGCATCTGTTTGGATGTAATCAACCCGCTTGTCACTAGCGCCGATGTCGCTACTAGAACGACCTGTAGCACTAATAATCCCAGAAGTTACGGTATTATTCAAGCCTAATGGATTACCAATGGCAATTACAGCCTCTCCTGGTTGTAAAGCGTCGGAGTTACCCACAGATAAAGTTGGCAGATTATTCGCATCAATTTTAATCGCAGCCACATCCGTTACCGGATCTTCACCCAAAACTTTACCATCAAAAGTCCGCCCATCTTTAAGTGTGACAGTCACTCTATCAGCACCGTCTACTACATGGGAATTGGTCACAATTTGACCTGAAGAATTAATAATAAATCCAGAGCCACTACCCCGTTCTACGCGTTGTCTAGCCTGTGGGGTTCCCTCTCCAAAAAACCGCCGAAAAAATGGATCGTTGTTAAATTCGTCTGGTACGCGAGAAGTAATTGTTCGAGAAGAATCAATGCGAACTACCGCAGGCCCCACCTGTTGCACTACTTTCACTACAAAATTAGGATCTCCAGACGAAGAGAAAATTGGCGGGGGGACAATTGCTGGATTGGGTTCTATTGTCTTTTGAGCTTGAGTCTCGCTTTGTTGAGCCTCAATTGTCTTAGCAGGTAGAAGAGAGCAGCTCCCCAGGAACACCACTGCTACCCCGAATGAGAGCATTCCCAGAATATTATTTACCCCCCATCTGTGGGGCAAAGACCTGGTATTTATCTTTTTGGGCGCTGAGTGATGGTTTCTTGTCTTCATGTGTCGTTGCTTCTCCGTGTCAATGAGAGTGCTGAGTTAAAAGTGCTGAGTGCTGAGTTAAAAGACCGCTCATAATAAGGGACGAGGCATATACTGAGTACTAAAGCTCTGATAAATTTTTGCTTTACTCAGCACTCGGTACTTAGCACTCAGCACTCGGTTTGGTCAGTGGATGTTAGGATCTTGCCTACTGGGTATGTCCCAAAATGATTACAACTTAAAAGCCTATTTTAGGTCTAGCGTGTCTCAATGCTAAATTGATGCTTTCTCTTCTATTGTGACGTGGTGGATAATGGAAATTCCCATAGAAAGTCTGTGGAGTCAGGTACTAGAGCGCCTAAAGCTTGAATTATCCCGACCTACCTTTGAAACTTGGATCAAAACTGCTAGTGCGGAGCGATTAGAAAATAATTGCTTGGTGATTCGCACTCCTAACCCATTTGCTCGTAATTGGTTGCAGAAGTATTACATCAATACCATTGCTCATGTAGTACAAGATATTCTCGGTCATCCGGTAGGAATTTACATTACTGTTGCTCAAGGTGATGAAGTTTCTCATTTTAGTGAACGAGATGTTTCTTGGGAATCACCAAATCCCAATACTATTTCTGAAGCTGTTGCTAATCACAATCATAAAACTACTGAATTAAACTCTAAATATGTCTTTTCCAGATTTGTAGTTGGTGCTAACAATCGGATGGCTCACGCAGCTTCTTTGGCAGTTGCAGAATCTCCAGGGAAAGAGTTCAATCCTTTGTTTTTATGCGGTGGCGTCGGTTTGGGTAAAACTCATCTCATGCAGGCTATTGGTCATTATCGCTGGGAAATTTGTCCTGATTGTAAAATATTTTATGTTTCTACTGAGCAGTTTACTAATGATTTAATTACAGCGATTCGGAAGGATAGTATGCAGAGTTTCCGAGAACATTACCGAGCCGCCGATCTTTTATTAGTTGATGATATTCAGTTTTTAGAAGGAAAAGAATACACTCAAGAAGAATTTTTTTATACTTTTAATACTTTACATGAAGCTGGAAAACAAGTTGTCATTGCTTCTGACCGTCCTCCTAACCAGATTCCGAGTTTACAAGAACGTCTTTGTTCTCGGTTTTCTATGGGGTTAATCGCGGATATCCAAAAGCCGGATTTAGAAACGAGAATGGCAATTTTACAGAAAAAAGCTGAGGATGAAAATATTAGTCTTCCCCGCGATGTGATTGAGTATATCGCTTCTAACTATACTTCTAATATTCGAGAATTAGAAGGAGCTTTAATTCGGGCGGTGGCTTATATTTCTATTTGGGGCTTACCGATGACGGTGGAAAATATTACACCAGTTTTAGAACCGCCTAATGAAAAAATGGCAGCTACTCCAGAAGCTATTTTAAAGGTTGTGGCGGATAATTTTGATGTTTTAATAGATGACCTCAAAGGCAACTCACGCCGAAGAGAGATTAGCTGGGCGCGTCAAATAGGGATGTATTTAATGCGTCAACATACATCCTTGAGTTTGCCGAGAATTGGCGAGGAGTTTGGTGGTAAAGACCATACAACAGTGATTTATAGTTGTGATAAAATTACCCAACTTCACCAGAGCGATCGCACTTTAGCACAAACCCTACGCCAACTGAGCGATCGCATCAATATCACTAGCCGTTCCCGAAAACCATCATAAAAATAGATGAAGTTTTCCACAACCCGCACTCTGAATCATTTGTCTAGATGACTCAAGAATTAGTCAAGAATTAGTCAAGAATATTAAGTAACGTATAAAAATTGATTAAATTTAACTGAAATTGTGGAAAAAACTGTGGAAAACTTAGTATTTTCCTGGTTAAATTTAATTAAGTATAATTACCTTGTGGAAAAATATCAGAGTTTTTCCACAAGTTTTCCACAGATGTAAAGCAACTTGCCTAACGACTGCAACTGAACTGATTCTAACCCTGACAAATGGTTCACCCGATTGGGTGTATGCGATCGCAACATCCAGAACTACTCTGAAAGTAGAGCCAGTTTTTTTTGCTGTTAGTGATCGTGCCGACAGCTAAAAAACTTTCACAATGGCTATGATTGCCTTGAATATTATGCCAATTGCTTATATATCAAAGGGTCTAAGAGTGGATGAAACTGTAAAATCACCGCATAAAGCAGATTTTTCACCAGAGAAGATCACTCTCTTGGAAACAACTGCTGCCAATTTACCGGGGATGATTTTTCAAATTCTGCAACGGCAGGATGGTTCTATATTTATCCCTTATATTAGTTCTGGTTGTAAATACTTGTATGAATTAGAACCAGAAGCTATACAGGCGGACTATCAGGTGCTATATAAACTGATTCATCCACAGGATATAAAAGCTTTTGTAGAATCTATTGCTGTTTGTCGCACCACTGGTAAACCTTGGTATTGGGAAGGTCGGATCATTACGCCTAGTGGGAAACTTAAATGGATTCAAGTTACTTCGCAACCCGTACTACAAGAAGCAGGCAATTTGCTTTGGAATGGCTTAGTTATGGATATTACAGACCGAAAACAAGCCCAAGAAAAATTGCAAGCAAGTGAGGCGCGCTATCAAGCCATTTTAGATGCTATCCCTGATTTGATGTTTCGTATCAGCCGTGATGGCGAGTATCTAGATTTAAAAAGTGAGGGAGTAAATGTCACTCTTTCGCGAGAAGAAATAGTTGGCAAACATTTGGAAGAGTTATTGCCTAGTGATGTTGCAGCTATTAGCCAAGTAGCCATTGCTAAAACTTTAGATTCTGGAACTTTACAAACTTGTGAATATAAACTACCAACGCCTTTGGGAATCAGAGATTATGAGGCGCGGTTGGTAGTAAGTGGTCAAGATGAGGTACTAGCAATTGTCCGAGATATCACAGATCGGAAACAAGGAGAAGTCGCTTTACAAAATCTTGCTCAAAAATTTGCCAAAGCTTTTAGTTGTAGCCCCGATTCAATTACCATTAGCACGCTACAAGAAGGACGTTTCATCGAAGTTAACGACAGTTTTGTGGAACTCTCAGGTTATGAACGAGATGAGGCGATTAGTAAAACTGTTTTTGAGTTAAATCTTTGGGTACACGATCGCGATCGCCAAAACTTAGTACAGGAGTTGCAAGCTACAGGAGTGGCTCGGAACTTGGAAGTTGAATATCGGCAAAAGTCCGGCGAGATAATTACAGCGCTGCTTTCAGCCGAAGTCATTGATTTAAATGGCATTTCCTGCATTTTAGCAGTGCATCACGACATTACAGAACGCAAACAGGTAGAAGCACAATTACGCCTTTGTGCCCAACGCGATCGCTTGTTAGCAGAAACCCTAGTACGAATTCGCTCTTCCCTTAACTTAGAAGAAATTCTGCAAACCACCGTGACGGAAGTCAGGCAATTTCTGCAAGCAGATCGAGTTCTTATTACTTTAAACAATGCCAACTTGGGAATCAGAACTATTGCCGAATCAGTAGATCCCAAGTATCCATCAGTCTCAGGGTGGTCTACTAATGACGAAGCTTATCTACAAGAATTGCGAAACTTATTAAAAGATAATTTTGTGCGTGTCGTTGAAGACATGACGCAAATAACCATATCTCCGAAAGTCAAAGCACACTGCGAGAAATTCCAAACGAAAGCTAGTCTGGCTATACCAATTATGCTAGATGACGAATTATTTGGGGCATTAATTGCCAATCAATGCTCCGGTTCGCGTCATTGGCAGCCAATAGAAATTGATTTGTTACAGCAGATGTCAGAACAGGTAGCGATCGCTATTCACCAAAGCCAGATATACCAAAAATTAGCAGAACTTAACACTAATTTAGAACACCAAGTAGAAGAACGAACAGCACAATTGCAGCAGAAAATGCAAGAAGTTGAAAAATTGCATCGCGTCAAAGATGTTGTTTTGCATACGGTTGCCCACGATTTACGAACTTCGGTGATGGGTAACTTGATGGTGTTAAAGAATTTGTTAAATCAGGGAGTGGGGGCTGGGGGCTGGGGACTGGGGACTGGGGATCAGGGAAAAAGGGCACAAGGACAAGTTATTGAAGAAGTCTCTCCCTTGTCTCTTCTCAATGCCCAATCCCCAATCCCTAATACCCAATCCCCAATCCCCAATCCCCAATCCCCAATCCCAATATCTCGCTCAATTATCGAGCGGATGATTCAAGGCAATGATCGCCAACTAACAATGATTAACTCATTGCTAGAAATTAATTCCTGTGAAAAACAGGGTATTGAAATCAAACACGAACCTGTGCAACTTAGCACCGTACTGGGAGGAACATTTGCCCAGTTGGAACCAATGCTGACACAAAATCAAGCGACTCTGAAGAACTTGGTTGCTGCTGATTTACCGTTAGTAATGGCAGATGGGACTAAGTTGCAGAAAGTTTTGGTAAATTTAATTACACATAGCTTGCACAATAATCCACCAGGATTAAACTTTACCCTCAGTGCCACCGTTGAGGCGGGAATGATTCGCATTCAGATTCAAGATGACGGTGTAGTAATGAGTAAACTAGAGTGCGATCGCCTCTTCGATCTCCATGTCCGCGATCCCCAAGACTGTTGCTCTACAAGCATTGGCTTAAAAATGTATCTTTGTCGGAAAGTTATTAAGGCGCATGGCGGCAATATTGGTGTTATTAGTAACCGCAAGCGTGGATTAACTTTTTGGTTTACACTACCTTTAGCAACTTCATCTGCAACAATTCACCCATAAATCACCAAAAAATGAGAGGGTGTTAATTATGGCAATGTTGAGTAAGGGAAACACCCTCAAGGTATGGGCAAAGTTGCTCGGATGCTAATGGCTACTCCATTTAGAACAGTGCAAAGCTGGTGGAGAAAAACTTTTTCTGCACCAACAATAGATGAAATCACTACTCTTTACAAAGCTTGGCGTAACCGTTTCTTGTGGCAAAGATTACGTTTATGGTTATGGCTGGCGCTGATTTGTCTGTTGTCTTTTACTTTGCGAGATGTTTACAGCTTGTTTTTTCCTTTTGCGGAGTTGCAACAGCTGCCAGAAGTACTTACAACTCAACGCCTTGTAATCAATGTTGCAATGCTGCTGAGTATACTGATCTGCTTGGCTTTACATAAAACTAAGTTAGGTCGTCGTCATCCAGATTTATTATTTTTGGGGTCTTCTTGGTCAATTAGTTTAGCATCGCAATTATTTGCAACTCTTAGAGGTTTTGCGCTACCCGATACCATCGGTTGGTCGCTGCTGTTTTTGAGCCAAGCTGTGTTGATGCCTGTCTCCTGGATTCTTCACTTACTGACTCAACTGAGTGTGCTGGTTTACTATTTTGGTGTGAATACGGCACTTGGGCTAAAAACACCAATCCCCGAACATCCAGAAATATATAATGTCACGTTCATTTTATACATTTTTTGGTTTTGTACTATATGTGACATGGGTGTTTATCTGTACGATCGCCTGCAACGTTCTGAGTTTTACGCCCGTCAAGAATTAGAATCTGCCTATCAGAAACTCAAGGTTGCAGAAGCTAAATATCGCAGCATTTTTGAAAACGCCGTTGAAGGGATTTTTCAAAGCACTCCCAATGGACGTTATATTACGGCAAATCCTGCTTTAGCAAGAATTTATGGCTATTCCTTACCGGAGGAAGTGACAGCAAATTTCACTGATATTGAGCAATTGTACGTCGATCCGAACCGCCGGGCAGAATTTGTGCGCCTGATGGAAAAGTATGGTAGTGTTTCGGAATTTGAGTCCCAAATTTATCGCCAAGACGGGAGTATTGTCTGGATTTCGGAAAAAGCCTACGTAGTGCGTGACGAACAGGGAAAACTGCTTTACTACGAAGGTTTGATTGAAGACATTACCCAGCGTAAGCAAACTGAAGAAGAACTAAGAGTATTTTTCCATGCCGTTTCCCACGACTTACGTAACCCAGTGCTGGGTACTTTAATGGTATTGAAGAATTTGCTAAATCAGGGATTGGGGACTGGGGACTGGGGACTGGGGACTAGGAATCAAGGGCAAGGAGGACTGGGGACTGGGAATCAAGGGCAAGGGAGACAAGAGGGAACTATTGAAGAAGTCTCTTCCCAATCCCCAATCCCTAATCCCCAATCCCCAATCCCCGTTTCACGCTCAATTTTAGAGCGGATGATTCAAAGTAGCGATCGCCAACTGAACTTAATTAATTCGTTGATGGAAACTCATGTTAGCGAGGTGCAGGGTGTTGTTTTGCAACATGAATCAGTACAATTACTGACAGTTGTCAAAGCTGCGATCGCTGATTTAGAGCCATTACTAGCACAAAATCAAGCCAAGCTGACAAATCTGGTATCCGCAGATTTGCCTTTAGTGAATGCCGATCCTACGCAACTATGGCGAGTTTTTTCTAACTTAATTGTCAATGCATTGAAACATAATCCCCCTGGATTGCTCTTGACAATCAATGCTACCCGTAAGGATGACATGATTTACTGTACTGTCAGTGATAACGGCGTAGGAATTAGTAAACAACAAAGCGATCGGCTTTTTGACCTTTACTTTCGGGGTGCAAGTATCGGCAATTCTGTAGGTTTGGGATTAGGGTTGTATCTGTGTAAGCAAATCATCCATGCCCACGGCGGTGAGATTGGTGTCAACAGTGCATTGAATGCAGGGGCAACATTCTGGTTTACCTTACCTATTAGCTGATTTCCTACTTACTCTTAAATGCTTACGGGCATACCTATTTCTAGCTTTGTGGTAATTGTTAGATTGTCGAATCTTGGCTTTTTTTCTTTCTCTGCTGAACTTTTTAGATTTCTGACGATTTGCACGGTTTAACTGTTTTTCTGAGTTACGGTAAAACTTAGGCGCGGTTTCTACATTACCTTTGTTACCATGATTTACATAAACAAACAGTCAAGGCAAAACAAAACAACACGAGTGTTCTAAAGGACTCAGCTAGCCTTCTCCCAAAGGGACACGCAAGCGCGAACATCACGCAGCCTGAAGTACGGAATACGTAACGACGTTGCTGTTCCTCAAGGGTTTTCGGCATATTCCTTATAAGATCGAAAATAAATTCATGCTGTGTTTATGGCAACCCAACTCACCCAAGCCAAATCACCAACAGAACTGGTAATCACCTGGGAAGCCTTACCCAAGGATTTTCAACTAGAGGATGAACCAGTGGAGAATACAGGTCAGCCGCTTTTGGCTGGTGCTTTGCGTGAAAGCCTAGAAATCAGTGGATTCATTCAACCCCAGATGTTGATCGCCTCTAACTTTGGTCTTTGTGCAACAGTCAACGGGCAATTTATCGCCAAAGCACCTGACTGGGTTTATGTGCCGTTGGTTAATGAAATTGTCGGTAATCGCAAAAGTTATACACCCAATTTAGAAGGAAATATCCCCGCGATCGCCATCGAATTTATCTCCGATACTGAAGGTGGAGAATATTCGGTAAAGCGATCTTATCCACCAGGAAAATGGTTTTTCTACGAACAGATTTTGCAGATTCCCATTTACGTGATTTTTGAACCTAATGGCGGTTTATTAGAATATTATCAACTAGAAAATCAACGCTACGAGTTAAAGCTGCCCGATGAAAATGGTCGTCATTGGATTGACGCAATGGGCTTATTTTTGGGAACTTGGCAAGGAACAAAAGAAGGGCGAACTGGTTATTGGTTGCGCTGGTGGGATCAAGCGGGGAATTTGTTACCGTGGGCTGTGGAACAGATTGAACAAGAACGCCAACGCGCTGAACAAGAACGCCAACGCGCTGAACAAGAACGTCAGCAAAAAGAAAGACTAATTGCTTATTTACAATCTCAGGGTATTGATCCAAATAATTTGCCCCAGTTCAAGTAAGACCAATTCATGTAGACACATTCGCACAGATCCACATATTTATTCTTCCCAGTCCCTAGTACCCAGTCCCCAATCCCCAATCCCCAATCCCTAATTCAATCTTCAATCATCTCCAACAATTGCGCCTCGCTTAACTGCGTAATTCCCAACGAAACCGCTTTTTTTAACTTAGAACCTGCATCTTCTCCTAATACTAAATAATCTGTTTTTTTACTCACCGAATCAGTCACTTTCCCACCAGATTTTTGAATCAAAGCCTTTGCTTCATCACGCTTTAAGGTTGGTAATGTACCCGTAATTACAAAATTTTTACCCGCGAATTTTTGATTACTATCGCCAACTAATTTTGTTTCCTCTGTGGCAGTTAATTGTAATCCTTCTGCTTGCAAGCGTTCTATCAATTTTTGGTTGGCATCAATCCGAAACCACTGATACACCGATTGGGCAATTTCAGCACCAATACCGTAAATGCCTTCAATATCTGATTGTTTTGCTGTGGCTAACTGGTCTACAGTGAAATATTTCTGAGTCAACAATTGGGCATTTACACTGCCAACGTGACGGATGCCTAAACCATATAATACCCTTGACCAAGGTTGATTTTTTGATTGAGCGATCGCATCCACTAACTTCTCTGCTGACTTTTTCCCCATTCTTTCTAATTCAGATAACTTCTCTGTTGTCAACTCATATAAATCGGCAACGGAATGTACCAAACCTTTATCAACGAGTTGATATACCAACTTTTCGCCCATACCTTTAATATCTAAGGCATCACGACTTACCCAATGTTCAATGGAACCTTTAAGAATTGCTGCACAGGAAGCATTGACGCACCGAGTCACCGCCTCACCTGATTCTCGCACCACAGGTTGACCGCAAACTGGGCAATGGGTAGGCATCAGGAAGGGTTCAGTATCAGTCGGACGGAGTTCTTTGATTACCCTCACCACTTCTGGAATGATTTCCCCAGCTTTGCGGACAATGACAGTATCGCCAATGCGAATATCTAATTGAACAATGCGATCGCTATTATGTAAAGTTGCACGGGAAACTGTTGTCCCCGCCAATTGCACCGGGCGCATCTCGGCTAACGGTGTTAACGCCCCCGTTCTCCCAACATTCACAGCAATATTTTCCACACGGGTAGGTGCTTCTTCAGCTGGGTACTTTAAGGCTACTGCCCAACGGGGGAATTTCTGGGTAAACCCTAGCTGTTCCTGAACTTTAAAAGAACTCAGCTTCACTACTACCCCATCAGTCATGTAGGGTAAATTCAGCCGTTCCGTATCCCAATATTCATAATATTTTGCCACTTCTGCGATCGAAGCACAGAGTTTGTGGTTAGGGTTGACTCGAAAACCCATTTTTTCCAACAACTCCAACGCTTCCCATTGAGTATTGGCAATACTGGTGTCATCTCTACCAGGAATGTGCAAGGTGTAGCCAAAGAAATCTAAGCGCCGTTTAGCGACAATGCGTGAGTCTAGTTGTCTCAGTGTACCAGCTGCGGCATTACGGGGATTAGCAAATAATTGCTCACCTGCTTTTTGCCTTTCCTCGTTGATTTGTTTAAACACTTCCAATGGCAAAAACGCCTCACCTCGCACTTCCACCCTTTCGAGAATTTCTAACCCTTCAAAATTCAAACGTAAGGGAATTGAGCGAATTGTCCGCACATTTTGGGTGATATCTTCACCAGTCACCCCATCACCTCTAGTTGTCCCTCTAACTAGAATGCCATCTTGGTAGGTAAGAGCCAAAGCAGAACCATCAATTTTCAGTTCACTGACATATTCCACTGAATCTATTTTTGGTATTTGTCGCCGCCAACGCTGATCCCAGGCTTGCAACTCATCAAGATTGAAGGCATTCTCCAGACTGTACAAAGGGATATTGTGACGCACCGAGGTAAACTGGGTTGCTGGTCTCTCACCCACGCGCTGAGTCGGACTATCGGGTGCTGTCAATTCTGGATATTGAGTTTCGAGTTGTTGTAATTCTCGATATAGCTGGTCATAGACTGTATCCTCCATAATGGGAGCATCTAGGACGTAATAAGCATAGCTAGCTTGTTGCAATAACTGGCGCAATTCTTCTGTGCGCTTTACTTCCGGCTTCATCTGTGTCATTAGGATTATTACAAAATATCTAGACGAATACAATTTAAAAATGAGCAAACCTGCATAGCCAGGCTTTGTTTAGATAGCCGCAACTGGCCGTCGTCGAGTCAAGGTACTTCTCACAAAAATTGGGTTTGGCTAATCAGCTTGCCTTAACAGAGGTACTTTGGGCAAACATTACTATTTTTCTAGGTTAATTAATTTAATACCAATCGTCGCATCCATCGCTAGACCTAACATTTTACGTACAGCGCTTCCTGACAATAAATCATTCTCTGTTGAAAACCTGAAAATAATTTTTTCTAATATAAGTAATTTTAAGATACTAAGTATTATAGATTCAAGTCAAAGCAGCATAATTATACCTAAAATATCTAAATAAAATATCAGTATTCTGAATTCTGGAATCGTCTGTAAATCAAGAGTATCTATAATTGTCGGCACTGCTCCCTGGTATTGCATAAAAAAACAAATACCAACCTATTTAGTTAGTGCAGCCCAAAACCCAATACATTATTACAGATTTATTTTACTAATATGTTCATGCGCTCTTTAACATTTACTGCCTCTAGTGCAGTGTTACTTTCAACTTTAGTCAGTTCCGCTTTTGCCGCTCCCAACAACTTTGCTAGTAGTGTTGGCAATACCGATACAAACACAAAGGTACTTGCTCAAAATGTTATCCAGTTAAAGAAAATTCCTCATAGCACAATACAAGCAATAGCCAACGGACAAGACCGATATGCGGCTATTTGGGTTAAGTCTGGTGGTGCAGCTTGGGAGGCGCGACATGGATTGACCTCAGCCCAGTATCAAGCGACTTTTGACAAACTGGTTGGTCAGGGATATCGGTTGGTTGATGTCAGTGGTTATGGTGTGAATGGACAAGACCGATACGCAGCTATTTGGGTGAAGTCTGGCGGCCCAGCTTGGCAAGCACGACATGGATTGACCTCAGCCCAGTATCAAGCAACTTTTGACAAACTTGTTGGTGAAGGATATCGATTAGTTCACGTTAGTGGTTACAGTGTCAACGGAAAAGACCGATACGCCGCTATTTGGGAGAAGTCAGACAGCCCAGCTTGGGAGGCGCGACATGGATTGACCTCAGCCCAGTATCAAGCGACTTTTGACAAACTGGTTGGTGAAGGATATCGCTTGGTTGATGTCAGTGGTTATAGTGTGAATGGACAAGACCGATACGCGGCTATTTGGGTAAAGTCTGGCGGCCCAGCTTGGCAAGCACGACATGGATTGACCTCAGCCCAGTATCAAGCGACTTTTGACAAGCTGGTTGGTGAAGGATATCGATTAGTTCACGTTAGTGGTTATGGTGTGAACGGACAAAACCGATACGCGGCTATTTGGGAGAAGTCAGATAGTCCAGCTTGGCAAGCGCGACATGGATTGACCTCAGCCCAGTATCAAGCAACTTTTGACAAACTGGTTGGTGAAGGATATCGATTGGTTGATGTCAGTGGCTACTATAGCGGTTCTTAATTGCATAGAATACAGACCATTTGTAGGGGCACAGCAATGCTGATATAGCAATGCGATTTGATTTCTGAATCACTCGTTGAGGTAAGGGACTGGGAAGAAGGAATAAAGGTGTACTGAGTTTTGTTCAAAAATCAAATATGAGTCTTATAGGTGTCAACTTAACGTGAAAGCAAGTCTATAACTAGCTTTTAGATTGCCTCGTTCCCAGTCGGAGACTGGGAATACTTGTCTTTGAGGCTCCGCCTCTCTTTACTGGCGGCAGAGCCACTTTTGAGTTGCATTTCCAGCCTCCGGCTGGAAATGAGATTTGAAAAGGGTTTTAGCTTAAGTTGACACCAATGAGCAATACTATGCCCTATTGTGTATTGCATCCGAACGAGAACCGCTATAGTGCCGCAAGGCGGAATTAAAAATTAAAAATTGAAGAAGGCAGGAGGCAGTCCCGATGAAACAAGTTTCACAGCCTTGAATGAAAGAATAACTGGGGACTGGTATTTTTACCATACTCAGTGCCTCGGCTTATAGTGCTAAGTTTTGAAGTTGAGTACTCAGTACTTTCGCACTATGGTAAAAGCCCCGCTCTAGTGGGCGGAATCTTTATAAATTTTGAGGAATGTTGATACCCCGCCCCTCTGGTGCGTCCGCTGCGCGAATGTGGGCGGTCTTTTAACTCTAAGCCGAACGGGCTAAACTCCCCGCTACCGCTAACGGAACTCAGCACTATAACTACTAAATAAAAGTTAAATAAAGGGCTAATCGAGAACATAAAAAACCCCGACTTGATAGCCGAGGTAGATGGGAGAAGTCCAAATGTCGATGGGATATTGTAAAACCGAAGTCTGTTTTTCTTAGTTAACACCCAATGCAACCAAAACTAGATAGGTAATAGACAAGGTGCAATTTTAGCTATGCAGCTTACTTTGGAGCTTTACTAAGTTATGTAAATAAATATAACAACAATATTACAAATAGTCAACTAGACTTGACAAACAAAGGCTGATAAAATTCATAAGAAATACTTATTAAAGCAGTACATCGGCAAATGAAACGGGTTACTGGGTAAGATGGTGGGATGAAAACGAGAACCGATCTTTTGGGGAGTACGAACACTAAGGGATTAGCTACACAATTCAGGGTAGTTGGAATTAAGCCAGAGATTTGAGAAGCTAGCTACTAGATCGCGAAAGTCTTTACAATTCCTTTGTTGACTCAAAAAGTATTTCTCGACCTATGACGAATCAAGCTCCTATCCCGGTTATTGTCAACGGTGCTGCTGGTAAAATGGGCCGTGAGGTAATTAAGGCGGTGGCGCAAGCGCCTGACTTAAACCTAGTGGGTGCAATTGACCACAGTTTGGAACATCAAGATAAAGACGCTGGAGAATTGGCAGGTTTAAGCGAACCTCTGGAAGTGCCGATTACCAATCAATTAGAACCGATGTTGGGGTATGTGGCTGGCGACAGACACTCTCCTCCAGGGGTGATTGTAGACTTTACTCATCCCGATTCAGTTTATGACAATATTCGCAGTGCGATCGCTTATGGTATTCGTCCTGTAGTCGGCACTACTGGGTTAAGTCCAGCACAAATTCAAGACTTGGCAGATTTTGCCGACAAAGCTAGCACAGGTTGTCTAATTATTCCTAATTTTTCCATTGGGATGGTACTGTTGCAACAAGCTGCGATCGCAGCCTCCAAATATTTTGACCATGTGGAAATTATCGAACTGCATCACAACCAAAAAGCTGATGCTCCCAGTGGTACTGCCATTCAAACGGCACAATTATTAGGAGAATTGGGTAAAACTTTTAACCCTGCTCTTGTAGAAGAAACGGAGAAATTACCAGGAGCAAGGGGCAGTATCGCAGAAGAAGGGATTAGAATTCATAGCATCCGCTTGCCAGGATTGATTGCCCACCAAGAAGTTATTTTTGGCGCAGCAGGACAGATTTATACTTTACGACATGATACGAGCGATCGCGCTTGTTATATGCCAGGAGTGCTACTAGCGATTCGCAAAGTCTTAGCGCTAAAGTCGTTAGTATATGGATTAGAAAAAATACTTTAAACACACTCTCAGCACTCATGTTAGTACCACTGACTCGCCAGAAATTTGAACAAGTTGTCCCCCTAATTGCCACTGGTTTGCAGTACAAGTACTACTGGGGGAAATTCTCAAATTTTTTGCAACGGCTGTTAATTTCTGTAGTTGCCGTAGTTGTTATTTTGCTTGTAACAGTCGTTTTCAAGCTTGAGTTTGCTTCAATAGTATTTGTACTAGGGGTAGTTAGCGCTTTTTTTTGGTTGTGGTATCCAGTGTTTCAAGCAAGTATGCGGAATTTGCAATGCCGCCGTTATAAGTACGGCGGTTTTTTCCGTGGTCGAGTCCTAGATTGGTGGATTACAGACCAGTTAGTAGGTAAACAAGAAACAGTCAACAACAAAGGCGAATTGGTGATTGTAGAAAATCGGGAAAAACAGATAAATTTAGAGATTGGTGATGACACTGGATTTACCATTGAATTTGTAGCACCATTACGTCCTGCTCACAAAATTATTACTCGTGGTCAAATTGCAGAAATGGTAGTAATGTCAAATCGCTCAGATTTGAGCAGTATTGAAGAATTTAGCGATATATACTTTCCTAATCGTGACCTATGGGTTAGCGATTATCCTTATCTGCGGCGGGATTTCTTTAACGAAGTCGGTCGCCGCTTGCGTGAAGACCAACAACAAAAACCGCGTCGGCGGCGTCGTAGAGTAGAAGATTGAATAATAAGTATTCAAAAAGACGCAAGGTACAGACCTACATTAATTACGAGCCTGACCAAATAATTACTAATTAGTAATACTCGCCTCCGGCGAGAAGCAAGCTACGTAATTCGTAATTAAAGAGGGTACAAGCCAAAGGCGAACAATTATTGGTGGATTCAAGCCCCCACTAATTGTAACTAAGCTGTTGTGATTATAGTTTGCACATTGAGGCGGCAGGGGAGCAGTGCAGGGAGCAAGGGAGAGGAGTTACAGGTTTTGCCTAATCATGCTTGTGATGCAATTTGTAGGCGCAACAGCTTACAAATTACGAATTATGTTGACCTATACCTCTTGCCTTCTTGCTAACGAGAACATCCAACTTTGATGAGTTTCCCTTGCAAACGATAATTTATAGTCCCACAAACAAAACCTGGCGACTTAGGTTCTACATAAGACCGTGTTGGCGGATTTTGTTTATCTAGTCGCGATTTCCAATCACTAGATATTTTATCTAGAGTAGGATACTTTCTTAAAAACTGTGAGTCTGCAACAATATCGTGAGACCCCTTAACAGTTACTTTAGAACTATTGATGTAGATATTATAATCATAAATAACATTTTTATTCTTAGTGTTGATATTAATATCCTTCCCAGGAAAAGCATAGAGAATGTTATTTAAAATTCTGACATCAGATGAAGTATGAGCAAATATTTGCCCCCCTTTAATTTCTGGACTCTGATTATTTAAAACTGCTGTGTTATTTATAATATCAACATGCTCACTTAAAAATGCATGAATACCCGATCCACCATTATTAAATGCAAGATTATTTTTAACTAAAGTACGTCCTTTATATGCACCCAATTTGGAGTTATTGTCATTTCTTGTACTATCGATAATAATGCCATTACCGTCTGTAATCTTTCCAACTGCAATCCAAGGAATGTACATACGATTGTTATAAGTCTTGTTGTTGGTAACAAACATCTTGTATCCCCGGTTGTTGTCAAAATTCCAATTGCTCAACATCGAAATGCCACTGCAACCATAAACGCTGTACCAGGCATTATCGAACACCACATTATTATCTATCGTCACATAGTCCGATTGAATAGCTGAAATACCTGCTCCTCCACAACCATGCACTTTGTTGTTGACAATATGTATATGGTGACTATGACCATTTTTTCGTCCATCCACATTTATGCAGTTTCCACTTGTCAGCGGATTTTGTTTGTTAGTTTTCTCACTCATCGCATAATCAAGGGTTATGTTGGCATTGTTTCCTACGACTTCCAACCCATTGATCTCGATATATGAAGCTCCATTTGAAATTAGGATACCATTCCAGGCATTATGCTGAATTTTTGGGAAATGCCCAGGATATGCTTTATACCTAATCCAGGCATTTGCAGTTCCAGAACGTTTAATACTTATTACACTCCCATCTTTGGGTGAATTTGTGTATACTCCGTTCATAATCAAGACTGTATCGCCAGGGTTGGTAAGGTCTGCGGCCCTTTGAATTGTCCTAAAGGCGGATGATGTAGAAAGTCCGCTATTTTTGTCGTTTCCAGTACCACTAACATAGTATGTTTTTTGAGTCGCTTTAGTACTAATTAGCTCACGACGAGATAAACTCATTTCCTGGTTAGTAGATACCTGACGAACGGTTTCAACTAAAGATGCTTTTATCCTTTCTGCGTTAGCCAAAAGAATTAATCCTACAGGAATTGCCAGATATGCGCTTAAACTGAAACCTCGAATTCCCACGATAAAAGGCTCCTTTCTTAGCACTACTTAATAAAAATATCAGGATATTCAGTAATTTTGAATACTCTTTTGGATACAAAATAGAATAGAGTCAACTTTCCTAGCTCCCTCGATTTCCATCTTGTCCATAGGCTTGCCAAGCCAAGTCTACCAATCCATCAACGATCGCAGCTGCTACAACTGCATTCCCTTTGCGACTGTCAATTGTAATATAAGGAACTAGAGAGTCTTGTAAGCGCTCCTTAGCTTCATCAACATTTGCAAATCCCACTGGAGTCGCAATTATTAAAGCAGGTCTAATTTCCTCAGATTCAATTAAATCCACCAGTGCTGTCAATGCCGTTTGCGCTTGACCCACCACAAAAATACCCTCTGGATAACGCTTTGCTAAAGTTTCTATTCCCCATGCAGCGCGAGTTTTTTCTTTTTGGGGACGTGTTAAAGCTTCCATACTGCAATACAGCGGATTAGCAAAGGTGTTTTGAATGTCGTAGGCAATACCTACTTGTACCATCGGCACATCGACCACAATCGTGGTACGCGCGGCTAGTGCTGCTGCTCCAGCTTGCAAGGCACGCTCAGAGAAACGAATCAAAGACTTATACTCAAAGTCAGCCGTGGCATAGATTACCCTACGCACAATCTCATACTCTGCGGGAGAAAAGACATGATCGCCAATTTCACTATCAATGATTGCTAAACTTTGAGCATCTGTTACGTGCCATTCCATTTTTGTTGAGCTTCTCAAATATTAGCTTTCAGCTTATCAGCTTCAGAGAGTTAAGAGTTAGGAGTTAGGAGTTATAAGTTAATTAAACTACTCGCTCCTAACTACTCACTCATAACTCATTACCAGAAGAAGACCGACTGAAAATAGGAGATAGGTAGGCAACTAAGACGCCAATGAGAAACCCGGAGATATTGCGAGTTAGAGGTACCCAGTCGCTTGTACGTGTCACCACTGGCCCAATGCCAAAGGCAATAAACAAGATTCCCCACAAAGGTGAGAAAATTAAAGCCCATTGCCAAGCGAAAACTTGGCCTTTATCGCGGGGTTGAGCTGCAAATCCACAAATCACCCCACCAATCACTGAGCTAATCAAGGTGAGAATCCACTGCTCTCGTGGTAGTCCGGGGACAACATTGCAACCCCCCTTAAGTAAACAGCCTTTAACTGATTCTAAGGCTTGCAGAATGGCTTGATCTTCGCCTTGTTCGCGGACAAAGTACAAATTACCGAAGCGGGTTTGCAATTCTATCCAGAAAGTCCGGGGTAAAAGTTCATAAACAGCATCACCGACACTAAAGCTGAGGATGTTACCGCCACGAGAATCGGCAACTAGTAGAATGCTTTTGTCATCCAAACCCCAATATTTGATAACTGCGCGACCTGGGGTGCGGTCATACTGGGTCAATACTCGCAGTTTCCAACCTGTATCGGCTTCAAACTGCTCTAAATCTTTAACCAGCTTTTCTTCTTGCAGGACAGGTAGAGATTTAGCTAAGTCTACAACAGGGGTAAAGGTGTCAGGGAGTAACTCAGGATTGTCATAAGCCAGTGCTGGGGGAGAATGCATGACCCAAATCGACCCAGCCAGAAAAAATATTGCAATGGATATCAGAATTCGTCGCCAAAAACAAGATTGCATGGACGTTTTTATATAAATATCAACGGTAGAAGTGAACAAGTTGTTTTAAAAGAGTACTGTAAAAATGATAGTTCTTTACACTTGTTTACTTTACTCTAATCTAGGGGATCAAAGCAAAAGGTTTTTGGGGAGTGGAGAATAGATTCTTCTTGTGTACAGGTTATGCGTATTTTGTCAACCAGTTAAAATACAGCTATCTCCAATTAAAATATATGGTGCAAAGGCTATGCTCTAATTCAATCTTCGTCATCAAAATTGTTTTCCCAGCTAGCAGCGTCGTTGTAACCGTCATTAGCGCGGTATAATTCTGCTTTGATCCGGTGATTTTCTTGCCTCAGCACTTCTCGTTCTCGCAACGTTAGTGGTGGTTTTTCATTGCTTAGGGTGCGATCGCCTGTTCGTCTTGCAGGTTTTTGGCGCGTGAAATTTCTCCATGCAGCTTTCACGCCAACAACAATAGTACGTGTACCTACTTGCAGATTTTGAGCCTGTTTTCTTGCACTATCAAGACTTTGGTCAACTTGCTTGACAACTTGACTAGCGCTTTTTACACCTTCACTGACATCATCAGTTAAGTCTGTGATTTCTAAGCCAGTCACGCGGATAGCTTCTAGAGTGGGTGGTAGTTCCCGTGATAGGGTATCAAATAGCTTTTCTGCACTACGAGCCGCACGTGCTAACTCCTGCAAAGCCGGTATTGCCGCCACTAAAACCGCAGTCAAGCTTGTGGCGACTAAAAGTAAGGAGAGTCCCAACCAAAACAGGGGTTCAATCACGATTGTGTCATTTATGAGCGTTCTAATTGCTGGGGAAGTGAATCTGAGTCTTCAGCAAACGTTTGTCGCTTCAAGACTTGGTTTTCCTGCTGACTGGCATCTACACCTGCTGCGATCGCTTCCCGTAATCTATCTAATGTCTCATCCCAATTTCGTAGAGCGCTAGCAGAGAGACGATCTGCCTGAATTTGTACACTCGTTGATAAATCTTCTGCCAATTCTGGGATAGCATTAGCAGATTTTTTCAAAATTTTACGCGTTTCGCGCCCTGTGCGTGGAGCCACGAGCAAACCAGTCAAAGCACCGATAGTAGCTCCCAGCATCAAACCGCCAATAAATACTCCAGAACGGTTATTAGACATCTTATTGTTTCTCTCCTTACACCTATTTTAGGTGGGTTTTCTCCCCTTGTAAGACTCTACCGATTTTATTCAGTTAATCTATCGTGACAAAATATCAGCCATAAATGTTGCTTTTATTCATTAATTAATATAAAAAGCATTAATTACTTATAAGTCCAAATTTTTCATGTCTCCCAAAGTATTAATACCTCCGCGAAAGCTTCTGGCGGGCGTCTCTTTGTATTAACACATCCCCCATAGTTCCGTACCCTTCTCCTAATGGAGATGCTGCATCAAGGGTGGTAGCCCCCGCACCCTCAGGAAGCAAGCTAGATGATCTTCATGTCAGCCCTAATTATAAATGCTCATGTGAACCTGACATAACTCATTTTGCAACTGTGCTTTTCCCAAATATTAACTCTAGCTTCGGAAAATAACGCTGCCAGATTTGGCGTCCTAGCAAAAGTAGACTGATAATTTGCCGCACTTGTTGAATTTGTATTTGTAGCGCTTGATTTCTCTGCCGTAAGTTATAAATATTCTGCTGGCTGAGATAAATATTTTCCGGTGCTTTGTTCAGTGCTGTATGGGTACAACTTTCATAGGCGGTTAACCTATCTGCGATGTATGCTAGCTGCTGCTTTAGTTGACACACCCGCCAAGCCACATAGAGTAGTATCACCGAAATCAGGGTGTTAACTAGGATAACTAAAATTATCATTGTTTATCTTCACCAATATTAGCTTTGAGGAATTGTTCTATATACTTGATTTGGCTCTGATTTAATGATGAAGAAACTAGAGGATAAAAATTATTGCACAAAGTACAACCTAGATTATAGTAATAAAGTATTGCAAGGCTTTACTAGGTGAAAATTAGTGTAACAAAGGCTGATGGCTAAAAACTCGCCAATGTGCCAATTTTGTAACAACGATATATCCACACATTGCCAAACCACAGCTACAATTGCCTTAGATTCACGACTTGGTTTGCGAAATCAACCCGTATGCTCAATAAGCCCCATCATGACTACATTCCACTTCTCAAGTTGATAATCCTAGTCAATTTGCGATCTTTGTGGTAAACAAGCACAATGGTATAGTCCCTTCAAAAAGCGGTGAGAGAACTACACCCTTGGAGGCTGCCCAGCATCGCCTTTATTATTGTGCTTCTACCTCTACCAGTTTTCCAGCCTGTCGCGTGAAGCTGACTAATATTTTGCCTCTAAAAACCTCACTGGTACAACACGGCGTAAAGAAATCACCTATTCTAAATCAATGAAACGGTTACGCTGTATTCGTTTTGAATTTTGAATTTTGTTAGCGCAGCGTTAGCGAGTCATCGAGCGTCATTTTGAATTTTGAATTCCGCCTTGCAGTACTAGTGGTTCATCAACCAGAAAGTGCTGGGTGTGGACTGGGGAAAGTGGGAAAAGGAAGAGTCTATATAATTCCTCTTCCCTTGGCCTTTACCCTTTTATCAGCCAAGAGCTTCTGCATCTCACCTTAACTTTAACCTGAAGACTTTTCCCTAGTATTTTACCAATACTTGAATAATAATGATTATTTTTCTTACACATCCAGTAGGAGTTGAGGATGTCACAAAAATCACCATTGAATAATTTTTTTCCAGCTATTCTTGTTGCATTGACAATTGGATTTGTTGGATGTGGAAATCAAGCTGCAAGAACTGCATTTACTCAGACTACCACCCAGGTAAATGAGAACCTCCCCCAAGTTGTAGCAACTACAAGTGTATTGTGTGACTTAACCCGACAGGTTGCTGGAAATACAGTTAACCTCACCTGCTTAATTTCTCCTACAGCCGACCCGCAATTTTATAAACCAAAACCGGAAGATCGTAAAGCCATTGAGCGAGCTAATCTTATTCTTTATACTGGTTACAATTTTGAACCAAATCTGATCAAGTTAATTAAAGCTACTAAAAACTCTGCACCGAAAATAGCTGTTGTTCAAATGGCAGTGCCTAAGCCACAAAAATTTCAGATAGGTGATAAGAGTGTAACTGATCCTCATATTTGGCACAATGCCAAAAATACTATCAGAATGGTGGAGGTAATTAATAGTAATCTGAGAAAATTAGAATCTAATGATGCAGAGGCTTATACCAGCAATACTAAAAAAATCACGAATGAACTCACTCAACTAGATAGCTGGATTAAGTCAAGAATTGCCAGTATTCCTACCAAAGAACGCAAGTTAGTTACAACCTCTGATGCACTGAGTTATTACGCCAAAGCATACGGTATCTCATTGGCAGGGGGATTACAAGGTATTAGTACTAACGAAAAACTGACAGCCGAACGAGTCAAAAATTTGGCTACAAACATTAAACGGGCTAAAGTATCAACAATTTTTGCTGAGGTAGAAATTAATCCTAATTTGATTCAATCTGTAGCCACAGAAGCTAACGTGAAAATTTCTAACAGGAAGCTTTATGCTGAGGGACTTGGCGAACCAGGAAGCGACGGTGACACTTATCAGAGAATGATGATTGCCAATACACGCACAATTGTGGAAGGACTTGGAGGGACGTATTTGATGTTTGAAGCTAAACCTTCTAGATAGCTATAACATCAATTCAGTAATCCTAAAAACCAGGTTTTCTAAAATTGCAGGCAACTTGGTTTATTAGTCTATATTTTTCAAGACATAAATGTAGGAAAGATGGGTAAAAGAGATTGTGTTATTCAGATTTATCCGGTGTCCACCATACCAATGCTTTACTTTGTATCTCTTTGATGAACCCATCTTTCCCATCCATATATCCGATGATATCGTTAGGATACTGCTTTGCTAACTCACGTTTTAATTCACTATATTTCTGTGCATCTTAAAGATGTGCAATCATATAATCCCGAAATGCTAAATGTCGTTTTACTTCCGATGATTTAGCCGTGAAGGTATGGATATGATGCGTCCTTGTACCTATTGTATTATTCTTACGAAAAAAGCGGCGACCTGGTATGCCAAACTCACCCATTACTTCATAACCTAACGCTTCCATACCCAAACTACAATCATCTACTTTGGCAATATTTTCAACTTCAACCAGCAAATCAATAATAGGTTTCGCGTAGATATGTGAAATTGCTGTGCTACCAATATGGTGAATAGCAACTACATTTTCACCTAGTATAAGCGCAACACGTTTTGATTCATGGTCAAATTTGCTGCGCCATGTCGAATCATGCGGTACTACTTCTATTTTCATCAGGATTTAGCAAAAATATTTTTAAAGTGGAGACGTAAGATGTGTAAGACATCACACATCGCTTCACTACTATTGAATCCAAAATCTAAAATACTAAAATTGACTCACCATCCCCAAGTACCAGGAGTGCCTTTAAATGGCCCAACAATATCACTGGTTATCCAACCACCGTAGAAGTTACCTGGTTGTGGTTGCACCTCTTCGCCATTCACGTAACATTTATCCATGACATGAGCGTAAAAAGCTACATAGTCCTTGATAGATTCAAAGGCTGGTGTGGGATTTTGGTAAAACCAACCAGCATTATGGACTTCTTTTTCACCAACTCGGATTGTATAGTAACCAGCACTTCCCTTCCACTCACAAAAACTAGATTGCGGAGTCAAATGTAGATATTCCATTTTGATATCTACAGGGGGAATGTAGTAAGAAGGAGGATGACTAGTTTCTAAAACACGTTTGGCATTGTGGGTATCTGCAATTATTACTCCGTTAAAGATTATTTGGATATGTTTATTTGTGTCCTCCAGACGAGGAGGACGGGGGTAATCCCAAACTGATTCTTGTCCGGGAGCAGGTTCGATGCGTTGAGAATTAACCATCATCAAGAGTGCTGAGTGCTGAGTGCTGAGTATTGAGTGAGGAAAAGTACATAGATACTAAGTAATAAGTGAAGCAGCAACTCTCCTTGTGGAGTCACTGCGGTCTTTTAACTCAACACTCTTTATCGTACCTCTTTAAGAGCATCAACTTGCTTGGTAAATAACTCAGTGAATAAACTAAGCACAGTCCGTTCTTCACGTACTTTTATATTGGCACTGATAGACATACCTGATTGCAAGGTGACGTTTTTACCCTTAATTACTAAAGATTGCTTATCTAATGAGAGTTTTGCCGGAAATCTGTAAAACTGATGGGTTTGGTCTGGCGGTAATGCGTCTGAACCTATGTCAATCACTTCCCCTTTGATATCGCCAAACTCGCTGTAAGGAAAGGAGTCAATTCTGACATCTACCTTCATACCTTTTCGCACAAATCCAATATCTTTGTTAGTGATGAAAACTTCAGCTATATAGCTTTCATTGGGGACAATTTGCAGCAATTTGGTAGTCGGAGTTGCAACAAATCCAGGATTTTTTGCTTGTAAATCGAAAACTGTTCCAGCCACGGGCGCGCGGAGTTCTTGATATTTAACGTTTAATTGTGATTGAGATATTTTACTATTGACATCTGCCAAACGCTGCTCATTATCCAGTAAAACTTTCATGAATTGGCTATCGATTGTGGCAATACGCTGTTTATTATCAGCTATTTTATCTAAAATATTTTTATTAGAAACAGCCACCGTATTGCTTGCTTCTTGTTGTCCTTTTTCTATATCAAACTGGAGGCGTTTTAGTTCTTCACCTAGTTGTGCTACTTCCGCCGTGCGGTTTTGTACTTCTTGTTGTTGGTTGAGATACTGAAGTTGAGAAATACCACCTTCTTCTGCTAATATTTTCAGCTTCTCTAAAATCCCCTGTTGAATAGCTAAACTTGATTTACTATCTTCCAGTTTAATTTGATTTTGAGTAAGTTGCTTTCTGGTTTTTTCTACTTCAAATAGCGCCGCAGAAGAACGAGAGTCTAATTCTTTTTTGGCAACTCGTAGAAGTTGTTGTTCATCAATTCCCAGTCTAGAATCTTGACCAGAGTTTTTTAATTGAGTCCGAAATAATTCATTTTCTGCTACTAAGGCAGCTCGACTTTTTAACAGAAAAGCAGTTTCTTGTGGTAAATTACCGCGCAGATATAACAATTCCGATCCTGTGGCGGTACTTGCACTCATCAATCGACGATAAATTTGGTTTTCTTTAATTAATGCAAGTCGAATTTTCTTCAAAGAATTTAATTCGGCTACAGAAACGATAGAATCAAAAGTCAGCAATAAATCTCCTGGCTTAACTTCTTGTCCATCTTTAACATTAACTGTTTTCACCACTCCACTAACAGGAGCTTGAACTTCTTTGACTGTTCCTTGCGGCTTTAATTGTCCTGTTGCTGGCACTACTTGCTCAATTTTTGCAAAATAAGTCCAAGCAATTCCAAAACAGGCTAGTCCTATGAGCGTAACCATGATTGTACGCGACCAAATTGGAGATTGGCGCAAGACAATAGATTGCTCAAACTCCTGATCGTTTGAGTTATTTAAAGATTCTTGAGCAGCTTTCTGTTGTTTTGTAAGTAGGCTTGAATCTTGCTTCACTCCGTTTTTTTGATTGCCATTTTTCTGATTGCCGTTGAGGTGATTGCCATTAAGTTGAGTCATAACGATTTGGGATTTTAGATTTTGGATTTTTTGTAGAGTGGGCAATGTTTCCCGATGCCAAAAACCTTTGCCCCAGGAATGACTAATTACAAGTTTACATCTTGTTGCTGATACAGGTAATAATAATGACCTTTAGTAGCCATTAATTCCTGATGACTACCTTGCTCTATAACCCTGCCATTATCCATCACAACAATCATGTCTGCATTACTCACAGTATTCAAACGATGGGTAATAAAAAATACTGTATCACCTTTGAATGCTTTGGCTAAATTGAGACAGATTTGCCGTTCTGTGGGATAATCTAATGCGCTGGTTGCTTCGTCTAAAACTAATAGTTTTGGTCTTTGTAAAACTGAACGAGCGATCGCAATTCTTTGTCTTTGTCCACCTGAAAGTGCAGAACCGCGCTCTCCCACCCGCGTGTTATAACCGTTGGTTAAGTTCATGATAAACTCGTGAGCGCACGCAACCTGAGCCGCTTCGATAATTTCTTCGGTTGTGGCATCGGGATTGGTTAGGGCAATATTTTCCTGAACGCTGCCGTCAAACAATAACGTCTCTTGGGGAACTACGCCTATTTGTCGTCGCAGTGAATAAAGTTCCACTTTGGCAATATCATAACCATCAATCAATATTCTGCCGGACTCAGTATCGTAAAGTCTCAGCAGTAACTTCATCATCGTACTTTTACCAGAACCGCTTTGTCCGACAATGCCGATAAATTTCCCTGGCTCAAATTCGAGGTTTACATTAGAAAGTTGTAGAGGGCCACTTGTACCAAAACGGAAGGAAACATTTTCGTATTTCACTGCTCCCTTAATAGTAGGTAAGGGTATATTGTAGCGGTCTGTTTCTCCTTCTTGTGGTGTATCGACAATATCGCTTAAACGTTCTAGAGACAAGGCAGTTTCTTGGAAGCTTTGCCAAAGTTGAGCTAAACGTAATATTGGGCTGGTAACGTAACCCGATATAATTCTAAAGGCGATTAATTCGCCTAATGTTAATTGTTGTTGGAGAACTAAATAAGCTCCTACCCACAAAACTAGTAAACTGCTGAGTTTGTTGAGAAAGTTACTGGTAGAATTTGCAAGGGTAGAAGTCACAACTGTTTTAAAACCAGCGGCGACAAATCGGGCATAACGCTCTTGCCAGGAAAAGCGCGATCGCAATTCGATATTTTGCGCCTTTACTGTTTGAATTCCTGACATCACCTCCACTAAATAAGATTGAGTTTCGGCGTTGCGTTCGGCTTTGGCACGTAACTGTCTGCTAATGGTGGGAGAAGCAACTAAGGTGATCACAATAAACACGGGAATTGTGCTTAAGCCAACTAAGGTGAGTTGCCAACTGTAAATCAGCATTACACCAATATAGACCACTGAAAACAGAGCATCTAACCCTACTGTTAAGGCAGTACCCGTGAGGAATTGACGAATATTTTCTAATTCGTTGATGCGAGTGGAAAGTTCACCCACTGGTCGGCGTTCAAAATATCGCAGCGGTAGACGTAGTAAATGGTCAATAATTTCTGACCCTAAACCCATATCAATCCGATTAGTGGTATCGACAAAGAGGTAGGTTCGTAAGGTAGTCAATACTGCTTCAAATAGCCCGACTACTAACAGCAAAACCCCCAAAATATGTAGTGTACCAATACTGTTTTGAGTGATAACTTTGTCGATAATTAACTGAACGACTAGGGGATTTGCCAACGCTGCCAATTGCACGAAAAAGGAAGCGATAAAGACTTCTATGAGAACTCGACGGTAGCGTGATAAATAGGGTATAAACCACCGTAAACTAAAGCGTTCTTGGGGTGTTTCTTTGGTAGCACTGAGTAGTAATACCCTAACTTGGGGCGGAAAGTTGGTTGGATCAACCTCTAATTGTTCAACCAATTGAGCAGGTTTGCAGCGCACAATTCCTTGAGATGGCACACCTACAACTACGGTATTGGCATCAGCTGCATATAAGACGGCAAAACTATCACCATAGCGAATCAGCGCAGGTGTCGGAATGCGCGTTATAGAAGCGACTGGTAGCTCTATCAATTGGGCTTTCAGTCCAATGGACTCTGCCAGGTAAGCAGTAACTTGAAACGATATAGTCCCCTGACGTTTGACTTGCTCAGTTAAGATGCGGCGAACCACCTCTCGCCGAAATGGCATTTCTAGGTGCTTCGCGATCATTTGGAAGCAGGCGAAGGCTGAATTTAGTTCTCCTTTACCGCCAAAAAATGGGTATTTTTGTTTTGGCGAATTCTTTGAATTTTGGGGGGCTGTCTGTGGAACTATTTCATCTGATGCATAGGGGATATCTAATTTCTCTGCGTTATCTGATGTGGTGTCACTAACCACAAGTTCTATCTGATGACTATCTTCTAAGAGCAAATCTGACGGATGTATACCAAGCAACCGCGCGGGGTTTTGACCTATAACTTGGATATTATCTCGATCGTCGTCTGATTCTAGGCGATCGCCAGGTGACAAATCTGTGATTGTACCACCGCCACTGACAAACCAGATGCTTTCGCTATCCAGTTGGTTGAATTGAGTTTTTCCTAAAGGGAGGTAATGTATTTTTGCCTTTGGTAAGGCTTTTTCTGCCAGTTCTCTGAGATTTAAGGTAGCGATCGCCTGCTTTTGCCAATAGGAACCGATAATATCGAAAACTTCTGCCAAATAACTGCGGTTCTTACGAGCTTCGGCAAAGGCTGGGTATGAAGCCAGAAAGCTAAAATATGCTGATGCACTCAAGGTTAAACATACTACTTCGGTAGAAGCGATCGCTGTTTCACAAGGAACATCGCGCAACAAACCAATTTCGCCAATAATTTCTCCCGGTTGTAGTAATTTGAGGGTGATTGGCATTTGCGTCTGGGGGTCGTATCCCAATAGCCGCACTTGTCCCTCATAAATGATGGTGATACGTTCTGGGAGACTTTCTTTACCGATGATTTTCTGACCTATGCGATAGCGCCAGGCTTGTAGTTGTTCTGATAAATTAGCGATCGCTCCATCTGGTAAGCGATCAAACCCCTCTAGGGTGGTGAGAAATTCGGAAAAAGTGCTCTTAATATAAGTCATATCAAACAAATCGAAGGTAAAAGTGAAGAATAAGGCTGAGAATATTACCCAGTATCTCTTTTATTAACAGTGGCAGCATTGGATTTTATGCCAGCAGCAGCAAGACTTATCTGGCATTTAAGTTGCCTAATTTTGTCAAATCACAGAGGTTACTTTTGTCTAATTTCATACCTGCATTCACTTAACACGGTTCCTACTTCTATCTATCGTTCAAAAGCAACGATAGTCTAAATAGATCGAGGACAAGTTATCACTTGGTTAACACCACATAATTTATACAAGTTTAAAATCAATATTTAGTATTGCAAGTATGCAGGACGGATACTCATCATCAAACCAAGATACAGAAACGCGGCTGTTAAATTTAGGGTCGCCTATTTTTAATTTATGATAATCAACCTGAAAATATCACAGATGTTTTCCTAAGTAAATACCCTAATTAAGAATTATGTAATAAAAAAAACTTTAAATTTCTGAATGATGTTTTACATATTCCTGAATACAGGGATTGACAGTATCATTGATGGCGAAAGACAATGAACTTTCCTTGTTAAATAGTACCCATAACCGATTATGAAAGAATTCTCCATCACTTTTTTGCTAGGCTAATTTAATAAGAAAAGTAAAGGCGAAGATTTTTTGCCCCCTAAGAGGAATCAACTATTAAATTTATGAAGGAAACATAAGAACTGCCTTCAGTAAATTTACTAGTTTAATTCACATTAAGTCATTTGCATCAATACGCAAAAAAATAACCCCACCCCACAGATGGGATGAGGTTGTTCGATTTTGCTAAGTAATTACCCGATTTTAAGCAAGACAAGCTGCCACTAGTATTACCCGCAAATAAAAGGGAAAAGGTTAAAGGGGAAAGAGATGAATAGGTCGCGCCACTTGCGGGCGAGGTTTTTACCTTCCTCATAAAATTTGGATTATTTCGCTTGACTTCGGGCGAGGTTTTTACCTTTCCCCCTTCCCCTTCTTCATAAAACAACCCCATCCCGCAAGTGAGATGAGGTTGGAAGAGTTAAGTTTTTTACTTCCCTGATTTACTTCTTTCCTATGGTTTCTGCAATAATTTGATTTATGCAAGCCTTCATTGTTTCAGAGACAGATCGTACATAGGGTTCTTTAAAAATGGAATTATGAATCCCAGAAATATCATAAATATCCACTCCCCCTAATGCCAATTTACCCCAACCCATTTTGGCATCACCCTGTCGTTGTCCAACTACAAGACCATCTTCTGTTCGGAATACGGTTGCTCGACCTGAGTAAACTTGTAGAACATATTTTCTGAGCGCTTGTATGCTGGCCTCTTGCACCATGTATTTCCGGTTGGAGTAAGGTAAGGGGCGTCCGAGAATCAGGTGAAAGTGAAAGACAATCCGCCAGAGTATCTCTTTGATTTGATACTTAAGCCGCTCTGTATTTCCTTTTACCTGCTCAATAACATAATTAGATGCAGTTGTTAAAAGATTCTTCCAATGGTGAGAGGTTGGTTTTTGCAATGGCACAGATTCAATATTTCTTGAACCGTAGGTATCAAATAAAACTAGCAAATCTACTTTCTTACCTTGCATGACCAATTGCCGAGCCATCTCATAAGCAATTATACCCCCAGACGAGTATCCGCCGATCAAATAAGGCTCACAGGGCTGAATAGTCTGGATTTGTTGAATGTAGTGCGCTGCCATGTCTTCAATTCGGGTATAAGGAAGTTGCTTTCCATCTAACCCTTGTGGTTGTAGTCCATAAAATGGTTGATCTGATCCTAAATGCACTGCCAATTCACGGAAACGCAGAACTTCTCCACCCAAACCATGTACACAGAAGAAAGGAGGCTTAGAACCGTTGGGCTGAATAGCTACTAAAGATGACCAAGGAATTGATGTTTCAGACTTGACATCAGATGTTGATGCCACTGAAACCCCAACATTTGAGGATTTTTCTCGCTCAACAATATTAGCTAATTGCTCAATAGTTGGGGCTTGCAAGAGGATAGATAGAGCTAAGTTTTTGCCTACAATCTTTTCAATCTCAGAAAAAAGACGTACTGCCAGCAGTGAGTGTCCACCCAAATCAAAAAAGTTGTCTGTTATTCCAATCGGATGAACTCCTAAAACATTTTCCCAGATTTCTGTTAATTGAAGTTGTAAAGGATTTTCTGCTGTAGCAAATATTTTTCCTATTTTAGGATTAGTTAGATTAAGTGCAGCTAAGGCTTGGCGATCAACTTGACCATTAGCATTCAATGGCAAAGAATCCGCCATGACAAAGGCAGAAGGCAACAAATGCTCAGGCAACTTTTGCTGGAGAAAACTAAGTAGTTGCTCACTTCCAAAAGTCTCCCCTTCTTTAGGAACAACATAAGCAATTAAACGTTTATCCCCAGGAACATCTTCTTTGGCAATCACCACAGTTTTTTGTACGCCTGGATATTGACCTAAAATTATTTCAATTTCAGCCAAATCAATGCGAAAACTGTGGATTTTTACCTGATTGTCTAGGCGACCCAAAAACTCAATATTGCCGTCGCTTAAGTAGCGTCCTAAATCGCCACTTCTGTAAAGATATACTCCAGATTCACTGCTAAAGGGATTGGGGATAAATTTCTCAAATGTTAAGTCTGGACGGTTAAAGTAGCCTTGTGCAACACCAATACCGCTAATGTAGATTTCACCAGGAATGCCAATTGGCACTGGTTGCGATCGCTGATCGAGAATGTAGATTTTGGTATTGGCGATCGCTCTCCCTATGGGAATTTCTGACCGAGTGTTACTCCCTTCAGTGGCGGTTTCTGGATCGTAAATCGTGGCGGTTAAAGTTGTTTCTAGCGAACCATAAGCATTCAGCCAGCGTACTTGCTTGCCAACTTTTTCTACCCAAGTTAAATAGGCATTGCGTGAGACTTTTTCACCACCAACCATGACTAAGCGTAAGCTGACGGGCAAGGTTTGTGGAGATATAGCTGGCTCATTAACTAACTCATACCAAAAAGAAGTAGGTAGATTGACAACGGTAATCTGTTGTTGAGTAATGAATGGGAAAAACTGCGCCGTCGAGTTTTGTAGCTCTTGAGGCTGGATAATTGCAGTAGCACCAGCAATCCAAGTGGGGAAAAGTGATTCAATGAAAGAATCGCAACTGATACTAGATATTAGTAGTAAGCGATCGCGCTCAGTCAACTCCCAAGTTTCGCTAATGGCCAAGCTGTGGGTGACAAGATTACGGTGAGTAATGGCTATACCGTTGGGTTTTCCATCGCAGCCGGATACATACATCACACAAGCGAGAGTCTGATCTGTGATGTAATATGCTAGATTTTCTGTCTCGTGTACGGCAATACCTTCCCAATCACTATCCAAACAGATAACTTGTGCCTGCTGCTCAGAGAGTTTCTCAACCAATGAGCTTTGGGTTAACACTAAGGATATTTGGGTATCTTCTAAAATAAAAGCCAGACTATCTTGCCCAGATGTCGCAGCTATGGATACGTAAGTTCCCCCTGCTTTCAAAACACCCAACAGCCCCACAATCGCATCTAGGCAAGGCTCTACATTCAGACCAACGAGTACCCCCGATTTTACCCCTAGAGTTTGCAAATAGCGGGCTAGTTGATTTGCACGCTGGTTGAGTTCCTGATAGGTTAGTTGCTGATTTTTAAAACTTACTGCAATATTATTTGGAGTTCGTTTCGCTTGAGCCTCAAACCACTGATGGATACAAGTATTCTGGGGATAATTAGCCTGTTTGCCATGCCAATCAATCAACACTTGATGTTGTTCACCTGCTGTTAACAGGGGTAATTCAGATATCGGCAGATCGGGATTAGCAACAATACCTTCGAGTAAATTTTTGAAGTGTCCCAACATCCGCTCTATGGTACTGGCATCAAACATCTCGGCATTGTAATCAAATACCATGCCCAGTCCATTATCCTGTTCCCGCAAGACTAATGTCAGATCGTATTTGGTTTTGCCATTATAAATATAGCCAAATAAAGAAGTGATAGTCAGATCGGGTAGTTGCACTGATGCCATGCCACGACCATTAGACCAAGGAGGATTGAGGGAGAACTTTACCTGAAATAAAGACGAACTACTGCGACTTTGTTGTTCTGGTCTAAGTTCTTCAATTAACTTTTCAAAGGGTAGGTCTTGATGGCTATAAGCTTCTAAGCAATCCTTACGCACGCGATCTAACAATTGTCGGAAAGTTGGATTTCCTGCTAAGTTACCCCGCATTACAAGGGTATTAGAGAAAAATCCAATCAGCCCTTCGGTTTCTACTTGTCCGCGGCTGGCACTGGCAAAGCTGATGAGTAGGTCTTCTTGTCCAGAATAACGGTAGAGTAATAGCTCAAACACTGTCAGTAGAGTCATGAACAGGGTGACACCCCATTTTTGACTCAAGTCTGTCAGGGTATGGTTTAGGGTCTTTGGTAGCAGTAGGGCCGCGCGATCGCCTCGATAAGTTTGCACACCTTGAGGACGGGGATGATCGTAAGGTAACTTAATGATCGGTAAATTGTCTTCTAGCTTTCGCTTCCAGTAGTTTACCTGTGACTCTAAAACCTCTCCCTGGAGCCATTGATATTGCCAATTGGTAAAATCAGCATACTGCACTGGTAAGGGAGTTAAAGGAGAAGCCTTCCCAGCTGACAATGATTTATAAATGGTAGTGAAGTCTTGATAGAACACATCAGAAGAAGCTCCATCACAAACTATGCAGTGCATATTCCAGATTAGCAGATGCTCGCGATCGCTCAACTTCAGCAGCAGCACCCGCAAAATCGGCCCATTGGCTAGATCAAAAGGTTGATGAGCTTCTTTCGTTGCTAGTAGGTGAGCTTCCGCCTCTCGTTGTTCATCTGCTACTTGCTGCAAGTCAATTATTGGCAATGTCAAAGAAACATCGGTAGCAATAACTTGAGTGGGCTTTCCATTCACTGCTGGAAAAGTTGTCCGCAAAACTTCATGGCGACGGAGGACTTCTCTCAAACTTTCCTCTAAAACAGCAACATTAAGATTTCCCGTAAAACGCACCACAACGGGCATATTATTTGAGGAACTATTAGGTTCAAACTGATGGAGGAACCATATCCGTTGCTGACCGAAGGAAAGTGGCAAGTTGCCATTCCGTTCACAAGCGACAATTGGAGGAATTTGCGAACTGGCGGCTGTAGTAATTTGTTTGAGAAAGTTGATGATTTCGGCTTTTTGAGTTTTTAACTCGGTGAGCAATTCTGGTGTGAGGCTGTCTTTTGCCGCCCGATAGCGTAAGCGTTCGCCCTCTAGCCAAATTTTGACATCGCGCTGACGTAGCTCAGATAGTAGTTCATCTAATGTTTTCATAGCTCACCTTCCTCGTAATCATCAGCTGTTTCACTATCAGCAGTCTGAACACCTTGGGTGGCCCAGCGCAGAGTCTCCACTCGTTCAGCCAATTCTGCTACCGTTGGTAATTCAAATAAATTGGACATCAGAATTTCTGCTTGCAAGGCTTGACGCACTCGAGAAACCACTTGAATTCCTAGTAGAGAATATCCACCCAATTCAAAAAAGTTGTCGTAAATTCCAACCTGCTTGACATTAAGAACCTGTGTCCAGATATCTGCAATCTGCTGCTCAATGGGAGTGCGAGGCGCTACATAGTTTGCCTCCAGTTCTGGGCGGGAAGCATCTGGCTTTGGCAATGCCTTGCGATCGATTTTGCCATTGGGGGTTAACGGCATAGCTTCTAGTGCCATAAAGATTGTTGGCACCATAAAGTCAGGAAGCTGTTGTTTCAAGAATCGACGCAATTGTGAAATCACTTGCAAGCTATCTTGACCAGTTTCCGCAACTATATAACCTACTAGATTATTCTCGTTAGGAGTGTCTTCTCGAACAATTACAACAGCTTCTTTTACTTCTGGATGTTGCAGGAGTGCGGTTTCAATTTCACCTAATTCTATGCGGAAACCACGCACTTTTACCTGATAGTCGATCCGACCCAAGTATTCAATATGTCCATCTGGTAAATAGCGAGCCAAATCTCCAGTTTTGTATAAACGCGATTTCGGGTTTGCGCTGAAGGGATTAGAAATAAATTTCTCAGCAGTCAGATCGGGACGATTCAGATATCCCCTTGCTAGTCCTTCGCCACCAATATACAACTCACCTGATATACCAATAGGAACGGGTTGTAAATGGGAGTCTAAGATGTATGTCTGCGTATTAACTAGAGGGCAACCAATGTCTATTGTTTTATTTGCCGTTGTCACCTTGTAGCCTGTTGACCAAATCGTTGTTTCTGTAGGCCCGTAGAGGTTCCACAGACAAGCTCCTTTAGGTAATAATTGATTTGCTAGGTCTCTAGGTAAGGCTTCACCTGTGGAAATCATCTTGAGTTGAGGACTACCTGCCCATCCCGCTGCCAGTAATAGCCGCCAAGTCACCGGTGTCGGTTGCATAAAGGTTGCCCCAGAGGTGGTTAGCGTTTTTAACAGTTTAGTGCCATCAGCCGCAACTTCACGGCTCACCAACACTAACTTCGCACCTACAGACAGGGGGAGAAAAATTTCTGAAACAGCAATATCAAAGGATAGGCTAGTAACAGAGAGGAGAGTATCCTCAGCAGTTAAACCGGGTTCTTGAGCAACGGCATTCAAGAGATTAACAGCACTCTGATGTTGAATTTGAACGCCTTTTGGCTGACCTGTGGAGCCAGATGTATAGATGACGTAGGCTAAGTTATTGGAAGTGACGTTATGTGTAGGGTTATCTAACCCATAATCTCTGGATTGCCAGTTGCTATCAAGGCAAACAATCTCTGCTTGATGGTTTGGTAGCCCCGACTTTAGCTTCTCCTGCGTTAGTAGCACTGACACCTGAGCATCTTGCAGCATAAAAGCTAAACGTTCTTGAGGATAAGCATAATCTAATGGTACGTATGCTCCCCCGGCTTTGAGAATGCCTAAAACTCCTACAACCATTTCCAAACTGCGCTCGACACACAGACCAACTAGAACTTCTGGTCCGACTCCTAAGCTTTGAAGATAATGGGCTAGCTGATTAGCTTGCTGATTCAGTTCGCGGTAGCTAATTTGTTCGTCTTCAAAAACTACAGCGATCGCATCTGGAGTTTTCTGTACTTGAGCTTCAAACAGCTGGTGAATGCAAATATCTTGGGGATAAGCTGTTTGAGTATTGTTCCATGTTGCCAATAACTGTTGCTCAACTGCTGGCAAAATTGGCAATTTAGCAATAGTTTGATTAGGGTTAGCAACTATGCCCGATAACAAAGTTTCAAACTCTGCCATCCGGCGGCGGATAGTATCAGCATCAAATAAATTAGTGTTGTACTGACATTCTAGGATAAGTTCACCATGCGATTCCGTAGCATTGATAAACAGTTCAAAATTCTCGAATGCGCGTGGATTAGAGAAAAATTCCACCTCTAACTCGATAAAGGGAAGTTTATCGCTATCTAAGGCTTGATCGATGTTAAATATAATTGGTACTAAGGGAATGCGGCTAGAATCTCGTGGCAATAATAATTTTTTGACCAGACTACCAAAGGTAAATTGTTGGTGATCGTAGGCATCTAAGACAGCCGATCGCCGCGTTTGCAAGTAGTCGCTGAAAGATTTTTCGCCATCAATCTGGCTACGCAAGGGTAATAAATTTACACAGTGACCTACAAGATTATATTGCCCCAAAGCCGCTTGTCCGGCGGCTGGAATACCTACAACCAAGTCGTTTTGTCCTGTTAGACGGTGCAGCCAGACCTCGAATCCTCCCAGGATAGTGGTCATAAAGCTACAACCGAGTTTTGTTCCTAGTTGTTTGAGGTTGGCAACTAATTGAGGATTTAAATGCCAATCTTCGCGGGCGGCGTTAAAGGTTCTGAATGGTGGACGAGGGCGATCGCTAGGGAAATCCAGCACAGGTACAGAGTCAGCGAATTGTTGTAACCAATATTCTTCTGTGGCGATCGCTTCTGGACTATCCGCCTCTTCTTCCTGCAAAGTCGCATATTCACTTAAGTAGTCTGGTTCTTCTAATTCAGGAACAATACCCTGTTGCAAGCCAGAATAAAGTTTACCCAAATCTGGCATCAGCACTGCCCAAGACCAACCATCACAAATGATATGATGGGCTGTCAAAATAGCTAGATGCTCCTGCGGCTGCAATTTGGCAATTTTTGCCCGAAATAGAGGGCCATGTTCCAAGTCAAAAGGTTGCTCTACTTCTTGTCGCAATATACTAGCTAATTTGTCCTGATGTTCCTGTGGTTCCAGGTTAGAAAGATCAATAATAGGGATTTCAATTTGCCTAGAAGCAACAATGCAGAGTGTATTGCCATCGGTGCTAAAAGTTGTCCGCAGTGCTTCATGACGTTGTACTAATTCTTCAATCGCAGACTGGAGAACTTTGACATCAAGTTCGCCTTTTAGTCGCAGAGATTGGGACTCATTATAAGCACAATTGGCTGCATCCCCCATTTGCACAGAAGCCCAAATTTCTTTTTGTGATTCTGTGGCAGGGGCAGTTAGAAGTAATTCTCCATCTACAAATGGATCAAAATCAACCGCAGTCAATCTGGATTGGTAATCTACAGGTGATAAGCTCATAAAACTCTCTTATTTTCTCAATTTATTCAATGTGGTTAAATTTAAATTTCTCTTGGCAAACTACTGACTTTAATACATTATTTACCCATGATTGTAGATTTTAAATAATTCCGCGCTGGCACTTCTATAAATCTATATGTCAATGATGCAGTCAATAATACAATCATAAGAAATAATCCTAGAGATGTCAATGCTTGATAGTTTGTGAATGTTCTGCCAAAAACCTCATGAAAATTATAGAGCCATAATATTTTTAACAGTTCTTGAACAAACCAATGAACCATATAAATTGAGTAAGATATAGTGCCGAGATATAACATTAATTGGGAATTCAAAAATTTTGATATCACACTATTGTTGTTGAAAGATACACCTAAAATTACTAGAGAAAAAGCTGGTAAAATTAGCCAATCATGAAAGTTCTGAAAAGGATGCCAATAGTAATTCATAATCATAATTATCCAAGCTATGGCTATAATTGTTAGTAAATTAAGATTGAAATACTTTTTATAATTTCCTCTGCGATAGACTTTGTAAGTTATAATTCCAAGTACACATTCTAGACCACATCTAGCTATCGAAGGGATGCCAACAATACTATCTAAATTACCACGCGTAAAGGTAATTAGTAGTAATATGCTCAAGAGACTACAACTATAAACTATAAAATCATTTTTGTTATTTTTTAATAAAATAAATAATAAAAATGGAAATATACAGTAAATAACAAATTCTACACTAATTGACCAAGCAGGTTCATTCCAATAGGTATTACACCATAATAAAGGCGGACATCTTAAATCAAATGCTTGTAGGAGAAAAATATTTGCAAAAAGAGCAGTGAAGTTAAATTTACCGGTGAAAGCAAAAGTATTTAGTAAGAGTGTTTTTGCAATTTCTAATCCAACAAATAGAAGCAGCATGAATATATGTAGAGGATAAATTCTAGCAAATCGTGAGAATAAATATGAGCGATATTTATCTAAGCTTACTTTTGAATAAAAATTCTCTGTATAAACGTGGGTCATAATAAAACCACTCAGAATAAAGAAAAAATCAACCCACAAATATCCATTTCTAAAAAAATCACTATAGGCTGATAAAGTTGAACCGGCTTTAGGTAAAGTGCTGTAAGAGAAGTGGTGTACAACAATAATCAAGGCTGCAATACCACGTAGAGAAGTAAGAGATTTAATGTGTTTATGCATTAACATTTTTGGTTTTAGTTTTCTTAAAAATACAAAAAATTAGCTATTCTCAAGATAATGGTTTCTGGATTGGAAGTTTTGTAGGACTTTATCAAAGCCAATATGACAGTCATGAAACTTATATAATATTCAATTCATCTCTAGTTTTGAAATCTACTTAATAGTACCAATATCCTGATAGGTGGGCATTGCCCACCTACATTTGAGTTAAGGGAATGTGGCTAGAGTTCTATGAATTGATTTTGCTAGATAAAATATCTCAATGATTTAGATTTTAATTTCTACCTAGAACACCGATTCAGTATTCAGAACAATTAATAATTAGCCATTTTAGAAAACTTGGATGTTTTTCACAATCTTATTAGTAAGTTGTTTTAGCATTCTCTCAATGGATTTGAGTCTTAATCCACCAGATCGTAGGATTGTCAATTTGTTTTTCGGATGGTGCAAAGATTTTGATGCAGTCTCGCAGGGCAGACTTACCTGGTGGAGTGGGTTCCAATCCCACTGTTTCAGGAAACACTTGCGACTTGTAAATATTTCCCAGGACGGTCGATATCGGGGATATACCAGGCGGGGTTTCCTTGGGGATCTCGTCCTAATTTGGCATTAGGTTGCGGAGGACGATTGCGTAAACTGTTATTGGTAATTTCGCGGTTTGTTACTTCTATGGGCGGTGCAGACAAGAAGCCAGCAGCCTGCATTTCGGCAATAGTCTCTTTAAAAGCTGCCATTACTAAAGCCAGATCGGCTTCAGAATGAGCTGTGGTCAAGAAGCAAGGACGGTGATCCCAAATATGTACTCCTTTATCCCGTAGCAAGTAATACAGCAAATCTCCGTAGGGGAACTCTGGTAAAGGCTTCACCATGAAAAGGGAGCCGAAATTATAGACTGTGAACGGTGCTTGAACTTGCTGGAAATAACCCATCAGTTCTGCTACAAACTTATCGGTTCTTGCGTTGAGATTTTGCTGCAAGCTGGGGCCACTTTGTTTTAAATGTTGAAGTACTGCTTTGGCGGCTGCTAGTGCTAGAGGATGGCGGACAAAGGTGCCGGCAAAGTAAGTCACGCCTACCTCTGGAACGGAGTCATCCCCAAACTGCCAAAACCCACCATCTAGAGCATCCATATATTGTGATTTGCCAGCAATGACTCCAATTGGTAGCCCACCGCCCACAATCTTGCCATAGGTTGCGATATCAGCCTTTATACCGAAATGTGCCTGAGCGCCACCTTGATGAATTCTGAATCCGGTAACAATTTCATCGAAAATCAGAGCAATACCAGCTTTTTCAGTAAAATCACGCAATTGGTGAAGGAATTCCTTGGGTTGGTATTCAGGGCGACGGCTTTGCACAGATTCCACCATTACTGCTGCTAACTCATCAGCCCGATCTTGGAGGATTTCTAGAGACTCAGGCGAACCATACTCTAACACCAAAATGTTCTCTACCATTTCGGGTGGGATACCAGGAGCCGCTGGAATTGACCGGAGTTTCTTTGTACCCCGAACAATTACTTCATCCAAAATACCGTGATAAGCTCCAGAAAAGATGGCGATTAAGTTACGCCCTGTGATGGTGCGTACCATCCGCATCGCTCCTAGAACTGCTTCCGAACCTGTGTTGCAAAAAGCTACTCGGTCAAAGTTTGTCACCTCACACATTAGCCGCGCCACTTCTCCAACTAAGGGAGTTTGCGGCCCAATTTCCATGCCAAGTTTCAGTTGTGCTTCAATTGCTTCAGTAATAAAAGGTGGCGACCAACCAAATAAATTCAAGCCAAAGCCGTTGCTTAAATCGACATATTCATTGCCATCAACATCCCAAAGTTTAGAACCTGATGAACGAGATGCCACGATGGGATAAACCATCTCTTTCATCGTCGGGTTAAAGCCAGAAACAGTTCTTGGATCTGCTAAATAAGGGCGATGAGATTGAGTAAATTCTTTGGATTTTTGAGTCCGTTGTGTATATCTTTGGATAATTTTGTCTAGATGAGTGCGTTGTTGCGCTGTCAGAGTTTTAGTCTGGGTCTTTTCAATTCGAGCTGCCGCACCAAATGGCTTTTTAGCACCATTTGACTCTGTGTCTACCGATGCTGATTCTTTGCTGGTTTGGGTTGGGGGGATAGATACAGCATTTTCTGGCTTGATATGATTATTTTGAGATGTTGCCGCAGGTACAATTGGGATTGTTATAGATTGACTGTTGTTACCCAATAGTGCCAATTGCTGGCTCATAATTTGTAGCTGCTGATTAATAATATTTTCTAAGACACTAGAAGATGCAGCAGGTTGAGGAGAAATCTGAGGCGCAGATCCATTTGTATGAACTTCATGCACTACTAAAGTGGGTGATGTGGTTGCAGGTAATGGCAATGGTGTTTCTGGAATGGGGTTTGCAACGGTTTCTGTTAATCCTAGTGCAGATAAAACTTCGGGAGACAAGCCTTGATTGATTAAGTCAGCTAGCGTTCCTAAATTTGGGCAAATTTCTAGTAAATGTCTAAGTGTGACTTTGACTTTAAATTTTTTCTTCAAAGCTAGCCCGACTTGTGTCAGAGATAAGGAATCTAATCCCATTTCTAAAAATGTTATCGAGTCGTCAACACTAGCGATTTCCAATCCTGAAGTTTCTTCGATAGTTTCTTTGAGCAGGGGAATAAGCTTTTGCTGAGGGAATGTTGTCATAGTTTGGGTCTTTTCTAATAATTGGGGATTTAAAAGTTTGGGAGTTGCTGCACGATTGGGATGAGGTGGAGGATCAATCCAGAAGCGTTGACGTTCAAAGGGATAAGTAGGTAGAGGAATTCGTTGTCGCGTTTCTCTTTGATAGAAATTACCCCAGTCAATAGATACTCCTGATAACCACAGTTGTCCTACTGCCTTGAGTAATGCTGTCCATTCGGCTTCGTTCTCAGCGTTATCACTTAGAGAAGCAACCGCAATCTGTTGTTTGATATCTTTTGCTTGTTGGCGGGCTAAGGTCGTAGTTGTGATTCTTGGCCCCACTTCTAACAGTACGCGCTCTGGCTGCTGCCATAGAGTTTGTACGCCCTCCGCAAATCGCACAGTCTGACGTAAATGTATAGCCCAATACATCGGATCGGTTGCTTGCTGGGCTGTGATCCAGTCGGCGGTAACTGTGGAAACAAAGGGAATTTGGGGTGGTGATAATTTAACCTTCCCAACTAACTCTGCAAAGGGAGCAATGATGTTATCCATCATTGGTGAGTGGAAAGCGTGGGAAGTGTGTAAATGGCGACAGACAATTTCTTCGCTTTCTAATTGTTTTTGCAGAGACGCGATCGCCTCTGTGGGTCCAGAAACTACACACAGGGAAGGGCCATTAATTGCGGCGATCGCCAGTTCTGCACTCAATCGCGGCTCTACCTCTTTGGCTGGTAGGCGCACTGAAAGCATTGCCCCTGCTGGTAACTCCCACATTAAGCGACCGCGAGTTGCCACCAACATCAACGCATCTTCTAAGGTGAATACACCCGCGATACAGGCGGCGACAAATTCGCCAATACTGTGGCCAATCATGGCTTGGGGCTTGACTCCCCAACTTTGCCAAAGTTGCGCTAAAGCATATTCAATGACAAATAATGCTGGTTGGGTAAAGCAGGTTTGCCGCAGGGAAATAGCCGCAGTTTCGCGTAGGCGTAGCCCGCCGTAGGCATCGCCCGACGCGGGATAGATAATTTCTCGTAAATCCCTGCTCAGTAAAGGTTTAAGGATTTCAGCACATTCATCTACTACCTCCTGAAACACAGGTTCGCGGTTGTAGAGATTCAGTCCCATGTCCACATATTGCGATCCTTGTCCGGGGAACATGAAGACAACGGCTGGATTGCGGATTTCTAGATGACGGGTATTTACTTGATTTGGATCTAAAGATTGGAGGGCTGCGATCGCATCTGTGATATCGTGACAAACTATACTGCGTCGGTAGTTGAAAGCTTTGCGCCCTCGTTGTAGAGTATAAGCTACATCGGCTAAGTTAATTTCAGCATTGTACTGGAGATGTTGCTGTAAATTTGCGGTTGCAGCCTCTAAAGCTTTACTAGTTTTTGCCGAGAGCAACAATAGCTGCTGTGGACGCGAAGCACCTGAACTTTGGATTTGTGGCGCTTCTTCTAGCACAATATGAGCATTAGTCCCGCCGACACCAAAAGAACTTACACCGGCTCGTCGCGGAGTTTCACCTTCTGACCATTCAGCTAGTTGGGTATTTACATAGAAGGGGCTGTTGGCAAAGTCAATCTTGGGATTGGGAGCCTCAAAATTTAAACTAGGGGGAATCTTTTTATAATGCAAAGCGAGAGCGGTTTTAATTAATCCTGCTACCCCAGCCGCCGCAACTAAATGTCCGACATTGCTTTTAAGAGAGCCAATTGCACAAAATTGTTTAGCATCTGTATGTACACGAAATGCTTGGGTTAGTGCTTCAATTTCAATCGGGTCGCCTAAAGGTGTAGCTGTACCGTGAGCTTCAATATAAGAGATAGTTTCTGGGTGAAAGTTGGCATCAGCTTGCGCCATTGCAATGGCCTCTGCTTGTCCATCGACACTGGGAGCCGTAAAACTCACCTTATCAGAACCGTCATTATTGATACCAGAACCTCGAATGACAGCATAGATGCGATCGCCATCATTGAGTGCATCTTCTAAACGTTTGAGGACAACCAGTCCTGCGCCATTGTTGAACATTGTGCCCTGAGCGCTGGCATCAAAGGGACGACAATGCCCATCCCCAGAGAGCATACCGCCTTCTTGAGCCACGTAACCGCTGTTTTGAGGTGTAGTCATAGATACACCACCAGACAAAGCCAAATCACACTGATAACTGGTTAAGGCTTGGCAAGCCTGAATGACTGCTACTAAAGAAGTGGAACAGGCTGTATTGACGCTGACAGCTGGGCCTTTGAGGTTGAGTTTGTAAGCAGCACGAGTGGTTAAAAAGTCTTTTTCATTAGCTAACATCGTTTGGAACTCACCGATGCGATCGACAATTTCCATACGACCAGCAATGTGATTAGCAAAATAAGTATTTTGACCACAACCAGCGTACAAACCAATCAAACCCTCAAAAGATTCTGATTGATAACCAGCATTTTCTAGAGCTTCATAAACCAACTCCAGAAAAACTCTCGCCTGTGGGTCCATAACCACAGCTTCCAGGGGATTAATGCCAAAGAATGCAGCATCAAAGGTTTCTCCCCCAGAAATGATTCCTCTAGCTTTTATGTAGCTAGGATCTTTGCAAAGGTTTGGGTCAATACTAGGATCTAGTTCCTCATCTTGAAAAAAAGTCGTTGACTCTAATCCCTCACACAGATTGCGCCACAACTCATCGACATTTCCAGCGCCAGGAAATCTTCCTACCATGCCAATAATGGCAACACCATCAATAGGATCTTGGTTCTCGGATGCTTGCATATTTACCATTGCTTAAACACCTTGTTGATGATTACGGCGACGAGTACGAGCAGCTTGTTGACGTTGGGCGCGATTTTGCAGCTTGTCAGAAGACGGTTGGCTATTCTGGTTTGAATCCAAATATTTTGCTAAAGAGCCAATCGTTGAATACTGAAATAGCTTCACAGTCGGTAGCTGAATCCCAAGTTCTTTTTGTACTCGCACAGCAACTTGCAGAATTGAGATTGAAGTTCCTCCCAAATCAAAGAAATTATCGTCAATTCCAATGCGATCGATTTTGAGCAAATCGGACAAAATACCCGCCAGCAGAAGCTCTAAATCGGTTTGGGGAGAAATATACGCTTGTTCTAGTTGCGGACGTTCTCTACTTGGTGCTGGTAATTTCTGTCTATCTAATTTGCCATTTACAGTCAAAGGCATTGATTCTAATAACACAAAAGCTGATGGCAGCATGTGACTAGGTAATCGCTGCTCTAAAAAGCTACGCAATTGATTGGACGTATAGCTACTGTTTTGATGAGGAACAACATAAGCAACTAACTGCTTTTCGCCTGTTTCTTCTTGACGAGCGAGAACGACAGTTTCGCGAACTTCAGGATGTTGAGCAATTTCTCTTTCAATTTCGCCTAGTTCAATTCGGAAGCCACGAATCTTCACCTGATGGTCAATGCGACCGAGATATTCTATGTCTCCATTGGGTAGATATCTTGCTAAATCACCTGTTTTATAAAGCCGCGCCTTTGGATCGTTACTTAAGGGGTTAGCAATAAAAGCTTTCGCAGTCAAATCGGGACGATTGAGATAGCCACGAGCTAAACCTGCACCTCCCACATACATTTCACCAGGAACACCAACAGTAACTAATTGTTTATGCTCATCTAGCAGATACAATTGCAAGTCAGGAATTGGACAACCAATCACACTCCCTGCTCCTGGACTCAAGTCATCTTCTGTAATTGGACGATAGGTAACATGAACGGTAGTTTCTGTAATACCGTACATATTCACCAACCTTGGAGACTCATACCCGTGACGAGTAAACCAAGGCTTTAAGCTTTGAATTTCTAATGCTTCCCCACCAAAGATTACCCAACGTAGAGTTAAGTTTCCAGAATCAGCAATTGTCTGTTCTGTGTGGATTAATTGTTGAAAAGCTGAAGGAGTTTGATTGAGAACTGTAACTTTTTCTTTGCAGAGTAATTCATAGAAGGCTTCGGGAGAACGGCTAAGTAAATATGGTACTACAACTAACCGTCCGCCATAAATTAATGCACCCCAAATTTCCCACACAGAAAAGTCAAAGGCAAAGGAGTGAAACAGCGTCCATACATCCTGTTGGTTAAAGTTATACCAGTGTTCAGTAGCTTTAAATAAGCGGACAATATTGGAGTGATTAATTAATACACCTTTGGGCTTACCTGTAGAGCCTGAAGTATAAATTATGTAAGCTAAATTTTCAGAGGTTACTGAACTCGCGGGGTTTTCTGAACTGTATTGAGATAAGATTTCTCTCTCAGAATCAAGGCATAAAACTTGAATATGGTTTTGAGGAAGATTATTTAATAAGTGCTTTTGTGTTAGCAATACTGAAACTTGAGCATCTTCTAAGATAAAAGCGAGGCGATCAACTGGATAATTTGGATCAAGTGGCGCATAGGCTCCACCCGCCTTGATAATACCTAACAATCCCACTATCATTTCTAAAGAGCGTTCTACACAGATGCCAACGAGGATATCAGGCCCTACACCTAAATTTTGTAAGTATTGTGCTAGTTGATTGGCTTTGATATTCAACTCACGGTAGGTTAACTGTTGCTCTTCAAACACCACCGCTACAGCCTCAGGTGTCAGTTCTACTTGTGCTTCAAACAAGTGATGAATACACGCTTGCTTAGGATAATCAGTTTGAGCATGATTACACTCGTCCAGTAGGTGTTTTTCAGATTCTTTCAAGATAGATAATGCTAAATTATCTTGTTCTAAGTTATTTACTGATAATGATGTTTGAGGCTGATTTGCTAGCATTTGATTTTTATGTTTAGCCAATTTGAAATTGTATTATAAAGATGAATTACACAACAAATTATGCTGCAATCTTACAACGTTTGTATTAAAGGGCACTGACTCTAATATTTAGTTATCCTATTCTGACCTATTTCCTCAAAATCGTAGTTATTTTCAATACATCTTCATTGAAAATTAAAAAATTAGAGATGTTTGCAATGGGAGTATTAACTGTACGTATGCTTATTTTGAGAGAATAAAAAGAATTAATACCTTGAGGGTCAAGAAAGAGAGTGATTTTCAGCCGTTGCGTCTGCAAATTGCATCACAAGCATAATTAGGCAAAACCTGTAAATCCTCTCCCTTGCTTCCTGCTCCCCTGCCGCCTCAATGTGCAAACTATAATCACAACAGTTTACCAAGCCCCGTTGGGGCGGGTGTAGGGGTGTAGGGAAAAAGACGCTTCCCTAACAACCCCTCTCTTTAAAAATACAGTCCGAGCGATCGCCACTCAAATTGGAGCAATTTTATTCTTTCATTAACGCACCCTACGAAAGCTGCTATGCACTCAGCAATGATATGGTTAATGTCAGGTAAAAAAAGCACATCTAATTAAGATATGTAAAATCACTGGATTAAATCTAAAGCAGCATTGTATTCCCACTTTGGATATTATTCAGTATATGTACATGAAATCATTTGGGTGCGGCTCTTTTGAAAAGACACTTTTTGTCTGTCCATAAAGCCTAAAGTTATTGTGGAGCAGTAATTACAGGCTTTAAGTATTCTCAAAATACAGTTCAAATTTCAAAAATAGAAACATAATTTTTTGTAGCATAATATACACACTGAAAGCCTGTTTTTAGGTTTGATTTATCTGCGATCGCTTAATTTTGCGTATTTAGCCTAGAGAGTAGAAAATTAGATATAGAGCAGATTAGAATCATGTAGTACAAATGTAGTTTATCGTCTTCCTAAAAGAGCCGCACCCATTTGATTATCGATCCCCTCAATGACATCTTGCTCAGTCCTGCTTCCTATTGGGAAATTGCTATCAAAGTTAGTATTGGTAAATAAATTGGCTCAGGCGATTGTTATCGAATTATCATCGTTACTCAAACAAAGTGCGTAGGCGTAGCGCGTCGTAGACATCGCTCTGCAACGTGGTTTTCCTCTAGAGCTTGCTTCTTAGAGTTGTCTATGATAGTTTGCTAACTAGTATAAAGCACAGTAGCTCTATCAACTTATCGTAGTATAGTGAACAGTGTCGTTGATATAGCTGAAGGAGTGCGCTCAGGACTCAGCACTCAGTACTGAATAGGGTAAACCCAACTATTTGCAGAGGGTAATCATAATGCAGATTGGACTGTTCCACCAAATGTGGGCTACTCCTAATATTGAAGACCAGGAATTTTTTGCTCAGACGATCGCTGATGTGCAATTAGCTGAAACACTGGGTTTTGAATCCTGCTCTTTTGGAGAGCATCATTTTATCAGAGAACGGCCTTTTTATGGTCGATTACCAGTTCCAGAAGTGTTCATTGCTAGGCTAGCAGGGGAAACGACCCGAATTAAACTTGGCACAGCAATTAAAATTCTCACCTTAGAAAGTCCACTACGTTTTGCAGAATCCGTATCTTTGCTGGATCTACTAACTAATGGCAGAGTGATGTTTGGACTAGGCCACGGAAGTCCTGCTGATATGGAACATACTGGCTTCAGCCAAGAAGAAAAACATCAAATCTTTCGTGAGCAACTTCTAGAAGTCTTAGACTACCTTTCACCCCAGCGACAAGGCTCCCAAATTACACCACTACCCCGCCAAGGGTTAGGAAAATTGTTTTGGTTAGGAGTACGCGATCGCGAAACCATAGTCTTAGCTGCTAAACTTGGTCTTAATCTATTAGTCGGACAAGGGGAAGGAGCATCTGCTCAAAACATCTATAGCGATATCTATCGACAAGCCGGTGGGACTGGAGCATTGCGAGGATTTAGGCTAGTGTACGTTGCCCAGACAGATGCCGAAGCTCAAAAGACAGTTGCCTCATCAGCCGAAGTATTCTTCAGCCTCAGAGAAAAGTTACCAGCATACACAGAAGCACAGCGTCAAGGACGCATCCCCCCAGGACCGCCAAAAGACTTAGCAGATATGTTGAAGCGCATTAATTACATTGTCGGTTCCCCCGAAACTGTTGCCGCACAACTTAATGAGTATGTTAGAGCCACTCACATAGACCGCTTGGGGATCAAGATTCATCTGCCAGGACTGGCGAATGAACATATCAGGCGAACAATGAAATTATTTGCCCAAGAGGTTGCCCCCAAAGTGCAGTTATTAAAACAACCACAGGCAGTCTAAGCAATTCAAAATTCCCAATAAATCAAACTATAGTAGTCATCCTGGCTCTTGAATCAATACTTTCTTCAGCAAGGACAAGCTGAACTTTAGTTTTCTGAACTTGGTAGTAAGGACATCACTTTACAATGAATATACGTATGCAAACTATTCATAAACGTAAAATCAAAGGCGGAGGCTAAACGTTGGCACAATTCCAAGCAGAACCTCTGGCTTTATCAGGCTCTCAAAAAAATTGGGTCTTACTCGGTGTCGGACTTGGGGTGTTCATGTCTACCCTAGATGTGGGCATCATCAATGTTGCTTTACCCACATTGGTACAAGCCTTTGGCACGAGTTTCCCTACGACTCAATGGGCTGTATTGAGTTACCAGTTGGTCAGTTCCGGTTTAGTTTTGGGAGCAACGCGTTTGGGGGATATGTGGGGCAAGAAATCCTTATACCAGGGGGGACTTGTTCTGTTCACTTTCAGTTCGCTGTTGTGTGGTTTTGCACCTAGTATTGAGTGGTTGATTGGCTTTCGGGCACTTCAAGGACTAGGTGCTGTGTTTATATCTGGGCTTGGTTTGGCAATCATCACAGAAGTTTTTCCCTCTTCCGAACGAGGTCGGGCTGTTGGCGTCATCGGTAGTGTAGTGTCACTGGGAATTGCTTTTGGCCCTTCTGCTGGTGGACTGCTCTTGAGCTTGTCAGGCTGGCATAGTATATTCTTCATCAATATACCGCTAGGAATCATCGCTAGTTTCTTAATAGTTCGCGTGGTGCCACCTTCTGGACGCGTTGAGGGTAAACAGAAATTTGACTTTTTTGGAGCCATATTGGCTTTATTGACCCTCGGTAGTTTTGGGTTGGGTATGACGCAAGGGCAAAGCCAGGGCTTTAGCAGTACTAATGCCTTGGTATTATTAGCGATCGCAACTCTAAGTTTCACGACTTTTTTAGTAGTTGAAGCGATCGTAGAGCAGCCACTACTAGAACTGCACTTGTTTCGCAATCTTCAGTTGAGTATGGGTTTGCTGAGTGGCTGGCTAGCCTTTACTGTTATTGGTGGTTCGCTACTCATCGTCCCTTTCTTTCTGGAGGGAGTTAAGCAATATCCGACGATAAAAGTGGGGCTACTACTAGCCGTATCACCTGTACTTAGTGGATTAATTGCCCCCTTGGCTGGAACACTTTCAGACCGCTTTGGTGCTAGATTGATCAGTTCAATTGGGCTGGGGCTGATGATTGGCGGCTGTCTGGGGATCAGCACCTTTGATGCTCAAATTACTGAGCTAGGCTATGTATCGCGCTATTTTATTTACGGCATTGGACTCGGTTTATTCCAATCGCCTAACAATAGCACTGTTATGGGATCAGTACCAAGGGAACGACTAGGGATTGCTTCTGGGTTGCTGTCTTTGTCACGTACCTCAGGAAACACCGTAGGAGTTTCTCTGATCGGGGCAGTATTTGGAGCCTTGATCGCTAGTATGTCTGCGGGTGCAGATGTCTCTGTTGCCCCTCCTGATGCGATCGTTGCAGGGTTCCAAGGGACTTTTCGCTTCGCAGCCATAATACTGAGTGTGGCGGCAGTTGCATCTGTTTTGAGGATCAGTAAAAGACGGGGTGCAGGGGAGTAGGGAAGAGGCAAGGGAGCAGGGAGCAGGGAGAAGAATTTTCCCCTCCGCCCCCCGCACCCTGCCCCTCTGCATTAATGCCCAATGCCCGATTATCACTTATCAATTATTAAGGAGTTAGATAAATGACAGGTAAATTAGAAGGAAAAGTAGCAATTATCACTGGGGCTTCAGCAGGAATTGGAGAAGCAACGGCGATCGCTTTGGCTTCAGTTGGAGCAACAGTAGTACTCGCGGCTAGACGTGGCGATCGCATTCAGGCGTTAGCAGAACGGATCGAAGCTAGTGGTGGTAAGGCATTGCCCATTGTTACAGATGTGACTGATGAAACCCAGGTAAATAACTTAGTGTCCAAGGCAAATGCCGAATTGGGAAGGGTTGATATCCTTGTTAACAATGCAGGGATTGCCTTACTCGGCACTATTGAAGCTGGAAATAGCTCAGACTGGCGGCGATCCTTTGACCTCAACGTGTTAGGATTGCTATATGCTACTCATGCTGTTTTGCCTTTGTTGAAGGCGCAAAAATCGGGGCATATAGTTAATATTTCCTCAGTGGCCGGGCGGACAGCGCGGGCGGGCATTGGTGTTTACAATGCTACCAAATGGGGTGTTAATGCCCTATCTGAAGCATTGCGCCAAGAAGTCCACAAAGACAACATTCGCGTCACCATCATCGAACCTGGTTTGGTGGATACGGAAATTGACAACCAAATTACCGATCCTGTTGCCAAACAACGGATTCAAGAACGACGCAAGTCAATTCAACCTCTGCAAAGCGAAGATATTGCTGCTGCGATCGTTTACGCCCTGACGCAACCACCACACGTTAATGTCAACGAAATTCTCATCAGACCAACAGGACAAGAACACTAACGCCTCCTAACATACTCTACTGGGGTGGCAAGCAAAAAAATTGTGCATTAGACGTAGGTTGGGTGGAGCGGAGCGCAACCCAACATCATGATATATGTTGGCTTTGGCAAAGCCTCCAACGCCACTTGCTACAACGCTCTTAACCCGCGCAACGCAGTGACTCCCCAACCTACAATTTTTTGCAACATTTTAGCCTTGCCATGCCACTACGAGTGCGATCGCAATTATAAAGCGATCGCACCAACCCTACAGGCGATCGCTTATTGTGAGATGAAGTCTACTAAACACTCTTCTCTAAGTATTGAAAAATTGTAGTTTACTAGTCTAAATGCTTAACAGGCATTGATACCAGGTTTCCCAAGCAATGAGCAACTTCTTTCCGATGACAGCGATTCGGGTTCATTTCAGCACACAATAGTAAAACATTACCCGTTTGAGCAATTTGTGCAATTTCATATAGAGCTATATCTGCTTCTTCTTGATTTACTGGAATCCAATTTTCTTTACCAGATGTGTTGCCTAAAGCGGTTTTAGAAATATACTCAATATTATTTAATTCACAGAATATTTTAATTTTGTCGCCGTACCATTTACGACTCCAAGCACGAGGAACCATTCTGACATCAACAACACATTCAACATCAAATTTTTGTAGGTATTCCAAGAAGGCATCGTAGTCTTTACGATTGCCATATCCAAAAGTAAGTATACATCTTGTTTTAGCAATATCTTTAACTTTCATTTTTAATTCCTGGAACAATCAAGTTTCAATATTATATTTTTATTAATGGTGGGTAAAATATTCCAATAATCATAAAGCTATTTTTGTGAGTTTTTAGGTTTCCCATGATAAAGTATAAATCTTTTTTGTTTAAAAACTCGTCTTCTAGTTTTTGGCGGACTTTTTCTAAAGCCTCCTTTTCTTTACTCTCCAGACTTGTTTCATTTGATCTATCTCTACAATTTCTATAAAGTTGCTGAATCTCCCAATCGCTTATTGTACAACGATGATTATCTCCATCTTGAGAAATAAACTCGTAACCAAAATTGTAAGGGATTTTATCTAACTGCACTGAAGGCTCAAATAAGTCTAGTTGATCCAAGATTCCTTGCTGTTTTGGGTTCCATTCTCGTTCTGTCTCGTTACAGAAGTATTTTTTTATAGTTTGTGGTTTAATAATACCGAGAGACTTACCTTGCTCTTTAATCTCCCGAATAGATTTAAATTCTAGTGGCAAAACCAAAGCTTTTCGCTCTTCCCAGTTTTTGCGAGTATCAATTTTTCGTATTACTTCTATCGAAGAATCATCTATACGAAAACTTTCTTCTCTATAATCTTTGTCATTTCTTTCTATTTTAGCACTTATTATTGACCATCTTGGATAACGCTTATCAAAATCTAATTGACGAAACCGAATGGGATAAATGCGAATCCATTGAACTGGTTGATCGTCTTCATCTAACAGAACTCCTGCTGTACAGACTGTTTCTTGATATTTGGTGCTAATTGAAGGGTATGTTTTAGTTGCAATTAAAATTTTCCTTCTTTCCATACAACAACCTCTATATGAACTAGCTAACTAAGTGATATTATAGACACATTATTACTCTCAGTATGGTATCAAAATTTTCCATTATATACTGCCGAAACTCTCAAAATTTGGGAAAATAATAAAGTAAGTCGAATATTATACGACTAACCCAAATTCTTCTAGGAAAATATGACTCATCCTTTCCTTGAACGCCTGCGTAGTCCAGATAGCCCAGTCCTCGTCTTCGACGGGGCAATGGGAACCAACTTACAAACCCAAAACCTGACTGCTGAAGATTTCGGCGGCGCACAGTATGAAGGTTGTAACGAATACTTAGTCCACACGAAACCCGAAGCTGTCGCTAAGGTTCACCGAGACTTTCTCGCTGCTGGTGCAGATGTCATTGAAACCGATACCTTTGGCAGTACGTCCCTGGTGCTGGCAGAATATGACTTGGCAGACCAAGCCTACTACCTCAGCAAGACAGCCGCAGAATTGGCGAAGCGTGTGGCTGCGGAATTTTCCACGCCAGAAAAGCCCCGGTTTGTGGCAGGTTCTATCGGCCCGACAACGAAACTCCCTACCTTGGGACATATTGACTTTGACACCATGAAAGCTACTTTTGCCGAACAAGCAGAGGCGCTGTGGGATGGTGGTGTCGATTTATTTCTGGTGGAAACTTGCCAAGATGTGCTGCAAATTAAAGCGGCGCTGAATGCCATTGAAGAAGTATTTGCTAAGAAAGGCGATCGCAGACCGTTGATGGTGTCTGTGACAATGGAAAGCATGGGCACAATGTTGGTTGGTTCCGAAATCAGCGCTGTGCTGACAATTCTGGAACCTTACCCAATTGACATTCTTGGTTTAAACTGCGCCACAGGCCCAGACTTGATGAAACCACATATCAAGTATCTGGCAGAACATTCGCCTTTCATCGTTTCCTGTATTCCCAACGCGGGTTTACCTGAGAACGTGGGCGGTCAAGCACACTACCGCCTGACACCGTTAGAATTGCGGATGTCATTGATGCATTTTGTTGAAGATTTGGGTGTCCAAGTGATCGGGGGTTGCTGTGGGACGCGTCCAGAACACATTCAACAATTGGCAGAAGTTGCTAAAGACCTGAAGCCAAAAGTTAGACATCCTAGCTTAGAACCAGCAGCAGCATCAATTTACACCACTCAGCCTTACGATCAAGATAATTCCTTCTTGATTGTCGGCGAACGTCTCAACGCCAGTGGTTCCAAGAAGTGCCGCGATTTGTTAAATGCCGAAGATTGGGACGGACTCGTTTCAATGGCGAGGGCGCAAGTCAAAGAAGGCGCACACATCCTTGATGTCAACGTCGATTATGTGGGACGCGACGGCGTGCGTGATATGCACGAATTAGTTTCGCGCATTGTTAATAATGTCACACTGCCTTTAATGCTTGACTCCACCGAATGGGAAAAAATGGAGGCAGGTTTAAAGGTTGCCGGTGGTAAGTGTTTGCTGAACTCCACCAACTACGAAGATGGGGAACCGCGCTTTTTAAAGGTGCTGGAGTTAGCGAAAAAATACGGTGCGGGTGTAGTCATTGGTACTATCGATGAAGATGGGATGGCGCGGACAGCAGACAAAAAGTTTGCGATCGCAGAGCGTGCATACCACCAAGCTGTAGAATATGGCATACCACCCACAGAAATATTCTTTGATACCCTAGCGTTACCAATTTCCACCGGGATTGAAGAAGACCGAGAAAATGGTAAAGCCACAATTGAATCCATCCGGCGGATTCGTGAAGGATTGCCTGGATGTCATGTGATTTTGGGTGTTTCCAATATTTCCTTTGGTTTGAATCCAGCCTCGCGGATGGTGCTGAACTCAGTATTTTTGCACGAGGCAACAACGGCGGGAATGGATGCAGCCATTGTCAGCGCTAACAAAATTTTACCGCTATCGAAGATTGACGAACGCCATCAAGAAATTTGTCGGCAGTTGATTTATGATGAGCGGAAGTTTGAGGGTAATGTTTGCGTTTACGATCCCTTGGGAGAGCTTACCACAGCGTTTGCTGGGGTGACAACTAAGCGCGATCGCTCCTTAGATGAAAGTCTCCCCATCCCAGAACGTCTCAAACGCCATATCATCGACGGTGAACGCATTGGCTTAGAAGAACATCTGAAAAAAGCCTTAGAAGAACATCCCCCGTTGGAGATTATCAATACCTTTTTGCTAGATGGCATGAAAGTTGTCGGGGAATTATTCGGTTCTGGACAAATGCAGCTGCCCTTCGTTCTGCAATCTGCGGAAACCATGAAAGCGGCGGTGGCGTTTCTAGAACCCTTCATGGAAAAATCGGAATCAGGTAACAATGCCAAGGGAACTTTTATCATTGCCACAGTGAAAGGCGATGTCCATGACATTGGTAAAAATTTAGTGGATATTATCTTGTCCAACAACGGCTACAAGGTGATTAACCTGGGAATTAAACAGCCGGTGGAAAATATCATCAATGCTTACGAACAGTACAAACCTGATTGTATTGCCATGAGTGGTTTGTTGGTGAAATCCACCGCCTTTATGAAAGAGAACTTGGAGGTATTTAACGAAAAGGGAATTAGTGTCCCCGTAATTTTAGGTGGTGCGGCGTTGACTCCCAAGTTTGTCTATGAAGATTGCCAAAATACCTACAAAGGTAAGGTTGTTTATGGCAAAGATGCCTTTTCTGACTTGCACTTCATGGATAAATTAATGCCAGCAAAGGCAACTAATAACTGGCAAGATTTGCAGGGATTTTTGAACGAAGTCGAAACTGCTGAAGTTTCGACAAATGGTAACAAAGAACCAAAATCTACAACTGCTGAAGAAACATTTGCTGAACCAAAAGTAGTAGATACGAGACGTTCCGAAGCTGTGGCTGTAGATATTGAACGTCCCACACCGCCTTTCTGGGGAACGAAATTATTGCAGCCTAGCGATATTCCCATCGAGGAAATATTCTGGCACTTGGATTTACAAGCTTTAGTTGCTGGACAGTGGCAATTCCGTAAACCAAAGGAACAATCTAAGGAAGAATATCAGGCTTTCTTAGCTGAGAAAGTCTACCCAATTTTAGAAACTTGGAAACAGCGAATTATTGAAGAAAATCTGTTGCATCCCCAAGTGATTTACGGGTATTTCCCTTGTCAAGCCGAGGGGAATTCTCTACATATATATAACTCAGAGAACCAATCACAACAGGTTGCAACTTTCGAGTTTCCCAGACAGAAGTCTTTAAGGCGGCTGTGCATAGCAGATTTCTTTGCACCGAAGGAGTCGGGAATTATTGATGTCTTCCCAATGCAAGCGGTAACTGTAGGGGAAATTGCCACAGAGTTCGCCCAAAAGCTGTTTGCTGCCAATCAATACACCGATTACCTGTATTTCCACGGTATGGCGGTGCAGGTGGCGGAAGCTGTAGCGGAATGGACACACGCCAGAATTCGCCGGGAGTTAGGTTTTGCTGCTGAAGAACCCGACAATATTCGGGATATATTAGCACAACGATATCGTGGCTCGCGGTATAGTTTTGGGTATCCAGCTTGTCCAAATATTCAGGATCAGTACAAGCAACTGGAGTTATTGCAGGCTGACAGGATTAACTTGTATATGGATGAAAGCGAACAACTTTATCCAGAACAGTCTACCACTGCGATTATTACCTATCACCCGTTAGCCAAATACTTTAGCGCGTAGAATCCTACTCATTAAAGCAATAGCCTTGGTGTTAGTGATATTTTGCCCTCGAAGATCCCCCTTCAAAGCCTCTCTCCTACAAGGAGAGAGGTTTAGAGTGAGGTTCAGATGTTACTTTGATGATTTTTCCGGGAATCCTGTAGTTGTATACCCACCAAATTTATTAATATTTCAGCTTAGGTAGGCTTATTTATGCAACTCATTACCTCATTAGATATTAGAAATTCAGAATATTTATCAAAAAATCGCCTCATCAGTTACCATCATCAGTTGCGTCTAATTTTTTCGCTGGGTAATCAGGTAAAAAACGTTCTGGAAATTGGGATTTTTAATTCTCTGTTAACAGACATTCTAAAGAATAATGGATACAACGTCTCCACTGCTGATGTTGACCCCAGCCTTAAGCCAGAAATAATTTTAGATTTGACTACAGATTTTTTATTACCAAAAGATAAATTTGATGCGATTGTCTTGTTTCAAGTGCTGGAACACTTCCCCTACCAACAGTCAGAAGAAGCATTGAGAAAACTTGCTATTGCGACTAAGAAATTTTTGGTGATTTCGATTCCCTATTGCACTCAATACCTCTCGTTTCAGGTGAAAACCTCTTTCTCAGGTAGACCAAGGCATTTACTATTCAATGTCCCCAAATTCTGGAGTACAACGCCAGTCTGTGACGAACACTACTGGGAAATGGGTTTGAAAGGTTATCCGAAAACTCGGATTTTAAACTCTGTTGCCAAAGCTGGGTTAACTGTTAAGCAAGAATTTATCGATCCCACTTATCCATACCATTATTTTTTGGTGTTGGAGAAAAATTCTAGTAATACTTAAACAGCAATCTGTGGGGAGTGGGAAGTCGGAAGTAGGGGAATCCGAATCAGAGAATGGGGGCAAACAATCCTTAAAAAAGGTGCGATCGCCTAAGTTATGCTTTTAAAATCCTAATTGGTATCATACCCTTCTATGTTCTCCGGGTTTATCCTGGAAAACAGATGGCTAGGTTGTATTACCTACTATCATCGTTTCAGATACTAACATCGAAAACTACCAATTATGCTAGAACAAGGCACTATCAGTATTCATACTGAGAATATTTTCCCGATCATCAAGAAGTCGCTTTACTCAGATCACCAAATCTTCTTGCGGGAACTGGTATCCAACGCTGTAGACGCCATCCAAAAGCTAAAAATGGTATCCCGCGCTGGCGATTATGCTGGAGATATCGGCGAACCAGAAATTGAAATTGCCATTGACAAAGATAAGAAAACCCTATCCATTTCCGATAACGGTATCGGGATGACCGCAGATGAAGTTAAGAAATATATCAATCAAGTTGCCTTCTCTAGTGCTGAAGAATTTATTCATAAGTATGAAGGCAAATCAGATCAACCGATAATCGGCCACTTTGGTCTTGGTTTCTACTCTTCCTTTATGGTGGCGCAAAAGGTAGAAATTGACACCTTATCTTACCAAGAAGGGGCGCAGGCGGTTCACTGGACTTGTGATGGTTCTCCAGCTTTCACTCTCGAAGACTCGCCCCGAACAACTCGCGGTACTACTATTATTCTCAGCCTGCAAGGAGAAGAAGAGGAATTTCTCGAATCCGCACGGATTAAGAATCTTGTCAAGACATACTGCGACTTTTTGCCAGTCCCAATTAAACTAGATGGCGAAGTAATAAATAAGCAAAAAGCACCGTGGCGAGAGTCTCCGAATAATCTTACTCAAGAAGATTATTTAGAGTTTTACCGCTATCTGTATCCTTTTCAGGAAGAACCTTTGTTATGGGTACATCTAAATACAGACTATCCCTTTATCATCAACGGGATTTTGTATTTCCCAAAAATGCGACCGGATGTAGATGTTACCAAAGGGCAGATCAAGCTATTTTGCAATCAAGTTTTTGTTAGCGACAACTGCGAAGAAATTATCCCGCAATTTCTGATGCCGATGCGGGGTGTGATTGATAGTACCGATATTCCCCTGAACGTATCGCGCAGTGCCTTGCAAGGCGATCGCACCGTGAAGCGAATTGGTGACTACATTGCCAAAAAAGTAGGCGATCGCCTCAAAGAACTTTTCCGCGATAACCGCGAACAATACATTAGTGCGTGGAAAGACCTGGGCACTTTTGTCAAATTCGGCGTTCTCAACGACGAGAAATTCAAAAAACAAATCGAAGATATCATTGTCTTCCGCACCACCGCCAAGCTGACAGAAAAAGTTGCTGCTGAAACGCCAGTGGTTGAAGTCCAGTCTTCAGACGGGGATGCTTGGCAAGATGTCACTCCTTCATCCAATTCTGAGAACTCGACACCCATAGCTCCCTATACTACGCTGAAAGAGTATCTAGAACGCAACAAAGAACGCAACGAAAACCGGGTTTTCTACAGCACCGATGGAACAACCCAAGCTACATACATAGAACTGCACAAAAATCAAGGTTTAGAAGTCCTGTTTATGGACTCCTTTATCGACACCCACTTTATCAACTTCCTAGAGCGGGAATATCAGGATGTCAAATTTACGCGGGTAGACTCAGATTTAGATAATACCCTGCTAGAACAAGACAAAGCTACGGAAATTGTCGATCCTAAGACGAACAAAACCCGGAGTGAGACGATTAAAGAGTTATTTGAGAAATCCCTCAACAAACCCAAACTCAACATCCGTACCGAAGCTTTGAAATCAGACGATCCTCAAGGTACACCACCTGCGATCGTGCTTTTACCAGAGATTCTCCGCCGCCTGCGCGAAATGAACGCTATGATGCAACAGCAGTCAGCAGAGTTTCCTGAAGACCACGTTTTGCTAGTGAATACTGCTCACCCCCTAATTCAAAATCTGGTAAATCTTAACCAAGGTAGTATCATTCAAGGTGACGGTGAATCGCCTACAGATCAGTTAGTCAACTTGATTTGCCAACACGTCTACGATTTAGCGCTGATGTCTCAGAAAGGATTTGACGCAGAGGGAATGAAATCTTTCGTCGAGCGATCGAATGAGGTACTCACCAAGTTGACAGAACAAGCGAGTAAATAGTGCTGAGTGGGGTATGGGGCATTGGGCATTGGAAATTGTTTAATGATTATTCTTCCCCTGCTCCCCCTGCTCCCTCTGCTTCCCCCACTCCCCATTCACCACTTCTGTTGCCTAAGACCTAAAATGGAAAGGCTGTATTAAAATAACAATCTGGAGATATTTGCTATGTCCCGTCGCTGTGAACTAACTGGTAAGAAGGCAAATAATGCTTTTGCTGTTTCCCACTCCCACCGCCGTACTAAACGCCTTCAGCACGCTAATCTGCAAAATAAGCGTGTTTGGTGGGAAGGCGGAAATCGCTGGGTGAAGTTAAAGCTGTCTACTAAAGCAATCAAAACCCTACAAATTAATGGGTTAGAAGCAATGGCAAAAGAAGCTGGCATTAACCTAAATCATTACTAAGTAATGTGGATTTCATAACCCGATATTTTTGTAGGGTGTAATATAGGTGATTCGTCGGGGCGCACAGCTAGCTGTGCGCCCCTAATGTTTATTACATCTTGAATGGCAGGCTGTGTATTTTTTGAATTCTGTTAACGTGAGTTCGACAAGTCTTATTTGACCTCTCCCCCAGCCCCTCTCCATGTCGGAGAGGGGAGCAAAAAGCTTAATTTTTCGTTGCTCCTTTCTTTCCGTTTCGGAGAGGGACGGTTTTGCGTAGTAAAACCTTCTTAGAGGTTTTTTGATTGAGCAAATTGGGTAGATATTATATGAGCAATCGAATTCACGTTCTGTTAGCAGCAAGAGAGAAATATAGGAATCCGTTTTGATTTAGAGAACGTTACTTGCGTAGGAAGGAAACAGGGAACAGAAGCAAATAGATATGTACTGAATTTTTTCACGCAATCAAATATGAGTTCTTTATCTAATTTTTTACACCACGTATAAACCTCGATGTCTCTGAATAAATATACTTAACATGTTTCTATTCTTCATGATTGAAGTTAGACCGCTCTATACCTAAAATTAATATGAATTTATTTTAAAATCGCTCAATATTCTTAACAATAGTTCAAGATAGAGATTAGCTGAATAAATAGAAAAACTGCCCGACCTCAAACAACTATTAAATGAGGTAGCAGAAGCCTTGATAGTAGAGCTATGAAAGGAAATCCAGAAACTAAAAACCGCACTGGAAACTACAATTAATCAAGACTCTCCAGCAAGCAAAAATAGTTGATCAATTACAAATAAACAAGGGAATACTAAAAATAGGTACTCTATTTTCTTGATAATTTATGACAACGAACAGTTATGAAGCGTCGAACCACTCAGACCTGCAAGAGTGTCACAAACAGCTACAGCTAACGGTTCAATATCAAAAAATATTGGCGAGAATTCTGGCTAAGATTCGCGCATCTGTAAATATAGAATCTCTATGTTCGACTTCTTGTCAAGATATTTGTCGGCAATTGAAAATTGAGCGAGTTGCAATCTACCGTTTCAACGCTGATTGGAGTGGTAGTTTCATCAATCGTTTTGGCTTTGCAGAACATCCTTGGGATGCATTGACTGCCTTTGGACAGGACTTGGTGTGGGAAGATTCCCATTTGCAAGAAACCAAAGGAGGACGATATCGCAAAAATGAGCCGTTTGCTGTAGCTGATATTTACGATGCAGAACATGCTCGTTGTCATATTGAGGTATTAGAACAGTTTCAGATTCGGGCGTATGCGATCGCACCGATTTTTATTGGTGCAAAATTGTGGGGAATGCTTGCAGCCTATCAACATTCCGCTCCTCGGCAATGGTATCCTCACGAAGTCGAATTTTTTGCCCAAGCTGCCAGCCATCTCGGTGTGGCAATGCAGCAGGCAGAAAATTTAGAAGAAACCAAACAACGCACAGCTGAACTGCAAGATGCGATCGCCCGCCAACGTGCCTTGACGGAAGTAGTAGGAAATATTCGCTCGTCTGTAAATACCGAAATTATTCTAGACACTGCCTGTCAAGAACTCTGCAAACTCTTGAAGTTAGAGCGGGCAGCAATTTACCGCTTTCATGAAGACTGGAGCGGTGAATTTGTCAGCCAATTTGGGATGGTAGAGGCGCAGTGGGATAGAATCCATCCCTTTGGCAAAAATCTAGTTTGGCAAGATACCTACCTCCAAGAAACGAAAGGTGGACGCTACCGCAATAACGAAAGTTTTGTTGTCAACGACATCTACCAAGCTGGACACTCGCGTTGTCATATCGATATTCTGGAGCAATTCAAGATTCGGGCATATACCTTAGCGCCCATCTTCATCGGCCCAAAACTGTGGGGACTGATAGCAGCCTATCAACACTCTGGCCCGCGCCAATGGGCAAATTACGAGGTGGAATTCCTTGGACAGGTAGGGGCACAATTGGGAGTCGCGATTCAGCAAGCCGAGAATTTGGCTCAGTCGAAACAACAAGCTTCTGCCTTACAAGATGCGATCGCTCGGCAACGGGCATTAACTGAAGTAGTCGGGAAAATTCGCTCTTCTCTCAATATTGATTTAATCCTAAAAACCACATGCCAAGAAGTGTGTAAACTGCTGCGGGTTGAGCGGGTTGGCGTTTATCGCTTCAATGAAGATTGGAGTGGCGAATTCGTTAGTAATTTCGGTATGGTTGAGGCACAGTGGGACAGTATAAATCCCTTTGGCAAAAATCTCGTTTGGGAAGATACCCACCTCCAAGAAACCAAGGGTGGACGCTACCGTAACAACGAAAATTTTGCTGTAGAGGATATCTACCAAGCCGGACACTCGCGCTGTCACCTAGATATTTTGGAGCAGTTTAAGATTCGCGCTTATGCGTTAATCCCAATTTTTGTGGGACGGAATTTGTGGGGATTGCTGGCTGCCTATCAACATTCTGCACCGCGCCAGTGGGATAGTGTGGAAGTGGAATTTTTGGTACAGGTTGCTAGCCAACTGGGAGTAGCACTGCAAAGTTCTCAAATGGTGACTCAAATTCAAACTCGCGCTGATGAACTGCAACAATCAGCTGAACAGCGGCGAATTTTATTTGATTTGGTCGTCAAAATCCGGGAATCCTTGGATTTGGAGACGATCTTTAAGACTACAGTACAGGAAGTGCGGCGATCGCTCAATACAGATCGAGTGGGTATTTTCCGCTTTGATCCTAATGTCGGTTTTTGCAGCGGTGAATTTATTGCTGAAGATGTTTTACCCAAGTTTGATTCTGCCCTCGCCGTGAAGGTGCAAGACTATTGCTTCGGCGATCAATACGCACCGCAATATCGTCAAGGAGAAGTACAAGTAATATCTGATGTCAACAGCGTTGGCTCCAAAGTACCTCATCTTGATGTGATTGAGCGATTCCAAGTCAAAGCACAGATTATTGTGCCGTTAATGGAAGGTGATGAACTGTGGGGGTTGTTGTGCATTCACCAATGCACCCGTACACGTAATTGGGAAGAAGCTGAATTGGAATTTGTCACCCAAGTGGCAGCTCAACTCAGTGTAGCGCTACGTCAAGCCAACTTGTTTCAACAATCTAGTTTGCTGGGTCAAACTCGTGAAGAAGCCAATCAACTCGCCCAAGCACTAAATGAACTGCGTACCGCCCAAATGCAAATTATCCATGCTGAAAAAATGGCCAGCTTGGGGCAACTGGTGGCGGGAGTTGCCCATGAAATTAATAACCCAATTAATTTCATCCACGGAAACTTAGAACACGCCCACCAATACACGCAAGAATTGCTTCGCTATGTGCAGCTTTTTTGGCATCATTATCCTGATGCCGCACCAGAAATCCAAGAGTTCTTCAAAAAAGCCGAAATAGCGTATTTGATCGAGGATTTACCTCAATTATTCCAGTCTATGCAGGTCGGCACTGAACGCATTCGGGAAATTGTCACATCTTTGCGGAATTTTTCGCGCCTAGATGAAGCTGACTTCAAGCCAGCAAATATTCACGAAGGCATCGACAGTACACTAATGATTTTACAAAACCGCTTGAAGCCCTCAGCCGATAGCCTCACTATTCATGTGAGTAAAGATTATGGTACGTTACCTCTAATAGAATGCTATCCCGGTCAGTTGAATCAGGTATTTATGAATTTGCTGTCCAATGCTATTGATGCTCTAGAAGAACGAACCACGCAGGAATCTTTTGAAGCGTTGGCAAAAAACCCCAGCAAAATCCGAATTTCTACTTCCCTGCTCAATAAAGATTGGATTGTAATTCGGGTAGCCGACAACGGACTCGGCATCGATGAAAAAGTCCTCTCTCGACTGTTCGATCCATTTTTTACTACTAAGGTTGTCGGTAAAGGTACAGGGCTAGGATTATCTATCAGCTATCAGATAGTCACAGAAAAACACAACGGCAAGATATACTGCCAATCTGAACTTGGCAAAGGTACAGAGTTTGTGGTTGAGTTGCCGATTCATCAGATCGCAGCTAGAAAATCAGTAGCGAAAGTCCAGGTGTTAGACCAGGTATAAGCAAATAGGCAAAGTGATGATTTTTACCCATTAACCTGAAAAATTATCGAACAGAATTCAGTAGTCAGGAGTCAGAATGGGCTAAACGCCCCGCTACCGCTAACAGAATGAATTTTGTACGACTAGCGGATAGCGCAGCGTTAGCGAGTATTTTCGAGTCGCGTCTTGATTCTGACTCCTGATCTCAAGTCCCTAATTTTAATGATGGGGTCTTTAATCTTTAATTTTTAATTAATAATTTTGAATTCGGAGCAAAGCGACGCGACCTTTTCTGTTACCCAATCAACACGATCCTTTCCCCAAAATCTCTCGCCTTCGACTACCCAAGTCGGGACTCCGGGACAACCAAACTGTTCGTATTCTGCTAAAGCTGCTACTGCTGCCTGTTTGGCTGCTTCGCCGTATGCTAATTCTAGAATGCGATCGCCATTCAACCCAACATCATTTGTAACTTTCCTAATCACAGACTCATCGTTGACATCAAGTAGGTCAATGTACGTCGCTCGAAAAAAAGCGGCATCAAGCAAATGCTCCTTCCCAGTTCCACAAGCGGCGTAATACGCTCTGGCCGGAAGTTCTTCACGACCAAGCTGCATTTTCTCCCAACGCTTCACCCATCTAGCAAATTCTTCAAACTCTTTAAGCCGAATTTCAATGCCGTACTTTTTTGCCCACCGCAGACAATCTTCTTTGTGATACGACGATAATAGGGCGTTTTCCGTTCGTCCTTGCAGTTCAGCTACCTTTATACCCCGCTCCTTCGGTATATATATTGGTCGTCGTTCAATATCAACAGGTAAACCCTGCAATGCTTTTTCGGCAAGGGTAATACCAATATATGAATTTGACGAGTGGTATATCGAGTAGGAGTACACTTTGATTCGCTGCGACATCTTTGCTACCGTAGCTACCTGACTCATAATATTAACCCAAGTTGCTAGTTAATATACTAATGCGATCGCATTAATCGACAGACACAAAAAATCTACAATTTAATAACCCGTCACTTTGATTAATACAATGCCTACTTACGTATACACTAGTATCTCGCTGTAGACTAACACTGCGCTGCATATAACCTACGAAAAGACAATAAAGTAAACTGAATGGTAATAATAAAGTTTTTCAAGAAATTTTATATTTTTGTGAATTTCCTTGCTGCCTATACTACCTCTAATGCCTATTTCTAGGACATTTGCAGCTTACTTAGCTAGCTTCAGTAGTTGCCTTGACTAATCAATGAGGTTAAGAGAAACTAACTAAATACTGATGTGTGTGCTTATAATACTAATAAGTTTTGCAAAGATTCTGAGACATATATATTGAAAGATGGAACATTATTTAACAAATATCAAGTTTGTATCTAAGTAAAAATGTTCCTACGGCTATATTTGTAGCCTTCTGCTAAGGCAGTACAATTTAAGCGTACTTATCCTGGTTGGCCAAAAGCATGGAGACATTAGAGTTCATAATCTATCCAGACGGTCGGGTACAAGAGAAAGTCACTGGCATTGTGGGTGCTTCTTGCGCTGAGGTTACAGCAGCAATAGAGGCACAGTTGGGGCAAGTACTTAATCATGAGCCAACCTCAGAATATTTCGCCGCCAAGGTGCAGCAATCTAATCTGGCGAATACACACAGCACTTACAGCGATTGGTAAGTTTTCACAGTAGTTTAGTGTTAATAATTCAGAACCACCATGTCACACTTTAGCCAAATTAAGACTCAAATCCGTAACCTGGATTCTTTGAAAGATGCTTTGACTGAATTGGGCGTAGACTGGAAATCCGGCCCACGCGAAGTCCGTGGCTATCGAGGTCAAACCCATCCTGCGGAAGTTAGTATTGAGCAGGAAAATGGCTACGACATCGGTTTTAGATGGAACGGCAAGGAATATGAATTGGTGGCTGACTTGCAATATTGGCAACAAGATTTGTCTGTAGACGGATTTTTGCGCCAGGTAACACAGCGCTATGCTTATCAAACAGTTGTGAAAGAAACTGCTCGTGTTGGTTTTCAAGTCTCTGAACAACAAAAAAATGAAGATGGTTCAATTCGCCTGGTAGTACAGCGCTGGAGTGCGTAATGGCTGATTTTCTGCCGTCACCGGAAGAACAAGAAGATAACCGTTCCGGTTTGGAACCAGAATTAGGGGGTTTTTTACGAGATGCCCCAGAACGTTCTGGTTTAGAACCGGAATTGGGCGGTTTGCTGCGCCAAAATGGTGTTTATGTTGATGAAATTACCTGTATTGGTTGCAAGCATTGCGCTCATGTTGCGCGTAACACCTTTTATATTGAACCAGATTACGGGCGATCGCGCGTAGTTCGCCAAGATGGGGACGCTGAGGAAATTATCCAAGAAGCAATTGACACTTGTCCGGTTGATTGCATTCATTGGGTTGATTACACTGAACTGAAAAATTTAGAAGAAGAGCGCAAATATCAGGTAATTCCTGTAGTAGGTTATCCGGTGGAACATGCAGTTGCAGCTAGCGAACGCCGGCGTAAAAAACAAAAGTTAAAGACCAAAAAATCCCGTTATTAAGATAAAAACGTTAAATCAATATAATAAAGGACTGGTATATCCAGTCCTTTTGTTTTTTGTCATATACAGCAGTTCAGATAAGACAAAAAGATTTGTAGAGACGGCGATTTATCGCGTCTCTAAAACCCAAAATTTTTGCCAGTAGCCCTTAACCCAAGTGTATTGATATACAGCAATCCGATTTTATTCCTGAATCACTCGTAGAGAAAGGGAACAGGGAACAAAAAATAAAAATAAACCGAGTTTTTTTCCTGAAATGGGTTTTTGATAAAGCCTTTTAATCCAAAATTGCTGTAATTGCCTTCATTTGAAATTTAGAGGATCGTGCTGTGAAAGCAATTTTTCTACCTTCGCCTCGTCTAACCTAGCAGTTAATCTTCTAGTCTCGTGTAAATCTCTAGTAGTTTTCGCCAGAGTAAAAGTTGAGCCAACAGAGAAAGCTAAACCCATACCCATAAAGCCCTTCACCCAGCTATCTACAGGTAAGTTTACAATACCGAAGGTGGTCATAGAAATTGACAACATAAAAGCTGCCCAGGTTTGAATAATCCAAGCTGCACTATCTTTTTGATTACCAATTGTTTGCATATTTCCTACCTCTGATATGAGCTATCTATACCAATTACTAATTAATAAATGTAAGATTTAATCTGGATTTCCAGACTTTTATCTGTAGTTTAATTTTGGATAATTGGTATTAACAGTAATTGTATTGACTGGTAGGTTTACTGGTATCAATAGTAAGACCAGTTTGATAACTGGACTTCAAAAGAAAGCTCAAGAGCAATTTGATTAAATAGAAACTGGCACAAGATTTGTACCAGTTCTACAAGTGGCATTGAAAAAGGGATTAGGGACTGGGGACTGGGAAAATTGTTCGGGTATTCAAATCTCAACCAATTTTTAAAAAACTCTTCCTAGTCCCCAGTCCCCAGTCCCGGAGCGCCCGCCGAAGTCGGGGAATCCTGGCGCGACCCGTTAAACGTATTAGGTTAATTACTCATCTGGAAAAGTCTGTACCTTGCCATCAGGACTGAGAACAACTCGAATTCTGACATTTTGTCCGCGTTTATTGGCGGAAACAAAAGGTTTACCAACTTCGGGCATCCCAGCGCTATCAACAAATTCTCTTGCTGCCTTATTCAGGGGAAAAATTCGTTCAACAGTGCCGTCAACACTAACTATCACACTGTACTCTAATGTTTGTGCTAGTCCAGTGGGTGGTTGCCAACGCTTTACTAGGTATTCTCTAGCTTCTGCTACTTGAGGCGTATCAAATAATGTGCCAGTAGCTACTTCTGTGGATGTGGGAGATTTGCGTGTGTCCCCCAATTGATCGATAAAAGGATTATTTTCGGCAGTTCTAGAGGAGGGAACTTGGGAAGTAGGTTTCTCTACAGGAGAAGGTTGCTGTAGAGAATTGATTCTTTCATTTAGCTGTTGTTGTGAGTTTAGTTGGGAGGGTTGGGTAGAAGCATTGACACGATTATTATTGGGTATGGTGTCAAGAGATGGGGGAAGAACTGGTGAGATATTAGTTGGTAAGCTGTTGGCGTTAGAAGATAGTCTAGGTGGCAAGTTTCGCAGTTGAGGGATAGCACCAGGCTGGGAACTTGACCTTGTAGGATTTTGCCCCAGATTTGGTAATATGGCAATTTCCTGACCTGGGAGTTTTTTGCTAGATGGTGCGATTGCACTATTTTTGGGAAGGGTTGCAGTCGTCCCCTGAGGTATTGTCAATATGTTTAGAGGTGGCGGCGTAGAAAAACTAGAACTAGGGACTGTTAGAGGTGCTTGGGGTAAAGTGGATGTGGCAAGTGGAGGGGTAGAACCTAGCAAGTTATCTGATGGATTGGTTGGAGTGGTTAGCCCAGGATCGGGCGTAGGAAAGTTTAGTGAGGATGAAGGTTCTAAAGCAGTCTTTACCGCTGCTGAATCTGATGTTTTGGCTGTTTGCTGTTGCTTTTCTCTAAGATTGTTCGCATATTGCCAAGTAACTGGTAAAAAACCTACACCTATTACTAATACTGCGGCAATAGGCGCCCAAGTCGGGAATCTCAGAGTCGAACTTGTGTTGTTGAGAGTTGGGAGTGCCATCACATCAGTCGAGTATTCATCTAAAGCACTTGCCAAATCAAATAGTTGCAGCAGGCTGAGTTGAATTACAGGGCCAGATGAGTAATTGGCAAGAGAACCGAGAAATAGATTGTGAGTTAAATAGCTGCTTGGTTCTAAGTGGATATTTGCCCCTGGAATCTGGGTATTAAAGGCATTTAATGTTTGTGTTGAAGACTTTAATTCCGGCTCATCCAATGCTGTGCTTAATTTCTGGGTACCGGAGAAACTGACCCAAAAGCTTTCTGGAGACTGTTGGAGAAATTGCTGTACGTAGCTGGTGACAGCATCACATAAAGCTTCGAGTTGCTCGCGATCGCCCCGAATTGGAATTCTATTTTCTTCTGGTAATCGGGGATCGTCAAAACGTAACTCAAAGCTTAGGTGTTTAAGGACAGTTTTACCCATCCAACGGGACAGAGGTGAACTTTGCGCGAATACTTCTAGCGTGCAAGTCGGTGGTGTGTAGCGACGAATGACAGAATTTGATAGAGGCATAGCAGGAACAACTTGGAAGACTATTTGGGATTTTGCAAAAAATTGAGCAAAAAGTTGGAATGGCGGATTCCTCCACTTAGAACTTTGTTAGGTTCCTTCAGTTATGCAAACTGGTGTGGAAGGAGGAAACAGTGTTGACAGTGCATCGCCCAAAAAGCTAACGACCATCAAAAGGGTTTTCTGATCTCGCAAACAAATCGCAAGTAAATTTTGGTTGAGAAATTTCAAATCTAAAATTTTGTTGAACGGTCTATAAGTACTAGCCAGAGACGGCGATGCCCACCAGCAGCACTGTAAAAAAGTAAATCTACAAGCAGTTTTAGAGCCAGGTTGGTTAGTAAATCCGTTGAGATTTTCTCGTCCTCTTCCATCCGCTCTTGGTAGGTGTTGCAAAAAGCATCAATATAGTCTCCAAGTAAAGCAGCCTGGTGAGGTTCCCGGTTATTTTCTGCCATTTGTTCTAACAGACCGACAGCGCGGCGAATCAATTCCTGGTGCTGTTTGGCTAGATAGCAGATGATCAAAACAAGCGATCGCGCTTCTTCGACATCTAGCTTTTTCCGCCCTCCTTGACCTTTACGTAGGGGATTTGATTGGCGCAGTCGCCATAAAGCTACGCGGTCGGGCACTCTTGACTCTAAATTCAGATCGGTTGCCGCCGAAAGCATAGCCTCTGAACCAATTCCAGTTAAGGTTTCTAGCGCCAACAGCACCAAGTCTAATTGGGTTTTAATATTGTCCCATTGGACTGTGTTTGGGGCTGGAAGCTTGATTAAATCCTCCCACTGGGAATTTGGAGTGGCTGAGTTGGCGGCCGAGTGCATAACTTTTAGCATAGGTGATCAAGCTGATAGGGGATGTTGCTGTTACCCATTTTGAAACCAGACTCTTCAGAATCAAGCTTGGTTTCCCATAGCTAAGAGCCAAAGGCTTCAGCTAGCTTTTTATGTGGTAAACAGTAGGTATCTTTGTCCTACTCTAGATGAAAATTTATTTTGGACAAAGTAGAAAATTATCAATTCTAGTTAAGGTTTACTTGACTTTTGCTGCTAGCTCCGTACAAGAGTTTTAATAAACTATTGTTTTGAATGCTAACCGCTAATTATCACTAAGTAATTATTTAGAATACCTCCTATATTTATTTGCGGTTTTAAATTTTGAAATTTCTTGATATTTATTACTTGGTCTTTATGTATACATAATTACTATACAAATCTTTTGCCTGTTTGCTAAAGGCACTTCTGACTGCTGGATATTATCTCACACCAGGAGCAATGCTCTAACAGTGAGGTCGGGAAGCAGGGGAGGCAGGGGAGGCAGGGGGAGAGAAAGAAATAAGTGTATTTAGGACTATTTAGGTCGTAAAAAGACTAAAATTTTCTCCTCACTTCCCCTGCTCGCCCAGCAATCAGAAAGCTCTTTTCACGATGATCTCACTTTTTCGCGTTGCTCCCCGCTCCAACAGGGCTTGGTAAACTGACAAATATTTTTTCCACGTCACTGATTCTCGATGAAATTAAAAAACTAAAACTACCCTCCCACAAAGGTTTCAGCTTCAGCTTTAGCATTGCCCAAAAATGGAGAAAGTGGAGCTAAAATGTCTGATCAAAAGCCTCAATCAAGCTGTTAACTTCCTCAATGGTGTTGTAATGCACCATACTCACCCGCACTATTCCACCTTGGGATGCTAACCCCAGGTATTCAATGAGCCGTTTAGCATAAAAGTCTCCATAGCGAATTCCTATATAGTGTTGGTCAATTTTTGCTGGAATGATTGAGCTATTGATTCCATCTACCACAAAAGATATAGTTGGCACACGGGTTTGACGGTCAGCCTTTGATTGACCAATCACTCGCACATTAGCCTTGCTGTTGAGATAATTTAGGAGGCGATCGCTAATATGTTCTTCATGTATGCTAATTAAATCAAATGCTTGCACCATTTGATTTCTCAAATCTGGTGCTGTTTCATTCCCATAGTGTAATTGTGCTAACTCACTTAAATAATCACATAAACCTAACATTCCATAACTTAATTCAAAATTGACATTCCCTAACTGAAATTTATAAGGTATATCTGTCTGCTCAATAAAATAATGGTTAAGACCAGGCAATCTTAATAAATGTTCTTCTTTACCGTAAAGTAAGGCATGATGTGGCCCATAGACTTTATAACAACTCAAAGTATAAAAATCAACATCTAAATCTTGGACATCAACTAATCTATGGGGTGCATAAGCTACACCATCCACACAAATCATGGCATTGCGATCGTGTACAAATGCAGCAATTTCTTTGATCGGGTTGATGGTTCCCAGAACATTAGAAGCATGAGTCAAGGATACCAATTTGGTGCTATGACTCATCAATGGTTCTAAATCTGCTAAATGAAGTTCCAAAGTATCTGGACGAACTTGCCACACTTTAACCTTAATTCCTTGTTTTTCAAGAGCGACCCAAGCACCAATATTGGCCTCGTGGTCACAATTAGTCACAATCACTTCATCGCCAGGTGTAAAGGTTTGACCCAGACAAATTGAGAGAATTTTCAACATCATTGTAGTAGATGGGCCCATGACCACTTCTTTAGAAGAATTGGCATTAATGAAAGTAGTCATTCCCCTAGTTGCTTGAGCCAATCGTTCTCCTGCAAGTTGAGAAACCCCATAAGAAGCTCCCAACTGAACATCAGAACTCAAGAGAAATTCGCTAATTCTATCTACTACCTTTTTCAGGGTTTGTGACCCGCCAGCATTATCAAAAAAAGTCCATTCACCAGCTAAAGCGGGAAAATATTGACGAACTTTATCAAGATTCAGGAGCATAGTATAAGTAATCTAGAGAATGTTCTTTACCCTAGCTTACTTTTGGCAAGTCGCCCAGAGAGCATCTACCCCGGATTTCTCACCACATATTTCAAAGCCTTTGCTTGAGCAGGGGAGTAAGGAGTAATGAGTAAGGAGTATTTACTTATTACTCCTTACTCATTACTTATTACTCTCTCCCCCTCTGCATTTTAAACTTGTGAGAAATGCGGGCTACATCCCCTTTTGGAGTTTACAGCTTGTTACTCTGTAATCATCTATCTAGGGGAGTATACAAAGAGTCTCTTACTGACACACGTACATTTCCAACAAGGATTAATGTCTTGATTCTTCACAATTCTCGCCAATTTTATTTGATAAGTTTAAGGGATAGTCAAAGCAAGTATTGTTTTGATTCTTAATTCCTTGATTGAAAACAAAGGAACAACCTATGAATACTACTGTTAAATACGACATCGAGGTTATCAAGGAAGAAGCACTTAAACTGGTTAAAAAGGGACTTCTTAACCGTCAACACCCGATTTATACCATCTGTAAATATATTCCTCATCGTGACTGGGTGAATTTTGAACTTGAGTTAGAAAAAAACGAATTTTTACTCAGAGATAGAATTATCGACCTACTGAATCACGAATTGTGGGAAGATGATTGAGGCTGCATTGAAAAGCTGAATTCTATTAGCAGCATTCTAATAAATCAAAATTACAAATTAGTTTTTCAGGATTAAAAACCCTCGAATTAAATCGGAGGTTATCAATAAACAAGTCTGAAAATAAGCAATAAATCTTAATGAATAGCTTACATGCCTGAAAAGAGGAGAGAATCACCGCTAGCGTAGCAATGATTCTCTGTTAAAGCCTACTGGCGTGGCAAAGCTAAAATGGTGCAAAAAAATGTAGTGATCCATACTAGGAAGCGGTCTATTATGACCAAGGTTGTCACGGTCTACTACTTCTTCTAAGATACAAGGTTGGGTGGAACGAATGCGAACAGCGTCCCGTAGAGAAGTGACACCCAACATCAACCCTCGATATTTCCGAACCCCTTTTACAGTGACATGTACTAAGTAAAATGCTAATTGTGATATAGGACTCATATTTGATTTTTGAACAAAACTCAGTACACCTTTATTCCTTCTTCCCAGTCCCCAGTCCCTTACCTCTACGAGTGATTCAGAAATCAAAGACGCTCGATAGCGCAGCGTTAGCGACGCAGGAGCGTCTGACTCGCTATCGGATTGCTATATGTTAATTTAAATTAAGAATGATTGCAAAATAGTAAACAATTTTTGGGAATATCGCCCAAGCTAATTAAAAGGTTTACGCCGAATGGATATTTTAATAGAATAATCTCATTAAAAGATTCGCAGAAACATCAATGGACTGGATTACACTACTGCGATCGCTACAGTCTGATTTTATTAAAAGGTTAGCATCTGGTTGTCTGCTTCATTGTGAAACAGAAGGTCAATATAGTGAATTGACTGTAATCTCTGGAGAAAGGTTAAAGGCACTACGGGAATTTTGCTGGCAGATGGCTGAAAAATATAAACGTGTTTTACCAGTCCGCGATGTTTTTATTAGCTATCTCAAAGGGAAGTTGGGTGAGGAAGTTGTCAAAGAACGTTTAGCTGATTTTATTACCGAAGTCGATTATGAAAAGCGATTCGGCGGCGATGGCAATATAGATTTTACCTTGACTTCTGACCCATCTATTGGTATCGAGGTTAAATCTCGTCACGGTCAAATTGACAGAGTAAGATGGTCAATTAGTTCTGAAGAAGTTGAGAAAAATGCAGTTGTAGTTTGCATTTTGATTCAAGAGGATGTAAGTGAAGCACAATCTGAATATCACCTTTTTTTAGCCGGCTTTCTCCCAACCCGAATGATTAAGTTGAAGACTGGTAAAATTTCTTTTGGGATAGAACAATTACTATATGGTGGTGGTTTATGGTGCTATCTAGAACAATTACAATCTTCTAGAAATAATTCTTCTAGACAACAACCACCAATTTATAAATATCTGCCGAAACAAGAAATTTTATCTAAGCCAACTATAAATCAGGTGGTCAAATCTTATTTGAAACCTGAATATAGTGGTGAAGATTTAAATCTAGTTTACGTAAAACTAGGTGATGAATATTTTGAAAAAGGAGAATATACCAATGCAATTACCAACTACAATCAAGCTTTAAAAGTTAATCATGGGGATATGAGTATATATTATAAACGAGGTTTAGCTCACTATCAAATAGGAGATTATGAAACTGCGATCGCAGATTATTCTCAGGCAATTCAGATGAATCTTCATGATGCTAAATCTTATAATAAACGAGGTTTAGCCTTGTATCAACTAGGGAGATTAGAAGAAGCAATTAATGATTATACCCAAGCAATCAGAATTAATCCTAATGTTGCCGTAGCCTATAAAAACCGTGCTGAAGCTCGTTCTCATGCAGGAGATAATCAAGGAGCAATTGAGGATTATACCCAGGCTATTAAAATTAACCCCGATTATGCTAATGCTTATAAAAACCGTGGAATTGCTCGTTATTTATTAGGCTCTCAACCGGGATTTCCCCAAGCAATCAAGATTAATCCTCAAGATGCCATAGCTTATAAAAAACGTGGTAATGCTCGTTCCGATTTAGGAGATTTTGAGGGAGCAATTGAAGATTATACTCAAGCAATACAGATTAATTCTAATTATGCCGATGCTTATTACAACCGCGGTAATGCTCATTCAGATTTAGGAGATTTTGAGCGCGCAATTGAAGATTATACTCAGGCGATACAGATTAATTCCAACTATGCTGATGCCTATTATAATCGGGGTAATATTCGTTTAGAAATCGCAGATAAACAGGGAGCAATCGAAGATTTTCAAAAAGCGGCAGATATCTATCGTAAAGAAGGGAAGCTAGAAGCACTCAAAGATACACGAGAAAAAATATTAGATTTAGAAATAGAAGAATCATTAGATATTTTAAACTTCTAAACGATAGCCTAAGTGTCACATCTTTATTACTTACCTCGGTGATTAGAAATTGCGGCTACATAGACAAAACCTGCGGAAACCAGGTTAAAAACCCTTAATTTTGTATTAGTCCACGGAGATGGACTTTGTTTGTATAGCGAATGGCACTAAGTTAAGACACAGCCCTTGTCCTAACTGGTTCCCAGCCTCCAGGCTGGGAACGAGGCTACACAAGCTTTCGAGCTTTTCTTAGTGCCATTCGTTTGTATAGCCGTGATTTATAATCGCCAGGTATATTTGTGTCAAAGCGAAATGCTCCCATTCCTCCCTTTTTCTTAGCAAAATATACGATTACCTATGAGGTTGCCTAAAACAAGGGGCTTAAGCCCCTTGTCTCACCAAGTCTGATTTTGTACAGTTTCACAAATAATTTTGACAAACATCCTCTTAGCTGACTACAAAATTCACCAACTTTCCAGGCACCACAATCACCTTTTTAATCTCTTTACCTTCGATGTAACGTTGGGCAATTTCTGATTCACGGGCGTATTTCTCCAACGCGGCTTTATCTGCTTGTGCTGGTACTTGAATCGAGCCGCGAGTTTTACCCATAACTTGAATCACTAAAGTGATTTCATCAGCTACCAAAGCATCAGGGTCAAATGATGGCCAAGTTTGAGTATGAACTGAATTACTTTCACCCAATAAATGCCATAATTCATCAGCAATATGTGGTGCAAATGGTGCTAGTAAAACCACTAAAGTCTGAATACCTTCTGCGTAAATTGGCGAATTTTTGCCGTCAGCATCAGTTAGGGCATTACTTAACTTCATCAATTCGGAAATAGCTGTATTGAATTGATATTCGTCTTCCACATCTTCTGTCACCGCTTGAATAGCTGTGTGAATCGCCCGCCGCAATTCTTTTTCTGCTTTAGTTAAATCAGATTGGGCTTTTTTACGGGATACCCCAGCCGCAATATAATCTGTCACCAAACGCCAAACCCGATTTAAAAAGCGGAATTGTCCTTCTACATCGGCTTCATCCCATTCCAGGTCTTTTTCTGGTGGCGCTTTGAACAAAATGAACATCCGCGCTGTATCTACACCATATTTGGAAATTACATCTTCTGGCGCTACACCGTTGCCCTTTGATTTTGACATGGTGGCATAGAGACGTTGCAACGGTTCACCTGTCTGGGGGTCGCGCGGGTCAGCAGAATTTACCAGATTAGAAGGAATCCATTTATCTTTACCACCCTTATTAGGATTTAGATAAGTTAAACCCTGCACCATACCTTGAGTTAACAGGCGTTGGAAGGGTTCGTCAAAGTTCAGTAACCCTCTGTCCCGTAGTACTTTAGTAAAGAACCGCGAATACAACAAATGCAAAATCGCGTGTTCAATCCCACCCACGTACTGATCAACTGGCATCCAGTCATTAATTTTACTGGAATCGAAAACCTGTTGTTCATTTTTAGCATCAGGAAAGCGCAAGAAATACCACGAAGAATCAATAAAAACGTCCATCGTGTCAGCTTCTCGTTTAGCTGGTGTGCCACAAGTTGGACAAGGTACATTTACCCAGCTTTCCAACTGAGCCAAAGGTGAACCACCACGTCCAGTAAATTCCACCTCTTCCGGCAACTGTACTGGTAAATCTTTGTCGGGTACTGGAACTATCCCACAGTTGGGACAGTGAATTACAGGTATCGGTGCGCCCCAATAACGCTGCCGCGAAATCAACCAATCCCGCAAGCGATATTGCACCCGCACTTTCCCAAAACCTTGTTGTTGGGCATATTCAATTATTGCTTGTTTCGCATCTGTGGAAGTCAAACCAGTAAAAGCCCCAGAATTAATTAAAATTCCTGGTTCAGTGTATGCCTGGTTATATTCAATTTGGATGAGTTGTGTGACTTCATCAACCTCTGATGTGGGAGTTAAGTCAAAACCTGCAACATCATCTGGGGAAACGATGACAAAATCAACTGGCAAATTGTGATTTTTGGCAAACTTAAAATCCCGGACATCGTGCGCTGGTACACCCATCACTGCTCCAGTACCATACTCATACAGTACATAGTCAGCAATCCAAATCGGCACTTCTTCCCCTGTAAATGGGTTAATTGCCTTACCACCTGTGGGGATACCCCGCTTTGGTTTGTCTTCAGCGGTACGTTCTAACTCACTTTGATGGGAAACCTCTTTAATAAAGGCTTCTACCGCTGTTTGTTGTTCTTTTGTCGTGACGCGCTTGGTTAAGGGATGTTCTGGTGCTAACACCAGGTAGCTGACACCATAAACGGTATCTGGACGTGTGGTGTACACGGCGATTTTTTCATCTATCCCAATGATGGGAAATTCTAAGTAAGCGCCTGTAGATTTGCCAATCCAGTTTGCCTGCATCGACTTGACGCGTTCTGGCCAACCTGTCAATTTATGCAAGTCATTGAGCAATTCTTCGGCGTAGTCGGTAATCTTGAAAAACCACTGGCGTAATAATTTTCGCTCAACTATTGCCCCACTGCGCCAAGAACGTCCTTCGTTATCGACTTGCTCATTTGCCAGTACAGTTTGGTCAATGGGGTCCCAATTTACAGCTGCTTCTTTTTGGTAAGCTAACCCCGCTTGCAAAAACTGCAAGAAAATCCATTGTGTCCACTTGTAATAATCTGGCGAACAGGTAGCAAGTTCGCATTCCCAATCAATGGATAAACCAAGACGCTGTAATTGTTGCCGCATCTGGGCAATATTTTGATAAGTCCACCTTGCTGGTGGTACGCCACGGTCAATGGCTGCGTTTTCTGCTGGCAAGCCAAAGGCATCCCAACCCATTGGGTGTATTACCCGATACCCTTGCATTCGCTTGAGGCGGGCAATCACATCGGTAATCGTATAATTACGGACGTGACCCATGTGTAGGCTGCCCGATGGGTAAGGGAACATGGAAAGAGCGTAGAATTTTGGCTTGTTGCTAGCTGTCGGTGTTTTATCTAAGCCAAGTTCTACCCATATTTTTTGCCATTTTTCCTCAATTGCTGCTGGGTTATATCGGGAATCAACAGAATCACGTATTTCCAATGGTTTCATGCCTGTTACACTTTACCTCTACTAATTTTCTAGTATTTGACTATACTAGTACATTTGAACCACTATACTGAGGGAATTATTTGTCTAGTAATTTTCTAATTTAATTTACAAAATTAATTTACTATTTCTTTCTACCCTCTATTTCTATCTATCTTAATATCTATCCCTAAAGTTCTTAGACTAATAGTCCAACAACTTTAGGGATATGGAAATTGACATACTCACTGACCTTCTAGGTTGGGGAAACACTTGGCAGTTCACAGTAACTTGCAACTGTTGCAGTCTTACAGTAAATCCCTACCCGTTTAAAGTCGTGGCGATGCCCCATCCCGATCATTTCTATGTTTTTGGAAACGTTCTCATCTCTAGCTTGAAAGTGCTGAGTGCCGTTAGCGGTAGCGGGGCGTTTAGCTCGTGCTGAGTAAAAATACCAGTCCCCAGTTATTCTTTCATTCAAGGCTATGAAACTTGTTTCATCGGGAATGACTTAAAAGAGTCATTTACTATTTGTCCCTCTTGTCTCCCTTGTCCCTCTTTCATGCAAGGGTTTACAGTGTGGGTAAAAGTAGCGGTAAGTATTGTGTGGTAATGTAAAAAAATAATTTTGCATTAAATTTAAGAGTGTTGATTTAAGTCTTTAAGAACTTCATCTACTGTTTGATAACGTCGAATGGGAATGCTTTCTAGCATCTTGTTAAGAATGCGACTCAACTTATTACTAACAGGATTTTTTAAGTATTGCGTCCAAATCCAAGTATCGTTATTAACATCATAAGAATCGAATGGCGATCGCCCAGTTAATAAATTAATGCAAGTAGCACCTAAACTGTAAATATCGCTGGCAAAAACAGCCCTACCTCTCATTTGTTCAGGTGCCACATATTCAGGACTACCAATACTTGTACCAGTTCTATTTAAGGCGGTGTTAGTGGCAGATTTAGCAGCACCAAAATCTACTAATACTAATTTACGTTGGGTTTCGCTTTTAGGTAAAATAATATTTTCTGGCTTGATATCGCGGTGAATTACTTTTCTGGCGTGACAAAATTGTAATACTGGTAATAAATCATTTAGTAATTGCCAGATTTGCGTTTCACTAAAAGTACCTCTATCTGCTAACTCTTGAGCTAAATTTTGCCCATCGATAAATTCTTGTACAAGATACTGCTCGTTTTCTTGGGTAAAATATGCCAGTAGTTCAGGAATTTGGGGATGTTTGCCTAATAAATCTAACTGCACCGCTTCTTGATTAAATAATTCTATGGCTTTTGCAAGAGTACCAGTACCTTGAGCTTGAGGATAAAATTGTTTAATTACGCATAATGGTTTTGAAGGTTTATCTTCATCTACAGCTAAGAAGGTTTTACCAAAACCACCTTGCCCTATTTGTTTAATCGCACGATAACGTTCTTTGAGGAGTAAGTTATCACCCTTGCTTTTTGCCGCTTCGATGAGTTCAATCATGAGTTTGTTGCTTGTTGGTTCCTGGACTTGAGAGGCAACCACTGCTTGATTTAACGGTACACCCAAGGGAGATACACCTACTTTTAGTCTCAGCTTATTTTCGTATTCGTCAACCATCTCAGGGATGATGAACAAATCCAAAAGCTGTCCTATACCAAACACACCACCAGTCAACAGCCAGAACAAACCACTTACGATCTTGCCATTGTAAAAACGGTGCAGTCCTCCTAATCCGAAAAAGACGGCTGCACACAAGATGTAAGAAACAAGAAGTCGGCTTTTACGCTGATTGTTTTCAAGATTCATCTTGTTTTCAACCCTTTGGATTTGCTCTTGTTGTCTAAGATTGTTTTCTTATACTGTTTTTTATACTAAATATAGATAGCTAAACTTACATCTTGCATCAGTTATTTTCTAGTAATTTTTGTAGGTGGTTACTATCTAACCTACTAACCTATAGTCACTGAAAAAAGTGTAACATATTACTAGAATATTTAAATGTTCTCAGTAATTATATTAACTATGAATTGTTAATAAATTAACGATCGCTAACGTATTGATCGATCAAACCCCATAAATTTATTGTAGTAATAACCACGGTAAATTACTGAGTTTATAGTTTTTTAGATACAAAAAGTGCATGTTGCTTTACTGGCTCGAAACAATGGCGATCGCTAAAACTACCTTTGCTTAACTATCAATCTGCGATTATTGATCCCTCAAACATTGAATTATTGTTGCAACTCTTAATGTTTTGCTTATAAGTTTCTAACCCGCACCTTGGTAGACTGAACTTTATACAATTGGATTATTATGGGCTGTTACGGTTTGCCAGAGCAATTACCCTTGGCTTTCTGGTAAGGCAGTCCGGTCTTCTCCCAAAGTGGAGAGGCTAGCGCCAAAGGGGTTTCCCCCATGAGGAACTACCGTTAGCGTAGCGGTAGAGACGCAGGAGCGTCACCCAAAAGGTCTACTTAAGATAATAAAGACGAAAGAGCAATCAAGACATGGTAGATTCCCTCAAAAAACCAGGCTTTGAAGAAATCCGGCCAGGGATTAAAGTCCCGGCAAAAGAAACCCTGCTAACACCTCGGTTTTATACTACCGATTTTGATGAAATGGCACGGATGGACATCTCCGTCAACGAAGACGAGTTACAAGCCATTCTCGAAGAGTTCCGCACTGACTACAACCGCCACCACTTTGTTCGCGATGCCGAGTTTGAACAATCCTGGGATCATATTGACGGGGAAACTCGCAAGTTGTTCGTTGAATTTCTAGAACGTTCTTGTACGGCAGAGTTTTCCGGCTTTTTGCTGTATAAAGAACTTGGTCGTCGCTTGAAGGGCAAAAGCCCGGTTTTGGCAGAGTGTTTTAACCTGATGTCACGGGATGAAGCACGTCACGCTGGCTTTTTAAACAAAGCTTTATCGGACTTTAATCTATCCCTAGATTTAGGGTTTTTGACTAAGAGCCGCAGTTATACTTTCTTCAAACCGAAATTCATCTTCTACGCCACTTATCTTTCTGAGAAAATTGGTTATTGGCGCTACATTACCATTTATCGCCATTTAGAAACACATCCCGAAGACCGGGTTTATCCAATCTTCCGGTTCTTTGAAAACTGGTGTCAAGATGAAAACCGTCACGGTGATTTTTTTGATGCGATCATGAAATCTCAGCCGCAAATGTTGAATGATTGGAAAGCACGGCTGTGGAGTCGGTTCTTCCTATTGTCGGTGTTTGCGACCATGTATCTCAATGACATCCAACGCAAGGACTTTTATGCCACCCTTGGACTGGATGCAAGAGAATACGATATCCATGTAATTCAGAAGACCAACGAGAATGCAGGTAGGGTGTTCCCGCTGATGCTGGATGTAGAGAATCCAGAGTTTTATGAGCGCTTGGACATTTGTATAAGCAATAATGAGAAGTTGGGTGCGATCGCTAATTCCAACACTCCCAAATTCCTGCAATTCTTCCAAAAACTACCCCTTTACATTTCCAATGGTTGGCAGTTATTGCGGCTGTACCTAATGAAACCAATTGATACTATTTCTTATCAAGGAGCAGTTCGTTAACTTATAACAGGTTTGCGAAAGCTTTAGTGGTTCTGCTGATTGCAGAACCACTTTTTTGTTTAAGATGGCACTCGACTTTATCCAATTACGTGGCATAAAGAGCTTAGGAGGGTCACCAAACAGGGAGTAGGGAAGACGGCATTGGTCGTAGCTCTGAACCCCGATCAATGCTATCGTCTTGAAAGCCGGGGCTTGTATCGAAAGCGTTGCGTCTCGTAGAGAAGAAGGTTGTAGGTGTTGCGTCTTTTTCCCCTACTCCCTACTCCCGCCCCAACGGGGCTTGGTCAAAGAAAAGCTTGGCTCAATAATTCACGGTGCATTAATGCCCTATCTACTAAAGATTTTATTTGCTCTGATGATAACGGCTCACCATTAGCATAATGCTCCATCCAAGCTAGACTAATAAAATTAGGGTCATCTGGTAAACTGGCTAAATCCCACCCAGGCATTTCCAAATCTTCCATGAGACGATTTATTTTGGGGTCATAACTAAGAGCAAAGCAACGACAACCTTCGGCTGCTGCCATAATTAAGCTGTGCAGACGCATCCCAATTGCCATCTCGACACCGCGAAATACACCTTTCAAAAGTTGCGGATCTTCTAGACATAAAATCTGGCTGACATCTTTAAGATGTGGTTGAATGGCTTCGGCAATACTTAAATCTTCACTTTTTTGAAATGGCAGTAATAAAATAAAAGCCTGTGTGGCTTTTTGAAAGTCAACCAAAGCGCGAGTTAAATTTGCTAAACGTGTTTCTGTAAGTTGGGGATGCGATCGCAACGTTACCGCAACTCTCGGCGCAGGTAAATCCCAAAGTCCTGGTACTGGTTGCGATTCCAATGCCCAAACTGGGTCAGGAGCTATAATACAAGGAATTTGCCAATCAGATAATAAAGCCGCACTGGCGCGATCGCGGACACTAATTTTGGTACAATTAGTAAAGTTCTGCCGTGCCAGCCAACGAGTTTGCGGACGCACTAACGGGCCGATACCCTGCGCCCAAGCAACAGTTTTCAAACCCATTTTTTGCGCCAATGCCATCAGTCCCCCATAATAAAATGGGCTGATGGTACTAGTAACATCTTGAATGAGACTCCCGCCGCCCCAAATCAAGGCATCACAAGAGCGTAAAGCTTGCAAGACAGGTAAAACAGCCATGCGATCGTAGGTTTCTACATTGTAGCGATCGCGGGTTTCTTCTGGATTTCCCGAAAGCACCACAGGCGTTACATGAGATGGTAACATTTGCAAAAGCGTTGCCAATAAAGCTTCGTCACCACCATTCCCTTTACCGTAATACCCAGACAATAATGCCCGTATCTTGACCATTTTAGATTTTAAATTTTGGATTTTAGATTAATAGCTTTTTTATACAGAATATCTGTAGTTTATAGTCAACTTAACGCGAAACGGGCGGTTAGAAACCGCGTCTACACAAACAAAACCCACCTGCGTGGGTTTCAAAACCTTGATTTAACCTTAGTCCGCGGAGGCGGACAATGCCAGTGTAGCCGCGAATTCCTATTCGCCAGGGCTTAATGCCCCTACACATCGCGATATAATGTTGTACTGCATCTGAATGGGAACTGCTATATACAGATAATAGACTCATTCACAAGGTCTATTTTCAAAGTTCGTAACAGAGGAAGATAGAAACAACTCCCAACTCCTAACTTTTTTATGCACGTCCTATCGATTCCTACCTGGATTATTCATATTTCTAGCGTTATTGAGTGGATTGTCGCCATTTGGTTAATCTGGACTTATGGCGAACTGACTAATAACCGCAATTGGTGGGGATTATCTCTTGCCATGTTACCAGCTTTAGTTAGCGCTATGTGTGCCTGTACCTGGCATTATTTCGACAACGCCGAATCGCTGGAATGGATGGTAACGCTTCAAGCTACCATGACTTTAGTTGGTAATTTTACGCTTTGGGCAGCGGCGTATTTGATTTGGCGTTCTACCAAATCTGCTAACACTGTTGAACCAAAACCTATTAAATCAGAGCAATGATTTCTAAAGAAACCCTGTTTGCACTTTCACTATTTCCCTATTTGGGTTTCTTGTGGTTTATCAGCCGCAGTCCGCAAATGCCACGTTTAGCGCTGTATGGATTTTATGGCACTCTCGTCTTTGTTGCCATCACCATCCCCGCAGGAATTTATGCCCAATTGCATTATGGTGAGTCTTTGGCCAATGTAGATTGGTTGCATGGCGGTGCAGAACTATTTTTGACCCTTTCTAATATCTTGCTGGTGCTAGGTTTTGGGCAAGCTGTAAGGCAATTAAAAATAAAAAACTAGTGTTTGATTGCATTGAGTTATAAGGAAAAGGTAAATGGACGTAATTCCAGCGATTGATTTACTAGAAGGTCACTGTGTACGACTGTATCAGGGAGACTACGATCGCTCGCAAGTGTTTAGCGAAAATCCTGCTGATGTTGCCAAACAGTGGGTAGATGAAGGTGCTACCAGACTACATATAGTTGATTTAGATGGCGCTAAAGCAGGTAAAGTAGTAAACTTGAGGGCAATTGAAGCGATCGCTCATGCGGTGTCAGTGCCAATTGAAATTGGTGGAGGATTGCGCGATCGCACCAGTGTGCAACAAGTATTCAATCTAGGCATACAGTGGGCAATTCTCGGCACTATCGCCGTAGAACAACCCCAACTAGTGCAAGAACTCTGTCAAGAATTTCCCGAACAGATTATTATTGGTATTGATGCTCGTAACGGACGCGTAGCAACTCGCGGTTGGTTAGAAACCTCAGAAGTTTTAGCAACTCAATTGGCTGTACAAATGCAAGAATTGGGTGCAGCCGCCATAATTTACACAGATATTCACCGAGACGGTACACTCACAGGCCCGAATTTAGAAGCTTTGCGAGAACTTGCAGCAGCAATTTCCATCCCGATAATTGCCTCTGGTGGAGTCAGTTCTCTCACCGATTTGTTGAGTTTGTTGGCATTAGAACCCCAAGGCGTAAGTGGTGTGATTGTCGGACGTGCCTTGTATACTGGGGATATTTTACTCAAAGAAGCATTACGAGCGATCGGCCCTGGACGGATTCAGGATATTCCACCGAATCTAGGTTTTTCTAGCTTTGCTTGACGATGCCAATTTTAGATTTTAGGCAGTGGGTGCGTCAAGCATTAGCGCAATAAATCAAGTTTGGTAATGTTTTTGGGAACCCTAAATACTGAGGTCTCAAAAATTAAGCCCTATGGTCAGTATTCCCGGCTATCAAGTTAGCAAAGAACTATACAACGGTTCTCGAACCTTAGTTTATCGCGCTAATCGAGAGACTGATCACAAATCTGTGGTGATTAAGCTGATGAAAACTGCTTATCCCAGCTTCAGCGAATTGCTACACTTTCGCAACCAGTTTACCATCGCCAAAAATCTGAATCTACCTGGAATCATCCAAACCTATAGCCTAGAAACGTATCAGAATGGCTATGCATTGGTTATGGAAGACTTTGGCGGAGTCTCCTTGAAGGAATGGCGAGTAGGGGGAAGGGTAGAATCTCTGATGGAGTTTTTACAAATTGCGATCACTCTGTGTGATACCTTAGATATTCTAATTCGTAATCGGATCATTCATAAAGATATTAAACCCGGCAATATTTTAATTAATCCAGAAACTAAAGAAGTTAAGTTAATTGACTTTAGTATTGCATCTCTGCTACCACGGGAAACTCAAATCTTGATGAGTCCTAATGTGTTAGAAGGAACATTGGGTTATTTGTCTCCAGAGCAAACTGGAAGAATGAATCGGGGGATTGACTACCGGACTGATTTCTATTCTTTAGGTGTAACTTTTTACGAATTACTATCAGGGCAATTACCATTTCAATCGCACGATCCAATGGAATTGGTACATTGTCATATTGCCAAACTTCCGCCACTTTTAGGGGAGAGGAGAGAGGGGACAGGGAATAGGGAAGAGATTCCGCAAGTGTTGTCAGACATTGTGATGAAACTGATGGCAAAAAATGCTGAAGACCGCTATCAGAGTGCATTCGGACTGAAATATGATTTAGAAAATTGTTTGGCTCAACTCAAGGAGACGGGGAAAATTGTAAGTTTCCCAATTGCTCAACGGGATGTGTGCGATCGCTTTATTATCCCAGAAAAACTCTATGGTCGTGAACATGAAGTTGAAATTCTGCTAAAAGCCTTTGACCGCGTTACCAACAATCAGACAGAATTAATGCTAGTAGCTGGTTTTTCTGGTATTGGTAAAACGGCAATTGTTAACGAGGTTCACAAACCCATTGTCCAGCAACGGGGCTACTTTATCAAAGGCAAATTTGACCAATTTAATCGGAATATTCCCTTTTCCGCTTTTGTGCAAGCATTTCGAGACTTAATGGGGCAATTGCTAAGTGAAAGTGATGCTCATTTGTCAACTTGGAAAAATAAAATTTTACAAGTGCTGGGCGATCAAGGGCAAGTCATTCTTGAGGTAATTCCCGAACTAGAACAAATTATTGGTAAACAACCGCCTGCAACGGAACTTTCAGCAAGCGCAGCACAGAATCGGTTTAATTTATTATTACAAAGATTTATTCAAGTATTTACTACCAAAGAACATCCCCTAGTCATTTTTTTGGATGACATGCAGTGGGCAGATTCAGCATCGATGAAGTTAATCCAGGTATTAATGAATGACTCAAAGTCAGGATATTTATTATTAATTGGAGCTTATCGTGATAATGAAGTTTCTGCTGCTCATCCATTGATGTTAACATTAGATGAAATTGCCAAAACTCATGCTATCATTAATAAAATTACATTAGCCCCATTGAGTGAAGCAAGTTTAAATCAGCTAATTGCTGATACCTTAAATTGCTCGCTAGAAACTACACAAATATTAACACAATTAGTATATCAGAAAACTAAAGGCAATCCATTTTTTAGTACACAATTTTTCAAATCACTGCATCAAGATCGGTTAATTAAATTTGATTTAAATAGCGGAAGCTGGCAGTTTAATATAACCCAGTTGAAGGCTTTAACCCTGACAGATGATGTGATTAATTTTATGGTGTTACAGTTGCGAAAATTGCCAGAATCAACGCAGGATGTTTTGAAATTAGCAGCTTGTATTGGAAATCAATTTGATTTAGCAACATTGGCAATTGTTTCTGAAAAATCTGAAACCGAAACAGCAACATATCTCTGGAAAGCATTACAAGAGGGATTAATCTTACCCCAAAGTGAAGTTTACAAATTCTATGTCGGGCGGGAAACACAGGACTTAGTAGAAAATTCCCTAACTGTAAACTATAAATTTTTACACGATCGCGTTCAACAAGCGGCTTATGCTTTAATCCCAGATGCAGACAAACAATCTATCCATCTGCAAATTGGTCAACTGCTATTAAGCAAAATATCCATTAAAAAGCAAGAAGAGAGAATTTTTGAGATTGTTAATCAGTTGAATATTGGTGTAAAGCTAATCACTCGACAGTCCGATCGAGATCAATTAGCGCAGTTAAATTTGCTAGCTGGGCAAAAAGCTAAACTATCAACAGCTTATGCTAATACAATAGAATATATCAGTTGTGGTATTCAGCTATTGAGAACAGATAGCTGGCAACAACAGTATTCACTTACATTAGCCCTGCATGAAGAAGCTGCTTCGGCAGCCTACCTTATGGGTCAATTTGACCAGGTAGAAGAGTTTGTCAAGCAAGTTCAACAACATGCTAAAGTCTTACTAGATCGGGTTAAATCGATTGAAATCCAAATCCAATCTTATTTAGCCCAGAGTCGTTTTGAGGATTCGATTCAGACTGCGATCGCACTGTTAAATCTCTTAGGTGTTAAACTATCTCCTCAAGTAAATCAAACGCAAACATTACTTAGTTTAGCCCAAACCAAGTTACGATTTTTAGGTAAATCTCCTTTAAATTTGATTGATTTACCTAACATGACAGGGGACAAACAACTAGCAGCAATCCGAATTTTAGCTAGTACGAATTCAACAGCTTATATTGCTCGTCCAGATTTACTGCCACCAATAATTTTGAGCGAAGTCAATTTATCGATGCAGTATGGCAATGCGGCAGCATCGGCCTTTGGCTATGCTTGGTATGGATTGATTGAGTGTGGCATTCTGGGAAATATTGAGACAGGTTATAAATTTGGTCAATTAGCATTACAAGTTCTCGAAAAATTCCATAGTAAGGAATTAAAAGCGAGAACCTTCTTTATTGTTCAAACATTTATTAATCACTGGCATCAAGCACTTAAAGACACAATTGCACCGTTAACTGAAGCCTATCAAGTGGGGTTAGAAACAGGAGATATTGAATATGCTGCTTGGGCTAGCTATAGCTGTAGTTTTCATGGATACTTAATGGGGCAGGAATTAGCCGAGTTAGAAAAACAGATGGGTGATTATGCTGAGGTTTACAACAATTTTAGACAAGAAAAACCTCAGATATATATTAATTCATTTCGTCAAGCCATCTTAAATTTGTTGGGACAGTCTACTAATCCCAGCTACTTATCAGGTGCCGTTTATGATGCCCAAACTATTCGTCCATTACAACAACAAGCAGGCGATCGCACTGGATTAAGCTTTAGCTATGCCAATGAACTCATACTTTGCTACCTGTTTGAAAATTATACCGGAGCATCTGAGGCAGCAATTAATGCCATAACCTATTTAGATGGGGTAACATCGGCGGCAATTGTACCAATAGTTTATTTTTATGAGGCGCTAACCCAACTGAATCTCTACCCTACAGCAAAGGCGACTGAGCAAAAACAGATTCTTAAAAAAGTAATATCTCATCAGAAAAAACTGAAAAAATGGGCGCATCATGCCCCGATGAATCATCAACATAAATTTTACTTAGTCGAGGCAGAACGGCATCGGATTTTGCTGCAAAATAACAAAGCAATGGAATTGTACGATCGCGCCATAACTCTAGCTAAAGAAAACAAATACGTCCAAGAAGAAGCCTTAAGTAATGAATTAGCTGCTAAGTTTTACCTCGACTGGGGCAAAGAAAAAATCGCTCAAGTTTACATGCAGGAAGCTTATTATTGCTATGCCCGTTGGGGTGCTAAAGCCAAAACCGAGAACTTAGAAAAATGCTATCCTCAATTCCTTTTTCCCGTCTTGCAAGGGCAACTAAATCGCTTGCAACTGAGTTCAACCATCGATACATCATCATTCATAAATAAAACCATTCACACAAATATTTCTAGCAGCAGTATTTCTGAAACCCTCGATTTGTCCACCATCTTTAAAGCCTCACAAGCTCTTTCCAGTGAAATTCAATTAGAGCAAGTACTCACTACTCTCTTGCAAGTGATCATGGAAAATGCTGGGGCACAAAAAGCGATTCTGCTTGTACTCCAACAAGATAACTTAATGGTTGAAGCTGTAGCTACTATTGATCAAGGAGTTACCCTACTATCTGTGCCATTGTCAAGCAAAGAAGGCATTCCGATTACATTAGTAAACTTTGTCAAACACAGCTTAAAAACTGTTGTGCTGGATGATGCAACAGCACAAACTGATTTTATTGCCGATCCATATTTCATGCAGCAACAACCTAAGAGTGTCTTGTGTACGCCGATATTAAACCAGGGTAAAATCATCGGGCTGTTATATCTAGAAAATCTGCTAACAATTGGTGTATTTACTCGCGATCGCACCGAAGTTATCCAACTGCTATGCGCCCAAGCCGCCATCTCTCTAGAAAATGCCCGTCTTTATCAAGAATCCCAGAATTATTCCCATCAACTAGAGCGATCGCTACAAGAACTTGAGCGCACCCAATTACAAATGGTGCAAAATGAAAAAATGGCAACCTTGGGCAATTTAGTTGCTGGAGTGGCACATGAAATCAATAATCCGATTGGATTTCTCGAAGGTAGCCTCAACAATGCCGAAGACTATACTCAAGACTTACTCACCCATATCCAATTATTTAAAGAACATCATCCCACTCCAGCGATCGCAGTTATTGAGCATAGCGAAAAAATTGACCTAGAATTCTTGATTGAAGACTTGCCAAAGCTAGTAAGTTCGATGAAGGTGGCTTCAGAACGGATTAAAGATATTAGTACCAGTCTGCGTACCTTCTCCAGAGCCGATACAGCCGAAAAAGTTGCTTGTAATCTCCATGAAGGCATTGAGAGTACTCTGTTAATTTTGAAGTATCGCCTCAAAGCGAATGAAAAACGTCCTGCGATCGAAGTTGTCACCGAATACGGTAATTTACCACCCGTCAAGTGCTTTTTAGGACAGCTAAATCAAGTATTCATGAATATTATTGCCAATGCCATTGATGCCTTAGATACATCCATTGAGGGACATTCTTATGCCCAAGTCCGAGATGAATATCAGCAAATACTCATTCACACCGAAGTATCCACTGACCAAAGCACAGTAACAATTCGCATCAAAGATAACGGTCAGGGGATGCCAGAGGAGATTAGAGCGCAGATATTTAACCACCTGTTTACAACTAAAGAGGTTGGTAAAGGAACGGGATTAGGATTAGCGATCGCTCGTCAAATCGTCGAGGAAATCCATAATGGACAGTTGAGTTGCAATTCTGTGCTTGGTGAAGGAACAGAATTTGTCATAGAGATTCCAGTGTAAATCCAATACTGTTCGGTTAAGACAAGAGATGCGATGAATCGCCGTCTCTACAATAATCAATCTTTTGTAGAGACGGCGATTTATCGCGTCTTTATACTAGACATCTCTGTTCTACGCAGATAGAACACATTAATCTAGCCTCACTCCCCATAACCTGCAATACACTATTCTGGTAAATATCGCTACAGAATTGCTGAGGTTTGCAGATGACAAACGAAGAACTGTTGCAAATTATAGAAAAAGCTGCCAGAGAAAAGGCAACGATGCTATCCCTCTATAACAAGAGACTCAGCAGCCTGCCGCCAGAAATCTGCCAACTTTCCAACTTGACAGCGCTAGCCCTTAATCACAATCAACTCAGCAGCCTACCGCCAGAAGTCTGCCAACTCTCCAACTTGATAGCGCTAGACCTCAATAACAATCAACTCAGCAGCCTGCCGCCAGAAATTAGCCAACTTTCCAACTTGAGATGGCTATCCCTCTATAACAAGAGACTCAGCAGCCTGCCGTCAGAAATCAGCCAACTTTCCAACTTGACTGAGCTATACCTCGATAACAATCAACTCAGCAGTCTGCCGCCAGAATTCAGTCAACTCTCTAACTTGACAACGCTAGCCCTCAATCACAATCAACTCAGCAACCTGCCGCCAGAATTTAGCCAACTCTCCAACTTGACAACGCTAGCCCTTAATCACAATCAACTCAGCAACCTGCCGCCAGAATTTAGCCAACTCTCCAAATTGACTGAGCTATTCCTCGATAACAATCAACTCAGTAGCCTGCTGTCAGAATTCAGCCAACTCTCTAACTTGACAATGCTAGTCCTGAATCACAATCAACTCAGTAGCCTGCCACCAAAAATTAGCCAACTCTCTAACTTGACTGAGCTACACCTCTCTAACAATCAACTCAGCAGTCTACCGCCAGAAATCAGCCAACTCTCCAACTTGCTTGAGCTAGACCTCTCTGACAATCAACTTAGCAGTCTGCCACCAGAAATCAGCCAACTCTCCAACTTAACTGAGCTATACATCGATAACAATCAACTCAGTAGTCTGCCACCAGAAATCAGCCAACTCTCCAACTTAACTGAGCTATACCTCGATAACAATCAACTCAGGAGTCTGCCGCCAGAAATCAGCCAACTCTCCAAATTGACTGAGCTATTCCTCGATAACAATCCACAATTAAGCTCGCCGCCACCTGAAATTGTTGAGCAGGGAACGGAGGCAATTTTGACCTATCTCCGAGCCAGGTTAGAAGGTAAACAATAATATCTTCCTAAGCTGCTAGTACTTGGTGAAGGAGGTGTAGGTAAAACATCCTTATTAAATGGTTCGTAACAGCACTATTGCAGGGATTATAAAGGTATATTTAACTAGAATTAAGGTATTATAGCGATACTGTTTGGATACCATAAGCGGTAGGGGTTTACAGAAATGTGCCTCTACAAGGGACACGCGAGTTGAGCTATAAATTAATATCTACCGTTTTACGGGTATTAGAAAAATGAGGTTTAAAGACTGGGCGACTAGGGTGCTACTAATCTCGCTGATGTTCATGGCTTTAGTTGTAGTGCTGATAATTGGACGAGCGACAAAATTACACAATAATCCGACAACATCCCATATATCCAATCCACCGGTTATGGCTTTCAGTCAATATCCGCAGGTGCAATTCCAATCAGCGAAAGAACCAGAGAAGAAATCTCAACGTGTTCTCAAGTCCCCAGTCAAGATTAACAAGCCTGTAGCAAGGTATGTAACCACTCAAGCTTTTGCACGCTACAGACCTAGTTATCAAGTTGCTTCCGTTGACCCCAGTAACTATGGAGAACGTTACACCAAAGATGTGAACGGCGTTCCTCTCCACAACCAACCAATTATCGTCCTTCATGAAACTGGTTATTCTGCTTCCAGTGCGATTAATTTCTTTCAAGTAGCCCATAACGATGAAGGTGTGCAAGCAAGTTACCACGCTTTAGTCAAGTTAGATGGAACAGTGGTTTATCTAGTACCACCAGAAAAACGGGCTTTTGGTGCAGCTCACTCTGTCTTTGAGACTCCAGAGGGAGTGGAAACTGTGCAGACTAATCCGACTTTGCCGGCATCAGTGAATAATTTTGCTTATCACGTTTCTTTAGAAACACCTCCAGATAGTTATGACAGTAGCAGCCAACAAACCCATAGCGGTTACACAGAAGCTCAATATCATTCTCTTGCTTGGTTAATTGCTCAAAGTCAAGTTCCAGACCATCGCATTACTACCCACCGTTTAGTAGACCGTTCTGGTAAAAAAGTTGACCCAATAAATTTTGATGGAAATAAATTTCTGAACTTACTTAATACTTATCGTCAGGTTAGACCTATTTATCGAGTCAGCCAATAATTCAACGTGAGTTCGATGAACCTCTCCCTCCCAACCTCCCTCTCCGAAACGGAAAGGGAGGAGCAACGAAAAATTAAGCTTTTTGCTCCCCTCTCC
>NZ_JBALFD010000083.1:0-15906 GCF_036916985.1 Nostoc sp.
CTTAAACGGCTGCCCATACCCCTGTTACCTTGGTAGACACATTTATGTATTTACTTATCTTTACACAGTTTGGTTTTTTCACCTTGTTCTACTTACTAGACCTAATTTAGTAAAGAAATTTCTTAAATCCTGAGATTTTAAATTAAATAATTGATCCTCTAGAATATTGCTAGAATTTTCCTCTTGTTGGGTTGAATCGGTACGTTGTTTTCCTCTGTCTTTGATAATTCCTTTTTCTTTAAATTGCTTTAACAAGATATCTAGTAATTTTTGTTCGGCACTTCCAGAAATTAAGCGGACTCTGAATTCGCAGAGTACACTAAAATCAAAGCCTGAGTCTGTCAAATAAGAGAGAAAGTGCATACTTCCAATCAATTTTTCCTCAACGTCTGTTCGCTTTAGCATTTGTAAGGTTTTCAAATGTGAAGAAATATTTCGCCAACAGCATCCGATGATACTCATACCCATAGTTGTTCAAAATACTACCGAGTATAGGTGCTTGGTTTGATTGAAAATGAAGGCTGGATGCTGGCTCGTTGCGTTGTTTTGCAAGTTGCGATCGCCCCGTGATCGATTACGATTATTTTTGCTAAATTGACAAGTATTTATTTTCAATGAAGCATGAGTTTAATTACTACTCCTAAAGGATGAAACTTGCAGCTATTTGTAATAATATCAATTTTCTGTGAAGCTGCACATTATTTTGACCCTTCCCAACCTCCCTGATACTTTGGTGAGGTTGGGAGGGGTTCTTTCTATGCATCTTCATTTGGGAGAGGTTCTTTCTATACATCTTCATACAAAATTGGTATAACTTAGTTAAAATACGTTTTAATTCCAGTTTCTAATTGCGATAGTAGACTGAAATATAATTGCATAAATCTAGTAGTGAAAGTATTACTACGAGGAGCAAAGAGAAATTGTTTTTAAAAGCAATGATGTTTTAAAAAAGGTTTAAATAGTGTATGAATTGTATAACTTCTATTAGAACCTTCAAATGGTAGAGGTTATATTGCGAGAAATTTGTAACTATTAAATGTGCAGTCAAAGAAACTCAAGCTGAGACGTTCATTAGGTTAGAGATGCTCCTCAGTAAACTTCATAGATATAAACATTATTTTTTGACGGCTCCTGATTACGCAAACAATTAATTAAATGAGTAATTTAATGACACAATCTCTCTGGTTTTTTGGCTCTCGCCTCAGCATTATTATTGGAGATTAATTAAATATATGCAATCTTTCGAGGTCTATCGCCCTTTGGGTGCGGGAGAGCAAATCTTCTGGCTCCACGATCAAGCTCATTCCTTACATTTCGCTCTCACAGCCCAAATCAAAGGAAAATTCACAGTTACTCAACTTCAACAAGCACTCCACTTTGTACAGCAAAGGCATCCATTCCTCCGAGTTCGGATTGCTCTGGATGAAGCAAAGTACCCTTGGTTTGTCGAAGACCATGCTGATATTCCACTGCGGGTTGTGCAGAGGCTATCCGAACAACAATGGCAGCGAGAAGTTGAGCAAGAAATTGCAACGCCCTTTATTTGGTCGCAAGCTCCGTTAGTGCGCGTTGTCTTGGTTCACTCCAGCAATGGCGCAGAATTATCAGAATTGATTGTGATATGTCATCACTCGATCGGTGATGGTATTTCTGTAACTTACTTAATTCGGGATATTTTGCAGGCGATGCCTACAGCAACCCCTTCGGTGTACACTACACCCACTATATTCGGACAGTCTTTATCTGTGCCTCCGTCACTAGAGGAGTTGATTGTCGATCGAACTCCCGAAAAAGTTTCTTTGTTAAAGCCAATTCCTACATTCATCAGTGATTCCTTTCTGGTTGGGCAACGTGCGAAGCAACCTAACTGTTCATTTGTCAGTTCTGGTTCACTTTCGCCCGAAACAACGCGCTTACTCATAGCTCGTTGTCGGCAAGAACAAACGAGTGTTCATGCTGCGATTTGTGCCGCTTTTCTCTTAGCAGTCCGCCAGCAAAATCATTCAAAACAGACGCAGAACCTCAACTGTACATCACCGATTAATCTCAGACCATACTTGACATCTGCAAACCAGGAAAATTTCAGTTTATATATTGGTGCTGAACGAACATCACACCTCTTAAGCTTTGATGCCGATTTTTGGGAAGTCGCTCGTTCTGCTAAACAACAACTCAAGCAAAGTATGACATCTAACAAGCTGTTTGGGAAGATTTTTCAACTTCAACAATGGCTATCTACCCATTCTAGTCCTGATGATGCTTTACAAGTATTTAAAGACCAATTGGACTACGATATAACCGTTAGCAATCTCATGCGCTTGACGATCGCGCAACAGTTTGGAGAGCTAGAACTTCAGGCTATCTATGGGCCTGTAGTGACGACAGGTGTCAAAAACGATCGCTTAGTTGGCGTAGCAACTTTGGGAGATCGGCTATTCTTCACGCTCGTGTGTTCAGAACGGGTGATGCTGCAATCCCAGACAAAGACACTCCACGAGGAAGCTATATATCTACTAAATGAGGCGATCGCATCCAACTACGAGGAGCAAAGAGAAATTGTTTGTAAAAGCAATGATCTTTTAAAAAAGGTTTAAATAGTGTGTGAATTGTATAACTTATACTAAAACGTTCAAATGGTAGAGGTTATATTGCGATAAATTTGTAACTATTAAATGTGCAGTGAAAAAACTCAAGCAGAGACATTCATTGGCTTAGAGATACTCCTCAGTAAACTTCATAGATATCAACAAGCGTAAAAATTATTTTTTGACAGATCCTGATTAGGCAAACAATTAATCAACATGAGTAATCTGATGACACAATCTCTCTGGTTTTTTGGCTCTCGCCTCAGCATCATTGCAGATCACACAACTACCGCAGGTCAGTACGATCTGATCGAAGGCTACTTCCTTCCTAGTACACAAATACCCCTCCATCGCCACACACGCTATTCTGAACAAATCTATGTACTGTCCGGGGAGTTTACGGTTTGGGCAGGTGAGAAGAAGGCTGTGTTGAGTGCTGGTGAAAGCTTCTTGATTCCTACTGCCACACCCCATACCGTCGCCGTGCTTAACGATCAGCCAGCTCGCGTGTTGGTCGTTGCTGCGCCAAGTGGCTTTGCTCGGCTGATCGCAGCAGTCGGTACACTTGATGAGAAAGAAACACCAGATATGGAGCTGTTTGAACGTATTTGCGTTGAGATCGGCGACGAAATTTTGGGTCCGCCTGGAACCTTACCCTCGGCATGATGCTAATAGTCTGCCAACCCAAAAATGCGCTCGTGAGGACTGGGAAAAGGGGAAAGGGAAAAGGGTAATGGATTTAAACCCTTTCCCCCTTCCCCCTTCCCCCTTCCCCTTTACCCCGCCAAGTTTCCTTGGCGAACTACTAGGAGAACATAGCAATCGTCTTAAAACAATGAACAAAATCGGTGCAGAAGTCAGGCATAACACATAGTTTGAATACTGGTAAATTTCATATCACTATTGGTAGGGCTGCAATTGAGAAACTTTTAGCAACAATATATACAAGTAAGGAGTTGATAGGTGAAGCCATCACCAACTATGCACGCGCTGATTATAGATGATTTTCAAACTGCAACATTTCGTACCGCCGAAATTCCCCGACCGGAACCGACTGCTAAACAGGTTTTGGTGCGAATCAAGGCAAGCGGTGTCAACCCGCTCGACAGCAAAATCCGCACAGGTAAAGCGCCCCATGCCAAACCTGTACTCCCTGCCGTGCTGGGAACCGATCTGGCTGGGGTCGTTGAAGCAGTTGGACAAAATGTCACCGCGTTTAAAGTTGGTGATGAGGTCTACGGACTGACGGGTGGAGTCGGTGGACTGCAAGGTTCACTCGCTGAATTTGCCGCAGTTGATCCGGATCTACTGGCAAAAAAACCAACCAACCTCAGTATGCGTGAAGCAGCAGCTTTACCCTTGGTGGTCTTGACTGCATGGGAAGGACTTGTCGATCGCGCTAATGTAGGCGATGGTCAGAAAGTCCTCGTACTTGGCGGCTCTGGCGGTGTTGGTCATGTCGCTGTGCAGATTGCCAAAGCGCGTGGTGCCAAAGTGTTTGCTACTGCCTCGGCTGTTAAGCACGATATGCTGAAACAACTGGGTGCTGTACCGATAGACTACCACAGTGTATCAATTGAGCAGATTGTGCAAATGTATACAGATGGTCACGGCTTTGATCTGGTCTACGATACCGTTGGCGGCTCCACTTTAGACGATGCATTTCAGGCAGTACGTACTTACGGACATGTCGTTAGTAGCTACGGCTGGGGTCAGCACTCCTTGATGCCACTCTCGCGGAAGGCTGCTACGTATTCAGGCATATTCGTGCTTCTGCCTCTACTGAATGGTGAAGGGCGTACTCATCATGGTGAGATTCTGCATCAGGCTACGCAGTTGGCGGATGCAGGTCAACTACGCCCAATTGTTGATCCTCGTCATTTTACGTTGGATACCGCACTGGATGCCCACAATGCGGTAGAGCAAGGCACATCGGTCGGCAAAATCGTAATCGACATTGCAATATAGTTCAAGCTGGCTTGGAGAAGAACAAAGAAAAGCCCATTCAAACCTTGGTTATTGAAGCTAATGGCAGGATAACGTTTCCCCAGATAACTACAGGTACTTATTTTTAGTCTGAACTTGAGATTAATTCAAAATTATCTGTTCCTGGCGGAATGCATTAACGGCTCCAAGGTGGACTGGGGATATTTCTCTCATTAGAACGCAGCATGAATGCAAAGAACCGAATTTTTGAACAGGAGAATCACGATTATGACAATGAATCAACGTTCTCAGGCAGAAGTGGTTGCACAAGTGACCGATCGCAATGCGAAGCTCGACATCGCTCGTCGTTTTCAAACAGCAATCGCTGCACGGGATTGGAGTGCAATGCGCGCCCTCCTCGCTGACGACGCACACTGGACACTGCCGGGCGACAACATGATCTCAGGCACTGCAAATGGAGCTGATGCCGTAGTTGATCGCGCCCGCAAAATTACGAGCTATGGGCTGAACTTCGAGCTACAGCACATTCTTGTCGGCCAAGACAACGTGGCTCTGTCTCTACACAATACTGCCCGACAGGGCGATCGAGTACTTGATGAGTACTTGGCTACAGTCTGTCAGTTCAAGGATAACAGGATTGCCGCGCTCGAAACCTTCCTCTCTGACATTGACGGCATGAATGCCTTCTTTATCTGAGTCAAAGGACTGAACCAATAGCAGTTCAGAATTTAAACACCCAAATATCTCAGGTGAGTCATGACCACATTTCACACAATCTCAATCGATGGTTTAGATATCTTCTACCGAGAAGCTGGTTCCCGCAGTAATCCAACGATTCTTCTGTTACACGGCTTTCCGACCTCATCTCACATGTTTCGCAATCTGATGCCTGCGCTTGCTGATCACTTCCATCTAGTTGCCCCGGATTATCCGAGCTACGGCAACAGTTCTATGCCAACTGTGGATGAGTTTGACTACACGTTTGATCGCTTGTCCCAAATCGTGGAGAAATTTATTACGGCGATCGATCTCAACCAATATAGCCTCTACGTAATGGATTATGGCGCTCCCATTGGCTATCGGATTGCAGCTAAATATCCAGAGCGAGTGGAAGCGCTAATTGTCCAAAACGGGAATGCCTATGAAGAAGGTATACGCGGCGAATTTTGGAACCCAGCTAAAGCCTACTGGCAAGAACGTTCTCCTGAGAATGCTGACAAGCTCAGATCCTTTTTCACACTGGAAACAACGAAGTGGCAATATACCAACGGCGTTCGCAATCTGGAAGCGATTAGCCCTGATACCTGGAATATGGATCAACCTCTCCTCGATCGCCCCGGCAACGATGAGATTCAGCTGGCGCTACTGTATAGCTATGGCACGAATCCACCACTATATCCGCAATGGCAGGAGTATTTTCGCAAATATCAGCCACCTACCTTGATTGTTTGGGGTAAAAATGATGACATCTTCCCAGCCGAAGGCGCTTATCCCTACAAGGACGATCTCAAAGACGTTGAGTTTCATTTACTCGATACCGGACATTTTGCGCTAGAAGAGGAAGGAGATGCGATCGCAGATCATATCCGTCGCTTTATGACAACTCATGTTGGACAATCACAGGACGGGAGCAACACGATTTTGTGAGGTGGCAAAGCTGGGGGGCTTTTTGCATTGCTCCCCACAGGACACAGGACTCATCATCATGAAAAAACTAGACCAAAAAATTGATTTTACAACACTAATGAAAACAATGAAAACACTACTGAAAAGATCCGCGTTACTCTTGCTCTGCCAATCAGCGTCTTAGTTAATTTTTCCTTAAGAGCTTCTGCTGATTCAACTGCTGGCATCATCTTGAGTAATAAATGCCAAGGCGGCAACAACATCAATATTTGGCAGAATTATAATTCTGGTGAACTGCTCTATCGGGCGACCAATCCCAACGGTAATTTAAGTTTGGGCAAAGGAACTAAGCAAGCGACAGAAGGTGTTCAAGTGCATAAGTTTCGGAATAGAAACTATGAATATTGGGTGTGGGATGGCACGTTAGATAGCCCGCAGTCTGGAACTTTAGAGGTGTATAAAAACAATCGGATCTTGATGCGCCAAACTTGTAGGAAAAATTGAATCTTCAGTACTCTCAATACTTCTCGGGTTTTGCACTTTTAACTCGGAATCGGGTTTGGGGAAAAGGTTAAACCAATTCGCAATGGGCAACTCTTGGAGACGCTAAAAGCGAACGCCCCGCTACGCTAACGCAATTACGTTTTGTGACGGGGATTTAGACCCCGACACAAAATGTGATGCCGTTATTAGGCAGGGGACTTAAACCCCCAAAGTTCGTTAACCGAAAAGTATTGTCAGTACTCTTTCTCATAGAGGTTTATTAAACATGTTCGATCTCGACCAAACTATCAAAGACCGACACTCAACCCGAAAATTCTTATCCAAACCCGTACCGCGAATTTTACTCGATCAAGCTCTTGCTCTAGCACAGCTCGCGCCGTCGAATTCTAATACCCAGCCGTGGCGGGTAGTATTTGCTGAAGGTACTCGACGCGATCAACTGAAAAAGGCTTTGCTAAAGCAAGCGCAGCATTTTGACGAGTCTCAGCTACCCAAAATCGCTCAACTGCCAGAGGCATTTCAGCATTACCGCCAGGAACTAGGCGAACAAGTCTATGGAGCGATGGGGATTGCTCGTGAGGATACAGCAAGTCGAGAACGAGCCGTTCTGCGTAATTACGAATTTTTTGATGCCCCAATGGTCGGTATCGTTTGTATGCACCGAGAACTAGGCGATGCGGATGCTTTAAGTGTAGGGATCTATTTACAAACGCTGATGCTGAGTCTGACTGCTCGTGGACTGGGTACCTGCGCTCAGGTTTCGCTAGCCGCTTATCCTGAAATCATTCGCAGCGAGTTAAATATCCCACCGGAATTATCGATCCTGTGCGGTTTAGCCGTTGGCTATACCGATCCTGATTTTCCCCCTAATCACCTGCATATTAGCCGCGATCCCGTTGAGAACAATATCTCATTTCTCGACGATCTTGAGCTAGTAGTCTGCCAACCCAAAAATGCTAAGTGAAGACTGGGGAAAGGTGAAAGGATAAGGGATTTAAACCCTTTCCCTCCGCCCCTTATCCCCTTCAAGGGCCCCACCTTCCCCCTTACCCTTTACCCCGCCAAGTGAACTTGGCGAACTGCTAGCACATAGAAGTGATTGGAATACTCTTGTTAGAGCGTAATATTTGGGGAAAATCGCTAAAATGCACTCCCAGAGATGGTTTTAAGGATCTTTATTGAAGCCGGAAGCTTGGAAAGATGTTTATCAATTATCTGCTATTTAAGTAAGTCGTGGAGAAAATTTATAACTATGTAACAAACAATTAAGGAGAAGATTTAGAGTTAAATCTTATACGTTGTGTACTGTAATTTCCCTTCTCTGCTCTAGCTTGAACTCCATCAATCACAGCATAGGCGAGGTCTAATTCATCTTCAAAAGTTTTCGAGGCTAGTTCATCTTTTTTGAGGTGTTGCCACTCCAATTCAATCGGGTTCATTTCCGAACAATATTTGGGTAGAAAGAAGATGTACAAACCCATCTCTTCCCATTTTGGCCATAACTCCTGCACTTCTTTACATCGATGTATTGGGCCGTTATCCTGCACTATGACTCTTATGCGTCCCGTTTTTTGTGCTTCTAGTGCTTCAAGCTCCATCATTTGAATATAAGATTTGCGTGAAACGCCTCCAATTACCAGACCGTAAACGAAACTAATTAACGGTTGAAGAAAGCCAATAATACTTAACCTTCGACCTCGACGCTTGCTCTGCTCTAAACGTTTTTGTTTGCCTCGGAAGTAGTAGCTGTAACTCGGTTCACTCCAAGCACAAAACCCTGATTCATCTAGATACTTTAAATCGATTTCTCCTGCGGCCGCAGACAATTCCAACATTTCCAAATCTGCTTGTTTAACTTGCTGTACTACTGGATCTTGTTTTCCTTTATGACAATTTCAAAGTTCGTTTCCAAATGATCCCCTTTTTTTTAGTACCTGCCAAAACCTGTCAGGACTCAATGTTATCGAGCGTTCTTGTTCTAATCTTTGGGCTAATTGAACGCTGTTATATGTACGAGGTTCTTTCTCTAAACATTCTTCTAAAAACACCATGTCATCTTCCATCCACCTTGATTTTCCTCCTCGCCCTGGTTTTTCCCAAAGTCCCTCTAAACCAAGACGCTCCCATCTATGCAAAACTTCTCGCACTGTTTGTGCTGTCCAATTAAAGTGAGCCGCTATCTTCTCTACGTACCAACCATTTGCGCTCAATCTAATCACTTCTGCTCTGTCTTTAACTTTCTGGGGTACATCTGCCGTTCTCAGGTTGAAAAGAGTTTTATCTTGTTCTCTGGTTAGAAAGACCCTTAAACGGTTGCCCATATCTCTGTTACCTTCGTAGACACATTATACGTATTTACTTATCTTTACACAGTTTGGTTTTTCCACCTCGTTCTACTTACAAGGAGAGCAAAATGTACGCTATTACTGGAATTACAGGTCAGGTCGGCGGTGCCGTCGCCCGCAAATTGTTGAGCGACAATCAGTCTGTCTGCGCTGTGATCCGTGATGCTAAGAAGGGAACTGCCTGGGTCGAGGAGGGTTGTGCAGTTGCCCTAGCGGATATGAACGATGCTGACGCGCTCACAGCAGCTTTTAGAAAAGCTGAGGGTGTCTTCGTTGTGATTCCGCCAAACTTTGCGCCATCACCGAGCTTTCCCGAAACACGGGCAATTGTCGCTGCTCTGCGTACTGCAATCGCAGCAGCCCATCCGGGCAAAGTCGTCTGCCTGTCCACCATTGGCGCACAGGCAACCCAGTCGAACCTACTGACTCAACTTCAGATATTGGAGCAAGTATTGGGGGATCTGCCGATGCCGCTCGCTTTTCTTCGTCCTGCCTGGTTTATGGAGAACGCAGCTTGGGATGTAGCACCTGCCAGAGAGAGTGGCATTATCCAAAGCTTTTTGCAACCGTTGGATAAACCTGTGCCGATGATTGCGACGGCGGATATCGGTCGTGTTGCCTCCGAGTTGCTGCAACAGACTTGGAGTGGACGGCGAATCGTCGAAATCGAGGGTCCGCGACGGGTAACGCCGAATGACATTGCAAAGGGCTTTTCCAAGATTCTGGGTCGTCCGGTACATGCGGAGGTAGTTCCCTGCGAAACCTGGGAGGCGCTGTTCAAGGCTCAGGGTACAGCCGATCCAGAGCCGCGCATTCGGATGCTCGACGGTTTCAACGAGGGCTGGATCGAGTTCGAGAGTGGTGAGTCTGGCTCCATCAAAGGCGAAGTCGAACTGGAAACTGTTCTGAAAAGCTTGGTGGAGCGATGATTCAGAAGATTATACCCTTGTCACGACACCCTATTTCAGTGAATCATGTCTCAAAATACACCCAAGGAAATTAACAATGACTACGTTATCTGGAAAAGTCGCACTCGTTACAGGTGGAACATCAGGGATTGGTAAAGCAACCGCTCTAGCTCTAGCTCAAGCTGGAGCAAAAGTAGTTGTTGCAGGTCGTCGGCAAGTTGAAGGTGAAGAAACAATTCGACAGATTCAAGCAATGGGTGGGGAAGGCTTTTCTGTGACGACAGATGTTTCTAAAGAAGCCGATGTGCAGATACTGATTGAGAAAATAATGACACACTATGGAAGACTCGACATTGCTTTCAACAATGCTGGAGTGGAACAAGATTCCACACCGTTAGCAGAGCAAACCGAAGCTACTTACGATCGCATCATGGATATCAATGTTAAAGGGGTATGGTTGTCTTTGAAACATGAGATTCCAGCCTTGTTAAAAAGTGGCGGTGGGGCGATCGTCAATACTAGTTCAGTTTTGGGTTTGGTCGGTGGTGCAATGGTGCCGATTTACACCGCTAGTAAACACGCTGTAGAAGGGCTAACAAAATCAGTGGCATTAGAATTTGTCAAGCAAGGAATTCGGGTGAATGCTGTCAGTCCGGGCCCAATTCAAACCGAAATGCTCGATCGCCTTTTCAAAGCAAATCCAAAAGCGACCGAGGATTTCATCAAAGGGCAGCCAATGGGTCGGATTGGTACGCCGGCAGAAGTGGTAAATGCTGTATTATGGCTCTGTTCAGACGCTTCTAGTTTTGTCACTGGACAATCGATCTCAGTTGATGGCGGCTTTATCGCGCAATAACGAAGGACATTCCTTTGGCAGGTTAGGCATCTTTTGCGGTTTCTGCACAGAACATTCCGCGCTGAGTTCTCAAAAGCGTGTCCACACCGCAGATTAGACCTCTAACACTGTTTCGGTTGGCAATTCAGAGTTTTATAGGCAAATCAAGGAGACTACCAATGAAAACACGCAAACTCGGCAATCAAGGACTTGTGGTTTCAGAACTAGGACTAGGCTGTATGGGAATGTCTGATTTCTATGGTGGGCAGGACGATCGAGAAGCGATCGCCACGATTCACCGGGCATTAGAACTCGGCATTACCTTACTGGATACTGCCGATATGTATGGTCCCTTTACCAATGAACAGTTGGTAGGCAAAGCCATCAAAGACCGTCGCGATCGGGTAGCGATCGCAACGAAGTTTGGCATTGTGCGATCGCCAGAGGGTGGATGGAACGGTATTAACGGTAAGCCAGAGTATGTGCATCAAGCCTGTGATGCATCGCTGAAGCGGTTGGGTGTAGATGTGATTGACCTTTATTATCAGCACCGGATTGATCCGGAAGTCCCCATTGAAGACACGATTGGTGCAATGGCGGAACTGGTGCAGCAGGGAAAAGTGCGCTATCTAGGGCTTTCAGAAGCCACTCCGTCCACGATTCGACGGGCTAATACTGTTCACTCCATTTCCGCCCTGCAAACGGAATATTCCCTCTGGAGCCGCGATCCCGAAGATGAGATTCTTCCCACAGTGCGGGAATTAGGTATTGGATTTGTACCCTACAGTCCATTGGGTCGAGGCTTTTTGTCAGGACGATTCACCAGCCCAAATGATTTTTCAGAAGACGACTACCGCCGATCTTCCCCTCGCTTTCAGGGAGAGAATTTCTACAAAAATCTGCAATTAGTGGAGCAGGTAAAGGCGATTGCGGCTGAAAAAGGAGCAACGCCCAGTCAACTCGCCCTGGCATGGCTGTTAACCCAAGGAGAAGATATCATTCCCATTCCGGGTACCAAGCAGCGCAAATATCTGGAGGAGAACGTTGCAGCAACAGAAGTTCATCTGACAACAGACGACCTGAACCGAATTGCAGTTGTTGCACCAAAAGGAGTGGCCGCAGGCGAGCGCTACCCCGCTGATATAAGGTCGCTGCAAGAGACATTAACGAACAGCAGACGATCTCAGCCAAATTGAAGCTGTGTACCAAGACAGCACCTTAAAGGAGATGTGCAATGAACCCTGAATACTACGACGACATTATTATCGGCAGTGGCAAAGCAGGTAAAACCCTAGCACCAGCGCTAGTTGCGGACGGACGTAAAACCGCTCTGGTGGAACGCAGCTTAACCATGATTGGTGGTGGGTGCATCAACATCGCCTGCATCCCTACCAAAACGATGGTTGCCAGCGCAGAGGTAGCCAATACTGTGCGACACAGCGCTGCTTACGGTGTTAAAGCCAATGCACCCATTGTTGATTTAGCAGCCGTAATTGGGCGCAAACGATCTGTCGTACACTCCATGCGTGAAATGAATTTGCACAATCTAGAAACTGCTCTGGGTCACGAACTGATCGTTGGAGTGGGACGGTTTGTGTCATCCAAAACGATTGAAGTGACAACGGCTCTTGACACCACTCGCTTACTCACCGCAGAACGGTTCTTTATCAACACAGGCACACGACCGTTAATTCCATCGCTACCCGGACTCACAGAAGCTGGTTTTTTGACGAGCGAATCGATCATGGAACTGGAACAGTTGCCGGAGCATCTGATCGTACTTGGGAGTGGCTATATTGGGTTGGAGTTTGCCCAGATGTTCCAGCGCTTTGGCTCTCGTGTTACTGTGATTGGGCATAGCGAGCAAATTCTATCAAATCAAGATTCAGATATTGCGATCGCCGTTCAAACGCTGCTAGAACGAGAGGGCATTGAATTCTTGCTGAAGGCGAAGGTGTTAAGGGTCGTTCGCAAAGCGTCTCCTTTGGAGAATCACACTGGTAATGAAACCATCCTGCAAATCCAAGTTGGCGATCGCTCCCTCAGTATCCAGGGGTCGCATTTGCTTGTCGCCGTTGGTCGTGCGCCCAATACCGAGAGCTTAAATTTAGCTGCTGCTGGTGTGGCAACTGATGCCCACGGGTTTATTGTAGTCAACGATCGCCTAGAAACAAACATACTGGGGATTTGGGCGTTAGGCGACATCAATGGAGGACTACAATATACCCATGTCTCGCTTGACGATTACCGCATTGTCAAAGCAAATCTGATTGATGGCGGCAACCGCAGCACGCGCAATCGCTTGATTCCATCCTGTCTGTTCATTGATCCCGAACTGGCTCATGTGGGTCTGACCGAAACCGAAGCACAGCAACAAGGGTATGCCATCCGCGTGGCTAAACTGGATGCCTCAGCGATTCCTAGAGCAAAAACTCTCGGTAAAACCGATGGACTGATGAAGGCGATCGTGGATACCGAGACAGGTCGGATTCTCGGTTGTTCCCTGTTGTGTCATGAAGCGGGGGAAGTGATTTCGATGGTGCAGATAGTGATGCAAGCTCAAATGCCTTACACCGTTCTGCGCGATGGCGTTTTGACTCATCCCACGATGACCGAAGGGTTAAATATGCTGTTTTCAAAGTTGTAAAACGCAACCTTGGGCTTTAATTAAATCCGCAGCCCACAGAGTCACATCTTTTACAACTCCTGATGGTTGAGTTTGAGCAAATACTTTGTAGCGGTTAACATAGTTCCACCAACCGAAGTAATCGTTAAAAGTGCTAATGCACTAAGTTATTTGTCGAATTGAAACATGATTTTCATAATCTAAAATCCTTTTTTGTCGAAAATCAAATTTGGTCACTACCTCAAATTTCTAGTTTTCCAGAATTTAGCAGAACACAAGAAAACCATGAGACGATTTACCCTGTTTACGCTCCTGTATCTCGCGGCGGGAGTCTGCCTAACGGTGTTCGCCCTTCAGCATCTTGACATAACTCCGAACGTCAAGACCATCCTATTGGTAGATGCAGGACTGTTATATCTTTTCGCTGTATTCACGACCTTCCCATTTTGGCATCAATTTGCACAACGGAGCCAAGCGAGACTGAGCGATAAACCCGCTTGGCAAAAAAACTTTGTCGCGATCGCACCCTGGTTTCTGATTGTATCGGTAGTCGTTTCAGCGATCTCCAATGTAATGAGCCACCCCTGGGCGACAGAGACAACTGTAAGTGTGTCTCTGGGACTACCAATCATCTTGCTGAGTGTAGAAAATCTCTTTGTCAGAAACCAGATCCATCAATAAGCCCATTCGTCTAGGCAAGCAGCTATCTGTCTATGTCTAGTGTTTGTTTTCTTCTAATCAGTACTCTATCCGTCAGATAGCTTTCCTGGCAGAAGCCGTCCGAATTATTGATTTTAAGCATCACAACCAAAACAGATTTTCAAGGAGGTACTTTCAATGTTGAACTTTTCTTCGTATACCAGGCTAAAACAGCGCTGTGCAGTTGTTGGAGGAGTGCTAGTCGCGATCGCCATCACAGCCTACAGTGCCCCTGCCAAATCACAACTACCCTCTGCAAATACTCCAGCGGTGGCAAATTCCTCGATCTCATCTAGTCCAGCCCCGGTGTCTGGATCTCCCACACAGAGCGTTGCAAGCGCTACACCGATTCAGCAGGCAGCTGTCCAAGCTATTCGTGACTACTACAGCGCGATCTCCAGTCAAGACTATCGGCGAGCATACTCAGCTTGGGATAGAAATGGGGCAGCAAGCCAACAGTCGTTTGAAAAGTTTAAGCAAGGCTTTGCCAACACCGCATCCACTGCTGTAGAAGTTGGGACACCCGGTAGACTCGACGGAGCGGCAGGCTCATCCTACATTAAAATTCCGGTGACGGTAAGTGCCACCACCACAACTGGAACTCCACAGCGATTTCGTGGTAGCTATATACTGCGACGGGTCAATGGTGTTTCTGGCTCAAATCCAGAACAACGTGGATGGCATCTCTACTCGGCAAATCTTACTCAAGTCAATTAGCTTGCTGGGTAGTGCTAGACAGGTAAGAATGCCTGGAATTCCTTCTAAATACATGACGAGCTTAGGCTGATGACAAACATCCAAATTAACCCCAACGAGTTATCTGACAAGAGAGTGCTGGTTACAGGTGGAACAAAAGGTATGGGCGAAGCGATCGTCAAACGTTTGAGGCAAGCTGGTGCAACGGTGATCACGACCGCCCGCTCAAAACCCAATGAACTCCGATCACCAGATTTATTTATTCAATCTGACATCAGCACGCCGGATGGCGTAGAAAAAGTGGTCAAGGAAGTGCTTGCCCGTCTCGGTGGCGTGGATATCCTGATCAACAACGTTGGTGGTTCTTCAGCACCCAGCGGTGGCGCACTTGTCCTGACTGATGATGATTGGCAGCAGACATTCAATGCTAATTTATTCACCTCTGTCCGCTTAGATCGGGCATTCCTGCCCAAAATGCTAGAACAAGGTTCGGGTGTCATTATCCATATTTCGTCGATCCAGCGTACTCTCCCGCTTTATGATGCCACCCTGGCATATGCAGCGGCAAAGGCGGCACTGACGAACTACAGCAAAGGACTCTCAAACGAAGTTGCACCGAGAGGTGTGCGGGTGAATACAGTTGCTCCCGGTTTTATCGAGACAACAGCGGCTACGGAACTGATAAAAAGATTAGCTGAAAATGCAGGAACAGACTTTGATACTGCAAGACTTGGGTTGATGGATTCCCTTGGGGGAATTCCAATGGGTCGCCCTGGTCGCCCCGAAGAAGTTGCCGAGCTTGTTGCTTTCCTGGTTTCTGATCGCGCTTCTTATATTAACGGCGCTGAATATGTGATCGACGGCGGAACCATTCCTACCGTGTGAGACATCGAATATCGAGGGTAAGTTCTCATTGTTTTGCAACCTGTTGCGGGTGACTCATGCTGGTTGGTCATTCCACTGGCGCGCCGCGTATTTCTGCATCAAGCCCTTTTCCGAGACTGATAGGACTGAGGATCTGAAAAAATTCGACATCCCGACCCTGGCTGTCTAATCAGTATTTAAGAGCTTGAAACTCAAGCACAGTGAGAAGTTCCTGATGTTGAGTGACCAAAGATTGTATTGTGCTAACTGG
>NZ_JBALFD010000084.1:0-31234 GCF_036916985.1 Nostoc sp.
CACACTGAACCCTTCCCGAACTCAGAGGTGAAACGCTGCTGCGGCCACGATAGTTTAGGGGTAGCCCTACGCAAAAATAGCTCGATGCCAGGTTTATTTTTACAAAAAGCCTCTCTAATAAAATTAGAGAGGCTTTTTGTTTAATTAGTGTTTACTTGAAGTTCATTAACTTCTTCTGCATCAAAACGCCTTTTTAAAAATTGTTGTTTACTACACCTTTAATTTTTTATTTTTTGAAATGCCACTAGAACTGCAAAATCTTACAGGCGGTTACACCTCAGTACCAATTGTCCAAGACATTAACCTCACTCTGCAAACAGGAGAATGGTTGAGTTTAGTTGGTGCTAATGGCTCAGGTAAATCGACTTTACTCAAATTGCTCAGTCGTATTCTCTTACCGCAATATGGAACAGTGCTACTGGATGGTAAAGCAATTCACTCTCAACCTCCAAATCTAGTTGCACAGAAGCTAGCGTTATTACCGCAACAACAAACTGTTCCTGTTGGCTTAACAGTGCGACAATTAGTAAGTTTAGGACGCACACCCCATCAATCTTGGTGGCAATGGGAATTAAATGCCCAAGATTGGGTAAAAGTTGAAGCTGCAATTAAAAAGACGCAATTAGAAAAATTAAGCGATCGCTTAGTCGAACAACTCTCAGGTGGTGAAAGACAACGGGCTTTTTTAGCTCTAGCACTGGCGCAAGAACCCAAAGTTTTATTATTAGATGAACCGACAACTTTTTTAGATATCAACTATCAATTGCAACTATTAGAACTGCTTAAAGAACTGAATCAGCAGCAGGAATTAACTATTGTCACAGTTTTACACGAATTGAATTTAGCAGCCCGTTATAGTTCACGCATTGCATTATTAAAACAGGGTCATATTTGGGAAGTTGGTACACCTGAAGAAGTTCTGACGCCAAATGCGATCGCACAAGTCTTCGGTGTAGAATCAGTGATTATTCACACACCCGTTGGATTACAAGTTTGTGCTATTTCTGCTGTTTAAGATTATAATCTTAAAGTTTTGAGCGTAACAAAGTCTTGAATATCCTATCCTGTAAAAATATGGGATATCCAAGTGGGGAAATAACAAGAAGACTGAACACTCATCCTAAAACTTGGTTTCTTGTGTTTGTGCGTCGATAATTACACTCCAGTCATCGTTTTTTACAGCACCTTCAAGTTGACGCTGACGTTCGGCTTGACTTGCATCTGTTGTTTCTAACTCTTTAGAAAGGGTTGTATCAGCCATTGCTTTCCGCAATTTTAGCTTTTTATCCTCATAGGCTTGACGTTCCGCCTCCGACATTACCGCCTTAGTCGCTTCGCCTACTGTACTAGCCCACATTGCGCCATCAGTTGCATTACCAGGTGGCGTACTTTCGAGTTCTGCTATCCAGGCATCTCGCAAATCTTCCATTTCTTGACGCTTGGGGAACTTGAATGATTGTACACGCACAAAAGCACACTTTTGCTTACCATTTTGGCGAAGATGACTGTTTAGGGAAAGCAACACGTTTCGAGAATAGCCAATGTACTGGCTGTGGCGTTCTGCGTCCAATACTGCGTAAACACCAGCAATTTTTGCGTTCTGAGTAGCTGCACTCCAAGCTTCAAGGTCAATGATTTCAGTACCATTGTTTGCCAGTTCAGGAGTTATACTCACTTCAAGAGCAGCGTGTTCGTCTTCAGAACTGTACAAAAATTCATGTAGTCCACGGTGGTTTATGGGGACATTTTGATGTTCAATTGGTGGATTGTGCTGAGTTTCCATCGCAGTTTATCTCTGAATTATTAATTAGCAATGCCTACGGCAAGCGCGAAGCGCTACGCAAGCAAATATATGCCCTTAAAATATTGAAGCTTAAATCTACTCACATCTCCAAATTCTTGTTCTGAAAAAGCAAAAAATAACTATTAAACTTCCGATGAATAAATTAACACTTAAGAATTGGATGTTCATCAAACAGCGTCTAACGCCTTATTTATTTTTACTACCCGCCTTGATTATTTTAGGGCTAACTGTCTTTTGGCCTGCATTGCAAGCGTTTTACCTCAGCTTTACCAGCTATGAAGATATTGCCCAGCCGCCAAAATGGATAGGTTTCGCCAATTTCCTCAAGCTTTGGAAGGATGCAGTTTTTTGGAAAACCTTGGAAAACACTTTTTTGTATCTTGTGGGTGTAGTACCAATTTTAGTAATTGCTCCCTTAGTGCTAGCAATTTTGGTAAATCAAAAACTGCGGGGGATGAATTGGTTTAGAGCAGCATACTATACCCCAGTAGTAATTTCAATGGTGGTTGCGGGAATAGCTTGGAAATGGCTGTATGCAGAAAACGGATTACTTAATCAGTTATTTAAAGCTTTAGGTATTTTTCCAGAAGGTATCCCTTGGCTAACTAGCCCAGCAAAAATTTTTGGCATCGTACCAATTTCTCTTGCCAGCGTGATGGCTGTTACCGTTTGGAAGGGATTAGGCTACTACATGGTGATTTATTTAGCAGGGTTGCAATCAATTCCTGCTGATGTGTACGAAGCCGCAGCCATCGATGGCTCTGATGGTATCAGCAAACATTGGGATATTACCATACCTTTGATGAAGCCGTATTTAGCACTAGTGGCGGTGATTTCGGCTATTTCTGCGACCAAAGTGTTTGAAGAAGTCTACATTATGACTCAAGGAGGACCACTCAATAGCTCGAAAACAATTGTTTATTATCTATATGAGCAAGCCTTTAACAACTTGGAAATTAGCTATGCTTGCACGATTGGGTTAGTGCTATTTTTGATAATTTTAGGGTTATCGATTTTGCGATTAGTTATTAATCAGCAAGGGGATGATAATATCAATATCTGATATTGACTTATTTGAGACGGGGATTTAAAACCGGTTCTGATATTCGACTACTGCACGACTGTCATCGGTTAAGTTAGTGGAAGCACGAACACGAAATTGATCGTTTATCCGGTAATTAACACCCCACTGGAATGGGTCATTTGTGGTCAAAATTTTGATGCTGGAGACGGATATCTTAGAAGAAATATCAACCCCAGCCTCAGCTGCTAATTCCAAAGTTGAATTACTTCTTCCTGCTTCGGGATTCTCAGAAATAACGGTAGGAAATATCCGCAATTCACTTAAGCCAAAGGTACTCCCAATTTGGTTAAAAGTTGACTGAAAATTGTTGAATACAGCCGAACCTGCGATGTTAATCAGACCCAAAGTACTGTCTGCACGTCCTTGGGTGTCTACAAACCCACCTCCTAAAAGAGCAACAATTTCGGTTTGACTACGTGATGGACTACTTGTTAATTCTAAATTCTCATTCAGTTTGCTCGCTAAACCGTTGATAGTGGCTTCGACTCTAACACTCTCTAAGGCTGATAAACCTGTGGCATTTACTCGTCCGAAATCATTACTTTGAGTTACATCCAGTACTTTAGCAAATAGCCGAATATCTAAGTTGGGGTCACGGGGTTGAGAAGGACTAAAAGTTGCGGTGTGTTTATAGCCACGAACAAGGTTAAATTGGGTAGTAAATAAATTGACTCCACCTTGTTCTAACTGGATAGTGCCATCGGGTATAGGTTGATTGATTGAGCCGTTAACTATGAGATTACCAGTGGCGCGGAAGCTGAGAATAGGGGCACGGGTAATTTGGACGTTTTTACCTAGTTCCAAATCTAGATTATTAAATCTGGCGTTCGCATTTCCCGTCCCATTCCTAATTTCAGGTTTGCTCTGCTTATCGGCTTTTGTGGGTGATACACCAAGACTACTGTTATTTGCAGATGTTGTGGCGTTGGTAGATTCTGCTAGCAATACCTGACCATCAAATAAATTTACTCTACCGCCAATCATGGGGTTAAGGGCAGAACCAGTAATCTGCAAATTGCCACTAGCGCCTCCCTGGTAAAGTCCTTTGAGATTCAACGCCAGCTGATCAAGGTTAACAGTCAGGGGATTATTAATAGTCACGTTTTCATTGTTGAAGATGGAAATTTCTCCAGCAGCTTCTACCTTCCCACGGCTAAATCTACCCTGAAGATTTTCTACTGAGATGCGGTCAAAATTAAACAGTACTCTACCCGTGACACGTCTCAGCTTACCTGGCAATGCCTGGGCTGAAAAAGTAGCATTATTGACAGTAGCAATTCCATCTACTTGGGGTTTTTGCAATGTTCCTCGCACCTTGAGGTCTACTTCTCCTTCACCTTTCTCAAATACCACTTGATTAGTCAATGCGTTTAACAATGCCAATCCCTCGTTTTCTAACTTCATATCTAAACTGATTTGCTCACTGTCTGGTGCAACGGAAGCAAAAGGCAATTTATAAGGTATGCTGCCAGTAATATCAACAGGCTTTGGCCCGGCAACTGCTACAGTACTACCAAAGTTTAAGCGTCCGTTGGCATAGCTGAAACTTGCTGTTGCTGACTCTATTTTGCTCTGATTCAGCATTCCTTCTGTGATTTGCAATTCCCCTCTAGCTTGGGGATTAGCTATGCTGCCTGCTAAAGCTGCTGTAGCGTTAAGATTACCTGTGATTCCAACTGGCAATTTGACAAAATTATTCAGTACTTGTACCGGAAAATTATTCACCCGCAGCTGACCAGATTGTTCATCACCGCCAACGTTACCTGTGAAGGCAATTAGCCTGTTTTGAGATTCAAGGCGTAATGGTCGCAAACTCAATACACCGTTTTCAAAGTTGCCTTCAGCAATCACTTTGTCGGCAGTATAAAAACGATTTCGTTCTTCCTTTTTACCCCAGGCAAAGTCTTGTCCATTCAAATTAAATTCCACTGATAAACCATTGGCTGTAGCTGTATTTACAGCCACTTCCCCGTTGAAAGTCCCCTTTAAGTCTGCCAAATCTGGTATAGGAGTGGAATCAAGTCGCTGTTGTTCCTTTTCTGCTACCAAAGCTTCAATTTCAGAAAACCGTTGGATTTGGGTTAATAAGGGTAGATTTGGCGCTCCTTGGGGGGTGGTGGTTAGATCCGCTGCTGTACCGTAGATTTCTGCGGAACCACCTGGCAAATTTTGTAAATCAAATACTTTTGCTACAGCTACAACATCTTGGATTTGACCCTGCTTGACGTTCAGTTTACCTTGTAGTTGAGGGCCTTTCGGAGTTTGATCGAAAGTACCGACAAGGGCGTAGCGACTGCTGCCTTTGACAAATTCACTACTTGCGAGTGTGGCTTTACCGTTACTGTAGAGGAATTGAGCTGCTATTCGATCGCCTTTAACTCGGCCAATTTGCGGATTAGCGATCGCTAAATTCCCCGTTGCTGCCAATGTCTGCTGATTAAATAGTAAATCCCCAGTCAACAATCCAGCGATCTTACCAGCACCCAATCGAGTAATTGCTGGTGGAGTCAAATTCAATATTTGTAAGGGGAAATTGGCAACTTTCAGTGCCCAATCATTCCCTTGAATATTACCTGTGGCTGATGCTTGCTGCCATTTGACTAAGAAAGATTTCGGGCGATTATTGGCATCTAAATTGAAGTTGAGGCGATCGCTATTACCTGCTAAGTTCAAATTTAAACCGCGTCCCTGTGCGGAATCAATGTTTCCAGTTAACAACGGTTCAAAAGCAATATCTTGAACAACCAAGTCTCGTAAGTTGATTTGCCCTACCACATTCGGTAAGGGTAGCTTACCAGTGATTTGACCATTAAAATCTACTCTTCCCGCCACAGCAACCTGATTAGGAAGATTGATTGGTAACTGTTTTAAGTTGTAATTCTGCGCTTGGACATTGAGATTTAGGGCAGTAATTTCCGGTATGCCTGCCTTTTTAGCATTGGCTAATATGTTACCAGTCACACTTAAGCCGGGAGCAGTTGCTCGCTCAATGGTCAGCCTTTCACCACTCCAAGCGATCGCAGCACTCAAGGGTTGCTCAAGACCAGGAATACCTTGAGATAATTGCACCTGTCCAGCAGCACGCACATCAGCTAATTTGGAAGATCCTAGCGTGCCAACTAATTGCAACTGACCGCCAAACTGACCCCGTAATTGCTGATTTAACCGATTTAATTCCACACCAGAAGCATTAACGACAGCTTGATAGCGACTATTAGCCACTTGGATATTAGAGGCTGCGATCGTTCCACCTGCAACATCCAGCTGTCCCTGACCACTGGCTTGGATAGTTTGTGGTTGAAAAGATTCAACAGAACCCGCCACGTTTGCTTGACCAGTTAACGCTCCCTGGAATTGTTTTGGTACTGCTGCCAACTTCTGCAACGGCACATTCTTAGCCTGAACTTGCGCTTGATATACACCATTAGCCACTTGAATATTAGAGGCTGTAATCGTTCCACTTCCAACATTTATCCGCGCTTGACCACTGGCTTGAATAGTTTGCGGTTTAAAAGAATCAACAGAACCCGCTACATTGAACTGACCAGTTAACGCACCTTGGAACTGCTTTGGTAATGTTGCCAACTGCTGCACAGGCACATTTTTAGCTTGAACTTGCGCCTGATAAACACCATTAGCCACTTGGATATTTTTGGCTGTAACCGTGCCACCGCCAATAGCAAGGCGACCTTCACCACTGCCACTGAGAGTTTTGAGACTGAAATTCTCTCTGTTCCCTGCGATTTGGAACGTTCCCGCCAAAGGATTATTTAAAGCTGGGAGAGACTGTTTCAATATTTGTCCCAGCCGCACATTATTAGCTACAAGTTGAGCAGAAAAGCTTTGCTCTTGCAATTGGATATTAGAAATTGCAACTGTGCCACCACCAATTTGAACTCCTGCCCCATCACTGCGAACCGTGGCAATTTTAAATGGTGCTGTGCTTCCTGAGAGGAGGAGACGACCATTAAACTGTGCTGCTTCCAAAGAGACATTTTGCAGTTGACTTTTGTTTACAAAGGGTTCCAATTTCACCCCAGAGGCAACAGCCATAGCTTGCCAACGCTCATTGGCATAACTACCAGTTGCCCGGACTGTACCACCACTGACATTTAGAGCCACATTGCGGAAAGAGACGGTGCGATTTGGAGCAATTGCAACTTCGCCAGTTCCGGGGTAAGTTCCGTTAGGAGCTTGAAATTGTACCACAGTTTGGACATTGGTGGGAGCGCCAGTTAGTTCGGCTGTAGCTGAGACATTGCCAATTTGAAAAGCGGGTGTTGTTTCATAAACTTTTGCGATCGCATCCCCTGGAACATTCTTGGCAGCAAAATTTAAATCCAGTCGTGGGCTTTTACCGAGTTGAATTGTGCCAGCGCCCGTAATGTCACCACCAACTTTAGCTTTACCTTGAATATCTTTCAGGGTAATTAAAGAGGAACTAGTAACAAGCTCAAACTTACTACTGATACTATTAAAATCAACTTTATCAATTCGGGCAGTTTGGATTGTGGCAACTGAGCCAGAGAGAATTGGCTCTTTAGTTGATCCGGTAATTTGTAAGTCTGCTTGTACTTGTCCTGCGATCGGCACAGGTAGTTTTATTTTGAGAGTCTCCTGGGCATTTGCCAAACTCACCGCATTTACACGCGCTGCCAACTTAAAGCCTGCTTTAGTATCGATGATTCCCGTAGCCACTAGGGGAATTTTGCCGTAGTTGCTAGTAACATTTTCTAACTGCAACTCCGTTCCTTGGAAGTGGAGGTTTCCTTGACTATTGCTCAACAATTGCGGGACTTTGGGTATTTGAAGTGTTACCCCTTGCACAGCAGCATTGCCAAACAATAAAGTTTGCTGTCCTGGCGTCAACCGAACCAGCAAGTCACCATTGGCTCGACCCGCCTGTAAGTTCACTGGTAACTTAATCAACCGAGTAATATCCGCAGCTAGCAAATCTTGTGCATGCACCTGGAAGTTCCCTGCTAGCACCCTGGAACGCGTCTCTCCCTGAATAGAAATACTGCCACCACTATCTGCTTGACCCCCAACTTCAAATCGGATCAACTGATTATTTGCGAGGAGTTGGGCAGATCCGTTGAGTTGAGAAAATGTTATGGGAGATGAAGGAGATATTGCTCCCGCTATTCCTTCATCTCCCCCAGTCTTTTCCTTCTCTACGAGACGCTGCGCGTAGCTTGCTTCCCTGTAAGGGTACAATTTTGAATTTTGAATTTTGAATTTTGAATTTATTTCTCCCCCTGCCCCCTGCCCCCTGCCCACTGCTTCCTCTGCCCTCTCCTGTGGCATCAATGCCAGCTTCGCATTACGAAACCGCAGGTTGTCCAAATCGGTTTTAATCGGGCCGCCTTCACCTGACGACGCGATAGTAGTGGAAACCCAGCGCCCTTGGTCATCCTGTTGAATATAAATATCTGGGTTGACTAAGGTGACATCTAGCTTTAAATGGCGGTTAAAAATTAGTTGTGGCAGGTCAAAACCCACCTCCACAGATTCCACTGTGGCCCGGTCTGGATCTGTGCTTGTCGCAGGGATAGCGGAAGCCCCAAACTGCACTCCCGTCAACGAAAATTGTGTGACTTTTCCCAGATTTACCGGACGATTGAGTGTAGTCGTGAGACTTTGTTGTGCCAAGGGTGTTAACTCTGTTTGGACAAAAGTCCATAACCGCCAAATACCGACAATAACTCCTAACAGTAAAAGTCCGCCCAAGGCAATGCTACCCCGACTCAACACCAGCAACCACATACGCTTGCGGTTAGGGTAAGGGGAGTGACAATCTTGATTGGGAGATTTAATCATTTGCTTTCACTGTATTAATTGCCGGATGTCGCTGGCACACACAAGCATTAACTGGCACATTGATTCAGTATGCCATTTCCAGGATACGCCAACTAAACCCCAGACCTCATTGGTTAAGTTACGGTATTTGCTCGATCTAATCTCGATCTAATACTTATGCTTAATAATATTGGCGTTTTCAGGAAAATCTGAATAGAGTGAAAATTGTTCCTGTGACTTCCCTTGAGTCACAATCTCGAACTTTAATATTAATAAACCTTAAAAAGGACAGATGATTACACCAATGCGTGTCTTTGTGTTAATTTTTAATGCTCGAACGGAAAATGAGGGGATTCACACGATTCGGGAGGGCGATGCCTACAGCGGCAAGCTACGCAATAAAATTCTGATGTTCGAGTCAGAAGACGATGCGACGCGCTTTGCCCTGATGTTAGAAGCTCAAGATTTCCCCGCACCAACACCAGAGCCGATGGATGCTGAGGAAATCAAGGAATTTTGCGAAAGTGCTGGATATGAATGGGAAATTATCCCAGAAAACAGCAATTTAGTTGTCACTCCCCCAGAACTGAATGTAGAAGAAACTGACTGGCAAGCAGATGCCAAGAAGGATGATACTGTTGAAGACACCTTCTTGCTCAATCAACAGCCACTAGAAGAACCAGAATTGTCTGATTCTGAACTAGAGAAGATTCGTCGCAAATTGGAAGGATTATTGTAAATGGTCATTGGTCATTGGTCATTAGTCATTGGTAACTGACAAATGACTAATGACTAAGGACAAAAGACAAAGGACAAATGAAAAATGACAAAAGACAAATGACAAACTTGCAGGAACGGGGACATCTTTTAACCGAGCTGGTAAATCCTAACAGTCTGAATTTAGACCAGCTCAGTTCTCTGGAATTGGTGGAGTTGTTTAATAACGAAGACCAAAAAGCCGTTGCAGCAGTTGCAGCCGCGAAAGTTCAGTTGGCAGAGGCAATTGAGCGTACCGCAGAGCGTTTGCGCCACGGAGGACGCCTATTTTATATCGGTGCAGGGACAAGTGGCAGGTTAGGGGTGTTAGATGCTGCTGAGTGTCCACCTACTTTTTGTACACCCCCAGAGTTGGTACAGGGGATTATTGCTGGTGGCGCTGGCGCACTGGTACGCAGTTCTGAAGATTTAGAAGACAGCATCGAAGATGGTGAAAGTGCGATCGCTGGGCGACATATTACCCAACTAGATGTCGTAGTTGGCATTACTGCTGGTGGAACAACGCCTTATGTCCACGGTGCGCTTCATGCTGCTCGTCAGAGGGGAGCCACAACTATTTTTATCGCCTGTGTTCCCGCTGAACAAGTTAGCTTTGATGCCGATATCGATATTCGCCTATTGACAGGGCCAGAAATCATCGCCGGTTCAACTCGCCTGAAAGCTGGTACAGCCACTAAATTAGCTTTAAACATCCTTTCTAGTGGCGTAATGGTCAAGCTAGGCAAAGTTTATGGCAATCGGATGGTGGATGTGGCGGTAACAAATCAAAAGTTACGCGATCGCGCTTTGCGAATTTTGCAAGACCTCACAGGTTTAAGTCGAGAAGCTGCTGGTTTTTTACTAGAACGCAGTGGTAAATGGGTTAAGCTGGCGCTATTAATGCACTGGACTGGTTTGGAAAAAGATGAAGGCGATCGGCTGCTTTCAGAACACCAAAGTAATCTCAGAGCAGCTGTTGTGAGCTATCAAAACCACAACCAACTTGAATAATTTTTATTAAAAAAATATTAGACATCTCCGACAATTAAATATGCATTTACCTGAAACCCTTTGTAGGGACAATTCATATAGATGCATTCGCGGAGCGTCTCGTAGAGAAGCGGCTTCCCTCAGGGTATTTTCACTACGCCAATTCTTTAGATGTCTACTAGATATCTAGTGAAAAAGAATGTAGAGGCATAGCAGTGCTATGTCTTTATAAGTTTTGTGGATAAAGCATATTTCTGAAGATGTCTACTCTATAATATGGCTGCTACTTGTCTTAGTAGTAAGCCTTTTTCAAAAAAATATTTCTTAAAAAAGCTTACATAACTCAATGTATTAATAATTGCAAACTTCAATAAATATTTTTAACATATTATTGTCAATTTCAATAACTAAAGCACAACTCTCTAGAGAATTCTAATTTTTTTAAACAAAAATTCAGAACTTATACGGATATGATTTTGTATGAAAATTCTTAAAATGATATATCAATACTCAATACTTCATGATGTGGAGATGGCAACCCACTTTAGTCATAAATGTTAGCAGAATTATCAGAAAAATAAAGTCTGCCAATAAAAACTCTATGCTAGATAAATTATTTACTAGCAAGGATTTTGCTATCTTCTCATCTACCTTGCTTTTAATAATTTTGATTTAGATTGTTATATACCAAATGCATTTGTACTTGTTTACATATTTACTGAACACTACTGTGGCGGAAGTTTTGCCTGGTTTTAACAAGTAACTTGAGTACCTTATCAGGTTAATTGAAATAGTAGCTGAATTTATACCTTTCTACACTAGTGTCGGTTTTAATGGCTAGATTTTTAATAAAAGGAACAAACTATGCCCCATCAGGAACTTATTTCAAATAACCTAGTAAATGAATTTAAAACTTGTACTCAGTTACAATACAATGGCAAGTTAAGTATTAAGAGTTCAAAAGGCAGTCAATGGACTTTTTACTATCGACTGGGACGAATAGTTTGGGCGACAGGGGGAACTCATCCCTTCCGACGTTGGCGTAGACATATAGCTCAAAATTGTCCCCAGATTGATGTTGATAAGTTGCAGTTACGTGTGCAAGACCTATCAATTGATTACTGGGACTATAAACTAATAGAAGTCTTTTATAAAAAACAGAAAATCCAGAGGGAGCAGATTCAATCTATTGCAGAAAATACAATAGCAGAACTATTATTTGACCTAGCTTTACAAGGAAACTTTGCTTCTATAAGTTGCAGTCGCAGCCAAGAAGTTATCTTAGAAACTCCAATGAGCTTCACGAGTGCAGAAATGTCTGTAAAGCACATGCAAGACTCGTGGAAAATTTGGTCAGAAGCCGGTTTAGCAAATTTTTCTCCTGACTTGGCACCAATTCTCCGACGACCAGAACAACTTGAGCAGATGGTTAGTCCATCTGTCTACAAAAACTTTGTGAATTTAATCAATGGCAAATTCACTCTGCGAGATTTAGCCATGAAAATGAAGCAGAGTGTACTGCCACTCACCCGTTCATTGCTTCCCTATATCCTTAAAGGAATCATTGAATTGGTAGAAGTACCTGACTTGCCTTTAGGAATTACTGAAGCCAACAATAACTCTACTACCACACAAGCAAAGAAGCGGACTGTTCCACTAGTGGCTTGCGTCGATGATAGCCCTCAAGTATGTAAAATGCTAGAGGATATTATCACTTCCAATGGCTTGAGGTTTGTCAAAATTCAAGATGCTGTACAAGCTTTACCAACCCTCATTCAGGATAAACCAGACTTGATTTTCTTGGATTTGATTATGCCAGTTGCCAGTGGTTACGAAATTTGTACTCAGTTACGACGAATATCTACCTTTTCCAACACACCAATAATTATATTAACAGGCAGTGATGGTCTGTTAGATCGAGTTCGTGCCAAAGTAGTTGGTTCTACAGATTTTCTCACTAAACCTGTAGTGGCTGATAAGGTAATGAGTATTGTCCGCAAGTATTTGCCTACATTAAGTGTATCCACTGACAAAAGTAAATCTAGTTTAGAGGTTTGTAATTAGGGAGAATTAGAGACGATTTTTGATTCTGAATTCTTCCTCAAAACTTATAGATTTTTCCACCTCAGTAAAAATTAAATTATTGAGGTAAAACAATTTGGGATTTTAGATTTTAGATTTTTGATTGACTCCAGTCATCAAGTAATTGGCTATGTCAATTAATTTTGGATTTAAAGATTTATTCTTGCGTTTAAATTCGCTTGCTTTCAGGTATTTTTAAATTTTTAGTCTGCAATCAAAAATTCGGTGATAAAACTATCTTATATTTAAATATATATTAAGTTATGTTGATTACGTACTTTTTCTGATGTTGATATATAAAGATTGAATCAAAATTAAACAAATACAAATATTTGTATTTATAGCAGTCCTATTTGATTTGTGAAATAGTGGTTATGACAAAGGGGTTAGGGCTAGTCTCTAGTCCCTTCCATGTCTTTTTTGAGTAATCATTTAGGATCTGTATATTTTGTTTACATTTTGAGAAAAAGTTAACGAGTAATTGCCATGAATACTGTTTTAGTTGTTGAAGATGGCTTAACAGATATGGAAATAATCAGCCGTTACTTGCAACAGGCAGGTTATTCTGTGATTAGCGCCACCAGCAGTGAAGAGGCTCAAGATAAAATAGATCAAAACAAGCCAGACCTAATATTTCTCGACGTAATTTTACCAGGTAAAAGTGGCTTTGAAATTTGCCGAGAACTGAAAAACAATCCTGATACTAGCAACATACCTGTGGTTTTTTGCTCTACAAAAAATAGTGATGTAGATAAAATTTGGGGTAATATGTTAGGCGCTGATGGTTATCTATCAAAACCAATTGATCGAGAAGAACTAACGGTAATGTTAAAGCGATTACTTAATTAGTACAGATTTCATAAATCAACAAATACTAGACATCACTGTTTATCAAATAGAACCTCTGTAAGAACAAACAATAACTGCAAATAGTGGTGCAAGATAAATAATCAATGACAAAGGATCAATAGCTTTGGAAACCCAGGAAAAATTTTTAAGTTTTAATTTGGGAGCAAGTGATACAGCCGTAATTTCGTTACAACACATTACAGAAGTTTTGCAAGTATCATTACCAGAAATATGTGGTGTTCCTCAGATGCCAAGTAGCGTCTTGGGTATTTATAACTGGCGTGGTGAGATGCTTTGGTTGGTTGATTTAGAGGCAATGTTAGGCTATCCTCCAATTTCGCAAGGGCCAAATTTACTTTCAAAAATGATGGCGATTGTTCTGGAAAATAAGGGTAAGTATTTGGGACTATTGGTGCGACAACTTATAGATATTGAATGGCTGGATACTAAGGAAATGAAGCCGGCAACGGCGGAATTATTTTATCCTAAAATATCACCTTTTTTACAGGGATATTTTATTAATGGTTCGGAGGATATGATTTTTAATTTGGATGCCACAACTATTATCCAAGCTCCAATATGGGGGATTCATAGTTGAGTATTTAGTAATGATTAGGTATGTTAAAAAATCTAATCATTAATAAGCCAATACCATAGCATTATTACCTGGCACAGATCAAATTATTACCCATCACATTTTTTGAGGTTAATCAAATGACATTCTTGTATAACAACAGCCATGACAGTGAGCCTCTAATCTCTGAATTAGAAAATCAGAATGGTAACGCCAATATAGCGAATATTGCTAGTAATGAAATATCTTTATTAAATGCGATCGCTCAGGAATTTAAAACTTGGCGGCGACAGTTACAAGACATCGCGACTCACATGCGCCAAGCATCAGATTTTGATACATTACTCAAAATCACTGTAGCGCAACTTAGAGAAAAGATTGGCTGCGATCGCGCCTTAATTTATCAGTTTACTTCCAGGGAATCAGGTAATGTTTTAGCAGAATCTAGAACACTAGGTTGGACACCAACTTTAGGCGAAAATATTCCCGGAATTATTTTTGGCTTATATACTAACCAAGACTATATAGAACCTGTAGTTATTGATGATATCAATCAGATTCAACTTACCCCTTATCAAAAACAACTCCTAGAAAAATTTCAAATTAAAGCGAGTTTGAGTTTACCGATTGTAGTAGAAGGTAAAGTGTGGGGTTTACTAGTAGTAAATAATTGCTACTCAACACGACAGTGGCAAGAAGTAGAAATTAGTCTACTATCTCAAATTACAACAGAACTGACTTACAAATTACAGAGCTTTGAATTCCAAAAAGAACAGCAACAGCGGATACTAGCAAAAAAATCAGTAGCTAAAGTCATCGACAAAATTCTACGGGTATCAAATGTCGATAAGCTTTTTCAAACAACCACTCAAGAAGTACGTCAATTACTAAAATGCGATCGCGTCGGTGTCTATCGCTTCAAACCTGACTGGAGTGGTGAGTTTGTTTCTGAGTCAGTTGGTAATGGCTGGGTAAAAATGGTCGGCCCTGATTTTTACATGGTCTGGGAAGATACCCACTTACAAGAGACTCAAGGAGGACGTTATGCCAATGGTGAAAGCTTTGTAGTCAATGATATTTATCAAACGGGCCATGCTCAATGTCATATTGACATTTTAGAGCAGTATGAAATGAAAGCTTATATCATTGCACCGATATTTGCTGGAGAAAAATTATGGGGTTTGCTGGCAGCTTACCAAAATTCTGGGCCTCGTGATTGGCAACCTTGGGAAGAAACCTTTGTAACTCAAATTGGGTTGCAATTTGGTGTAGCTATCTCACAAGGAGAATATCTGGAACAAGTGCAGACAAAATCTGACCAACTAGCTCAGATAGTTGAACAAGAGAAAGTTTTCACTAAGATAGTCAACCGCATCCGACAATCTTCAGATGTAGAAAGTGTCTTCAAAACAACCACTCAAGAAGTGCGTCAATCACTACAATGCGATCGCGTCGCTGTCTATCGTTTTAACCCTGACTGGGGTGGTGAATTTGTGGCTGAGTCTGTGGGTACTGGTTGGACAAAACTGGTAGGCCCTGATATCAAAACCGTTTTGGACGATACCTACTTGCAAGAAACTAAAGGAGGTAGGTATGTCAGAGGTGAAAACTTTATCGTTAATGACATCTATGAAGTAGGGTTAGCTCCTTGCCATATTGAGATTTTAGAGCAGTTTGAAGCCAAAGCTTACATCATTGTTCCGATATTCTTCGGGGATAAATTGTGGGGCTTGCTGGCAGCTTATCAAAATTCCAGCACCCGTGAATGGCAAAGCTGGGAAGTAAACTTTTTGGTTCAGACTAGCTTGCAATTTAGCCTCGCTAAATCACAGATAGATTATTTAGAATTAGTGCGATTGAAATCTGAGAAACTAGCTCAGATAGCGGAACAAGAGAAAGCTGTCACCAAAATTAGTAACCGCATTCGGCAATCTTTGGATGTCGAAGAAATCTTCAAAACAACCACTCAAGAAGTCAGACAATTACTACGATGCGATCGCGTTGGCGTCTATCGCTTCAACCCTAACTGGAGTGGTGAATTTATCGCAGAGTCAGCAGGTCATCTTTGGGTAAAACTGGTAGGGCCCGATATCAAAACCGTCTGGGAAGATACCCACTTACAAGAAACTCAGGGAGGTCGATATGCCCAAGGAGAAAACTTTGTTGTCAATGATATCTATCAGGTAGGTCATTCTCCTTGCCACATTGAAATTTTAGAGCAATTTGAAGCCAAAGCTTATGTGATTGTTCCTGTATTTGCAGGGGAACAATTGTGGGGATTGCTGGCAGCTTATCAAAATTCGGGAACTCGTGATTGGGAAGAATTGGAAGTCACTTTGCTAGCACGGATTGGCGGCCAGCTAGGACTAGCATTACAACATACCGAATATTTGCAACAAGTCCAAGCGCAGTCAGCAAAATTAGCAGAAGCAGCAGCACGAGAAAAGGCAGCTAAGGAGTTACTACAACAACGATCTATTCAACTCTTAAAAGCCCTTAGACCTGCTCTCAACGGCGATTTAACAGTACGCGCACCGATTACAGAAGATGAGCTAGGTACGATCGCTGACGCTTACAATAATACTTTACAAGCGCTGCGGCAAATCGTTATTCAGGTACAGGGAGCTGCTCAACAAGTTGCCCAAACTTCTAGCAATAGTGAGGCTTCACTAGCAGGATTGACCAATCTGGCGCAACAACAATCTGAGGAAATTACCGCAGCTTTAGGTGACATTCAACAGATGGTAGACTCTACTCAAGCTGTAGTGTCCAATGCAGAGTTAGTACAACTAGCGGTGCAACAAGCCAATCGAACTGTCGAGTCTGGCGATACCGCTATGAACCTGACTGTAAAAGCTATCCAAGGAATTCGCGAAACCGTTGCTCAAACCAGCAAAAAGATTAAACGCCTCAGTGAATCTTCGCAAAAAATCTCCAAAGTGGTGAATTTGATTGGTAATTTTGCTACACAGACAAACGTACTAGCTCTGAATGCAGCCATTGAAGCGACTCGTGCCGGTGAATATGGCAAAGGCTTTGCAGTTGTAGCTGATGAAGTCCGTTCTTTATCTCGCCAGTCAGCAGCAGCAACCATCGAAATTGAAAAATTAGTCCAAGAGATTCAAGCAGAAACCGGGGAAGTTGCAGTAGCGATGGAAACTGGTATTCAGCAGGTAGTAGAAGGGACAAATCTTGTCAGTGACACTCGCCAAAACTTAAATGCGATCGTTTCTGCAACTGCTGAAATTAGTCAGCTAATCGAACGAATTACCGCAGCGACTCAAAAACAAATGGCGCAGTCTGTAACAGTAACTAAATCAATGCAAGATGTAGCGGGAATTGCCAATAAAACTTTTGCTGAATCTCAAGAAATTGCGACTGTGTTCCAAGATTTATCAGGAATGGCGCAAGAATTATTAACAACTGCCGATAAATTTAAAGTCAAATAAATGTTAGATTTTAGATTTTAGATTTTGGATTATGAATGAGGAGGATTTTAAGCGGAGAACAAAGCAGCTAGCATTGCGAGTAATCCGCTTAGTAGAAGCTCTTCCGCAGAGCCGAACGGCAGATGTAATTGGCAAGCAGCTAATCCGTTCAGCAACATCTGTGGGAGCTAACTATCGGTCAGCTTGTCGTGGTAAGTCAACCGCCGATGTCATTGCTAAACTCAGCTTGGTAGAGGAAGAAGCCGATGAAAGTCTTTATTGGATGGAACTTATTGTTGAGGTTGGTTTATTACCACTGGAAAAAGTGAGCAATTTGATGTCAGAAAACACCGAAATTCTTGCAATGACAGTTGCATCAATTAAAACTTTACGTAACAAATCCAAAATCCAAAATTTAAAATCCAAAATATGATTACAGATAGCGAAATTCGCGAACAAGGATACATCTACTTTCTGGCTGAAGCCCCAGAATTAGTTCAAATTATTGAGCAAGAACTATTTAGCTTGTCGGAAGGTTATAGTACTGCTAAAGTTCATAACTTAATGCGAGCTACTCATACGCTTAAAGGTGGTGCTGCTAATGTTGGGCTAGAAGTAATTAAGATGATTGCCCATTTTTTAGAAGATGTATTTAAGGCTCTCTATAATCCCAAAGTGGTAGTTGATGCTGAATTACAAACACTTTTGTTACAAGCTTATGAGTGTCTGAGCATTGCATTAAATACTGAGCTAATAGGTAGTACTGTTAACGACCAAGAACTTATCCATCGAGCAACTTCAGTGTTTTCACAGTTACAAGAAAAACTGGGTGATGCTTTTGGTGCTGACTCTCAGATTCCCACTTCTGAAGAATTAGGATTTGATATTGTGCAGTCGGTTTTTGAAACGGGAGTAGAGCAACGTTTAAATAGCATTGCTGACGCTGTTAAAAATCCACCAAATGATACTGATTTGATTGAGTTTTTACACTCTCAAGGTGAGGTATTTTTCGGCTTGGCGGAATCTCTCAATTTACCTGGATTGGGAGAAATTGCCCAAACCATTCTATCAGCATTGCGAGCAAATCCCACCCAGGTGCGGCAAATTGCAGAAATTGCCCTTGCAGATTTACAAAAAGCACAAGAATTGGTACTAAAAGGCGATCGCACATCTGGTGGAGAACCTTCTCCAGATTTACGAAAACTCGCAATAGTTGTAAGTAATGAGTTATCTGAAGAATTACAGAATAATTCGTCTCCTGGCATATATATCATCAATGAAGAACAGTTTTACCAGTTTCTCACGACATCTGATAACAATAATAATGAATCGGTTAATCCCACAACTGCCAAGTTTTATTTAAAAGTAATTCGCTACATTTTTGGCTGGTTTAATCACCAGATGCGAATCCCAGAGTCAGAACTTAATTTGACATTACTGGTTCCCACATTAGAAATAAAAAGTCTACTTAATTACATCGAAAACTGGCTGAAAAATTTTCTCGATTTTGTTCAAGATAAAGAAGATAGTCCAAGTCTTTGTATTTATCGACGTGGGATCATCTTAATCATCCTATTTGCAGTCGCAAAGTTTCAATATTCTCTGAAACCATCTGACAGCTACCTCTCAGGAATTAAAATATTACAACATCAAATTTATAAATTAGCAAAAGAATATAAAAATTATCCTCCTGTGACTGGCGAAGAAAAAAATTGGTTGGATAGTCCTAAGTTACAAACACTATTAGTGATTCAAGAGATATCTCAGCCAACTGATAACTTGCTAGAAGCAATATGGGGAGAAGAAGCTAACCAAAATCTTGCTGTTGAAGTCGTGAAGACCGCGAGTAATGACTCTTCAATAAAGCTTGATTCCTTAACTGTCAGTGAACAGTTAGTTGCAGATGTTCCTGAAACAGCTATTGAAGTCATGCCTGATATTTCTACACAAATCAATAAAGAAATAGAAGATCAATCACAGTATGTTCAAACTAAAAATTTTCGCCAACCTTCATTTATTCGGGTAGATACAGAAAGACTGCAACACCTCAACTATCTAGCAGGAGAATTGCTGATTTACCAAAAACGGCGTAGTTTGCAAGATGAACAAGTCAAAGAAATAATTGAGCAATTAATCAAGCAACTCAATAGACATCAAACAACTTTAAATGAGTTACGCGATTTACCATTACAAATACTAAATATTACTTCACAAGAAACGCAAAGTTTTGCAGTGAATTTTGACTCTTTGGAAATGGATGTATATACAGAGTTTCATCTGACATTGCATGAAGCAATAGAAGAGACACTGCAACTACAAGAAACTACAGAATCTCTTGACTTGCTCGTGACACAAGCTGCTCAAATTAGTGACAAACAAGAGAATTTAACTCTTAATATTATAGATAGTTTAGTAGAAGCACGAATGTCGCCCTTGGGCAATATCTTGAATCGCTTCCCTCACATGGTAAATAAGTTAGGGAATGTTCATGCCAAACTTGTAGAATTGAAACTTACTGGTGGTGAAGTACTGGTAGATAAAGCGATCGCAGAAAAGCTCTACGATCCCTTGTTACACTTAGTACGTAACGCTTTTGACCACGGTATTGAAACTCCACAAGTGCGCCGACAGCTTGTTAAACCAGAACAAGGTTTAATCGAAATCTGCGCCTATCATCAGGGTAGCCAAACTGTTATCGAAGTTCGTGATGATGGTCAGGGACTAAATTTAGACAGAATTCGCAGAAAAGCTGCTGAATTTTATCCCATACAAACTGAAGAAAAAACTAGAGCTTATGCCTCTAGTCTAGCTGAACCTGAACTTTTAGATTTGATATTTTTACCGGGATTTTCTACTGCTAATAAAGTGAGTGAAATTTCTGGGCGGGGGATGGGTTTAGATATTGTGCGTACTCAGATGCACGCACTTAACGGCTCTATTTCCGTTCAATCTTTACCCAACCAAGGAACAATATTCATACTCAAAATTCCTTTTTCTATGACTACAGAAAAGTTAATGCTAGTTCAAGCCAAAGGTGTTGTTTATGGTCTGCTTTTGGACAGTATTGAAAAAATATTGATTCCCTCTGAACAACAGATTAAAGAAATTGAAGGTAAAAAAGTCTTACTTTGGAACACAGATAATGATGAGACTATGGTCAGCCTCCGTCAACTTTCAAAGTTGATTGATTATAATGATTCATTCTTGAATAGTACTACTCCATACAACACATCAAATACTCAAGACTCAAGTGTAGCGAAAAATCCTGTGATTTTGCTCCGACGAAATCAGGCAAAGGTTGCTTTAGAAGTTGACCAAATAATTGGTGAACAAGAACTAGTAATTAGACCTTTAGGAAATGCGATCGCACCGCCAAAATACATTTATGGTTGTAGTAGTTTAGCTAATGGCAATCTCATCTTAATAATTGATGCTTCGTTGCTGGTAAAATCTAGCGATATCCAACAAACAACACTTAATATCAGAGCGCTACCAGTCGCTTCAGCTTCTTCCACAAATCAAAAAGTCTTGCCAATATCGGGACATACTTTTTCATCTACACCATTACTTGCTGCATCGACTTCCACAACAACCGTAGAAACCATAGAAACCCAACCCAGTTATTCTCAAGAGCCAGATAAGAAATCACCAAAAGTTGTTTTAGTAGTAGATGACGCAATTAGCCTCCGGCAGACTCTTTCTCTGACTCTGCAAAAATTTGGCTATCAAGTAATACAAGCTCAAAATGGTGTAGAAGCTCTAGAAAAGTTACAGTTACATCCTGAGATTCAAATTGTTGTCTCCGATTTAGAGATGCCACGAATGAACGGTTTTGAGTTATTGAGCAATTTCCGTCAATACACAAACTTCGCAAAAATACCTGTGGTGATTCTTACTTCTCGTAGCGCTGAAAAACATCGCCAACTTGCCCAAGAATTGGGTGCAAAGGCTTACTTGACCAAGCCTTTTTTAGAACATGAGTTTATCTCTAAAATTAAGGAGTTAATTAACAGTAAGACAGATGATTTAGACAATTTACTAATAGTAGCAAATCACTGATATTTTTTGAAATGCCATCGCCTTAACTAGCAGGTAGATTATTTGGATCTACACCTATAGAACGTAAATACTGGGCTAATTGTTCAGCCCTTTGTTGTTCTTGTTCAGCCCGCGATCGCTCCTGTTGTACCTGTTCTGCATCTGTCAAATAACGTTTTCCTTGCTCGTCATACCAACATAAAAATTCCTGTTGTATGCCGCCAATTACAGCTTGGTGTCGTCCAATACCTAACCCCAACTCTGGCATCAAATAGGGTTCACCTATTTGTAGTTGGTAGTTGCCATCGATCAACTTATACACTTCAAAGGGTTGATGTTGATCGCGCCGCCAAAATTCAGGGTTATAAATTACGTAGTACAGTACACCGAGTTTTCTGTATATATCTAGCTTCTCGTCGTATTCACCCCCTGGGGTGTGCGATACCATTTCTAATGTGAAGATTGGAACTATCCCATTTTCTTCCCAAACTGCGTAACTTTTGCGTGATTTGCCTCCCTTTTTTCGTTCTACTCCCACACTTAAAAAAGCATCTGGCACTACAGCTACTCTGGGATTTACTCCTGTGGTGTGATACACTCCCATATCTACTCCAAAATACCAATCCATGCGATTTGCCCAAATGGAGTTGAGTAAGAAGAGTAAAATATTGGGCAAAAAGTTTTGGTCTTCGTTATCCACTGGTGTATCGTCTGAACAGGGAAGTTCGTCAGTCGTCGGTAACGCATTTTTGAGATCAGGTGAGAGCATAACCGTTGTCTCGCTGGCGTTTGATGCCTTTATTATAAATGAGCTAAACAATTTTGGATTTTGGATTTTAGATTGCTTCTGTGCAAAACTCTATTTGCGTGCGTACTTGAAGTCAACTTTCCAAGATAGATTTTGACTCTTCAATCCAAAATTTAAAATCTAAAATCTAAAATTCGGTGACGGAAAGTTTAGCGTTTGGGTGCAGCTTCACCAAACTTAATCAAAAGTGCGATCGCAATACTAACAAGTAAAATTAACGTCATACTCAAAGCTGAACCAAATCCCCAATTTTGGGTTGCTCCAAGAAACTGGTTATAAACTAACCGCGCCGCCGTCATACTAGAAGCACCACCGAGTAATTCTGGATCGACAAAATCTCCCAAACCTGTGATAAATACAAGCATGGAAGCAGCCGCAATTCCCGGAAAAATTTGAGGTACGGTTACTTGGAAAAAAGTTTCCACCGGATTTGCACCTAAATCAGCCGCCGCTTCTAGTAACCGCTTGTCTAGCTTTTCGAGAGAAGCATATAATATCAAAACCATGTATGGTAACAAGCTGTAACTCATGCCAATTAATACAGCTTGACTATTGTTCAGTAATTCAAAAGTAGGCAAGCCTAAATTGCTGAATAAACTGTTCAATAAGCCAGTAGGACGAAGAATGGTAATCCAAGCATAAGAACGCAGTAACGAAGAAGTCCACAAAGGTAGGACAAAACCTAATAACAGTAAATTTCGCCAACGTTGTGGCGCTATCTGAGCAATCCAATAGGCGACGGGGAAGCCCAAAATTAAACAAATGATTGTAGTGCCAAACGCAAAAAATAGCGATCGCCCAATTACTTGCAGGTAAAGAGAGTCAAATATTCGGATGTAGTTTTTGAATCCGTTGGGATTGACTATATCTCCCGGTCGGATATCTGCAACTAAACTTAACTCGAAAATTATCAAAGCTGGCAACACCAACAAAAGTAATAACCAAATCCCAGATGGTGCAAGTAATACCAAGGGTTGGAGCCAATTTACTTGTGGGCGATGCAATTCTTCTATTTTAGAAATATTATTTTTTTCCAAATTAATCACTCCTAACCCTGTTAATTTTAGATTTTAGATTTTGGATTTTGGATTGAATTTAAAATCTAAAATCCAAAATTTATTTAGCTACTGGTTAATTGAGTCCAATAGCGATCGTAAACCTCTTCAAATTCCTGTACAGGAGCAAGACGTTCACAATTTTTTAAAAGTGACTCTGGCGGAAACAAATTAACGTTGCTTTGGATTATTTTTGGCAATTGCTCAAATCCGGCGCTATTTGGTGTAGAAATGTTTAGGCGTTGACTGATTTGGGCTGCTATTTCTGGTTGCAAAATCATGTTAATCCAAGCATAGGCTCCAGCCCTGTTGGGGGCTGTTTTGGGAATTACAATAGTGTCTGTCCATAATGAAGAACCACTGCGAGGAATCACATATTTGAGTTTAGGGTTTTCTTGAGAGATTTTCACTGCATCTGCTGAATAACACATTGCTAGTAGTAAATCTCCTGCCAGGATTTGATTTTGCCAAGCGTCGGTATCAAAACGTGCGATCGCAGGTTTTAGCACCTTCAATTTTTCATAAGCTTGTTTGATTTCTTGTTCATTTTTGGAGTTGTAAGAATAACCTAGCATTCTTAACGTTGCCCCTATTACTTCTCGAACATCATTGAGCAAAGTCATCCGCTGATTAAGTTGCTCTTTATTTTGCCAAAGATAATCCCAGTCTTGTGGTGCATCTTTGATTTTTTCGGAATTGTAAAGTAAACCTGTTGTCCCCCAGTTAAAAGGGATACTGTAGCGGTTATTGCGATCGTAACTAGGATTCTGAAACCGGGGAAATAAATTCTCTAGACCGATTAAGCGATCGTGATTTATTTCTGTTAGCAAACCCTTGTCTACCATCTTCTGCACCATGTAATCAGATGGGTTGATGATACTGTAAGTGCCACCGCCACCAGCTTGCAATTTAGCCAGCATGACATCATTAGAATCATACACATCCGCTAGCACTTTCATGCCAGTTTGGGTGCTAAAGGTTTTCAATAATTGGTTATCAGTATATTGTGTCCAGGTAAAGATATAAAGTTGGTCACGCTGACTATTTGTATTAGAATTAGCACGTACTTCAGCCAGCTTCCAGCCACAACCAGCTAAAGATAAGCCAGAAAGTGCTGCAACTCCTTTTAAAAATTGGCGTCTGTTAGTCATTAAGTTAATAGTCAATCATTTTTTGTATTGTTGCCAATTGATTTTAGATATGTTTTTAATTGCAATGTTCATAGCCAGCTTAAACATTAACTTAAGTGTATATACTTGTGCAACTGTTAATAATTTACCTTTGTTCGGACTGGGGATTGGGGACTGGGGACTAGGTACTGGGGACTGGGCAAGAAATTCCTTGATTGTTTTGATTGGGGTCTGAATCCATATAAACCTCATCTATGTTGAAACCAAGAGTTTTTTAAAAGATATATTTATGTAGGTTGGGTGGAGTGAAACGCAACCCAACATTACCACCAAATTTTATGTTGGGTTACGCGATCGCTGCACCCAACCTACAAAACTACGGTTCTCAAGCTAGACGAGGTTTATTTATCCTCCCAATCCCTAGTCCCCAATCCCCAGTTCAACTCACTGTAATAACTGTTCCCGCACTCTCATTGGCCGATCTATCCACCGCACACACGGCATAAGTTCCGGCTTGTTGGACGGTAGCAAAGGTTGTGCCAGCAGACAAAATTCGTTGAATTGTCCAAGTATCGCCAGTTTGTCGATAAAGTGTCCAAGAACGAACTGGCTGATTATCTCCAGGCTGCCAACTCAGTTTGCGGTTATTAACTTGTAGTCCAATGGGTGGAGGGGGTGGTGTTGTATCTTGCCAGGGCAAAGTTGGCGGTAACGCAGGTTTGTTATAAAGCAGACTTTGAAATTTATCAGCAATTCCCTGACTATTTTCTGTCAAAACACTGAGGTTAAAGAAAATATTACCCAGTGACAACTGTCCAGCTTGGCTACGACTAATTTTCACCTGCTTTTCAATCTCATCACTCTCTCGACTCTTGTTGCTTGGTTCTGTTAAATTGTTACCAGCGTAAACGTGTCTTCGCTTTGTGTTTACCTGTGTCCACCACTGTAGCAACGCTGGATAACTTTGTTGTGCTTGATCTGTGCGCCAGTAAAGTTGAGGCGCAATATAATCAATCCAGCCTTCCTCTAACCATTTCTTCGAGTCGGCATATAGGACGTTGTAAGCATCTAACCCAGTAATACCAGCGGGTTGTCCGGGGCGATAAATCCCAAAGGGACTAATACCAAATTTAACATCGGGTTTGGTTGCTTTAATTCCCTGGTAGAGGCGCTGTACCATTTTGTTAACATTGTCCCGTCGCCAGTCGCCAAGGCTGAGAGTACCACCGGCTGCTTTATATGCAGCGTAAGTTTTGTCATCGGGGAAAGACTGTCCCTCAATGGGATATGGATAGAAATAATCATCTAAGTGAATCCCATCAACATCGTAGCGCTTCACTACATCGATGATTACGTTGTAAGCTCTATCCTGAACTATTTTCAGTCCTGGGTCCATCCAGCGTTGAGTTTTCCACAAATAAACGCTTTCTGGATTGGTAGCTGCTATGTGGGGACGGACTGTTTTGGCTGGGTCAGTGGAAGTGCTAGCGCGGTAGGGATTAAACCAAGCATGGAGTTCAATATTGTGCTTATGACATTCTGCGATCGCAAACGCTAAAGGGTCATAAAATGGTTCTGGTGCTTTCCCCTGAGTCCCGGTAATCCAAGCACTCCAAGGCTCTAATTGGGATTCATACAAAGCGTCACCCTCTGGTCGCACCTGGAAAATGAGGGCATTAAAGTTCAACGCTTGTAATTTAGTAATAATCTCGGTAAGTTCAGCTTTTTGTTGGGCAACAGGAAGTCCCGCTTTAGAAGGCCAATCACCATTCCACACAGATACTACCCATGCACCCCGGAATTCCCGGCTATGATTTACCTTTACACTACCGACAGGTGTGGGTGTTGGTGTTGGTGTTGATATTGGCGGCTGCACTAGGTAACTAGAGGCAATTTTTTCTGCCTGACCTAAATACACTAAAGCTTGATAAATAATCACTGCCACATCTGCACGAGTGGCTGCGAGATTGGGATTGAGTAATTTGATATTTGGGAAACTAACCACCAATCCAGCACTAGTAGCAATAGCTACCTGATTTCTACCATACTCAGGAATCTGAACAGAATCTTGATAAATCTGTGGGAGTTGTGAGGGGAGGTCAGATTTTATCTTGGTGGCAATTTCTAAGCCTCCTACCAAAGCAACTAAGACTTCTATTCTCGTAATTCGGTTAGCGGAACGGAAAGTTTTATCAGGAAACCCACTAAGAAATGCTTTTTCGTAAGCTGTTTGAATGGCGGCTGCTGCCCAATAATTAGTAGGTACATCAACAAAGGGGACATACTGCCGCTTCTTGGAAATTGTCCCAAATGCGTTAGCGATGATGGCAGCAAATTCAGCGCGGGTTACTGAGTTATCGGGGCGATAGACGCCGTTAGGCAACCCACTGACAATACCACGTTGGGCTAAGGCTGTAATAAATGAGCGTGCCCAATGGTTTTGAATATCCGAGAATGGAGTAGCAATAGATACCATTGTTGATTGCAGCTAGCTGGCATTGATTTTGATTTCCTTAGTTAATCTAGCAATTTTGTTGGCGATCGCTGCTGCAATGTCTTGTAAACTTTTTTGGGGACTGGGTAATACTATTCGGTTAAGGCAAGAGACGCGATGAATCGCGTCTTTGTGATGATTTATTGCATTTTTTAGCGATCTAAAATTTTCATCAAAAAACCTTAATCTAACAGCATTCTGGGGATTAGGTATTCAGAAAATTGTTCTCTAGTCCCCAATACCCAGTCCCCAGTCCCCAATCCCTAATCCCCATTCAAATAGAACGCGCATTCAATGACAGCATTACGCGTGAAATGCCAGTGAAAATAATACTGACACCAACTAGTGTGCCAAGAAGCCAGGGCGCATTGAAAGGCCACTGGAACCAAATCATTGCACCTAAAACTAGTGTAATAATGCCATCACCTAGTATCCACGTCCAGTTGTTTTGAGAGCGCAACTGGAATGCCAGAATTAACTCAAATGTGCCTTCAGTTAGCAAAAAAGTACCAAGCAACAGAGTTAGGGTGAGAACACCTGTATAAGGGTAAACAAACAGCATTATACCGGTTGCAATATAGAGTCCGCTTAATAGAAGTTTCCAAATAAAACCTCCTCGATCGCGGGTTTGAGTGGCATAAACTAGTTTTGTAAATCCGGCAAAAATCAAAATCGCTGCAATCCAAGTTTCGGCGAATATGGTGGCAAAATTAGGCACTACGATCGCAATCACCCCTAAAACACTCAGGAGAATACCAGTTATCAGCGATCCATTAACATCCTTCTTAATATCTCTAGAAATATCGGTTGTCATACAAATCTTTCCCCTATGCTCAGATTAAACTCTAAATTTAGGTTAGGGAATTTTTTAGTCAGAGGGTATAACCCATAGGTAGACTCGTCGGTATTAACTTACAAAAGTTCTGCAAGCCTGCTTAGGCGCTCATAAACAGAGATGAGGCGATCGCCTTCAAGTTCAACAGAAGTATTTGGATAATTCTGAATCGCTCCAAGTAGTGTAACTTGACCATTTTGTTTAATAGATGCACTTAAAGCGCTTCGCAATGCTTGTTGATCTAGTTGTCCTGCGGGAGGATGAACTACCTCACCAATTTGGTTAACTAAAATTGGCCCAGCCCAACTAGACAGTAAGTTATCTAAAAAGCCAGGATCAGCTTTGATTGGTGCTTTCAGTGCTTTACGAGCTAATTCTGGATCTTGTTTGGCCGCCTGTAAATAAGCTGTTAATGTCGGGGTAGTCTTGCCCGTCTCTGTAAACTGACTTAATTCTTCAACAGATATTTGCCCCTGAAAAGTACCATACTTTAAGATAACTTGCTCGGCAGCATTAGCATTAGTGGTTGAGAATAGAACAATAGCACCTATGCCTAAAGCTACTGTTTGAGTGAGTAATTTAGCGAATTTCCGATTGTTTAATCGATTGAAAAGTTGATAAATCTGCATTTTGTCTAACTTTAATAATGGTGCGGAGCCTATATAGGCAAAAAATACCTATATCTTAGTATCAAACATTTTCATCAGGCGAAACAGCATGAGGTAGTATTGATTTATCTTCATCTAAGGTTGGTGCGGGTACACCCAAATGCTTCCTTGCAGAATCTTCCGCCAGCTTTCGATCTTGATCGTTCTCGAACTGACTCTCATCTAATAAGTGAGGGTTTTTTGCCGCTTCATCTCGGCTTGGTTTATAGCCATTCTTCCACCTGTACTTCCAGTCCATAATTTGAAAAGGAGATATACTGCAATTTGATTTCTTTGTTCTTCATCGTAAGCGCTGAATGGAAAGTGATACTCCTGCTATGGGTTGAAGAGGCTGATTCAGAGGGTATAAATTTAACATCTTAGAGTAAGAATACTTCACATCGCAATATTTAATACATTAATACACGGTATAAATATTTATGAGTGGTGATCGCAAATCTTAGTATGGTCATGAACTGCGATCGCTATCTGTATTCTTCTTCAAATTTTCATTCAAAAACTATCGGCGATCGCACCACTGAATTTGATTGCAAATACTATACCTACAATTCGTGCAAAAATTAAGGCAGTGGCTCTCAAGCAATATCTCTATAGATATAAATAAAAAAAGAGCTATTTTTATAAAAATTATACCTGTAGACTCACGTAATTTAAGTTAAAAAACTTGATACTAAAAATAACTTTACCAGCCTTCAGTTTGGTTGTAATTAAAAAGTACAGCCAACAAAAAAGGGAATAGAGAAAGAGTACAAACAATGGCAACTTCTACAGACCGCGACCAACAAATTCAAAAGCTGCATGAACTAATTCAAGATATTGATTATGGTATGTTTACCACAGTCGATGATGATGGCAGTTTGCATAGTTACCCCATGTCAAAGAGTGGTGAGATTAACTCTGACAGCATACTCTGGTTCTTTACTTATGCTGATTCCCATAAGGTGACTGAGATTGAACACCATAAGCAGGTCAACGTTAGTTTTTCGTCACCCGAACAGCAGCGATACGTTTCTATCTCAGGTACAGCGCAACTAGTGGAAGACCGCAACAAGTTGCGAGAACTATGGAAGCCGGAACTTCAAACCTGGTTTCCTAAAGGTCTGGAGGAACCCAATATTGCTTTGCTCAAGGTGAATATTAACCAGGTTAATTATTGGGAGAGCGTATCGAGCTTTCAGCCACAAACAATTAGTTTTTTGACACCATCACGCCTTTAATTAATTCCTAATTCGTAATTGATAATTTGTAGTTAAGAGTTAAATTACAAATTATCAATTACGAATTTTTCACACGTGTAAGTATTTGGATAATCTTGCCAAAAATTAAGTATTTTTAATTGCAAAAAACATGGCAGATCATCACAAGAAAGATGAATCAGCCCAAAGCATCTGTTTTTACTAAGGGGCTTCCAAATAAAAAATATTCAATTAACTCTTGTGTCGCCCACCCCACAAGAGCCAGATTATCGACTGGGCGGGCAAGACGCCATAGGTGTCAAGTTAAGCTCAAACTTCCTATATCAATAAGCATTTATGCTCAAAAACTCGGTTTAAAAGGGACAAAAAACGAACTTTTTCAGGGACTTTAAGACCCCTACATCTACATGTAGTACCCATTTCAGTCGGGGTTTGTCTTGAGAAATCGCTCCACATTCCCTTGGGATTTAAGTTCGCCCAAAATGCGATTAGTGCGGGAGTATGCTTGAATTAATCCGTGATACTTCAGATTTTTATCAACGTAGAGTGTATTGAGCTTTTTGACATCAAAGCCAGTGAGAAACATATTGACGACTAACAGAATATCGGCGCGTTCCTGATCCTGAAAGTTTTCCCGATCGCGGTCTTTCATCCGCTTGGCGATGTCTTTATAGTAGGCATAGAAAGCCTGACTATCTTTGGCGGAATGTTGGGTTTGGTACATTTGGTTATAGTCCGCGATAAATTGATTCAGTTTGTCGCGGCTATGGCTACGGTTGCTTGTATCTGCGCTGATATTGAAATCAGGTTCTCCAATTAAGCCGTTTGCGTCTTGGTCTTCTTCGTTATAGCCAGGGGTAAAAATCGTGATCACTCGTAGGTCATGTAATCCCTGTTTTTGTTTGTTTTTGAACGTGTCGTAATAGGTAATTAGGGTGTCTACGCTGCTGGTGCAGAGCATCGCCGAGAATTTTCTACCGTGAGTTTTACGGTTATGGTTGGCAATAATCCAATCGACAATTAGAGAAATTCGGTCGGGATTTTCAAAGAATTCTCGGTCTAATTTTGGCTCTGTGATCAGCGTGCCGTCTTTGCGTTTGCCCGAATCTTTGACAGTGCCCCAATACTCGACGGAAAATTTAAGCACGTTTTCATCAGCGATCGCATTAGTGATCACATATTTATGCAGACATTCCTCGAATAGGTCTTTGGTAGTGCGTTTACCGTGTTCGTTGCTAGCAGCGTTATCGGCAAAGATGGGAGTCCCGGTAAAGCCAAACATTTGGGCTTGGGTAAAGAATTTGACGATATTTTTGTGGGTTTCGCCAAATTGGGAACGATGGCATTCGTCAAAGATAAACACAATGCGCTGATCTTTGAGCTTCTCCATTGCGATTTGATGGCGTTGGGATTTGACCGCTCGGTTGAGTTTTTGAATAGTGGTGACAATGAGGCGATTATCCCCAGCCATTTGGTTAACGAGTTGTTTGGTGCTATCGGTGGTCTCTACGCAGTCGGGGCTGAAATAATTAAATTCTCTGCTGGTCTGGTAGTAAGCTATTCCACATTTAACTTGCAATAGTAGTATTGCCCTTATTCTTAACTTTTCTTCCCCATTTAATAATTAACTCTCCTTGATTTAAC
>NZ_JBALFD010000085.1:0-21691 GCF_036916985.1 Nostoc sp.
TGAGCTAGAAACCCTTTGGCAGGCATAATAATGCTGAATGCACGGATATATCTAGTTTACCATTTATGCAATTGAAATGTGGAACAGCTTATTACGGTTCGGTGATAGCTTTTGGTTGCAAAGATACAGATTGCCCATTAACTGACAATGCTGTAGCTTCTAAAATCTGGCCGTAACGATTGCGAGTGCCAAATCCTTTGGCCTGAATTATGTTTCTGATGTTGGCTATACTGGTTAGCTGTTCACCTACATGAGGCGGGAACTTGACAATAGTGCCATTAGAGATGATGACTCCGTTAATTTCTCCTTGATGTCCCACCAACCAATTCTGAGCAGTTCCCTCCGCAGATAAAGTACTGTAGTTGCTCAAGCTGGGTGGTTGGGGGACAGTTGTAGGAGGTTGTTCGACTAAAGTCTGTCTAGTTTGAGAATTAGTGATGCTTTTGGCTCTCACTTCCTGTCCAAAGCGAGTGGAAAAGCCAGGATCACCAGAAATGCTCACTTTCGTGCCTGGGGTAATTATCCGCACTAAACTGTCCGCCATTTGGGGAGGAAATTTTACCTGTAGCCCGTTATTAAGTAATAGCCCATCCACCTTACCTTCAGGGTTGAGAAGATACTGTTTTACCTTACCAGTGAAAGTGGTTCCGGCTGTGGGGGGTAATTCTGGTGAGGGTGCTGGGGGAATATCTAGAGGATTAGCATTGGCTAAATTGGCACTTGGGAGATTAGCTTCTAGCGATCGCCTGCTTGGTGTAGTATTACTAACAACAGTATTGTACGTCCAAAAACCGAAAAGTGCGATCGCTGCGCCGATGCCGCCACTAGTTAAAATTAACTTTAACTTGCGTTGGCGATCATGATCTCGGATTTGCTTGGCTTGAATCTGCTGTATTGCTTGTTGAATCACCTCTGGAGGAATTTGTACTTCTGCTCCAGCCTGCATAATTTCTTCTAAAGAATAATCCTGATTTTCTTGGGCATACAACTGAGCCGCTAGAGCAAAAACATCGGGAGCAATTTCTTTCGGAATGCGAACTTTAGAGTTATTCATCTGCTTTAATTCAATTTAATTGCTAACTATAACTGTAAGAGTGCAAAACTCGTGCCATAGATACAAGACACTCGTTAGTTAGTAAGGCAGGATGAAAAATGAGCAACTGGAATTTGGCATAGTTTTTGCGCTTCTAGAAGTTCTAACCCTTATTCCATGAAACCTATTGTGTTATCTCAACGTTGGACACTCCGGCGACAGCTAACAATCCTCAGCATCCTTTTTTTAGGTTTAAGTGGAGCTGCTTTATTGTTAGTGGTGCAACTATTTGAAAGTCTTGAAGGTGCTGTTGTTGCCAGAAATCAGAGAGAATTAGCTTTTGCCAACACCAGACTAATTAAGCTATTTTGGGAATCAAATCCTGGGCAAACACCAAAGCCAAGCAAACCGTTGTCGGAACTCTCAAACGATGCCCTAACTGCTTTTCCAAGAGTAGAAGGGGGATTTTATCTGCTGCAACAAGACCAGCTTTTAGGCTATGCCTATCCTACCCACGGGGGCCCTGTCCCCAAAAAAGATATTCCTCCTGCTGAACGAGACACAATTTTGCAATTGACTCGGAGAGCCACAAGCCAAGGTTTACCCCAGGAATTAGTATTGCACCCTGGTCTTGATGTCTTGGTACTGCGTGCTGACCCTCTACCTCTGTGGGGAGCAGTGTGGACGATGAAACGTATACCTCATCTAGAAGATAGCAATCAAAACGTTTTAAGTGTTTTCGTAGTTTTAGGAATTTTAGTTGTAGGAGTTTGGACTTTTTATATTGCCTTACAACTTCAGTGGGGAGTGCAGCGACTCCAGCAAAGTATTAAGGCAATGGAAGAGGATCAAGCTTCCCTAATTCCTCCGCTACCCGCAGAAATGGGACTGTTGGGAACTGCAATTAATAGTATGCAATACCATCGCCAAGAGTTAGAGCAGCGCTTGCATCGTGTTGAGCGCTTGGTCTCTCTGGGACAACTAGTAGCGGGGGTAGCTCATGAAGTCCGCAATCCCTTAGCTAGTATGCGCCTCAATTTGCAATATACAGAACGACAATTAAAAAAGCAGGAAATTACAACTTTACCGATCGCTAGTTTACTAGAACAAGTAGACCGTTTAGAGATGTTGGTGCGACGGCTATTGTATTTTGACCAAAATCAGCAAGAAGAAATGGTAATTACTTCCTTAGAAGCGATCGCTTTTGAATCAGTTTCTTTATTACGTCTCAAAGCCGAAGAACAGGGAGTAACGCTTTTTTATCGCTCTGCTGCTGAACCTCTGCCCCAAGTACCACTACGCCACCGAGAGTTAGGACAGGTGATGGTTAACTTAATCTTAAATGCCATCCAAGCCAGTCCACCAGAAAGCGAAGTTGAGGTAGGTGTAGATCAAGAGCAAGACTACTTAGTGACTTGGGTAAAAGACACTGGCGCAGGTTTAGCACCAGAAGAACGCGATCGCATTTTCGATCCTTTTTATTCTACAAAACCCCAAGGAACAGGTTTAGGTTTAGCAATTAGCCACGAGATTGTCACCCGACACGGAGGGCATATTGATTTGAAATCTCAACCGGGTTGCACCGTTTTTAGCGTTTACTTACCGAAGAATCATAACGATGGCTAAAATTTTGATTATTGATGATGAAAAAGCCTTGCGTCAAGCGATGGCGCAGATTTTAAAAGATGAAGGTCACGACGTAATAGAGGCGGGAGACGGAGAGCAAGGACTGAAGATAATTCAACAAAATACTATATCTCGTCCTGACTTGGTATTTCTAGATTTGAAAATGCCCAAAACTCAGGGTAATGGTGTTCTGAAAGCTTTAGGTAGCAAAACGTTGTTTGAACTGCCAGTAATTGTGATGACAGCTTATGGAACAAGTCGTACAGCCATTGAAGCTATGCAGTTGGGAGCTTATGATTATTTAACTAAACCCTTCGATTTAGAAGATTTAGTCAACTTGGCGCAAAAAGCTTTAGCTCATTCCCAAGCATCGGCCGAGCAAATTGGTGAAGCAAATATTCAAAATCTCGGACAACCAGAAGAACTGTTGGGGCGATCGCCTAAAATGGCAGAAGTTTTTAAACTCATTGGTAGACTTGCCCAAGGAAACACCACAGTTTTGATTGTCGGCGAATCAGGTACGGGCAAAGAGTTGGTCGCTTCCACACTGCATAATGCTAGCCCTCGCAGTCGCGGCCCTTTAGTAAAAGTTAACTGTGCAGCCCTTCCAGAACATTTATTAGAAGCAGAATTATTTGGTCACGAAAAAGGAGCTTTCACTGGAGCGAATCACTTGCGAATTGGTCGCTTTGAACAAGCCAATGGCGGTACAATTTTTCTGGATGAAGTCGGAGAATTGAGCCAGATCATTCAAGGGAAATTGTTGCGAGTATTACAAGATAAATCCTTCGAGCGCTTGGGTAGTAACCAAACCAAAACTGTAGATGTCCGCATTTTAGCTGCCACCAATCGGAATTTAGAACAATTGGTACGCCTCAATCAGTTTCGAGAAGACCTTTACTATCGCTTTAATGTAGTACGAATTGAACTGCCATCTTTGCGCGATCGCCCCGAAGATTTAGAACAACTTACCCAACATTTTCTAAGTTCTATTGCCCTAAGAAATGGAATTAAAAATTTAGCAATTACCTCAACCGCCCTAGAAAAACTGAGAGATTACGCTTGGCCAGGAAATGTGCGAGAACTGCAAAATACTTTAGAGAGAGCAGCAGTTTTTTCTGGAGGAAGAACCATTCTTTCAGAGCATCTCACTTTTAATCAAGAATATCAGATGAATTTGAACTTAGAACAAGCGATCGCTCAGTTAGAAATAAACTTTATCCGCCATGCTTTAGCGCTTTATCCCCAAGAACCCCACAAAGCATTAGGAATTTCTATCGAAAGCTTTGAACAAAAAAAGAAACAATGGAATTTATAACAAAAACTTTCAACTTCTCGTTCCTTGGCTCTCCCAAGGAATGACTTTGGCAAGGCTCCGCCTCCTTGGACTATAAACAGAGCCTATAGATGGGCATTCCCATGCAGACCATAGGAACGAGATAAAACTTCTAACTCTTAACTAATGAATTCCTTAAACTCAGCATCTACACTAGAAACACACCTAGAAACTCAAACTGTTATTTACCCAACTCTACAGTATTTAGTTCGCTTCTTACCGTGGGATGGTAAACGAGTATTCGATTATCTTCGAGAAGAATCTAAACACAATCCATTTATAGTAGAAAATTCTGATTTCCAGAACAGCGAAGCACTTTTAGATGATATTCTACCTAATTGGTATAGTCCCATCGCCCAGCAATTAAGTTTAAGTGAGCATCTTCTTGGACAAATATCAGCTTTGTCAATACCATACAAACAACGTGAAGCCTTAACCTATCTAACTCAGTGGTTATCAAATTCAGGTTACTTAGAAAAAACTCCAGAAGTTTGGGCAGATGGTAGTATCTGGAGTGCAAAAGAACTAGAGGCTGTTATTCCTCTCCTCCAAAGTTTAGATCCACCTGGAATTGGTACGCGAACCCTGCAAGAATGTTTGTTAATACAACTCAAAAATCAGCCTGAAAGCCTAGCTTTTCTACTAGTTAAAAATTATTTAGAAGACATAGCAAATTGTATTGATAATACTTCAAATTCAAAGCATAATTGTCAATTACTATTGCAAACACTGCACCAAAATGATCAACATTTTAATGTTGACATCGAGAAAATCACCGATGCTATCCATAAGATTCAAGAATTAGAACCCCGTCCCGCCAGAAACTTCGGTGGTAGCGATGCTCCCATCGTGACCCCCGATTTAAAAGTTGAGCTAATAGCTGGAAGTTGGCAAATTTCTTTAGCTTATGAAGTCAAACAACGTTTTTGTCTGAATTCTGAAGCCATTAAGATTTTGCAGGAATCACCAAAAGCAAGGCGAGATACCCAACAGCTAGAAGCATTATTACAAAAAGCTAGAAATTTACTCACAGCTTTGCAACAATGGCAGGAAAATCTGCTCAAAGTTGGGAAATTTTTAGTTGAGCGTCAGCAAGCTTTTTTGCAGAGTCGGGAGAAATTAGACTTAGTGTCTACCCCTCAGCAATTAGTAGCTCAATCGGTAGGACTTAGTAACTCTACAGTCAGTCGGATTGTGCGGGGACGGTATATATTAGTTTGCAATCAACACAGTCAGATAATTCCGTTGCATTCACTATGTGTTCCTGTAGGAGTAGGCGGACGTACTCCTCAACAAATCCAACAGATGCTATTACAGTTAATTGCAGAAGAATCACCCGCCAATCCTTACACTGATGAGCAATTAGCCCAGCTTTTAAAAATCGGATTTTGTCTACCAATCACCCGCAGAACAGTCACAAAATACCGTAAAATTGCTGGGATAAAGTCATCACATCAACGCAAGTTGACTGATAAAAAGATGGGAAGCAAGAGCAGGAAGCAAGGAAGTCTCTTGAAATATCAAAGTTGAGCCTTTAAGCCTGAACATTGAGCCTTTGAACCTAAACGTTGAGCCTTTAAGCCTGAAATTTTAAGTTTGATTGTTGACAAATGACCAATGACCAATGACTAATGACTAATGACTAATGACTAAATCCAAAAATAAGCCAGGATGAGAGTCACGACAGTTAACGGTAGACCAAAACGTAGATGTTCCCAGAATGACAATTGATAACCAAGTTTTGCAACAGCCTCAGCAACAATTAAATTAGCAACTGAACCTAACAAAGTTAAATTACCAGCTAAGGTAGATCCTGCTGCTAATAGTAACCAGGTTTTCGTGTCTGGATGGGGAATTAAATGTTGTAGTAACAATACTGCTGGAACATTAGAAACTAAATTTGAAAGCAGAGCAGTAATTCCTAATATGCTCAAGGGGTTATAAACTAAACCGCTAAATAAATTCAATATTCCTAATTTTTCTACTCCAGCAGTCACAACAAATAGTCCAGAAAACATCACCATTAAATCCCAATCTACTTTATTTAAAACTCGTTGCGGTTTGATTCGCCTAGTAATGAACAGTAAACCAGCAGCTACGAGTGTTGCTTGGGCTGGAGGTATCCCAATTAAAAATGCAATTAATAGTCCTCCTGTTATCAATAGGCTTTTAGTAAGCAACGGTTTAAATATGCGGTAACGCACGGGGGTTACACTCGGACAAGACTTAGTAGAACGAACATCAGGATAAAGCCACCACAATAACCCAATTTGGATTAACAAACTTACTAATGCGACGGGAGTCAATGCTTTCGCAAAATCGAGATAGCTGATACCAGAGAAGGAACCAATCAGAATATTTTGTGGATTGCCACTTAAGGTAGCTACTGAGCCTAGATTAGTTGCTCCCGCCAAGGCAAGTAAGTAAGGAATCGGATTGAGGCTCAAAGTTTGGGTTAAACCGAGAACCAAAGGAGTCAAAATTAGAGCGATGGTATCATTTAGAAAAAAAGCGGAGAGAATCCCACTGCCGAAAGTTAAAATAATTAGCAAACCTAAAGGGCTGCGGGTGAAGTGTGTAACTGTATCAAGGGTTAATTGGAAAAAACCAGCGTAAGCTAAGTTTGTGCTGATTACCATCATGCCAAATAAAAAAATCAGCGTTTTATAGTCTATGGCAAGCCATGCTTCTTTGAGGTCTAATACCCCAAATGCCATCAGCAAAGATGCACCAACTAAAGCAATACTGGCTCGGTTCATCCGCAAACCAGGGAGATATCCTAAACCCAAACCTATATAAGTTAGCCCGATAATGATGTATCTCAAAACAATCATGATTTTGCTAGATGCTTTTGATTAAGTAGTCATTAATCATTAGTCATTGGTCATTGGATTTTAGTGCATACCTCGCCCCTCGTGGGTGGAAAAACTTTGTCTTTCATGGGGTTAATTCATGCCATGTTAAAGAGTGGGCGTGGTTTCTATTGGACTAATGACTAATAACTAATGACTGCCCTAAGCGGTTTGATGTGATGCTTTTCTATTAACTCCTGTTTTTGTTTCAGGTACACAGAACCAAAAAACTGCTAAAGCCACAACTGCGATCGCTGCTAAAATCAAAAAACCAACATTGTAACCAGCACTTTTAACCACAAATCCAGCCAGCACGTTGCTCAAACCTGCACCAATGCCAATAGCAGTGTTGAGCATTCCTTGGGTAACATTAAAGCGTCCCGTGCCTTTAGTCAAATCAGCTACCATCAACACCGAAAGCACTCCAAAAATCCCGCCTGCAATACCATCCAGAATTTGCACAGAAACGAGAAAATAGGGATTGCCCGAAAACGTATACAGCACTCCTCGAATCGGTAAGACGGCAAAGCCCAGCAAAAATATGGGTTTTCGGGCTGTATGTGCAAAACGCCCAGCCAAGTTAGACACTGGAATCATCACTAACTGAGCCACAATGATACAAGCAGACATATAAACTGTGTCACTTGTCCCTTTACCCTGTGCCAATTCTTGACCAACTAGCGGTAACATAGCAGCATTGGCAAAGTGAAACAGAACTACTGCAATAGTAAAAAATAAGATATGGCGATCGCTTAATAATTGCAATATGCCTTCATAGGGCTGCTGATGTTTTTCATTATCCTCCTCTTGGCCTTCTTCTCCCTCTTCACCATCTCCACGCGCTAGTTCGTGGTCAATCTCTCTTTCACGAATCATCCTCACTGAAATAATACTGCCCACAGCCATAGCTGCAACCAGGAAAAATATTGCCTTGCGTGCAATAAAGTAACCTACTAAACCAGCGAGAGTGGCAGCTAGCAGATTACCTGTATGGTTAAATGTTTCATTACGACCTACGCGCCTATCTAATCTCTCATGTCCTACGAGTCCCAGAGTAATAGCAGTAATCGCAGGTGGGAAAATTGCAGCAGCAATCCCAATCATAATCTGAGAGCCGATGACAACAGGCAAATTGGGGAACAAGCCCATAGCAATACAGCCGATAGAAACAAACACAGCGGCCATTACAATCAACATCCGTTTTTGACGTAGCCTGTCAACCAATGCACCAGCTGGTGTTTGGGCAATAACTGTGGCAATTGCCGAAGCTGACATTGCCATGCCAATTTGGGCTGGGTTCCAATTTGCTGAAGCTTTCAGGTAAATGCTCAGATATGGCCCAACACCATCGCGCACATCCGCGAGAAACACATTCAAGTAATCAAGCGATCGCAAACTCTTCTTACTCGGTCTTCGCTGTTGTTGCATAAGTCTTTAGTGATATTTTGTGAGCAATGGAGAGGTCACAATACTCTTATGCAAAAATCGTGCCAAATCAATGGCGTCCGGCACATCTAGCTAAAAACCTAACCCCCAGCCCCTTCCCTACGAGCGTTGGGGAGTAAGATTCAAAGCCTCTCTCCTTTGGGAGCTATGCGGTTTTGTCAGATCCAGTAAAAAACAAGCGATGCCTTCGGCGGGCGCAGCCATCGCTAAATCATTTCCCTAGTACTTTAAATAAATTTATACTTACCAAGTCGTATTAACACTTAAAAAAAGATGAGTTTGAGTCACAAGTTGCAAGACTCTCTTTTTTGACCCAAAAAAGGCTAGGATTCCCTTTGAGCAATAATTTAGAGACAGGGATTATCTATCTTAATGGAAAAAAATATATGTGCAACTTTAGATTTGAGTAAATCATTATCAGACTTTTCTTCGCAGGTAGTAGAAAGTTCAAGCAAGCAAGTAAATAATTTGCAGCTATGCAAGATTTGGCTCAAACTAGTGCTAGTGTACTATAGGATTTCTAATTTAGGATTTAATTTGCTTGAAAATGGTGTGAAAAGCGAGACTGTTTGTAGTGGAGCTACGCTTGGGACAAGAATCTGTCGCTAGAACCAGGAAAATAGTTCACGTTGATATGGATGCCTTCTACGCATCGGTGGAACAGAGGGACAACCCTAGCTACCGAGGCAAGCCGTTAGTAGTCGGTGGCAGTCCGAATCAGCGAGGCGTAGTTGCAGCAGCCAGTTATGAAGCTCGTAAGTTTGGTGTTCATTCAGCGATGCCTTCTGTAACCGCTTTTGCAAAATGTCCTGGGCTTATCTTTGTCAGACCGAGATTCGATGTTTACCGAGATATTTCCACTTCAATCCACGCCATATTCAAACGCTACAGTGATTTAGTGGAAGGGGTTGCACTAGATGAAGCATATTTGGACGTTACTGAGAATAAGCAAAGTATCCCCTACGCTTCTACAATCGCAAGACACATCAAAACTGCGATTTTCCAAGAAACCCAGTTGACAGCAACCGCAGGCGTATCGATTAACAAGTTTCTTGCAAAAATGGCATCAGGGCAGAACAAGCCCAACGGACTAACCGTGATTTTACCGGAGGATGCGATCGCCTTTGTAGAACAACTGCCGATTGAAAAGTTTCACGGCATTGGAGAGGTTACAGCAGCGAAGATGCACTCACTGGGGATTCATAGTGGTGCAGATTTGAAAGAGCGAACTCTTTCTGAGTTAACACACCACTTTGGTAAAGCAGGTCATTATTACTACAAGATTGCCAGAGCAGAAGATGACCGCCCAGTTGAGGCGAATCGAATTCGCAAATCGATTGGTGCAGAAACCTCGTTTGCACAGGACTTAAGCGATGTTGGTCAGATGTTGCAGGAACTTGAACAGATCGCCCAGATAGTGGAGCAAAGGTTAGAGAAGCATGAAACACGAGGACGCACATTAACGTTAAAAGTCAAGTTCTCTGACTATCAGCAGTTAACCCGTAGTAAGACAATGCTTGCTCCCATTAGTGAACTATCTATGATTTTTGAGATAGCCAAAGGACTGTTTGAGTCGATTGAACTGGAAAACCGCAGTATTAGGTTGTTGGGAATTTCTTTGTCTAACCTGGATAACGCCAAACAAACCCAAGTTATTCAACTGCCACTATTCCAAAATGCAGATATTACTTGGGAGTGATTAAATCAGTGAACAGTGAACAAACAAGAATCAAACAGCTAGCTCGGAAGACAATTTGCTTTTCTAAAACAGAGGAGATGCACGGCATAGTTATAGGTTCATTCATCAACCGCTATGAGTTTGGTTTACTAGTTTAAGGACATAGCAACCGATCTAGAACATTGCCAATTTATCTTTATGGGTGCAGTCATTAGCAATATTGCCCCTCTACAAAGAGCAAATCTCTTTTATCTTACATTTTATTCTAGCCGCCTACTTAGCTGAGAACCACCCAAGCGTAGCTAATGACTCCTAAAATTGCTATACCAACAATTGCTTCTCCTTGCTCATTCAAAAAATGGTAAAAGCTATTCAAAACGTAGTTTAATGCTGCCTGGCGACTTTTACCTAATTCAGTCATCAGCAATTTAACCCTCGCATCTACCTCTTCAATAGAGACTTCACCTTTTTGGTAAGCAACTTCTAACTCATTTAACTTGCACCAGTATTCTTTGGTATCTTCCACAAGGTTAGGAAACATAATTGAAGATATATTTAACAATGTTAATTTTCATTACGATTCTATCTTGCCAGCTAAAGCAGATGGTTCTGTCGATTTGGTGATATTTTCTCGAAGATCAAGGGTTGAGCTATATAAGTTGAGCTATATAAATAGACGCAACAAGCGTAGAGGATATTATTGTTTCCCAAGGTTTCCGTCTGCTGTAGGCTAGGGCATCGTTAGGATTAATCTTGATGGCTTGATTATAATCAGTGATTCGTTCTAAGGATTCAGTACCAGAACTATCATAATTATCAGTTTCTACAGTAATAGCTTTGTACAAAAGTAAACGACCTACTGTCCAAGCGTAATGAATGCCCACGAAGAGGATTTTGGCACGGTAACATGAGGTATAGATTGTCATCGCACCCGCTCCAAGTCATAGTCAGTCACCCGTGCGATGGAATCCCTAGAGGTAAAAACCTTGTCACCTTTTTCAGATAGCCCTGGTGAAAGCCATTCGATGCTGTAGAACCAGCAATCGCAAATCAGTTGAATGCCCTGGACAATCCTTGCTGGTGGCCCATCGCCATGAAACCGAAACTCGACCAACTCACCGAGCCGGAACACAGGTTTTTCTTTAGTGTTCAGTTGTAAGTTGCCTGTGCCAATAAGTTCACGTCCTAAAACAGTTAGATTATCCTTGCCGTAGACAATCTCATAACTCCAGCCTTTAGCTGACCACTCTATACCACAACAGTAACCGAAGATTTGGTGGTAGTGACGTAGACTTTCTCCAACAGAGAAACTTCTAAGGGGGGAATCTCTTTACCCCAAGGTGGTGAAAGATACCAACAAGTTTCTAGATTCTGGACTTGGTTAATCATGGTTATGCCTCCTGACTGGACAATAGATTCCACAAATAATCAATCCGTTTCCAAGCGATCGCAGCTTGCCTTGGAGAACAACTCAAGCCATAAGCACGACGGGCATCATAATCACCCTTGATTCCCTTGTTCCCTTCTCTTCTCTACGAGAGGCTGCGCCAACGAGACGCACTCACGTTCGGTCACTTTCTGTGGGAGAAGGCAGTATTTCCTTCTGCCTTCAGCAAGAACTGCCCTCTGCCTTTCTTGATAACTTCTGGGTTTAGAACGGTTCAAAACAGTCATAGGTTCTTTGACAGATTATCTTGCCATCCTCAAATTCGATAAACTGTGCAAAATAAGCTTTCATCTTTCCTCCGGCAGGAGTTTGCCCGATTGGAACAGCAATTTCTGCTGTCCATATTGTTTCTAAAATTACTGTGTTACCAGCAACATAAGACTTTTGAATGTCATAATTCTGACTTATCAGAACTGATTTACCTCTAAGAGTTGCTTCCTTTAAATCGAAAAGATTTCTTGTTGCTCCTTCAGGAAATAGGCGATTAGGGTATTCTATTTGCTTTACTGACTCAGAATAATAAATAGCAAGTTCATCCCCTGTTTTACCTTCTGCAATATCTTTGAGATAATTTTTCGTAATTTCTAGAATTTGATGATTTTCGGTAGTCATAACTACTCGTATTCATAAACTGCGAAGTTGTTTCAGTATGTCATCAACTTAAAAATATTTGCTGTCCTAAATATCAATAGGTAATTTTTACTCACTACAGACATAGGCTAGAACCCTTTGTTAGGCAGATTCTTGCTCTACCATGACTCTGGATACTCGGTATGAGTTGGAAGCCCTCCGCTAGTACAACCCCACGCTGCTCTGGATGCCCAGAAGATGTGATCTGTAGGAGTGATAGGTGGTGCTGTATCCAACGAGCCGGCTGGAATAACCACGATCTTGCCGTTGCGCGTTAGCCGTGGAACCGGACACCCGCAATGCCTACAAAACCATTTGCCGAAGCTCTTTGCCGTGGGAAGGTTATAACGTGTAACGACTTCCTCGCCGGAAAGCCATCGGAACTGGCTGGGTTCAACGGTTAGATTTGTGGCATGGCCTGTGCCCGTGCCTTTGCGACACCGTGAGCAGTGGCAATGAACCATTTTTTGGAACGGCGGGTTCACTTCAAAGTTCACCGTTCCACAAAGGCAACTACCCTGAATTCTAGAGTTGTTCATCTACCTCCTTGTTCAACTTCCGCGTACCCAACCTGTGCCACTGACTAAGAATCTTTCGCTACCAACAACTCTCAGTGACGGAAGATGGCTAACTATTTATTATACGGAAACTTCCCGTATAATCTTTTTCTAAATCTTAATATATCGCCGTAGCAGTCTCGTTGGGAAATTCATACCAGTCAGGAAAACCCTGTAACCGAATAGCACTAAGAAAAGCTGAAACTTTCGGAAAAAGGTACTTTAAGAAATTGCCAATAATTTTCTCCCTTGTTTAAATGGACTGGGGTCTACGGCACTCTCAATCAGGCGATCGCTGCCTTTGCTTGGTCAGGCTTCAAGGCTTTTACCATGCCAACCGCCGATATCTTCTAAATCTGCAACACCCTTGCCCTTCTTTGTCCGAGCCACAATCACTGTGGGACAATTGAGGTTATCGATAGCTGCGGTGTATGCAACGCCCAATTTCTTCTAGTAGTCTGCCAAGGTAACTTTGCGTGGTGGCAAGCAGAGAGGCAGAGGTGCAGAGGGGCAAGGGGGAAAGAACTTGTACAAATCTCTCCTCTGCTCCCCTGCTCCCTTGCACAAGCGCCGACCTCCACCCAGCAATTTTGGGTTGGCGAACTACTAGGTTGTGACCGTCGATTTCAATCGCCCTTTAGGAGGAAGTTTTTATAACCAAGCAACAGTTTTCCGAAATCGCCAGCGCCAAGTGGTAGTAATTATCAGAGTGCCTACCCAATAGGGTTCGGATAAGCATTTTTCACTTTCCTGGTGGTCTAGGTAAGGGGTAAACCGAATCATATTGAATGCCTACCTACTTAAGTCGGTGCAATAAAACTAAACGGTGTAAGGAAAAGTAAATAAGGCTCAAACCTTTCTCCTCTTGTTCACAGCAAGAACTGCCTTATCCCAACAAGAATTATTTCCGCCGAGCTACTTATAACTAACTTCTATAAATAACGAGGGAAATATAGCCCCACAAAAGGAGAGGGATACTGTGTCTTTAGAAATTCAACCAGAAATAGACAAGGTTTGGTTTAACTTGGGCGTTGAACTTTTAAACAAAAAATGCTTTGAGGAGGCTCTGGAAGCATTTGAACGAGCCAATGAACTAAAATCTGGCAACTATCAAGTCTGGGTTAATCACAGCTGGGCGCTGTTAAATTTAGGACGCTTGGATGAGGCTCTGGCTGCTTGCGCTCAAGCGCTGGTATTCCAGCCGAACTCTCATGAAGCTTGGTGCAATCGAGGTATTGCTTTAAGGCTTTTAGGACGTAACCTTGAAGCACTCGAAGCGTTTGAACAAGCCTTGAAACTCATGCCTGATTTGCATGAAGCTTGGGAAAATAAAGGTTTGACTTTATTAAGTTTAGAGCGTTTTTCAGAGGCGCTTGCTAATCTCGATCATGCTGTTAAATTAAAATCTGATGACTCTGACGCTTGGTATTTTCGCAGCATTGCTTTATTAAATTTAGAACGCTATGAAGATGCTCTTGCTAGCACCGAGGAATCCCTGAAACTTAAAGGCGACTTGAGCGCAGCTTGGCTGAATCGGGGGTCTGCTTTGGATGAATTGGGGCGCTATGATGAAGCAATAGCTTCTTACGATAAAGCGATTGAATTTCAAAGAGATAACTCTGATGCTTGGTATAACCGAGGTAATTTGTTGATAGACTTGGAACGCTTTGAAGAGGCGATCACTTCCTACGAGCGTGCGATTGAATTCCATCATGATTTTCCCCAAGCTTGGTGTAATCGGGGTATTGCTTTAATGGATTTGGAGCGATTTGAAGAAGCACTGACTAGCTTCGACTGCTCCCTTGAATTTCAAAGAGATTTACCACAAGCTTGGTATAACCGAGCCAGTACACTGTTAACTCTCAAACGCTATCAAGAGGCTCTCACCAGTTATGATCAATATGACAAAATCTGTCCAGACGACTCCACTACTTTTTATGGTAAGGCTTGCTGTTATGCCCAATTGCTTCATGTAGAACAAGCAATCTTTAACCTGCAACAAGCGATCAATCTGAGTCCTAACGAATACCAAGATATGGCAAAAACTGACTCAGATTTTGATCAGATTCGTTCAAATGAAGAATTTCAGGCGTTGCTTAAGTCTTGTCAGATGCGAATTTCAGCAGATTAGGCAATACATCTGCGCTAAAAAAAATGTTTTTGTGGTAGTGATAGCGATCTCACAAGTCAACCCATCCACTCAGTCCACTGCGGTGTATCGACAAGCAGTTGAGCAAATAAGTCTTGGCTTGCGTATTCAAACTCCAGGATCATGCTGCAACGCTCATCACTCATTATCATACTGAGTAATTCTTTAACAAGGTTTCCCCCGAACTCAAATACAAGGGTATCGACTTGGGCGTGTGTCATCGAAGCGCAGATTTCAAATAGGAAGTTTAAGTGATGTCGGAACCAGCAGAAAATATCATTGACATGTTTCAACAAGCAATGGTGCTTCAAGAGGCAGGAAAGTTTAACGAAGCGGTGGCCTACTATAACAACGTGCTTGCAATCGATCTGTGCCATGTGGAAAGTTGGATCAACAAAGGATTGGCGCTTTGGAGACTGGAGTATCACGAAGCAGCTTTACAGTCTTACAATTCGGCACTGGAGTTTGAACCAAGAAACGCGATTGCATGGATGAATAAAGGGAATACGTTGAGTAGCCTCGGTCAGCAAGAGGAAGCGCTTTCGTGTTATGACCGAGCGTTGGAAATAGACCCACTGATGTCTAGAGCTTGGTACAACAAAGGCGATGAACTGGGTCGAAGGAAGCGGGTGATCGAAGCCAAAGCGTGTTTTGAGAATGCTTATAATCTTGGTTTATCCCAGGCGCAGGAAATGATCGTAAGGTGCGAGCAAATTCTGATGAATGAATGGTATGGGTAATTGTCTTTTCAGCCGAAAGTCAGGACGGCCGCATCTAAATTACTCAAGATCGTAAGCAAAATTGAAAATCGAAGAAAAAATCAGCATTTACTGTATTTACTGTTTGATTTACTTTCCAAGACTCAAAATGAGCCCTTAATATTTTCGCAATAAGTAATGATTAATGATCAGAATCATTATTGAAAACGTCTCGATAAGTGCCGTTTGCGATCGCTATACCCCCACCCGGAAGTGTCTGCCCAACAGTTACGCGACTAGCTGTACCCGCATAAGTATTGCCACTTGTATGTTTATCTTCATCAAGCCGAGAAAAAGTTGATTCGATGGTTGCTCGGGAGCACTTGCCGCCAGTGGAGCAACTTACAATGAACCACAAGACCATAGTTTTATGAGCCTCTCACCGATGGACTCAGGAGAAGCTGCACAGAGCAGCAATCGCGATGTTTAATCTCAAAAAGACTTCACGGCATTTTACTGAGGTATTAATACTTGATCAATAACATGAATCACACCATTATCTGCTGACACATCCGGTGTGACAACTGTTGCATCATTTACCTTAACACCATTCTTAGAATCAATTTTGAGGTCTGTTCCCTGGGTTGTTGTTACCTCGGACAACTGTGCCAAATCTACTGCAACAATTTTTTGAGCTACTACGTGATACTCTAGAACTTTTCTTAACTCAATCACATCTTCAAGTAATGCTTCTACAGTACCAGATGGCAGTTTAGAAAATGCCTCATCTGTTGGTGCAAATACGGTAAATGGGCCGGAACCTTTGAGCGCTGTGTCCAAACCAGCAGTTGTAATTGCTGTTACCAAAGTGTTGAAAGTACCTGCATTGATTGCAGTATCTATAATATCTGGCATTGAGTTTTACCTTAATTGTCAAAAAACTTGATACTTAGAGGTTTACCACACTTGAGTATCTAGAAAATATAAACCTACGCTAGATGCAATTGAAGAGTAAATGTACTTGTCGTACTTTTTGAAGTGATTGCGCTGACGAAATAAAAGTCGAAAGAATCTCTACGATTAATAGGTGTGAGCTTTGTGAATGACCTACACCGCCACCAACCAATCGCACACCACAGACCTACACTCGTCTGCAAACTTAACCCAAATCTGCCACTGCCCAAGGTATGCGTTCCAGTAAGGCTCACCATCAGCAACGCCGATAGCACTGCCGATTGTAGAGACTAGCTGTTGGTAGAACTGACCAGCGCTGTCCAAACCTTTCTGCAATTTCAGTTTCAGCCCTTTCCAGCTTTGAGCATTAGGATTTTCCACCTGGGTAACTGTTTGGGGAATATCAATAGGTTTCGTGTCAATACCTGGTGTTTGTAACTCTATATTATTCGTGACTGACACCAACTCACTAAGAAACACTTCATCCCGATTTAACCACTGTCCAAAAATCGAATCGCGCTGATCATCAGGGGCAACGAATTGATAAACGCACTCCCGATTTTCACGTTTACCCAACCGACCGACATAATCCAACTTCAAATCAATCTTCGCAAGTAGTTTCTGTGCGATCGCTATCGGTGTGTGTTTTTCCGAAATACTGACATTCAGATAATTCTTGATAACGTGTCTGTGCTGAACAGCCAGTGATTTAAACTCCAGCATCTTTTCATCAGACCCCCGCAACTGCTCCCCAGGAGTGAGCAACTGCAACAGATTCAGTTCTTCTAACAACAGTACAGCAGGTAACATCTGCCCCTTGTTAAAGTCCGGCTTCCAAATCGAATTCTGCCCCGCTTCTAACTGCGCTGCTGCTCGTTTAGCATCACGGTTCGTCAGAAACTCTCGCCCCAGCGTCAAATAGTAGTGCATTCTCAGTTGAGGATACCAGCCGTCATCATCCTTCTCGACAAGCTCAGGGGTAACATCAACTTCATAGCGACGGGATAATTCAGCCTTGCGTTGCTGGTGTCGCTCGGTTTTCGTTTTCGCCCTTGTATCAAGGAGTTTCTTAAGTTCGGCATCAGAGATAGTCGGAGAATCCGCGATCGCTTCACATTCAGCAGTATACAATTCAACAGATGCCGCTTTAACCGACTCGATAACAGCCCCACTCTCATCATCGTCAGCATCCAAGGCATCGATAACGGTGTAGCCATCCTCGACCAAACCCGCAAGCACCGATTCCCGATAGCGCCGCATTTCGACATTAATCACAGAACCACGCTTGCCCCAAGTCTGCAATGACTCTGGCTGAAAATTCTGGTCAACATAGCTGTAATCGTCATTATCCGCCGCCGACAACAGCGCAATGTTCGCTTGTGTTGCAACGTGTTGACTTCTGAGCAATCCTCCGATGGTTGTGGAACCATTGCCCACAACCGACATCCCCCACTCTCTGACCCAGATATGACGGTCAACAGTTTCCCTAACCCTTGCCAACATCTGACGCACGGAGTTAACCGGCTGCACTCCCTGGAAAATCCCCCAAACACCATCAAAATGTCCTCGAATGTCGATAGATACTCCAGTTTCAAGACTTGGAGAAGCGATAACCAAATCGTACTGGGTCAGAATTTCGTTCAGATGAGCGATACAACCGAAAGCCGCATGAGAGGGGTCAGCAACAGATTCGCTGTCTATTCGCAGAATTCGCAGGTGAGGGAATTTGCGGCGAAAACGTTCTTCAAGTGCTTGGGTTCCCCATTTGGACTTAGCCTTTTGAGCAGAGCAACAGAGTAAATGATGCCCACCTTTAGAAATCGCTTTGTCCAGTGCCGCAATCAAATTCTTCGGGTTACTGCCAGAGTAGTTGTAACAGTTCCCGGCTACGTGACGATAATTGTTGACGATGACGAACGGGTTAACCCGATATTCCCCAGCGAGTGATAAAACATACTTTACATCTGTGTCGGAAACATCCGCACTAGACAAGTAAATCTTTCCTTGAGTGCTGCCCAAAACATTCTGTACCAGTTGTTTGAGGTTTTTGAGAACGGATACCCGACGTTTTTGCACTTCAGTACCAGAGTTGAGAAGATGCCAGAATACTTGGTCGCATTCATCAATAATAATGACATCATTTGACCAGTCATTGGGATTGAATCGCGCCTGACTCTCTTGATGCAGCGAATCAACGCACACCCCATATCCTAATAATGTGCCTGTTTCATTCGTGCGGACTTCGGTAACATAGTTAACTCCGAAGCGATTACACAACGCCTCACCAAGTTGAATCCGATGGGTGATGATTAACACCCTACGTCCAAGGTCATGCGCCTTCGCCACCTCAGTAGACAGCCATTCGGTTTTACCGGTTCCCTTGGGAGCTTTGAGGATAATCAGTTTTTCACCTTCAGGGACGAGAAGCTGACCCAAGAATCTTTGGTTGAGAGCGATCGCTGGCGGATAAGTCAGCAGAGTGAACAGCTTAATCTCCCACAACTCCAGCGCAACGGCTGTGTTGTAGAGCGCATCAAATGCCGGTTGACCGTGAGCAACGATAAAATCATCAACCCCTTTCTCTGCCCCTAGCGGTAAATCAATCACCCGCAGCGAACAGCCTTCGTTTACCAGTAGCCGTCCCATACGACTGATAGCGGTTCTCACCCGTTGGACTGTCTCAGGTTTGTTGTCCTGGTCAAAGCAAATGTTGACCTGTCTCCCCTGTGTTGCGAAATGTTTCAAGTCGGGGATGAGGTTTGGCTTACCAATAGCAGTACCGTACTCATCATGGGGTGTGCGGTATCCAGCGTTAACACCAGGAATTGCGATCGCAGCATAGCCAGCAGTCAGTAATGCCCCCGCTTTTTTGACACCTTCGACAATTGTGACTGGTACGTTATGCCTCCAAACCCAGTGCCAGAAACCGCCAGGATGCTGTAGGTCTTCCTCAGTGATGGGAATGCCGCTACGATTGGAAACTTTCACCCAAATGCGATTTGGTACTAATAGGAAGAAAGCGCGTGTCTCTTCTCTATATGGGTGTTCATACTTAATGAACTTGTGAATTTTCTGGCGATCTCTTCGGGGATGGTCGGGTTTGAAACAGCCCCACATCATCAGGGCGTAGTTGTTAAGCGGGTCAACTCCATTGCACCACCAGCCGCCTAATTCAATGTGCTGGTACTTTTTTAAATCGCGATCGCGCAGTCGTCCATCGTTGCGACGGGAGATTTTGGGACTGTAGAGCAGATATTCGTAGGGCAAAGTCCCAGACAGCGATCGCACATTCAGATGAAAGATTTCTTCGTCAACGCCACTATTTAACCATTCTTGTAAGTGTAGAGCTTGAGAATCGGTTTCGATTATATTCATATCCCCTCCAGTATTTTGAAGCAATGCAAAGCTTGGGGTATTGAGTCATACCGCCTTTTAGGTGAGTTACGTAGACACGAGTTAAAGAAGCGTGGTTTTAAGAGAAGCAATCAACAGGACTTGTATTGGTAGTTGTTTTTTCGTCCTGCTGACTGCTTTTTAACCGGACTTAATAGTACAGATGAACTAAGAAACTGTCATTTTACATGATCACTGGCCTTGTCAGAATGATCTCCCACCTCCGGTATGTGGTCGGAAGGTGAGATTGATTCGGGTGCTAACCACTTTGTTGGTTTTCGGAACCTGATGCAGATGTGTAGACTGACAGCCTGGGTGCATCACAAGTAGACTGCCGTGTTCCAGCCAGAAATCTGTTGCTTTGCCATTTCTCGGTTTGATTTGAAATTTGCGACATGAACCCAGGCTTACCGATGCGATTGCAGGGTTAGATCCCATTGATGCTTCATTGTCGGAATGCCACCCGATAGAATCAGTCCCCGTGCGGTATTGATTGCCGATGACTATGCGGAACTTGTAGCCAGTGAATGCGGTGATTCTGTCACGCAAGTAAGCGAGTTTTTCTGTCCAACATAGTGGTTTCAAAAATACGCTGTTGGAATAAAGGTAATCGCAGCCGTAGTCCCCGTAAATGCACTCCAGGCGGGGGACAGGCATTGTTTTACCCATGATTCTGATTTGATTCTGTTGCCACTCCAGTTTTAAACAGTGTTGGTAGAGTTCATTGGCAAGTTCCTGACTTAAGAAATCGGGGTAGTAGGTGATAGGTAAAACTGGGGTTGATTCAGTAAATAGATTGAGTTGTTGCATAAAACGAAGATTGTTATTTTTGATGGTTCGAGTGATGGAGCGAAAACTGATACCATAGACTCAGCATTCATCACGTATGTAATCAGGCAATCGCACTAGACTAAGGAGTGCGATCGCTTTCATTTTTTGACCAACACCCGTGGCTTCTTGGTACTAAAAGCCCCTGCAATTCTGAGCGCAGCAGTCGGGTTTGGATGGGTGAAAAACTCTTCAATTGCTTTGGTTAGCCCATTTGCAACAATTGGGTCATGGCAGGCGTAAACGTAAACTGGCTGTTGAGTGCCGTTGACCAATCGCATTTCCTGACGCTCCCCCAGTTGTGGGTAAAAGGTGCGAACCCAAGTACCAAGATGACCGCGATAATGGGAACCGTTCAAGGGGACTTTCTTTCCCAGTTCGCTCTCTGCAAAGTTGACCACGCCCATCCATTTCTCTTTGCTACCAGAAAGGGCTTGTTGATTGTGTTGGGCTAGGAGATTTGCAGCGAAGTCTTGAAAATGCTGTTCCATGTATGGGTTGAGTCTGCCACCGGTGAGTTCGGCTAAAGTTCTCATCGCCTCGACCAAAGTTTGTAGGCGCTGCTCAACCAGTGGCAGGGCAGGGGCAGTAGGAGTATCAACTTTGGGTGTAATGTTAGGCACTGCTGCAACTAGCTCTAAGATGATTGTTCGCACTTGAGCAGCTACTTCCGATTCAGTGAGCAACATTGCGATGCGGAGTGTTCCAGAAGGTGAAAAGACTCTGGCTTGGGCTGTTCGGGATGCTAGCTCCAACTTGGAGCGAGCATCAGACAAGTCTTTACCAGTTAGTTTTTTGGTTTCCTTAGCCTGAAACTCCTTACTGTTTCTTTCGTAGATATGCTTAATAGCTGGTATAGAAGATTGAAAATACTGGGCTAACTGCTCAACAGTGGCCCATCCCTCCCCGTTCCATACAGCGAACACTATTGCCTTTGCTTTGCTGAGAACAACTTCTGCGCGAGAATCATCTAGTGGTCTGTCAGTTTTCTATTTGTGGGTAAAGACGGTTGAGGCGGATGCGAGCATCTGCGGTTGAGAATTGCCAATCCACCGACAATTGCT
>NZ_JBALFD010000086.1:0-102227 GCF_036916985.1 Nostoc sp.
AGATTGAGCTAGAAACCCTTTGGCAGGCATAATAATGCTGAATGCACGGATATATCTAGTTTACCATTTATGCAATTGAAATGTGGAACAGCTTAGGAACGACCAATCCAGCCAATCCAACCAGCAATGTAGAGAAATATCACTATGGGAGTCAGCACGTCAAAGGCAAGGCTGAAGCGGTCAAGAACTAAATGAGGTAAACCATCCTCGCCACAAAGTAACTGAGAATAAGCCTTCCAGTTAGCTGTCTGTGCATTCTAGAAAATTCTAATGAGAGTTTCCCATAAAACAAAGTCCACTTACACATCACAGTGTCAAGTGGACTTGTTAACTATTTTTAGTGGATCCGAGCAGAGTCGAACTGCTGTCCAAATTGGGTATTGACCCCCCGCTCATTCACAGGTTTAGCCTTTCTGACCCTCAAGGCGGGAATCGTTCATTATCCCGAACGTAGGATGCTCTGATTTAATCTTAGCCAGCAAGCCAACCAGAGAACGCTTGCTAGAGCATCCGTTGGGGTTTGGTCTTCAGTCCTTAACGGAGTCAAACCGAAGACGCTCGAACCTATAAGAGGTGTTTAGGCAGCTACTAGAGCATCCTTACGAGCAAAGCTAACGATGTTATTCGCATTTACTTTTTGTTTGAGCCTTTGATTTCCGAGAGGAGACTCACTCTCGACCTGAATCACAGAGCAGCGTTCGCCAACCTGTCGAAACCGTGACGGACCCATGCGCTTCATACTTCAATTATAATACGCAATTCTTGAAATGTGTTACTAAACAAAAATTTTTGGTTCGTGCCAGTAAAGTCCCAAATACTAAAAACAGCCAATTGCTAATCTTAAGATAATTAGCAATTGGCTATATATTACAACGCACTACAAATAAATAATTAGCTATATCTAAGTTAGTGCTTCAGCACCGCCCACAACCTCAAGAAGTTCTTGAGTAATTGCAGCTTGTCGAGCTTTGTTGTAAGACAGCGTGAGGGTGTTAATCAGTTCACCGGCATTTTCACTGGCATTACTCATGGCTGTCATCCGCGCTGCTAGTTCACTAGCTGCCGATTCTTGCAGCGCCCGCAATAACTGGTTACTCAGATACAGGGGCAATAGAGAATCGAGAATCTGCACTGGATCTTGCTCGAAGATCATGTCAGGAGCTAATGTGCGGACTTGGCTAGTCACTTTTTCCCGTTCGACTTCAAATTTACCGCCGCGGGTTGTTAAGCGGAAGACTTCATCATCGGCTGCTTCTAGACCTTGTGGATCAAGAGGCAGTAGGGTTTGGATCACAGGACGGGAGCTAACTAATGAAAGGAATCTGGTATAGATTAATTCGATGCGGTCAACTTCTTCTGAAAGGAACAAAGAAAGTAGTTGGTCGGCAATCTGATTGGCTTCTGCGGCGGTGGGAATTTGCTCTAAGCCGCTGTAGGTGGCATCAATTGGCTGATTGCGGCGTTGAAAGTACTGTGTAGCTTTGCGCCCGACGATCACAAATTGATAGTTTAAACCTTCTGCCTGGATTTCTTTGGCGCGGTTTTCTGCACGACGGATGACGTTATTATTGTAGCCGCCGCATAAACCGCGATCGCCTGAAATAACCAACAACCCAACTGACTTAACTTGGCGTTTTTTCAGTAGTGGTAGGTTTGCTTCTTCAAAGCGCAGACGGCTTTGCAAACCATACAATACTTGTGCCAAGCGATCGGCAAAGGGGCGAGTTGCTAGCACTTGTTCTTGCGCGCGACGCACTCTAGCCGCAGCTACGAGACGCATGGCTTCTGTGATTTTTTTGGTGTTTTTGACCGACTGAATGCGATCGCGTATTGCTTTTAAATTGGCCATAACTTTAAGTTCTGAGTCCTGAGTTCTGAGTCCTGAGTGACAGAAAGTGCTGAATGCCAAGCTTCATAGGAATTGGAAATGTGAGAACCTGTAAGCATCATGCTCATCTATCTTCACTCTTTACTCCTCTTCTCACTCAGCACTCAGCACTCAACACTCAGCACTCTATTACGCTGTAGCTTTGAAGGTCTTCTTGTATTCGGTGAGTGCTTCCTTCAAAGCAGCTTCTTCTGCGTCACCTAATGCTTTAGATGCTTGTACTCCTTGGGCATACTGGGTCTTGCCAGTCTTTAAGTACTCACGTAGACCGGCGGTGAAGGTGGTTACTTGATTCACAGGTACATCATCTAAGTATCCATTAATACCAGCATACAAGATTGCTACTTGTTCGTATACTGAGAGTGGCGAATTTTGTGGCTGCTTCAGGAGTTCGCGCAACCGTTGACCCCGTGCCAACTGGTCTTGAGTGGCTTTATCTAAGTCAGAAGCAAATTGAGCGAAAGCTTGCAGGTCGTCAAATTGGGCTAGTTCCAATTTAATCTTACCGGCAACTTTTTTCATTGCCTTGGTTTGAGCGGCAGAACCCACGCGGGATACGGAAATACCGGGGTTTACAGCGGGACGGATACCAGCGTTAAACAAGTCAGAAGACAGGAATATCTGACCATCGGTAATGGAAATTACGTTAGTGGGGATATATGCTGAAACGTCACCAGCTTGGGTTTCGATAATTGGTAGGGCGGTCATACTGCCTTTACCTAATTCGTCACTCAGCTTGGCAGCTCTTTCTAACAAGCGGGAGTGAATGTAGAATACATCTCCAGGGTAAGCTTCGCGTCCTGGTGGACGACGTAGCAGTAGGGACATTTGGCGGTAAGCTTGGGCTTGCTTGGAGAGGTCATCATAAATTACCAGGGTAGCTTTGCCTTTGTACATAAAGTACTCAGCAATAGTTGCGCCTGTGTAGGGAGCTAGGTATTGTAGGGTTGCAGGTTCACTGGCGCTAGCGGCGACGACGATGGTGTAATCGAGTGCGCCTTTTTCTTGCAATGTTTGCACTACGTTAGCAACTGTGGAAGCCTTTTGACCGATCGCAACGTAGACACAAATTACATCTTCTTCTTTTTGGTTGATGATGGTGTCAATCGCGATCGCAGTTTTGCCGGTTTGGCGATCGCCAATAATCAATTCCCGTTGACCACGACCAATAGGAATCATTGAGTCAATAGCTGTGATACCCGTTTGCATGGGTTCGTGTACAGACCGACGGGCAATGATACCGGGTGCTGGAGATTCAATCAAACGGCTTTCTGAGGACTTGATGTCTCCCTTACCATCGATGGGGCGACCCAAAGCGTCTACAACTCTTCCAATTAAGGCTTCTCCTACTGGAATCTGGGCAATTCTACCAGTGGCAGTTACAGAACTACCTTCTTGAATTTCTAGCCCTTCACCCATCAACACCGCACCCACGTTGTCTTCTTCTAAGTTTTGGGCGATGCCAATTGTGCCATCTTCAAATTCCAAAAGTTCCCCAGACATAGCCTTTTCCAGACCATAAATCCGGGCAATACCGTCACCAACTTGGAGAACAGTACCAACGTTAGCAACTTTGACCTCTTGATCGTATTGCTCGATTTGTTGTTGGATAATGCTACTAATTTCGTCAGGTCTAATTGATATGCTCATGTGTCTATCTTTTTTGCTTTCGAGACGGAAAAATTCAAGAGTTAGGAGTTAAGAGTTAGGAGTGATGAGTTAAGAGTGATGAGTTAAAAAGCAAAGCTTAAAAGTTAAAAGTCAAAATAAATTACTATTTACTTAACTCCTAACTTCTAACTTCTAACTCCTAACTTCTAACTCCTAACTTCTAACTATTAGTTAAGCGCAATGAAAGGCGGCGCAACTGACCCCGGATACTAGCGTCAATTACCTGTGAACCTACTTTAATGATCACACCACCAATTAATTCGCTGTCTACCCTGGTTTCTAGTTCTACCTGACGAGCGTTGGAGATGGCGATGACCTTTTGGATGATTGCCTGCTGTTGAGCTTCTGTGAGGGGAACGGCTGAAATTACTTCCGCTAATACGGTTTGATTCAGCTGCCGCAACAGCGCCAGATATTGTTGAAAAATATCTTCCAAGAATGCAATGCGCCGCTTATCTACCAGTATCAGCAAAAAATTGCGTAAGTAGGGGTTAGCGCCTTCACCGAGTATTCGTTTGATGAGAGCTTTTTTGTTCTCAGACTGAATAAACGGGTTGCTGAAGAAGTTATGTAGCTGTTTATCTGCCCTGAGCAATCCCAGGAAAGTCCGCGCATCTTCCCCGAACTCTTCGGTCAAGTTTTTCGATTGCGCTATTGACAAAAGTGCCTGTGCGTAAGGTTGGGCTACTTCGGCTGATGCTACCTGACTTGTCATACATTGCCTCCCAGTTGTGCGATGCTACGGTCAATTAAACTTTGTTGAGCATCGTCGGCAATCCCGGTTTTGAGTTGCGATTCGACTTTTTGCAATGCTAGTGTAGCTACCCGTTGCCGCAGTTCGGCGATCGCTCGATCAGTTTCAGTGTTTAAATCTGCTGCTGCTGTTTGTTTCAAGCGTTCTACGTCTTGCGCTGCCTTAGATAACAAGGCTTCTTTCGCTTTTTGAGCGTTTTCTACAGCAGATTGGCGGATGCGTTCTGCCTCTGCCTGAGATTGCTTTAATTGGTCTTGCGCTTGGGAAAGGGCAGTCTTTGCCTCTTTTAAGCGCCCTTCTGCTTCCTGAATTGCAGTGGCAATATTGGATTGTCGCTCGTTCAGGATATTGCTTAAAACCTTACGTCCGAAGTAGAATAATATGCCAATCAGAATCGCTAGATTTATCAGGTTGGTTTCAAAAATGTCTAGGTTTAGACCGAAACCACCTTCTGCTGCGCCTTCTGCCAATTCAGACCCAACAGCGTTCGCTTCTGCGGCAAGTAATAAGAATGTGCCCATGATACCCATTTACAAGTGCGCTGCTCGCTTGCTAATACATTGTATTTTCCCGGAGGGAAATAAAGTATCTTTTCCCGTAGTAAATAAAGTATCTTTATCTCGTTGGGAAAAAGTGCCTTTTTTGACACTTAAATTTTGCGCTCTGGACTAGGGCCCAGCTGCGCGTATGCTTTCACAGAGCCAGTCTAGTTAGTTTATCTAACTGGAGTTGGCCCCAATAGTTTTTCTAGAATCTGCCGGCTTAAAGCATCGACTTGTTGCTCTAAGGTGCGAAAAGCTTCCTGCTTTTGTTGTTCTATTTCAACAGCAGCTTGTTCTCGTTGAGTCTGAGCTTCCTTTTGGGCCTCAGCAATTTTCTCGGCAGTAATTTTCTTAGCTTCTAGTTGAGCTGCTTCTACAGTCGCTTGCGATTGTCTGCGAGCATCTGCGAGTTGCTGTTCATATTCGGCGGCTAGACGCTCGGCTTTTGCCAAACTTTCCTTGGCATCAAGGGTATTAGTTCGGATATAATTATCGCGATCGTCTAGTACCTTGGTCAGTGGCTTATAGAAAATTACATTCAACAAAGCTGCTAATAGCAGGAACTGCAATGCCATGAAGGGCAAGGTAGCATTGAAATCAAACATTTCTCTCCTCTTTGGCTGGAGTAGCAGTTTTCATGGCTAGCAATATCATCCAACCTTTCGTATTTTAGAAATCCCAGAGCCAATAAGGGACAAGGGATTTTGGATTTGCAATTTTAGATTGACGATCGCATAGCGTTAGCAACGTCGGAGCGTCTTTTAGATTTGAGAGCAGGTATAGCTCATGAGCATATACCGAAAACTCTTGATCATCCAAAATCTAAAATTGGTAGTAAACTACATCAGAAGGACTAAATACCCAAAATATTTTCGATTGTAGAGGCGTGATAGTTCACGTCTCCACACTCACAAATACTTTTAGGTCTTACGCGAAGGGGTTAGCGAATAGCAATACCAAGGCAATAACTAGACCATAAATAGTCAGAGATTCCATGAAAGCCAAGGTTAATAGTAGAGTACCGCGAATTTTTCCTTCTGCTTCTGGTTGACGGGCAATACCTTCTACTGCTTGTCCAGCAGCATTACCTTGACCAATACCAGGGCCAATTGCAGCTAAACCAATTGCTAGAGCAGCAGCCAGAACTGAAGCAGCAGAAACTAATGGATCAACACCGGCGCCTGACGCAGCAGCTAGAACGTAAGAAGCAGAAATTAATGAGCCCATGTTGATTTTCCTTACCTTGAGTACAAAATGAACAATTTTTGTGTTTAGATTTCCGATTTTAGATTTTGAATTGAATCCAAAATAAGCATCCAAAATCTAACATTACATCAACTGAGGGACTCTAATGTGACTCCTCATGTTCTTCTTCACCATGTCCCTCTAAAGCCTCATGAATGTATGCTCCGGCTAGGGTGGCAAAAACCAGGGCTTGAATAGCGCTGGTAAATAAACCCAAGGCCATTACGGGTAGAGGTACAAACAGAGGAACTAGCAGAACCAGCACCGCTACTACCAATTCATCCGCTAATATATTGCCAAATAGTCGGAAGCTTAGGGAGAGGGGCTTGGTGAAATCTTCGAGAATTGCGATCGGCAATAGAATGGGTGTCGGCTCGATATATTTCTTAAAGTAGCCCAAACCACGCTTGCTAAAACCTGCGTAAAAATACGCTAAAGAAGTCAGCAGTGCCAATGCAACAGTCGTATTGATGTCATTGGTGGGAGCTGCCAATTCACCCGAAGGTAGCTTGATGAGCTTCCAGGGAATTAGCGCCCCTGACCAGTTCGATACGAAAATAAACAGAAACAATGTGCCAATAAATGGCACCCAAGGGCGGTACTCTTTCTCACCGAGTTGGTCTTTCGCCAAACCACGAATAAATTCTAGGGCATACTCCATTAAATTTTGGATGCCACTAGGAATTCTTTTTGCATTGCGAGTAGCTGCTATTGAAGCCACTACTAAAATGCTAATCACAAACCATGAGGTGAGAAAAACTTGCCCATGAATTTTAAGATTGCCCAATTGCCAGTAGAAATGTTTACCTACTTCTAATTCGGCGAGGGGAAAAGAATTAAAGGCGTTTAAGACACTAAGCATTTGCATTCTTCAAGCATTTTCCCCAACGAGCGAGGATGGGATTACTATGTTTGTGAGCCTGACTTTTTAAGAATCAGGAATGAACGCAATTTGCACCATATAGACGAGCAGGGTGGCTTTGTAAGTTAGAAACCCCAAAAATATGGGTAGAATCTGTAGCTCACGCCATTGAGTTGCCACGATCATTACTCCCATAAACACAGCTAAACGGGTTTTGCTCAGACGGGTTTTTTCACTACCGAGCCGCTCAACGTCTTTAGCCAGCATTTTTAAGTAAACCACACCTGTACACGCCCCAATTAAATAATTGAGGGCAATGTTTAAGGAATAAAAAATCCACACAGAGATAAAAATAACCCCCGTCAAGACAAGCGTGATTACCAATAATCGCTGGAAGAGTTGATAAAACTCTTGCATGGAGTTACCTGATTCTGTGTCTTCAGAACCAGTTTTAGCATCTTGTTGCGTTGTCGGAGTGGGCGCAATTGATTCGTCAGACAAGCTCACGGGACTTGAAACCAGTACAGTTAAATATGATGACTGCACATTCAGTCAGATGAATCATATCACGATCCGGTAACAATACTTTAGGAAAAAACAATTAACTTCTTGGCAACGTTAAACAGTCAGTAAAGTCGCGCTCATAGTGGCGAGAGTGCGGCTGATGAGATGGGGAAGTGAAGGAGAGAATTATCAAGAATTACTGCCTGCAAAATTCAAAATTTCTTCCAATTTCGCTTTTTTCGGTGAATAATTGTCCTCCAGGGTTTTGTATAACTAGGGTGCTTCAAATCAACTGGTGCTTGAGGAGCATAGACACGGACTGCGAATCAGAAATTGTAGAGTAGCAGACCGTCGTTAGACATTGCACCACTGCTGAATTCCAAAAAACTCCAATTCTCTGGATGTACGATAATGCGTTTCTTGGGCACTTTACTAATTTACATTAGATTTGCGAAAAGTAGTGATGGGCGATCGCTCATCACTACGAGTATAAATTGTTTTGATTAACTCCGTATCAACATCCAGGCGATTAAAAATCGCAGCTACACAAGCAAAGTCCGCCTGCGCGGACTAACACCAAAATAGGCTTTCAAATTTAATCTGACGAGAGTACTAAAAGAGCGTTAAGCAGGTGTCAACAAAATCAACTGCTGCTGGACAAGCCTTCTTACTTCATCCAATCCCAGTTCTACACCTGCCAAAATATCTGCAACTGTGGAATGACTATCACATCTTTGCATAAACTCAAACTCTGCTACTGATAAATTAACAATTTGGTAATCGTAATTAAAGAAACATTGACTGGGAAATCCCTCAATACAAGGATTAAGTTCGGGAATCGCTGTTAGTAGAGAATTATCGTCTGTCCAATCGGCTTTGATGAGGGGAGGACGACCGAGGAAAAATTCGTAATGAGTTACTTCTGGATCTAGTAATTCTATCAGCCGATAAAGCTGGCGATCGCTCAATTCTTTTGCCCGTTCTACTAACTCTGGTGCTTTGCTCAAAAGTCTCTCTAAATCCCAGAAACTCGGATTGGAGAAACCAATAAATTCTAGTCCTGAAGCATCAATTAATTCAAATAGCGTCTCAATGTTGTAGTCAATTTCTTGGGGATGAACGTACATATCAGCAAAGTATTCATCCTTGTGGTTTTCTAGTGACCAACGCTGTTTATCGTATTTGACAATTCGGTTATTTTCTGGTAGAGAAGCAAATATTTGTCGCCCGACTTGAACACCATCGCGGTAGTCGCCTTTTTTGTCGCCTTGAATAAGTGCGATCGCTTTTTGCATGAGTTGAATTTCCCAGCGTCCCAATTCCCCGTACACAAAAATGTGCATCAAGCCGCCTGGGGCTAACTTCTTCGCCAAAGCTTGAATACCGCGAATGGGATCGGGGGTATGATGCAAAACGCCAACACAGTTAATTAAATCAAACTCACCCGGCAACTGTTCCACATCAAACAAACTGAGGTGATGAAATTCAACGCGGTTAGCCCCTGAACATTGACAACGTTCTTTGGCTACAGCTAAAGCGCCAGTACTGAGGTCAATTCCCACCACAGAAGCTTGAGGATTGAGGTGAACTAGGTACTCTGTACCCACACCAGTACCGCAACCTGCATCTAAAATCCGAATATCTTGCTTTTGAGGTTTTTGACCTGTGCAGAAGTTGTGGGCGGCTAGCCAATTCCAGCGCCAGTTGTAGCCTGGGGGTGGTTCATCCAACAGGGCTTCCGGCGGAAAGGGGTAGGTATTGTAGAGTTTGGCAACAGCAGCACTAACAGTTTGGGAATCGGACATGATCAGGAATAACGCAGTATTTCTGAGTTTAGCGGATAGTGGATCTTTAGGGCAAAGGTTACTATTGCTTATTTCCTGCTAATTATCCAACAGCAAAGTCAGTAAATTCGCGTTTATAAGGAGCGTGAAATCCTAATACAATATCTTCTTTAGGTACACCGACAGCAACTAATTCATTAGCAATACCGATTTCTGTACCATCTCTTTGTATCCAAATTTTGTTGTCTTTGATATCAACATGAATGATGACTCCATAAATTCTCCGTTGTTCTTTCCAGCCAATATTTAAGACTTGATAATGATGGCGTTCTGCATCAAACAACAATTGAACTTCTGTGCCATTAGCCACATCATTAGCGGAATGGTTACTTAAAATATCTTGAATGATTTGAGAGTAATTTATTCCTTCCATAAAACAATGTCCTGACTTAAGGAATTAAATATTAAAAGTTTAATTTGATATTCTTTTAAAGAATCTTGAATAAATTGACGTGAGAAAAAGTCTTGAGATGTATCTTGGCTAATAGCTAGATATAAAATGCGTTCTGGTTCTTCTTTTTTAATGCTAGCCGATAATTCAGGGTTTGACCTAAAGCAAGATGAAATTCCGTTACTTCCGATGTACCTATAAAGGATTTAATTTCTACAGCTATTTTTTGACCTTGTTTTTGTGCTGCTAATAGTCTTTCTGCTCCTAAATCCACAAAAAATTCAATGTCATCAACTTTCAGATGCAATGGATCATGAGTAATCATCCAACCATCTTTTTCTAAAGCTGTGCGGACAGATTGATGGAATATATCTTTAGAAGGCATAGGGAAATGGATAGGTATTGTAGAGTTTGACAACAGCAGCACTAACAGTTTGAGAATCGGACATGATGAGGAATAACGCAGCATTACTGAGTTTAGCGAATGCTGGACACTTCAGGTAGACAAATAATTGCGATCGCCATCAGCCTACATAGCCTATATATTTTAGGTAGGAAAGTTGTTTCGGTAATAACACCACTGTTTAAGTATCTATTAGCTAGTAAAATATAATTATATATCTTGTATAAGAATTTACTCAATAGGAGCATTAAATGGCTGTAGGAATGCCTGAATTCGTTGAAAATCCAGAAAATCGTTGCCCTGTAATTCTGCTGCTCGATACTTCTGGCTCTATGTCAGGCCAGCCTATTCAAGAGTTAAATCGAGGACTTGCTGCTTTCAAAGAGGATGTACAAAAAGATTCCCAAGCATCGCTGAGTGTGGAAGTTGCCATGATCACATTTGGCCCCATAGTTAAACTCACGCAAGATTTTGTAACAATTGACCAATTTACACCGCCTACATTGGAAGTAGGTGGTGTTACGCCAATGGGTGCGGCGATTGAGTATGCTTTGGATTTTCTAGAAAACCGGAAGCAGACTTATAAAGATAACGGTATTCTCTATTATCGCCCTTGGGTGTTTTTGATTACAGACAGAGCGCCCTCAGACTCCTGGGATTCAGCCGCGCAAAGATTGAGACAAGCAGAAGCACAAAGCCGACTGTCATTTTTTGCGGTTGGTGTAAAGGATGCTGATATGAATATCCTCAAACAAATTTCTCCTCCTGAACGTCCACCAGTTACACTAAAGGGCTTAGATTTTCGCGATCTGTTTGTCTGGCTATCTGCTTCGATGAAACGGGTTTCTAGTGCCAAAGTAGGACAAGCTGTAGCTTTACCGGCTATGGGATGGGGTCAAATTACTAGTTAGAGGAAATTTTGTGAAGTGGAAAGCTGTTGCGCGTTACGAGATTGGAACAAGTCATCAAAAACAGGAGATAGGTTGTCAAGATTATGGCAATTATTATCGCATCTTTGACGATGTGATTGTAGGTGCTACTGAAGTACACGATCGCTTCCGGTTAGCAGTCATTATCTATCAGTTGTTGTTTGGTGGTCAAACTCCTTTTGCGGGAAAGTGGATAGGTGCGGGGGACACTCCAGAAACTAATGAACTTATTCGTCAGGGTTTATGGCTGTATGCACCAAACCGTTTGATGCAACCTGTACCAAGGACAATACCTCTTGAGATTATTCACCCAGAGGTTCAGCGATGTTTTCTCAGATGCTTTAACGATGGTTATAAAAATTCTAACTTGCGCCCAACTGCTGGGGATTGGGTAAAGGCGCTCAGACTTGCTGTTAATGAGTTAACTATCTGTGGAAAGGTAGACAGCCACTACTACAGCCAAACTTATGGTAAGTGTTATTGGTGCGATCGTTCTACAAAACTTGGTATTGATATATTTCCTGGCTTTGCTAGACCAAAACAAGCTGCTTTTGTTGTATCAACATTAAAACCTAAAGCTTTTGCCGCAGAGAAAATTATAGAAATAGTTCTGCAACAAGGGCAAAGAATAAGTGTAATAGGTAGAGAGTTGTCTACTACAAACCCGATTCAAAATTATGCTCAAGTTATTATTATTTCAGTATTAGCCTCATTAACGTTATATTCACTTATCATTTTTTCTATTAGTAGTCTATTTTCTAGCTCTAACAATTCTAATTCTGTGAAAGATGCAAAAGATAAATTGACTCAACCACAACGGAGAGAAATAGACACAAGTAAGATTAAAGAGTATACCATCCGTATTGGTATTTCATTCCAAGTTAATGAAGAAACTAAAATACCAAGAATTACTAATGTTTTGGAAAAATCTCCAGCAGCATTGGGAAATATTAAAATTGGTGATCAAATCTTGGAAGTAAATGGCATATCGACATCAAAAATGAGTGCGGCAGATGTAGCTAATTTGATGCAAGGAGATGTAAATACTGAAGTCTTTTTTATCGTGAAACGTTGTTCATCCCTTGTAAAACTTTCTGATGGAAGCATAGAGACTGAATGCCAACACCTAAATTTTAAGAAGTCATCTACTAGTCTTGATAAGTAAGGATAAATACATGACTGAATTTATAAATTGTTTGTCAATAGATATAAAACAAGGCATACGTGAAGCAGTGGAACAAATAGCCGCAGAACCAGGAACTAAAGTTTTTTATCTTGATGGTAAAAAAATTAATAGCAAAGAAACATTTTTAAGTAAAGCTGCTGAAGCAATGCAATTTCCTACATACTTTGGTGATAATTGGGATGCTTTTGATGAATTTATCACCGATTTAACATGGTGTCCGGCTGAGAGATACGTTATATTGTATGAGCATGCTGATATATTTGCTCAAGCTGAACCGACACAGTACCAAATAGCATTGGATATTTTAAATTCAGCCAAAGAGTACTGGGAGGCTAATAATATTTATTTAAAGTTTTTAGTTATCAACAAATAGGCAAATTGATTTTTCCATTATTATCTATCTCTTTTCTTATCCTATAAATTAGTTAATCCTACAAATCATGATTAAGACATCTTTTATGTAGGCAACTTAACAGTCCAATCTTCTAAAAGTAAGTATGCTTTTTCAAAATCCTGAGTATTTCTGGTTACTAAAATTCCATCAACTGATTCTGCAATTGCAGCAATGCGTAAATCTTGTGTACCAATTCTTACACCTTTCTCCCTAATTAATAACTCATAATTTTCAAAAGCACGATTATCAAAATCAAGAATTCTGATATTTTTGAAAAATTCAATTTCATCAGCCAATCTTTTATAAGCTGCTATCAATTTATCTGATTTCAATGGTTTATTGTTATATTCATTAATATTTTTAAGCCTTCCTCGAAGCTTCTCCTCCAATGTAATCACAGTAACAGCAAGATTTTCAGGGTTTTTTCTTTTTATACGCTGTGTAACCTCTGGATGTCCTTGTTGAAAAAGTGATAGATGATCTGTATCTAATATCCACAACTTATTCACTGTATTTGATCCTCTACATTTTTATTTGCTTTTATACTCTCATCAAAAAGACTCTTATAATTCATAGCAGCAATACGATCTCCGCCTGTGAATTTTTTTGCATATTCATCTATCTCAGCATCATTTTGTTTATTACGTTCATCAATTTGTTTATAATAATCCTCCATTTCTGCATCTAATTCACTTCGATATTCTTCTATGTGGTTCATCACTTCATCAAATTGAGTATCATCTTTGAACATTCCCGCAAATTTCATCCAAGAATGTTCAGCTTCTTCGGCGTATTCAATTTCTAATGTAACTATTTCTGGTTTTCGTTGTTGCATAATCTGAATGAGATTATTTAAAGCTTCTTCTTCAGTCGCACCAACACTTTGATAGTTTGGTAAACCTAACAATGTGGCTTTCACTGTACCATCTGGTTGATTGTCAATTAACACATCATAATTTAACTGAGGTGCTGCCTTCTTCACCGTGATTTTTCTAGATAAACTCATGATATTTTTAACCCTTAAGTTAAATATTGCTTATACCCATCAACAAAAATGTTTATAAATTTTATTATGACCTTAATAAAGCTACAAACCCAGCTTGTACAAAATGAATATCAGCCGTGACTGCATAAATTAAACCCTGTTCCTTCATAACAATAAATGATATACAATCAGTCAAACCCCAATTTTTATCTTGACGACTGTGATAAAGTTCCAGCGCACGCATGAGAAGCTGTGTATCTACACTGACAACCTTGATATTATCTGTTTGATAACACTGATTAATAAACTGAACTGATGCTGTCCGATGTACTGCACTTAAAGCATTACCAACTTCTATCAAAACTGCTTCTGTCACGCATACTTCAAAAGCATTTCTTACTCTTGGGAATAATGCTTTAGCTTGATGATGGTATTGGTCATTCTTGTTCAGTACAGCCTGAATAAATACTGTATCTAAAAACAACCTTTCTTGATTCATTCTATTATCTAATCGTTATTTTTAGGGCATTCCATACAAATAGTGATTATGTCGAATTGACCAATCACTTGGTGCTTCAACTGTTCCTGTTAATGCCTCTAGTACATCCCAAGCGTTACCCTCAGAGTTGAATATTTCCGCAGCTTCCATTAAAGGAGATTCAATTTTAGGAGGGTAGGTTTCTTCTAAAGTAAATATTTTAAGGTTTCGTTGCTCTAAAAGCTTAATGAGATTATATAAAGCTTCTTGTTGATTCTCACCAAAACATTGATAGTCTGGTAAACCTAACAATGTTGCTTTCACTGTGCCATCTGGTTCGGTTTCAATTAAGACATCATAATTTAACTTAGATGCTGTATTTTTAGGATAAGTTTGGATAGTTAAATTCATCATATTTTTCCCATTTAATCGTTATTTTAATTATAACTGCTGACATTATTGCGTAGTAAGGAATTTATTCCTCAAAGTATTTTTAGGTGCGTTAGCGGAAAGTACAGCAATATTTTTCAGGATTTAGTGCGTTACCCTATTGTCTTTGGAACTGTAGCGATCGCACCAATGATTTACAACCAATCAGAGTTTGATTTACGCTGTGAGTGGGGTTTACAAGGAGTTGCTCAACTCGCGCCCATCAGTGATGTAGTTGTGATAGTTGACGTTCTCTCTTTTTCTACCTGCGTGGAAATTGCCACCAACAACGGCGCGATAATTTTTCCCTACGCAATCAGAGATGAATCTGTCATAGATTATGCCAAATCAGTCCGAGCAGAGTTGGCAAGTCATAGACAACGTTGGACTATAAGTGGATATTCTCTCTCGCCAAAATCGGTGCTTCAGATTCCTGCTGGAACTAGACTAGTTTTACCATCACCTAATGGCTCTTTTCTGACTTTACATACAGGGAATACACCAACTTTGGCTGGCTGCTTGCGAAATTGCCAAGCTGTAGCGCAGTTTGCTCAAAAGTATGGTGATAAAGTCGCTGTGATTCCTGCCGGTGAGAGGTGGAAAGAAGACGGTAGTCTACGTCCTGCATTTGAGGATTTAATTGGTGCTGGGGCAATTCTCAGTTATTTAGATGGCAGTTTATCACCAGAAGCCGAAGTTGCTGTGACAACATTTCAGGCTTTCCAGAAGGATTTACTAGAGTACTTGAAAAAATGCAGTTCGGGTAAAGAGTTGATTGAAAAAGGTTTTGAGTCAGATGTTGAACTGTCCGCCGCTTACAACGTTAGTGATTGCGTGCCTTTCTTTACTGATAATGCGTATGTAAATTACACCCTACAGGCTTAATCAAACTCAAAAATTACGAATTACGAATTAATTAAACGTCGCACTGATTGGTTTGGCAATATTTTGCATTATCTATAAACTCTTGCAACTTACTCAAGGAAATTATCTGCAATGATGACCCACCTTGTACTTCAGCCGCGATGTAAGCAAACTTTTGTCCGCGATAAAATTGGTCACGTCCAACTTTGGTGACATACCGAGACTTCTGGAAATCATTGCCAATATTAAAATTATAAATATTTTGTAACAATTTCACTGCGTTGGCATTTTTTGTGGTGAATTTAAGACGTTTATCAGCACTAACGGTTATGCCTTCTTTATTCACTGTCCCATTTTGAGAAGTGACATCAGCATAAAAGTATAAATTTCCCTTTGTACCCTCATAACCGTGAGCTTCGCTGTTGTATCTCAGAGTTGGTAGCTGAGGTCTGGTTTTTGCCCATTTCACAACTGTGCTGATATTTTGCTCTGGAAGCGCATTTGCCGGAGCGACAGCTAAAATAACTGCGATCGCAGACAAAGTAACATTAAATAAATAGTTAAATTTAAAACTTTTGTGCATAGTATTTCCCCTATATATAAATACTGACTATTTGCAGATTAAACTACCACCAATTAAGAATTGCTTCCCGTGCGGTATCAGTTGCAAATATGATTTATTTAGTAGCAAAAACAACTTAACATCGACTAATAACCACTGTCCAGTGACTAAGTACAAAATTTTATTAATTCGTAGCGAATTCTCTGCGTGCCTCTGTGCTTACCTCTGCACCACTTTGCGTTTAAATAAAAAATCAATCGGCACATAGTTCCCAACATCTACTTAGTTACAAAACTTAGACTTAATCTCAGACAAACTGGAGTATACACTTTTAAGACTGGAGACATTTAAGATACATGTTCTACATACTTCTTAATAAATCCGCCTTGAGAACGCAAAACGTTCTAATCTAAAAGCTAACTGGGTTAATTTACTGGCAGTTTTGTAGGCAATACTCTCAAGCTCATAAAGCATAGATACACCGATGTGTCAAGCCTCAAAACAATCCAGACTTAACATATAAACGCTTATGATGGGAGTTTTACAAATCCGATGAGTGTTAAGGCGAGTGGTGGAAGCTCGGTTGCGCGTCCGCAACTATATCAAACCCTAACTGTAGCCACAATTACCCAAGCAGAGCAGCAAGACCGCTTCTTGGGAAATGGTGAATTAAATGAACTGGCAAGCTATTTTGCATCTGGTGCAAAGCGTCTAGAAATTTCCCAGACGCTAACAGATAATGCCGAGATTATTGTGTCTCGGGCTGCCAACCGGATTTTTGTCGGTGGTTCGCCAATGGCTTTTTTAGAAAAGCCCAGAGAAGCAGAACTAGTAACTGTTGGTGGTGGTAAAGACGTTAGAGAAGACCTCAGACTAGGAACCGTAACCTACGTTGAAAGTCGTGGTGGGTTCCTAGAAAATTTACGCTCAATCTTCAACTCATCCCCCAGCGGCCCGACACCCGCAGGTTTCAGACCAATTAACATTGCTCGTTATGGCCCAAGCAATATGGCCAAGAGCTTGCGGGATTTATCCTGGTTCTTGCGCTACGCTACTTATGCGATCGTTGCTGGCGATCCCAACATCATAGCGGTGAATACAAGGGGTTTGCGGGAAATCATTGAAAATGCCTGCTCTGGTGAAGCAACGCTAGTAGCTTTGCAAGAAATCAAAGCTGGGTCACTTTCGTTTTTCCGCAACGATGCTGAGGCTACAGAAATTGTGTCTCAGTACATGGATGTTTTGTTAACAGAATTCAAAGCAGCCACACCTTCAAATAAAGTGCGCCAACGCCCCTCTGGCGACCAACAAGGGTTACAACTGCCGCAAATTTACTTTAATGCCGCAGAACGTCGTCCCAAGTTTGTCTTGAAGACTGGGTTATCAGCCACCGAAAAAAATGAAGTAATCAAGGCCGCATATCGGCAAATCTTTGAGCGCGACATTACCCGTGCTTATAGCTTATCCATCTCTGACCTGGAATCCAAAGTGAAGAATGGCGACATCTCTGTGAAAGAGTTTGTCCGTCGTTTAGCTAAATCTCCCCTTTACCAAAAACAGTTTTACCAGCCTTTTATTAACAGCCGAGTCATCGAACTAGCTTTCCGTCACATTCTAGGACGGGGACCAAGTAGCCGAGAAGAAGTACAAAAATACTTCTCGATTATTTCTAAGGGTGGTCTACCGGCTTTAGTAGATGCCTTAGTAGATTCTGCTGAATACAGCGACTATTTTGGTGAAGAAACAGTACCCTACCTGCGGGGTCTGGGTCAAGAAGCACAAGAATGTCGCAACTGGGGACCGCAGCAAGACTTGTTTAACTACAGTGCGCCTTTCCGCAAGATACCTCAGTTCATTACCACATTTGCGGCTTACGAGCAACCGTTACCAGATCAACATCCCTACGGTTCTGGTAATGACCCCTTGGAAATTCAGTTTGGGGCGATTTTCCCGAAAGAAACTCGCAACCCCAGCACCAATCCGGCTCCTTTTGGCAAGGATACCAAACGCATCCTAATTCACCAAGGGGCAGGGATTAATAACCAAAATAGTAATCCCAGGGCGCGGGGTGAAGCTCCTGGTACTCTTGGACCCAAGGTGTTCAAGTTAGATCAACTGCCTGGTACTAGAGGTAAAAAGGCTGCCAAAAATTCTAGCGTCAGATTCTCCGAAAGCTCCACGCAAGCATTGATTAAAGCTGCTTACCTGCAAGTTTTCGGTCGCGATCTTTACGAAGGTCAGCGACCGAAGGTATTGGAAATAAAGCTGGAAAACGGCGACATCTCGGTGCGAGAGTTTATCCGTGGTTTGGCTAAGTCTGATGTGTTCCGCAATCTGTACTGGTCATCGCTGTATGTTTGTAAAGCGATCGAGTATATTCACCGCCGCTTGTTGGGTCGTCCGACTTATGGCCGTCAAGAAATCAACAAATACTTTGATATTGCTGCAAAACAGGGCTTTTACGCAGTAGTTGATGCCATTATTAACAGCGTAGAATACAGCGAAGCCTTTGGTGAAGATACAATTCCTTATGAACGGTATCTAACTCCTGGTGGTGTGGCAGGGCGACAATTGCGTGTTGGTAGCATTCGTGATGATATTGCCGCAAAAGTCCAGAAGGAAGTAACACCGAGCTTTGTGACACTGGGTACTGTAACAGAAAATCGGTCAGAACCAGATATTCAGTTCCGTATTAACCAAGGTGTCAGCAAGCAACGGGAACAAACCAAAATCTTCAAGCTTGTGGCCAATACCAGTGACAAAGTTGCAGTCAAAACTTTGATTAGCGCTGCGTACCGTCAGATTTTTGAGCGGGATATTGCACCCTACATCGCTAAAAACGAATTTACAAAGTGGGAAAGCAAGCTGGGGAATGGCGAAATTAGTGTGAAGGAATTTATTGAAGGTTTGGGTTACTCTAACCTCTACCTGAAAGAGTTCTACACACCTTACCCCAACACCAAAGTGATTGAGTTGGGAACCAAACACTTCTTGGGACGTGCGCCACTAGACCAAGCAGAAATCCGCAAGTATAACCAGATTTTGGCTACTCAAGGTATTCGTGCCTTTATTGGTGCTTTGGTAGATAGTGTGGAATATAACCAGGTGTTTGGTGAAGATACAGTGCCTTACCGTCGCTTCCCCACCTTACCTGCGGCAAACTTCCCCAATACAGAGAAGTTGTACAACCAGCTTACCAAGCAAAACGATGACGTGGTTGTACCAAGCTTTAAGCCAGTACAAGCCCGTGTCGGAGCTAGTAACGATACACCGCTTGTGCTACAAGCGATCGCAGATATCGCAGCACAAGCAAATGGTAAGCCATCCTTTGCAGAACTGGGTCGTTCCTACAACGATGCTAGCGGACAATCAGTGGAACAAGGTGTGCGTAAACATGCACGCATTTACCGTCTAACCGAAAACACCAACCAAACCGAAAAACAACAGGCAATCAACGCCATTTATCGGCAAGTGTTGGATGTATTTAGCGGTGAAGTGCCTGATAATTTCCGCCGTACTGACTTAGATAGCAAACTCCAGAATGGTGAAATTTCCGTCCGCGAGTTTGTGCGTGAACTAGCTAGTTCCCAAATCTATCGCCAGCGCTTCTTGTCACCTTATCCTGATGCCAAGGTCATTGAGTTCCTCTTCCGTCATCTGTTGGGGCGTACACCCGCAACTCAGGAAGAAATTCGCCAGTACAACAAGCTGCTAACCGATAGTGGTTTGTCCGCTGCTGTAGAAGCCATAGTCGAAAGTCCAGAATATAGCCGCTACTTCGGTGAAGATGTTGTGCCTTACAACCGCTTCCCATCTCTGCCAGCAGGTAACTACCTTGGCAGTGTAGGGGTTGAATAGGGAATAGGGATTAGGGAGTAGGGAATAGGGAATAGATTATTTCCCATCCCCAATCCCCAGTCCCCAGTCCCCAATCCCCTGTCCCCTGTCCCCTTCGTTACCTTTCGTAACACTGCTCTCAGATTGCTGCTAAAAGAGTAAATTCTGAAAAGCAATATTACAAAGTATTAAGAGCAGTCATAAATGCTCAACAGAATGCCGGAAAATGTTTTGCGGAAGGTAACTGAGTTTAAAAGCTAGTTGACTGATGTTGACTCAAGCAAACTCGTAATTTATTAGCCGTAGCAGTTGTAAAACGGTTGTGTCTAAAAGAACGAGAATAAACTCAGTAAACCAAATCTAAAGTCGCACCAGTTTAATCAAATCCTGGTTTCATTCGTACTGGAGGAATCCATTAATGAGTATTGTCACGAAAGCTATCGTGAATGCTGATGCAGAAGCCCGCTACCTCAGCCCTGGTGAGTTAGATCGGATCAAGTCCTTTGTTGCAAGTGGTGAGCGCCGTGTGCGGATTGCTCAAATTTTGACAGAAAATCGCGAACGTCTTGTTAAGCAAGCTGGCGATCAACTGTTCCAAAAGCGTCCTGATGTTGTGTCTCCTGGTGGTAACGCTTACGGTCAAGAATTGACTGCTACCTGTCTGCGTGACCTAGATTATTACCTCCGCCTCATTACCTACGGTATTGTTGCTGGTGATGTTACCCCCATCGAAGAAATTGGTGTTATCGGTGCCCGTGAACTGTACAAGTCCTTGGGAACTCCTATCGATGGTGTTGCTGAAGGTATCCGTGGGCTGAAGAATGGAGCTTCTACATTGCTCTCTGGTGATGACGCTAGTGAAGCTGGTGGCTACTTCGACTACCTAGTTGGCGCTCTTCTAGGATAAGTTGAAGCTGTTTACCTACTTAAACAGAAGTATTGCAATACGGTTGGAAATAAGGAATTAACAACATGGCTCAAGACGCAATTACCGCTGTCATTAACTCCGCAGACGTTCAAGGTAAATACTTAGACAACGCTGCTTTAGAGAAGCTGAAAGTTTACTTCTCCACTGGCGAACTGCGGGTACGTGCTGCTAGCACCATCAGCGCTAACGCTGCTGCGATCGTTAAAGAAGCTGTAGCAAAATCTTTGCTATACTCTGACATCACTCGTCCCGGCGGCAACATGTACACCACCCGCCGCTATGCTGCCTGCATTCGTGATTTGGACTATTACCTCCGCTACGCTACCTACGCTTTGTTGGCTGGAGATCCTTCCATCCTCGATGAGCGTGTGTTAAATGGCTTGAAGGAAACCTACAACTCCTTGGGCGTTCCTGTTGGTGCTACCGTGCAAGCTATCCAAGCAATCAAGGAAGTAGCTGCCAGCTTAGTAGGTTCTGACGCTGGTAAGGAAGTCGGTGTTTACTTAGACTATATCTCTTCTGGCTTAAGCTAAGAGCTAGTTTGCGCTTAAGAATTTAGGTGCGGCTTTATTAAGGTCTGGAAATCAACCGTGAGTGCTAGAACGTTAGATTGCTTATCTTGGTAAATTATCAGTGATGAGTGTTGGTGGTCTAGTATTGATGTTTGATTTCCAGCCTTGGAATGATTAAAAGATTTGCACTCAAGATTTTGAGATAAAAAAAGTTTTCACAAAATATACAGGAGATTTTCAAAACATGGCCCGTTTCTTTAAAATTACTGCTCTAGTTCCCAGCCAAACCCGAATTCGTACCCAACGCGAACTACAAAATACTTACTTTACTAAGCTAGTTCCTTATGAAAACTGGTTCCGCGAACAACAACGTATTCAAAAAGCAGGTGGCACAATCATCAAAGTGGAACTAGCAACTGGTAAGCAAGGTGCTAATACTGGCTTATCGTAATTCTGTAAATAGAATATTATTTTAGGGAATTGGTAAGAGGTCGAGAAAGACCTCTTTTTTATGGTTTGGATTTTTGCAAATCAAAAGTTAAACATATTTAAAAGGCGATACCCACGAGTATATAGGGGAACTGGAGCGTTAGGATTCTGTTTATTCTTAGCTTGTTCAACAGTTTCATCAAACACAATTAGCGTTTCTTTCCCAACTTTCAGCCAGTCTTCGTAAGGCACACTCATGTCTTCTTCAATACCACCAATATTAGGTGCTACCATTGCCCGGTAAGCTTCATTGAATTTCCTCCGAAACCGGAAATCTACCGAAATTCTTAGACCTTCAGTTTTCCTTCTTACTGTTTGATGCAATCCACGGGCATCATTAAAGTACATTGTGCCGTGTTGTAGTTGTGCTTCTGTGTAGGAGACAACCATTGGAATATCCCGACCTTCAGCGAAGTCTGACATCACGTGCATAGACGGTAGTTCCATTTCGCGGGGCATTTCACCTGCTTCGATGGTGATATTATCGATGTCACCAAATAGTGGCAGAACCACTACAGTTGCATCAGCAGCAACACCTGCCCAGACATCACTGTGACATTTTGAGCTAGCGAAGGGCAAACCCAACTTCTTGGCGTCAGTCTTGCCGTAGACCATACGGAGATTGACTGGTAAATCCACTGCATCAATCAGGTCATTTGCTCCTAGTTGGTAGAAAGCCTCTGCGACGCTTTTTTGAAAGAGGTTAAATGCCAAAATGTGTTCTCGCTTGGGCATCAAAAGACCAGTGCCGGTGTAGTTCGGCAAAGTACTTCTTGCTTCTAATAGCTGTTCTAGCATTTCAGCTTCCGAAAGAATGATGGGACTATTCAGACATGCTGAAATGTAACCCGCAGCAGCAATTCGGATTTGTTGGAATAACTCAGGCTTTAATGTGTGTTCAAACAGTAGTCGGTACTGTCGCTTTGTAGCAATTTTATCAGCAAGCTCATCAAAAAGGCGATCGCCTAGCTCCGAAAATGCGATCGCACGTTCATATTGTAAGCGATCGCGTACTGGTGATTCTGCTAACAGTTCTTCTAACATCATTTCTTCCAACGTTATTCTAAATTGGCTAAATAATTCATGCATCCAAAGCCATTTCGTTTTCAAAACGAATCTTGGCTATTACAAATTAACAAGTTTATTCTTTTTATACTTCGTAAAATATACTGTTTTATTTCTCTTACCTATCTTGATTAAAATAGCTAATTTTAAATTTTTTAGTAAAGCACTGATGAAGTTGGAACTGAAAAGCCAAACCATATATATATAAAGTTGCTGTTAACTAAGTAAAAACGTAAGTTCATGAAGTTAAATATAATTTAGCTGTTTCATATTTAAAGAAACTAACAAGATAATAATATTAATGGTATTTTACCCTTTAAAAAGGATAGTTTTTCAACCTAAAAGTAACAAGCAAACTAAAATCGGTAAAATCAACATTCTCAGCAAAACATATTAATTGTTAAAACAATATACATCCACTATTTCAGTCTTTTCGCGACTAAATTGATTAAGACAAGTATAAATTAAGTATAAATGAACACTTAAAAATGTCAAATTTGAATCACAAAAACTCAACTAAAAACTTATATAATCGCACAGCATCAGAATGGATTAGAGGAGAACCTACTTCCTTATCAGACTTTACGGCACGCCCTTTTGTATTAGGGCTTTGTGAGCCTGTTGCTGGGTTGCGAGTACTTGATATCGGTTGTGGTGAAGGTTATTGCAGTAGAGAATTAAGCCGACGTGGTGCTGCATGGGTACATGGAATAGACCTTTCCGAAAGCATGATTGCAGCAGCAAAATCGCAAGAAATAGAAGATTCGTTGGGTATTAGCTACCAAGTAGGATGTGCTACCAATCTCAAGCAGTTTGATGATGGCGAAATTGATTTAGTGGTTGCAGTGTTTCTGTTTAACTATTTGACAATTGCTCAGACCCAAGAATGCATGGCAGAAGTTGCACGCATTCTTCGTCCGGGCGGTCGATTTGTATTTAGCGTTCCCCATCCATCTTTTCCATATATGCGGGAGGCAGCATATCCGTTTTATTTTCAAGTTGAGGGTTCAGGCTACTTCAGCAAGCGAGATCAACAGTTTCCTGGTCGTATTTGGAAACGAGATGGTTCTTGGCTAAATGTGCAATTGATTCACAAAACTCTTGAGGATTACTTTAATGCTCTGAAAACGGCTGGCTTCAATACGATGCCAATCTTACAGGAATTGCGTGTGACTCCAGAACATATCGCAATAGATGAATCATTTTTTAGCCCCTTACTTGACCAACCCCTCCATCTAGCCCTACAAATATCACGATGACACAGACATCTTCTTTAGTTAGAAATTCCTTTCATGAAATAGCGATTAATCATCCTCTATGGAATCATGAGTTCTTAACTCGCTGTCGGACTGGAAATTTATTTTTACCAGACATACAGGTACTAGCTGTTCAGATGTACAAATTCTCTAAGGAATTTAATCGGATCTTGGCTAGCATTTTGTCTTGCTGCCAAGATGAAAGTAGTCAGTTAGTCATCTTGGAAAACCTGTTTGACGAAATGGGACAGGGAGATGTAACTAAGTCTCACCCAGAATTGTTTCGTCAATTTACCCGCGCCCTTGGTATCCATGACGAAACTCTGGCATCACTACCCACTGCACCTGAAACTCGCGCCCTGATTGAAACCTACTTGCAGATGCCACATAAATACGGCTATTTAGCTGCACTCGGTGCCGTCTGTTATGCTTCCGAAGGGATTGTTAGTTCGCTGTACACACAACTATACAAAGGAATTGTTGGCGCTGCTCCCTTACCCAAAGAAGCCCTAATCTTTTTTGAAGTCCATATTGATGTGGATGATAGTCACGCAGCGAAGCTAGCAGCAGTTATTGAACCTCGAATCACTATGAATGAAGAGGATATCAAAGTAAAACTAGCGATTGCAGAAGCGATGGATGCCCGTGTCCAATTTTTTAACGGCATTCAGCGTCAAATCTCCAAATATAGCTTGTATCCTGATTCATGGCTGCCTTTTGATGAATCGTTGTAGTTAGTCTGTCAAGATTAAGGTGAGCAAATTTGTAGTAAGCACTAAAAGTGTTTACTACAAATCCTGACAGCCATCTGGGTAGAAGTAATAAGTGAAAATACGGTTGTAATCAGGAGTATTTGTAGCATTAGAATACAAACAGTTTTCCCTATTTTTTCGGTTTTCAAAGCTATAATCAAACATTTTCAGGTTTGGTTACAGGAAATTTTCTCATTTAAATTAAGCCTTTTAAGAAATTAATTGTCGAGTCTTGGGCAAATTCACAAAGCAAAATTAGGCGCAGCAAGAGGAGGCTTCCATGTACGGTTTAGTAAACAAGGCGATTCAAGATATGGTGTGCAGTCGCTTTGGCGAAGAAACTTGGAAAAAAATTAAGGACAAAGCAGAGGTGGATGTTGATGTTTTCCTCAGTATGGAAGGCTATCCCGATGACATCACCCACAAGCTGGTAAAAGCTGCTAGTGTGATTCTGGGTTTATCTGCCAATGAGATTATGCAAGCCTTTGGGGAATTCTGGGTTCAGTACACAGCCCAAGAAGGCTATGGCGAAATGATGGATATGAGTGGAGATGAACTCCCTGAGTTTTTAGAAAACCTTGATAATCTTCATGCTCGTGTAGGAGTTAGTTTTCCTAAACTCCAACCCCCATCATTTGAATGTACTGATATGGAAGAAAATTCTCTGAGCTTACATTATCGCTCTGATAGAGAAGGGCTAGCGCCAATGATTCTTGGATTAGTCAAGGGGTTGGGAAGCAGGTTTGACACAGAAGTTCATGTTACCCAAACCCAAAGTCGAGATGAGGGCGCTGAACATGATGAATTTTTAGTGATTTATAAACCAAATTGAGTGCAGTAGCATGGCTCCTCCTCACCTTACACTTTCACCAGAGTTACTGGCGAAAGCTTTTCCCTTCCACTTTGCCTTTAGCCGTAATGGGGAAATTGTACAAGCTGGTGATGTCTTCGGGCGTATTTGCCCTGAACCATTGGTTGGTAAATTGATTGAGCAGCATTTCCAGATAAATCGTCCAAAAATTTTGGTCGATTTTGATGTTATTAGTAAACAGTCTCGAGCCCTGTTTATATTAGAGTTTCTCCACAATGGAATGCATCTCAAGGGGCAGATGATGTATCAATCAGAGGAGGATGTAATATTTTTTTTAGGTTCTCCCTGGATTACAGATACAACTAGCCTGGCTCCTCTGGGTATTAAACTCAAAGACTTTGCAATTCACGACCCTATTGTTGATTTCCTGTTTTTGCTACAAGCTCAGAATACTGCTTTGGCTGATGCCAAAAAGTTAACAAGTGAACTGAAACAGCAAAGGGCACAACTACGGAGTGCGCTACAAATCAAGGAGAATTTAGCAGAAATTGCTGAGGCTCAATCTAAAAAATTGGAAAAATCCCTCCGGGAGCTACAAGAAACTCAAGCCCAATTAGTCCAAGCTGAGAAAATGTCTAGTTTGGGGCAGTTAGTTGCAGGAGTTGCTCACGAAATTAACAATCCTGTTAATTTTATTTACGGAAATTTGAAGTATGCAAAGGATTATACACAGTGTTTACTAAACCTTGTGTATCTTTACCAGCAATTTTATGCCAATCCTGTGTCAGAAATTAAAGAATACATTAAGGAAATTGAGTTAGATTTTTTACTAAATGATTTGCCCAAAATCCTAGATTCAATGGAAGTAGGAGCCGAACGGATCTCTGAAATTGTCTTATCCCTGCGAAATTTCTCTCGTCTTGATGAAGCGGAGAAGAAAAGAGTTGATATTCACCAAGGACTAGATAGTACTTTGCTGATTTTGCAGAGTCGCTTCAAGAATAGTGTTGATCATCCTGGGATTAAAGTAGTTAAAAATTATGGAGATTTGCCTTTAGTTGATTGCTACGCTGGTCAACTCAATCAAGTATTCATGAATATTATTAGTAATGCAATCGATGCGCTCGATAACTATGATAGTAAACGCGCGATCGCACAAATTCATGCTAATCCTAATACTATTACAATTACTACGGAAATCATTGAAACAAACTGTGTGATCCGAATTGCCGATAATGGTTCAGGAATAACAGAAGCAGTTAAAGAACGACTGTTTGATCCATTTTTTACAACTAAGCCTGTAGGTAAGGGTACAGGATTAGGTTTATCAATTAGCTATCAGATTGTAGTTGAAAAACATGGGGGAATACTTAGATGTGTATCGGAACCTGGGCAAGGAACTGAGTTCTGGATTGAAATTCCCTTATCTATGGATAAACAATTAGTCAATTACGTGAAATCATTAAGTTTAATTAAATAAATACTTTAAGTCAATTTTTGAGCGATCGCTCTTAACTATAAAAATTCTAACCTTTAGGTATAAAATATTGCTTTTATATCGCGTAGTAGCGATCGCAATTTGTCATAAATATTGAACTAGCGGTGTATTGAAGTTGACAACTCTAAGATTTATGGTTGTAAAGCCTACTTATGAGTTATAAGTTATGATTTATGAGTTTTATTTCTAACTCCTAAATTCTAACTTTTTACCTGTACCGATCGTGAATCTACGCCGCCTGATTCCAATTTTTGATAGTTCAGTCTCCAACTGGGCCTTAGAAGCGCGGTTGTTGCGCTGGTTAACGTTGATTTGGCTGTTCGTCGGCTTGGTCATGCTGTTTTCAGCATCATATCCCGTCGCTGACGCCCGTCAGAATGATGGGTTGTACTACTTTAAGCGTCAACTGCTTTGGGTTTTTGTTTCCTTAATCGGATTCAATATTATTGTTAATTCGCCGTTGCAGAAAATTTTGGGACTATCCCATTGGTTTTTGTTGCTGTTTTTGGGGTTAATTTTTGTCACACTGATCCCAGGATTAGGAAGAAAAGCTTTTGATGCAGCGCGTTGGATTGCGATCGGGCCAATTCCGATTCAACCTTCAGAATTAATTAAACCCTTTTTGGTGCTGCAAAGTGCGCGGCTTTTTGGTCAGTGGGAACGAATCAGTTGGCGGGTTCGCTTGGCTTGGTTAGGTGTTTTCGGTCTAGTACTTTTAGGAATTCTTGCCCAGCCTAATTTGAGTACAACGGCACTTTGCGGTATGACTATTTGGCTAATTGCTCTCGCAGCTGGCTTACCTTACAAATATCTGGGAGGAACAGCAGTTGGTGGAGTGATGTTAGCAGTCCTCAGTATTAGTATTAAAGAGTATCAGCGTAAGCGGGTGATGTCATTCCTGAATCCTTGGGCGGATGCTACAGGAGATGGATACCAGTTGGTGCAAAGTTTACTAGCTGTGGGTTCTGGTAAAACTTGGGGAGCTGGATATGGGCTTTCTCAACAAAAGCTGTTTTATTTACCAATTCAAGATACTGATTTTATTTTTGCGGTGTTCGCTGAAGAGTTTGGCTTTGTTGGCAGTATGGTGCTGTTGGTACTTTTAGCTACATTTGCCACTCTTGGATTAATTGTGGCGCTGAAGGCTAAAAATATAGTACATAGATTAGTTGCGATCGGTGTGACGATTTTAATGGTAGGACAATCATTGCTCCACATCGGTGTTGCTACAGGTTCTCTACCAACTACTGGTTTACCTTTGCCTATGTTTAGTTATGGTGGTAATTCTATGATTGCCAGCTTAATAGCTGCTGGGTTGCTGATTCGGGTAGCACGGGAGAGTAGTGAAGCTGAGGTAGTACCGTTGCGAAAACCTCAGCTTGAAAATGGGCAAAGACGTAGAACTTTTCATAAAACCAGGAATTGAGTTAGCAAAAGCGACGATAGACAAAGTTTTATGCTCTTTGCAGGAATTAAATAGATTATGGAAGACTTAAAACAAACAATAATCAACTACTCCAGCACAGACCTCGAACAGCGCAAACATTGGTATTCTCCGGCAGCAGAAGCTTACAATCAGGCAAGACCGCGCTATCCTCAGGATTTGATTCACCAAGTTGTGGAACTTGCTCAACTCTCCACTGACTCAAAAATTCTGGAAGTGGGGTGTGGCCCTGGAACTGCAACATTAGGTATCGCTAAATTGGGTTGCTCTATAATCTGCTTAGAACCCAATCCAGATTTTTTCCGGTTAGCTCAACAGAATTGTCAATCGTATTCTAATGTAGAGATTGAGAATACATCTTTTGAAGAGTGGAAACTTAAGCCACTGGAGTTTGATGCCGTTTTAGCAGCCAGTTCTTTTCATTGGATATCATCAGAAGTTGGATATCCAAAAGCAGCTAAAGCCCTAAAAAAGAATGGCTATCTGATTTTATTGTGGAATAAAGAACTTCAACCCAGTTACGAAGTGTACCAAAGTTTGTCGCAAGTCTATCAAGTACATACCCCATCTCTTGACCGATATGAAAACCAAGAAACTCAAGAATATATCTTGAGACAATTAGGAAATATGGCTATTGATTCGGGGCAATTTAAAGACTTGATATCTGGACAATTTATATCAGAAGTAACCTATACTGCCGATGAATATTTAACACTTCTGAACACTTACTCACCATACATAAAATTAGATTCACACAACAAAGAATCTTTATTTTTGGGATTAAGACGTTGCATAGAAGATGACTTTGGAGGCAGTCTTCAACTTTCATATATTTCTGCTTTTCACATCGCCCAAAAAGTTACCTCTGAGGGAAGGGAGTCTTAAATGGGTTACTAGGTGGCAGAGTAGGTGGAATTGGGTTAATGCTAGGTATAGGAGTCGGCTCTACTTTTTTGATCACTGTGATTGCAAATCCTCTTTGTTGAGGTTGTTGCTTACCAGATATATCATTGACTAGCAGGCCAATTTGGGGGGGGAAGGCTTGATTGACTGGAAGCTTCATAGAGCCAACGGCTGGAACATCATTGCCGTATGGTAGAAGTTTAACCTGAATATTTTCTCCCTCTACTCTCCAACTCAGGGTAGCAGATTCACCTTCGTTGAGAACCAGATTTGGTTGTTCACTACCGTTGATTCTAAAAGAGACAATTTTAAATGGTTTCGGTAATATTTCAATTTTTGATTCAGTCTTTTTAAAACTAGTTTTTTGGCTTCCATTGTTAGGAAAAGCTTTGATTTCAAACGCATATTTCCCAGCTTTATATGCTAGTAGAGGAATATTTATACATCGCAGTTGTTGATTTTGTTGTGTACATAGATTTTGGAGTTTCGGATCGGCAAGATTACCTTGATTAAATTTATAAGTAATTGGCTCACTATATAATGTACCATCATCTGCACTGCCAGCAATTTGAATTTGTCCTAATAATAATGGACGGGCAATTGTCCAATTTAAAAGAATATTTTGACCTTTTGTATACAGTGGTTTATCCGTTTGGAAACTAAGTACTTCGGCAATTTGTTTTTCAGCTATTTCTATTTGGGTTGTTTGGCTAGCTACTTGATTCTTGGGAGAAAATAATTGGATACCATTACGATAAAATGCTTGTAACTCAAAAGTGTAATTTCCTTTTGTTTTCACTCCAGTTTTAACGTTGCTACAAATTAGCTGTTGTTTATCTTGCACCTGACAAGGAGGTATTTCATTAGCATTTCCCTTACCCAGTGTTTCCGGAATGCCGTTGCTAAAGTCATAAGTAATAGGCTGAATCGGTTGCGAACCTTTGGCTATGAGAACTAACTTTTGCAACTGTTGATAATTGTGAATATCCCACTTCAAAGCTACTTCATCGCCTTCAGTGATTTGAGATTCATTTGCACTAAAATTTTCTAATCTTAAAGGATCGGGGTTTAAAATTCGCCAAATGATGAATCCTATCCCTCCTAGTAAGCCTAAAACTACCAAAATTAACAAAATAAATTGCCACAAAGGACGGGATTTCCATACCAAAGTTCCTTGAGGCAATGTGTTAGGTAGGGGTAAACTTTGTTGGTCTTTGATGTCTAGTTGAAAGTTGACTACTAGCCCTGCACCAAACCACGGTCGTCGCCACCAAGGTCTGGGTTTGACCGTCAAATTAGCTACGGCACTTCTATTAGGTAATAATCTGACTTCACTAGGTTCAAATTTATAAGTATATAGTTCTTCTTCATCTCGGCTTTTTAAGTTTAATATCAGTTCGCGGATAATATTGCCCCGATTAGCTAGTGATAATTCGTATTTGCCAAGACTACGGCTAACTTGTCCCAAGATGGTATGAAGTTCTATATTTAGGTGATAATTTATCGGAATCTGAATATACACCAAATCCAGTAATACTAAGTCTGGAGAGTTTTCTGAATACAAGCGGATTGTCGGAGAATAGCTTCCCGCCAGAGTATCCCCAGGTGGGTGAAATTTCAAGAATATTTGAGCTTGAGTACCAGGGTTTAGTTCTAGTGCAGTTACGTCAGACACTAACCCTGGCCCCTCAAATCCAGTTGCAGGATAATTAATTGTGAACCAGTCATCATCTAAATCTGGGCAACTCAAGCGGAACCTATCTACGAGATAAGAGCGATTGTCAACTATTACTTCCACTTGCAGAGGTTCACTAGGATTGAAAATTAGTGGTTTGTTGGGGTTGGTGTTAGGTCTAAGGGAAAATGTCGGGTCATTTACCCGAATTGCTGTCTGTTCTTTTAGCAGAACCTTAATTTGGTTGGGGAAGGTTATGGGAGTATCTTGGGGATAATGTAGAGGTGAATCTACGACTAGTGTATAGTCATAGGTTCCGGGGAGAGCATTTGCAGCAATTTCAAACTCAAATTTTACTTCGTCGCTATTTTGCCCTGGAGCTAATGCTAAACTTTCTCTAGGAGAGGTAGACCAGCCAGTTAAATTTTGAAATACTTCGTCAAAAACAAAATATAAGTCAATAACCGCACTTTGATCTCCCTGATTGATTACAACAATATAGAGTTCAATAGTATCTCCTGGCATTCCAAATTGAATTCCAGGTGGGTTGATAATAACTTGTAGTGGATTGAATTTTGCTTGCATATATCGACTTCCTTATTTTATGCGATGTAGTTTGACCTGAAAATCTTCACCACCACTGACAATCATGGTTCCTTGATTAGTTTTCAAGTCGATACTATTGATTTTTTTAGAGCTTTGGTAAATTGTTTTACCTTCTGCTGCTTTTGTTTTGTCGAGTTTATGTTCGGAGGTTAAGTACCAAAGTACGACTCGTCCATCATCGCCACCACTTACTAAGAGACTACCATCGTCACTAAATGCTAGAGTCCGCACAGATGTTTTTGATGCTGACCAACGGTCTAGTGGTGAACAATTAAGTTCATTTATTTTTTCGAGGGGATTTGGATTTTTGATAGTTTGACATTGATTTAAATCCCAAATTGTAATGAAGCCCGCAGAATCAGATGTTGCGAGGATTTTTCTGGTTGAGTTAGGAACAAAAGCCAATCCCCAGATATAGTCTTCACGCCCAACTAATGGGTCTAGTTTTTCTAGATTTTGTACTAATAAAGTGGGGGATTGTTTATCAGATTGATTTGGATTCCACTGCCACAAGATGAAACGTTTAAAGTTTCCGGCAATTACAAGAGTTTTTGCATCTGGGCTGAGATTTAATGCCCGGACTTGGAAACCTGATAGTTTCAATGTACTTTGTACGTCAATGACTTGCGGTTCTGGCAGAAAATCGCTGTTAGGCGCGGGTCTTGACCATAGTCTCACTTTACCACTGCCATAACCACTGAATAAGTTAAGTGAGTTTGAGGTGAAAGCTAAATCAAAAACGCGATCGCCTTTTGCTTTAGAATCTTTAAGGTCTTGAAGTTGGCTAATCTTTGCACCTGATGGGACATCTCTGAGTTCAATGACACCATTATCTAAACCAACAGCCGCACGATTATTTTGTAATGGCATGAAGCGTAAGACTTCTACGGCGTCATCAGTAATCGCCATCAAACCTTTAGGTTGTTGTGCTTGATCGCAAGCAACGGGCTGCCCACTGTATTTTACTGTATCATCAGGATCTAAGCTATCTGTACCGATTCTCCAAAGTCTTAAGGTGCAATCATCTGAACCACTGACCACAGATAAACCAATGCCACTAAAACGCACTGAGTTTACAGAACGGGTATGCATTACATCTCTGGGTTGAAAGATTAATGCTAAGAGTACGGCTAAAAGTGCGATCGCAGCCAATTGTAGCCATAAAGGTATAATTGGTAAAGTCTCCACTTCTAATGTCTGCGTGGCTGGATCTGTACTCCCTAAACGTTGGTCGGATAATTCCGATTTAGCCTCCAGTAACAAAGTTTTGCCGATTCCTACCCAAGGACGTTTTGTTTTAACATCAAGGATGACTTTACTTGTCTCTCCTAGATGGAGATTGGCAATTTCGGGAAGCTTTTTGAAACTACATTTTCGCCAGTCTCTACCCTGCACCTGGACGTTAATTTGCTGATTGAGGTTGCTAGCATTTTTAAATAGTAATTCAAAGGAAGCTGTATGAGATTTCCAGTCAGGCAACCATGCCGATTTACTAGGAATTTTTAGGTGTTTTTCTGTGGTGGTAAAGTCTATAAAACCCACAGGTAAAACTTCAACATTGCCTTCAGCATTAGTTGGATAACCATTATTGCTAACAGCTTCAATGGTAAAAGGGTAATTTTGACTGGGTGCTTGCACTACAGAAGGAGGTTGGCATTGGAATGTAGCTTCTGCTAAACCACCTGGATCTAAGAATAATCGGCGTTCTGCACTGCCAGCTAGCCAAGATGAATCAATACCTGTAAAACGTAATACGACATCAGTCGGTTGTTGCCCCAAGTTCCGCACCCGTACTGGTATATCTACAGAATTGCGGGGATAAACTTGGAACTCTCGCACAGGCAATTCTACACTTAAATGCGTTGGTCTGTTGTCTCGCTCGATTTTCAGGCGTAGCACAAGTCTGCACTGTTGTGCTAATTGCGGTGAAAAAATATTTACCATCAGGTTGACAGTACCAACAAATCCCGGAATGGGTGTATTGAATACGAAGACTTGGAAGATGGTACTACTACCGGGTGGCTTGGCTGCGGCTACCTCTGGTTCGAGTCGATACCAGCGATAGCCTGTGTTCCGGGTTTCTCCGGCTGCGGTAATTTCGATCTGAAAATTGACAAAGCGATCGCTATCATTATTGACAGTTACCTCAAATGATACAGGGGTATCACCTGGACGAAAGGTGAGATTTTGGGTAGAAAGGCTGGCATTTATAACACTTTTTTCCATACTATTACTTATAATATTTTTTGATATTTTGTCTGATTAGCACTATAAAAAATTAATGTCTACAAAAATGTGACAATAATTTTTTTGTTGGATTATTGAAATGTATATATTATTAAATATTGTGTAATAAATTGGTCAATTTATAATATTCATTTTCAGAAGCGATCGCTAATGTAGAGACGTAGCACTGCTACGTCTCTACAAGGGTTATGGATAATGCATAAATTTTTGGATATAACTTATCAGCAATGCTTGAACTCAAATTAAAATCGCTGACCGATACCTAGATGTACTTTGCTTTCTCCCTGGTCATTAATGCCATAGTCAGCCCGAATTAAGCCTAGTGGTGAATTTAATCGCACTCCTGCCCCATAACCAAAACCATAACCTGGTTTGTTCCGCATACCCGCAGGATCTCCTAATACAGTATCACCTGAGCCTAAGTCTGAGGCAAAGTCGGCAAATAATACACCGCCTACGATTGGTAAGACGGGAAAACGATATTCTGCCGAAGCTAATACATAACTGCGACCACTGCCAACTTCTCCAGAATCGTAACCGCGTACTGAGTTGGAACCACCCAAGTTAAAGCTTTCATAAGGCGGTAAATTCCCAAGGACAGTACCGGCTTGGACATTCACTGCAAAGACTTGTGGCTGTTTGCTGTTAAATAACTGCACTGGTAGATATTGGCTGTAATTGGCTTTGAGGCGATTGAGGGAAATATTACCTTCGCCGATGGGTATAGATTGTTCTGTACTCAGACTCAGAACGGAACCTTGAGTTGGATTGAGGGGATTATCTCGTTTGTCTTTGGTGGCGGTGAAGGATACGGTTGTTAGGTCGTCAATACCAGTGCCACTTGCAGAGAGGGGATTACCTTGAGCATCGGTTGGGGTAATATTACCTTGGCGATCGCGAATACTAGTTCGGGTATAGTTTAATCCTAATGAGGTATTCCAGTCATCAATTGGTCGTTGCAAGCTAACACCACCGCCAATTTTACCTTCTCGCACTTTATCGCCGTTGGCTAGCTTAATCTTGTCATCAAAGGTTTCCGAAAGTTCTTGACTACGAAAACCATTTACAGTGTATCCCAAGCGATCGGGGTTAGTTGTCCGATAAGGACTGGTAAATTTGGTATTAAACTGCAAGTCTCGACTACTTACACCAACATTCACACCTAAAGTATCATTAACACCGCCGACATTCTGATCTTGATAGCTGATTGTACCTACTAAACCCTGATCGGCATTGTAACTACCACCTAAATTAACACCACGCGCTCCAGTTTCTTTAAGTTGGTAGACTAAATCAAGTTTTGTCGCATCTCCTTCTAAGGCAACATTCACACTCTCAAATAAACCAGTACGATATAGCTGTTGTATATCTTGCTTGACGACATTTTCTTGGAAGATTTGACCAGGTTTCAGCTTGAGTTGCTGTTGCAGAAAATCTGGTTTGGTGCGTCCGCCGACGGGATTACCCTTGCTATCAACGGTTTTACCCTCTTCGTTGACAAAGCGAAATTTGATATCACCCACCAAACCTTCAGCAACATTTACAGTGAGAATTCCTTGAGAATTGGGTTTAATTGATAGTACCCGCGCCAAGTTATAACCATTGCCGGCGTACCACTTGTTAATTTGTGCTACTGATTGTTGCAGTCCCGCCGGACTGATGGTGGTTCCAATCTGAGATTGCAAACGTTGTAGGGCGACTTGATAAGTAAGTACTTTAGCACCAGATAATTGCAGCGATCGCACAATCACCGGTTGCACTTGGTAAACTACATTCAATCCAGCAGGTGTGCTAAAGCTATTCACACTGACATTGCTAAATAAACCTGTATCTAAAATTGCTGCGACATCTTTTTGTAGCTGGCTTTGGCTGGTTTCTCCACCCATCTGGGTTTTAATGACTTTGCGAATGATTTGCTGTAATTCTTGATTGCCTCCCACTACCTGTACATCTGTAGCTGTGACTACCAAATTTCTTTCAGTAGCGGGGGATGAGGAGATGAAGGGGAGTTTTACTGGTGAATTACCCTGTAAGACTACAGAGGAATTTTTGTTTGCACTCGTTTGCACGATGACGGGATTTTGGGAAAATTGTTGTGCAACTATAGTTTCTGGGGAAGCAATTGTCTCTACTCGTGCGGGAGTGTCTTCAATTATCGGCACTACCAAGTTACCAGCTTTTGCAGTTGGGGTAACGGTTTTAGTAGGTGCAGCCGTTGCTTGCTGGGTAACATTGGCAGCAGCTAAAGTAGCTAAAGTAAAAATTGCAGTAGCAGAAACTCGCATAATATTTAACCTAATTAACTGGGAGTTATACTAATCTTGGATTTTAGATTTTTGATTAAAAGTATTGACCAAAAGGCTGTTCGAGGAATTTCAAACAATTACATTCTTATCCAAAATTGGTATTAGTTGTAGGGAAGTAAAGAAATAGGGATAATACTAACTTCCAGCTACTTCGTCGATTTCCCTATTTATACCTCTTAGCTAAACAGACAGTTAATTTTGATATTTTGTTTCTATGAGTAATGTATCTCGGTCATCTCTAGCTTCTAACTCCCCTCCTTTGCGATTACTTGTATTAAGTAATGGTCATGGGGAAGATGTAATTGCAGTTCGGATTTTGCAAGAACTCCAACGACAACCAAACCCACCAGAGATATTTGCTTTACCTCTGGTAGGTGAAGGACATGCTTACCAACAGTTGGATATCCCCCTGATTGGTTCAGTCCGCACGATGCCTTCTGGCGGCTTTATTTATATGGATGGTCGTCAATTAGCGCGGGATGTACGCGGTGGTTTATTGCAACTTACCCTCAGCCAGATTAAAGCAGTCCGCCGTTGGGTAAGTTATCAAAAAAAATTAGGTAATAAAAGAGCAATTTTAGCTGTAGGAGATATTGTCCCGCTGTTATTTGCAACTTTCAGTGGCGCTAATTATGCTTTTGTCGGTACGGCGAAATCTGAATATTATGTGCGGGATGAAGCTGGATTATTGCCACGGAAATCTAAAAATGCGCGTTGGGAAAACTTTTCCGGTTCAGTCTACCATCCTTGGGAACGTTGGTTAATGAGTCGTCGCCGTTGTAAAGCGGTTTTTCCTAGAGATGGGTTGACGACGGAAACATTAAAACAATGGCCAATTCCAGCTTTAAATTTGGGTAATCCCATGATGGATGGTCTAGAACCAACGTTTTCACGCCAACAATTTTATAATCAGGATGTCCAACAGCGAGAGATAGTTAGACCTTTTGTAGTAACTCTTCTTCCTGGTTCTCGCCCGCCAGAGGCATATACTAACTGGGAAACAATTATGATTGCCGTATCTGCATTGATGGCAAGTTTCCAGGAGAGAGATTCGATCTTCTATACTTCTAAAACAGTGGTATTTTTAGGTGCGATCGCTCCTGGTTTAGACTCTTATATTTTATCCCAAAGTGTGCAATCTCAAGGCTGGCGTGCTGAATCAGCATCTCCTATCCAAATTTCCGATCCAAATGCCTTGACATTTAAACAAAGAAATGCTTATTTGATTTTGACACAACAAGCCTATAATGATTGCTTGCATTTGGGAGATATAGCGATCGCAATGGCAGGTACAGCCACAGAACAGTTTATCGGTTTAGGGAAACCTGCGATCGCAATTCCCGGTAATGGGCCGCAATATAACCCGGCTTTTGCTGAAGCTCAAAGTCGTCTTCTCGGATCATCCTTGATTTTAATTGATCAGCCAGCAGCAATTGCCAAAGTCGTACAGTCCCTCTTCAAAGATCCTGATATTTTGCAAATTATTGCCGAAAATGGTGGGCGACGCATGGGTAAACCAGGAGCCGCACTACGCATTGCAGAATGTTTACAGGAACGATTTTGAATGAGAATTGGGGATTGGGGATTGGGGATTGGGGATTGGAGGCAGAGGGGAAATAAAATTCCTAACTCTTAACTCAGCACTCAGCACTCAGCACTCCCTATGCTACCAACCCAGAACGTAACGCCCTCACAGCAGCTTGTGTACGATCATCAGCACACAGTTTATTTAGAATATTGCGAACATGGGTTTTTACAGTACCAACTGTAATGTAGAGTTTCTCGGCAATTTGCCCATTGCTACACCCACCTACAATCAACTCTAGTATTTCCAACTCCCGTTGAGTTAGGGGGTATGTTTCTAAAACTTGCTCATATTCTGATGCCAGTGCCTCAATTTTGACAGTTTTCGGCTTGTCAGAACCTTGAATTTCTCCAGGAATACCTTGGCGCATCTTCCGCAATACCACGTTGGCAATTGCCGGATCAATCCAAGAGTTACCGCCGTGAGTTGCTTGGATCGCCTCAGTTAATTTACTGATGCTGGTTTCTTTCATATAATAAGAATCAGCACCAGCTGCGAATGCTGCTAGTACAGCATCTTCTGTATGATCCATTGTCAAGATGAGAATCTTCGTATTTGATTGCCCAGTTTCCGCCTGGTAGCGTCTGAATTTACGAGTGAGTTCGATTCCATCCATATCAGGCAAGCCGATATCTACAACCGCTACGTCTGGCTTTGCCGTTTCTAAAAGTTTTAATCCTTGGGTTGCATTTGCCGCTTCGCCAATTACTTTCAATGCACTGTGAGACTGTAATGCCGCTCGTAGCCCCATTCGCGTTAAGTCGTGATCTTCAATTAAAATAATACTAATTTCATTCATCGCTACACTCACTCTTGCGCTGTTTGCATCTTTCAAAATATTACCTTTTGCAACGACTATCTCTTATTTTCCCAAACTAAAGATAGATGATATTTTAACCAGTCTGCATCCACCGATAGAAATAATAAATACTCGAAATTTTTATATTTAGATAGAGGACAAATCTAGCTGGAGATATATGGATACTTACACAAAAAGTATGAAATATTAAAACGAATGCCAAATTGCTACTCCTGGCTGATAGTTCAGCTTTGAGTTGCTATGTTCCATTTAGTATTATTTTGTATACAACTTAAAAAAAACTTACGAAAATGAAAAAATTACAACGTGTCGAAGTTGCTTTAAGAGAAAATAAACGATGATTTCAAGCGGTTTTTAACCAAACCTTTGGATTCATTCGATTGATGGAGTCTTTGTCAGGAAGCTTTCTTAGAGGTTAAATTTGGTAATTTTAAAAACATTGTAATTACAATACATCTGTAAAAATACTAGCGATAGGTCTAGCGATCGCTAAGAAAATTGTCGAAATTCCAGCAGGTAGAATGATCTCAGATTCACAAATAGGTATAGACGGTATTTTCTTATTTACCTAGTCTAATCAATCTAAAGGGTAAAACTGTTCAAGCTTATGGCACAGGATAATAGTATGCAACTCTCACCAATGACTGACGACGGGCACTTGCTCACTCAATTACAATTGGTCTTAAGCTTGGTAAAGTATTCTATTTTACTTTATATCAGTTCTGTCTGTTGTCTTCAGATCAATAGTTTTCAGTTTGTTAATTGCTAATTTTTTGAGAGCTATCGATCGTTTACTAAAAGTTTTATTCCCAAACTCTGGTAAGTTAATCAAATTGAAGATACAACAGACTGAATTCAATGCAATGCAAAGTCCGAAACGTTGAGAGTAGGGCAACGCTCAACAACTATCGGACATTATACAAAATGTCTTAGTCAATCAAGTTACAGATTTTAGATGTCCGAAAATATTATATTCTTTAGTTGGATAATCTGAAAATAAAAATGTTATACATCAACCTATGTTTGGCGGCAAAAATAAAAACCGATGGAAGAGACGCTGAAAATTTTGGTTGTAGACGATGACGAAGTAGACCGGATAGCCATTCGTTCTGCCTTGACTAAAGCGGGTGTTCAGATGGAACTGTCTGAAGTCAGCAATGCAAATGAAGCATTTTCTGCCTTAAGCACTACTGTATATAATTGTGTTTTCCTAGACTATCGCTTACCAGATCAGGATGGACTAACCTTGATTCAACAGCTACGTTCTTCAGAAATTAAAGTTCCTTTAGTAGTCCTAACAGGTCAAGGCGATGAACAAATTACTCTCCAGTTATTGAAAGCTGGTGCTACAGACTATCTCTCTAAGTCTAGAATATCGCCAGAAACTTTGTCGCAGGTTTTGCGGAGTGCGATTCGCATTTATCAGGCTGAAATGCAGGCAGATTTGGCAAGCCAGCAGCTTAGAGAAACTCATGAAGAACTTATTTCTAAGAACCAAGAACTAGAAAGACAACAGCAACAGATTCAAATGCAAAACTTTAAGTTATTAGAGGCATCACGTCTAAAATCACTCTTTTTAGCAACTATGTCTCACGAACTTAGAACGCCGATGAATGCGATTATTGGTTTTTCACAAATTCTATTGCGTCCTAAGTTCGGTCAACTAACGCACCAGCAAAGAGATATGGTTGAGCGGATCTTGAATAATGGAAAGCATTTGCTAATGTTACTCAATGAAGTTCTCGACTTTTCCAAACTGGAGGGAGGAGGATTAGACTTAAAGGCAGAAATATTTAATATATCAAAGGTAATAAATCTCGCTGTTGGTGAAATACGCTCCCTAGCTGAGGCGAAAAATCTTTCGTTATTAGTAAAAACCGATTTACAAAATCCTTTGGTATTTAACGATCCAGTTCGGATCAAACAGATTTTAATTAACCTACTCTCCAACGCCATTAAATTCACCGAGTTTGGTGAAATTTGGGTTGAAGTTAAAGAACTACCTGCAAATCGAGTGGTAATTATTGTTCAGGATACAGGTGTTGGCATAGCACCGAAAGATTTTAAACATATTTTTGAAGCATTTCGGCAAGTCGATCAAACTATCACTCGCAAATATCCAGGTACAGGTCTGGGTTTGGCAATTATCGATTCACTGGTGCGAATGATGGGGGGTAAAATATTTCTTGAGAGCAAAGTAGGGGTTGGTTCAATGTTTAAAATTGAATTGCCACGTCAAATTACATTACCGACTGTAGAAGCTGATACTCCCACCTCACAGTTAGATGATGACGATTTTTTTTGCCCTGCTAAAAATCCTCCGCAGTCATCTTATCGAGGTAGGAAAGCATAAAATCGGATATCCTAAATTTAAACTATAAATTACTTCCAAAAAAACTGATAAATCATGTCTGTAGTTGAAAATAATAAAATTTATCGTATCCTCGTAGTTGATGACACTCCAGATAATCTCATTTTGGTTCAAGCAATTTTAGAAAGTGAGGGCTATGAAATTGATTTGGCTTCAGATGGAATAAAGGCTTTGCAGAAAATTGACCAATTTCCACCCGATCTGATTCTGTTAGATGTGATGATGCCAGGGATAGATGGTTATGAAGTCACGCGTCGGATTCGCAACAACCCTGCAATTTCTTATATTCCAATTTTGTTGATTACTGCGTTTCACCAATCCAGTGTTGTCGAAGGTTTGGATGCTGGTGCTGATGATTTTATTCGTAAACCATTTGATACAGATGAATTACTGGCAAGAGTGCGATCGCTATTGCGTCTCAAGCATAGTCTAGACGAACAGCAAAAAATGGCCCGCCAACGGGAAGACTTTGTTTCCCGCCTGACTCATGATTTGCGAACTCCCCTAGTAGCCGCCGATCGCATGTTGAATTTGTTTGAAATGGAAACATTCTGCAAAATTTCGCCGGAAATGAAACAGGCGATCGCAGTGATGATTCGCAGTAACCAAAATTTGATGGAAATGGTGAACACCCTGTTAGAAGTATATCGCTTCGAGGCAGGTAAAAAAACGTTGAATTGGGAAGAGTGCGATTTACATGAGATATCTCAAGAAGTAGTTAGTGAACTAAGTCCCTTAACAAATGAAAAAGGCTTGACTCTAGAAATTGATACCAGTGAATTAGAACCACTGAGTCAAAACGCTGGTATTATTATGGGCGATCGCTTAGAACTACGACGGGTGATCAACAATCTGGTTGCAAATGCCATCAAATTTACAGATACAGGAGGCATAACCATCCGCATTTTTGAAACACCATCTCAGCCAAGAAATCCAGATTTGGTAACAATTGAGATAGAAGATACAGGATATGGGATTGCGCCAGAAGATCAGGCAACCATTTTTGAGCGATTTCGCCAAGGTAAAAATAAACGCTCAGGTAGTGGCTTAGGACTACATCTATCCCACCGGATTGTTGAAGGACACGCAGGAAGTATCCAGGTCGTTTCGGAAGTAGGCAAAGGTAGCTTATTTACTGTAAAACTACCTAAAAATACTTAATTCTACTTATTAGCGATCGCGAGATTAGCTTGAGGGTATTCTCTCACAAATTACATTCAATTTGAGTTTATTTTTGACTCTCAAGAAAATATTAATATCAGATTACGGAATATTTTACCTGATACTAAAGGAATAAAAAATATCATGAAAATCTGCGAATTTAGTTTTATAGAACACCATCAAAAAATCATTCATACCATATATAGAGCAATATTTAGATCATTCTATAGATAGTAGAAATAACTATTTTACAAAGTTATTATTCAGCTTAATTAATGCCTGAAAAATGTGTATGCACCCTGTAATAATATACAGGGTGTTTTTTTATAAAAACTAAATTAATCTAGGATATCTGCTTAAGCACTAAGTATAGCGCTTCTCGAATGGAAGCAATACATTTTGACCTCTCTCCTAAAAGGAGAGAGGTTTTGATGCTCACTCCCCTTCCCTCGCAGGGAAGGGGCTGGGGGTTAGGTCTGTATTTCACGCAATTGAGAACCCCTATATATAAAGGTTTAGCACTCAGCTAAACTTTTTTTTGGATCAAGCGAAGATAAAAATTTTAAGCTTGCCATGCCAATAGACATCGCTCTCATTCATGAGGCTGGGGAAATTCCCACACAACTAGTTAATTGCAAAATAATCATCGAATTTATGTATTTATTGCATTAATACTGATTTACTATAGCTTCATAAATGCGATTCTAAATGAGGGAATAAAGATGGATGCCCCTGGATGTGAACCAGGGGCTTTTTATTTAGTAGCTAGGCCTTAAACGTCAGCACTGGACTTAATCGTGCTACAACATCTACCATTTCTGCCTCAACTTGCACATCAATCACAGACTGAATCGGTTTGTAGGCAGCAGGTGCTTCCTCAATTCGGCGTTCTTCACGCAGGGTAATGCAGTCTACGCCAGTTAATCCCAGTTCCGACTCACTTTGAGATGCACCTTTGCGACTGAGATCGAAGCGAGAACGAATTCTTCCCGCCCCATGTGACGCTGAATTACAAAATGCTGGATTGCCTTTACCTACCATCAGATAAGAATAAGCACCCATTGAACCAGGGATAATCACTGGTTGCTCTACATGAGCGGGACAAGCGCCCTTGCGTGTTACCCATCCTTCACCTTCTGGCAAGGTGATGTTATGGGGCAAATCGTAAACTAGAGGTGCTTCCACATCTTTGTATACTTCTCGTAAACGCAGACGTAGCAATTCTGCTAACAGCAGGCGATTGACAAAAGCATAGTTAGCAGCAGTGGCCTCAGCTTGCAAATAATTGGCAACTAGTTCCGGGTGAGAATAAGTAGAGAGAGGAAAAATCTGAGAATCAGGATACTTTAGACCTTTTTGCCAAGTTGCCTTAGCTTTATCTCGCCACATTCCCCCAATATACTTACCCACATTTCGAGAACCAGAGTGAATCATAAAAGCTAGCTGTCCCTCGCGCACTCCCCAGGCGTGGGCAAGTGAGCGATTTTCGACCTTATCAACTCGTTGCACTTCGACAAAATGATTACCACCGCCAATGGTTGCCAGTCCGCCATCGCGTACTAGTCCAGCATCGGGAACCAATTCTTCTGGCGCAAGTTTCCAGTCACCATCCATTGAACCACCTAAGAAAATGCGTTCACCCCTGGCGTTGGCGGAGCCATCGCTCTCTTGGGCAAGTTGCTGCAAATCAGATTTGACTACACTCCCCATAGGCTGATCTAGCATGGCATCTAGCCAACCAGGAACACCATATTGAAATAGCGATCGCATTGCTTGAGCAGTCATCGTGACATCACGCGTACCGAAGAAGTAATCGCCCTTCATCCGTTCTACGAATTGGTTACGCTTTGCGAGGAATTCGTCGATTGTCAAATCAACAACATGCAGGCGCATCCCACAATTGATGTCAGAACCGACAGCACCAGGAATCACCTGACCCACAGTTTCGATGACTGAACCAATGGCAACACCAGCATCACCTGGGTGAAAGTCAGGCGTAGCACAAGCACGACAAACACATCCACCTGACGGGTGGCGGACGCTTGCTAAATTCGCTAACTGCTTTAATGCCTTAGCTTCAACGGGGAAGTCTTCCGGCAGTAGCACTTCTGCTACAGGTGCATCAGGAGAATTAACTAGACGAACTGAATAAGTGCGATCGCTATAAGTTACATCTAAATCTTGCCGCTCTAAAGCACGCAGGAGACGTTTGAGATTTTTTGGCTGCATGAAAACTCCAAATAGAGTCTTAAAAAAGACCCTTGGTTGTGAAGAGATAGGGAGACTTGGGTTCAGCAGCCGCGTCTCAAGTAGTGCGGAGGGTTGTTTTCCCAGAACTGTGGGGAAAACAACAGGTTAATTCTGACTAATGTGGTTATATAGCCTTAATAACACACACTTTCATCTGATGACAAGTGTTTTGTAGTACGTTGTATTTTTGATGGGCAAGCATTTCCGAGGGATTTTGCGAAGGCAGAAATAAATTCTCCGGTGCAGTACCTTGTTAGCTGTATTAACCCTCTTTTGTCACTTTAGTAGAATCCAATTGCTGAAAGCCTTTCAGGGCTTCCATCTCTAGGTTTTGGCTACAAACTTGAGTTACTATTAGAAAATAAAAGCTCAAAGCTAGACTACATAAAAGTTTCAGAATGTTGCTTCGATTATTGTTTTCTGAAAGTGACAAAAGAGGGTTAATCTCTAGAATGCATCATTGTGCCATTTCCAATTGCGGGTATCTTCTTGGGTCTTTTGTAGTGCCACTATTCGCGTTACGCGATCGTCAAATATTCTTCGATAGAGGCTTGGTAAGAGAATCTGAGACCAAGTTCTTTGATTAATCGGAGACATTAGCCTCCTTGCAATCATCTTTTTCCATGATTTCGACACCTCACCATCCAAGGAATCATATTCCTCATAACAGGGATAGTTTTTCAAAAAATCAATTACACGTTTCACAGATGGGAAAGAAACATCGTCAACAACCAGATATCCTCCAACTCGGAGTAGACGGGAAGCATAGAAAGCATCTATGAGCGTATGGTCAAATGTGTGCCAACCGTCTATGAAAACCAAGTCAAACTGACCTTCCTTTTCTTCCAATAAGCGTGGCAGTGCAAATTCTGACTTGACTTGAATGAGATCGAAAAAGTCAATTCCAGCCTCGTCTAAATTCCTTATACCAACCCCATCCCAATGAATATACTGGAATGGATCTATGATAATATGGGAAGCTCCAACGCGTTCTTGGATACCTAAGCAAATGTGCAGGGATGAAAGCCCATAGGCACAGCCAACTTCCAGAGTTTTTATAATTTTAGGATCATTATGAATGATTTTTGATAAAAACTCGCCCTCTTCGCGATCAATTGCAGAGTGTAGTTTGTGAACTTCCCCGTTCCGCCCCACAACTGTGCCCGTACTGTATATATTTTCAATAGTCTGGTTTATGTGCAATGTTCTATGCATCGCACTTTCTTTGGAATTATCTAACAAAATCGCATTGCTCCCCTAATGTAGTTATGTCGCTTTAGTAACACACACTTTTATTGGATGACAAACGTTTTGTAGCACGTTGTACTTTTGATGGACAACAGTTACCTCACATCTTGCACCTAGCCCTAGCGATTAGAAATCGCGGCTACACAAACGTTCGCGTAGCGTCTCGCAGAGAAGTCTGCCTACGCGGACTAACGCAAAATCAACAACCTGCGGAGGCAGATAAAGTCTCGTGTAGCCGCGACTTCTAGTCGCCTGGTGCAAGATATAAGTTACTTGTAAAGAAATTTGAAGTTTAGCGAAAAACTTTTAAAAATCTCTAGACTCTCCAGCCGGCTAGAGAGTCTAGGATGAATTCAGGGCGACCCTCAACCAGAAATTTCTGATGTGTGAGGGATACGTCTCAGTCATCCAGCTTGGTCTGGTAAGGTTGTTCATTTTATCCCGTAAATCTATGACTCTCCAACTCACAGTTCCCAGCATGTCTTGTTCTGTTTGTGCAAGCAAGATCACCAAAGCACTTCAGGCAGTCGATGCCAATGCTAGCATTCAGGCTGATCCAACAACCAAGCTGGTCAATGTAGAAACTCAAGCATCAGAAACAGCAATTAAGGAAGCATTGGCTGCTGCTGGTTATCCAGTTGCTTAAGGGGATTGGGGGATGGGGACTGGGTACTGGGGACTGGGAGAATGACCAATTGCCAATCCCTAATCCCCAATCCCTAATCCCCAATCCCTAATCCCCAATCCCCAATCCCCAATCCCCAATCCCCAATCCCTAATCCCCAATCCCCAATCCCCAACATGGATACTCTCACGCTCAAACTTCGAGGCATGAGTTGTGCCGCTTGCGCCAACAACATCGAAAAGGCGATTCGCTCTGTTTCTGGGGTAATTGACTGCAACGTTAATTTTGGAGCAGAGCAAGCCATTATAAAGTACGATCGCTCTTTAGCCAATTTAGAGAAAATTCAAGGTGCGATCGCATCTGCGGGATATTCTTCCTACTTACTCCAGAAAGAATTACTCTCCGAAGAAGATGATGCTGAGAAAGCAAGTAGGCAAGCATTACAACGCCAACTCTCTCTCAAAGTAGCGGTGGGAGGTGTAATCAGCATTTTCCTCCTTTTGGGGTCGTTGCCCATGATGACTGGGCTAAATTTACCTTTAATTCCAAGTTTCCTGCAAAATCCTTGGGTGCAGTTAGTGCTGACAACACCTGTCGTGTTCTGGTGTGGTGGATCTTTTTACCGCAATGGCTGGAAATCCCTCAAGCGTCATACCGCGACGATGGACACGCTGATTGCTTTGGGTACAAGTGCAGCATATCTATATTCTTTTTTTGCCACTGTTTTTCCAGAATTTTTTCTTGCTCAAGGCTTGATACCTCATCTTTATTACGAAGTTGCCGCCTTTGTCATTACCTTAATTTTGTTGGGGCGGTTGTTGGAAAATCGCGCTAGGGGAGAAACTTCTGAAGCTATCCGCAAACTCATCGGATTACAAGCTAGAGATGCCAGAGTCATCCGTGATGGTAGAGAAATTGATGTTCCCATTGCCGAAGTCAGGATCAACGATGTGATTTTAGTGCGTCCTGGTGAAAAGATTCCGGTAGATGGCGAGGTAATTGCAGGCGCTTCGTCGGTAGATGAAGCGATGGTAACTGGTGAAAGTTTGCCAGTCAAAAAGCAGCCAGGAGATGAGGTAATTGGGGCGACAATTAACGGTGCAGGTGCATTTCAGTTTCGGGTGACACGAGTCGGAAATGATACATTTTTGGCTCAAATTGTCAAACTAGTGCAACAAGCGCAAGGTTTTAAAGCACCAATTCAACGCTTGGCAGATCAAGTAATAGGATGGTTTGTACCAGCTGTAATTGCGATCGCGATCGCTACTTTCGTCATTTGGTTTAATTTCACTGGCAATCTTATCCTAGCAACAATGACAACGGTGGGTGTACTGATTATCGCTTGTCCTTGTGCTTTGGGTTTAGCTACCCCCACTTCTGTAATGGTAGGGACAGGCAAAGGTGCAGAAAATGGGATTTTGATTAAGGGTGCGGACAGCTTAGAACTAGCACACAAAATTAAAATCATCGTTCTAGATAAAACCGGCACTTTAACTCAAGGGAAACCGACAGTTACAGACTTTGTGACTATCAACGGTACAGCTAATGGTAATGAACTCCAGCTTTTACAGTTAGCAGCAACGGTAGAACGCAATTCAGAGCATCCTTTAGCTGAGGCGGTTGTAAAATATGCCCAGTCTCAAGAGGTGAGTTTAATAGATACAAAGAACTTCGTAGCTAATGCAGGTAGTGGTGTCCAAGCAGTTGTTATAAATCAGCTTGTGCAAATTGGTACGCAACGCTGGTTAACAGAACTTGGAATTAATACCATAAGTCTCCAGCAGTATAAAGATGCCTGGGAAGCGGCTGGGAAAACGGTCATTTTGATTGCTGTAGATGGGGAACTACAAGGAATAATGGGTATTGCCGATGCCCTCAAACCTTCATCAGCAGCAGTGGTGAAAGCCTTACAGAAGTTAGGTTTAGAAGTAGTAATGCTTACCGGAGATAATCATAAAACTGCTGATGCGATCGCTCTACAAGTTGGCATCCAGCGAATCTTTGCCGAAGTGCGTCCAGATCAAAAGGTGGCGATTATCCAATCTCTACAAGGGGAAATAGGTCACAGAAGGGCACAGAGAAAGAATTCTCCTAACTCCTCACTCCCCACTCAGCACTCAGCACTCAGCACTCAGCACTCAATTGTCGCAATGGTAGGTGATGGCATCAATGATGCACCAGCCTTAGCACAGGCTGATGTGGGAATTGCCATTGGGACGGGAACAGATGTAGCGATCGCAGCTAGCGATATCACCCTAATTTCTGGAGATTTGCAAGGAATTGTCACAGCAATTCAACTCAGCCGTACCACCATCAACAATATCAAGCAAAATCTCTTCTTTGCCTTCATTTACAACGTCATTGGTATTCCTATTGCGGCAGGAATTCTGTTTCCCTTTTTTGGTTGGTTACTCAATCCAATTATTGCCGGTGCTGCAATGGCTCTTTCTTCGCTCTCTGTTGTTAGCAACGCCCTCAGATTGCGTAACTTTCAACCAAAAATTAGCTCATAAATTCAGGATAATTTAGCAAATGTTCAGTCAAAAAACGCTTTGGGGAAGCCTTACAGCTTTAGTGCTTCTCACTGGCACATTAAGTGTAGCATTTGCAGAAATGCCAGCCCATTCATCAGAGCAAACCAGCCAATTTCAAAGTATTGAGCAACCTTTAGGCTTGAAAGTTGGTGTTGCGATCGCAGGTTTAGCCTTAATTGGACTAGAGTTGTGGTGGTTTCTTCTCTATAAAAGTCCTGATTCCTGATTGGTGTCAGTCCAGAGAGGTGTTTTGAATAATCGGACAAATTGTCTCCTCTTTTTCTTTGAGTCCCACTACCTATACTTGGAGCTTCTCTAGCTTGCTGCCTGTTTGGTATCCATATAGTTTCCCCAGCGAGTGAGAACCCCTAGATTATAATACTGAGTTGCAATTAAATATAATAACTTGAGTCTTTGAGGCTGAAACTTTTAGCTAATGTCAGGTTACTGAAACGACAGATTGACAGCGCACTATTAAAGCGCTTTCTCAATCCAAGCAACACGAGTGAGTATCCAACCATCTACTTCTTGAGCGATGGTACTCCCCTGTACTTGAAATCCAAGCTGTTGTAAATACATTTCAATGTCCAGAGGAATTATTTCTCGGCTGCGACTACTGTAGCTGCTGACAATTAATCGTCCTGCTGGTGCAACCAGTTGTTCAAGCAGTCGCCTCAAGTAATCTAGGTGTAAGTTTTCGGGGACATATTCCAGTAATGTGTGTACAAAGTCATACTGCATCGGTGTTTGCAAAGTGAACGCATTCGCAACTACTAAGTTAGTTGCAAACGCAGGTAATCTCCTACGTGCTAGTTCAACAAGCTGGAGTGAAATATCTACACCATACGGAGTTAGATAAAACCCTTGCTCACCTGCCCATTGCATCAAACACTCCAACAATAGGCCCATTAGCACAGCCCAAATCGAGAAAAGTACCACTTTTATTGACTGCCTTTAGAATCAGCTTTCGCGCAAATTGCCAGCGTTCTGGTGTACTTCCCCAACCCGATTGTTGGTAAGAATTTTCTGAAGATAGATAGGTAACTTCAATCTCGTTTTGTTGAGCATCAAACCAAGCTTTTAGTTTAGAGCTATTGGAAGCTTGTTCACTTTGATAGTCATTACTCTCCATATACGCTTATTTCCGCCGACCTGTACTAGTATTTTGAATAATCGGACAAATTGTATCCTCGTTATGGTTGCTGATATTCTTCCAGCCTGAAAGTAATCCCTTGATTTCAGAGCGTAAAGTTAACAACTGATCTATTTGGCAATCAATCTGCAAAACCTTCTCTTCAAGTTTTTCTTTGATTTCACCGCAGGGAGTCTGCCCTTGATCGTAAACCTGAAGAATATTTCCAATCTCCTCTAGGCTAAGACCGAGATTTTGTGCCCTTTTAATGAATGCTAGACGAGTTAGCACATCCAATGAAAACTGGCGAAAGCCTCCCTCTGTTCGTCTCAATGAATTGATTAAGCCTAAACTCTCGTAATAACGAATTGTCCTGATGGGTATTCCAGTTAAATCTGTTACCTGACCAATTAAAAGCAGTTTTTTATCTTGAGTTAACATGGTAGATTTTCCCAACTCTTGTAATTATTATTACATATTTTTCTACACGTTAAGTTGTTTGAGAGTTAAGCAAAATATGATCATCAGTATTACAACTTTTTATCTAATTAGAGATTTTACTAAGTTTTAAATCTTCAAATATCTAGTCTAAATGTATTTTTGGAATTTAGCTGATATTAAAATGGCATAATTTTGACATTTTTAATCATATTTTTTCAATATTTTACCTGATGATTTTTATTCATTTATTGGGTAGCTGTTTCTCATGGTACTGAAAGTAACTGTTTTTTTAAAGTTCCCATGTTACTTCTAGATCAACTGCTTCACTTCAAGTGAAACCATAAAAATGAACCTCAACTCGCAGACTTTTAGCTCAATCCGTAAACCTAAAATTTTCAATAATCCAGAGCGTTTTATTGAGGGATGGTATTGGGTAATACCCTCTCAAAATCTGCGGGTGGGTGATGTAAAACCTGTCACGATTTTGGGTAAAGAATTAGTAATTTACCGTGGTAAAGACAAAAGGGTAGTTACCTTTGATGCCTACTGTCCACACATGGGCGCTCACCTTGCTGAGGGTAAAGTTGAAGGTAATGCACTACGTTGTTTTTTCCACCACTGGAAGTTTGATGCTGAGGGGATGTGTATTAATATCCCATGTTTAGAGACACCACCTTCTCTACAATTACAAACTTGGCCCACTGCTGAGAAGTACGGGATGATTTGGGTTTGGACTGGAGAAATACCACAACAACCCTTACCTTTTGTTCCAGAGTTGGAACAAAAAGAGTGTGATGTCGCCATCCATTCTCATTTTGTGATGAACTGTCACCCCAATGTGGTGATGATTAATGCCATTGATGCTCAACATCTCAATACAGTTCACAAACTGCCAGTAGAAATTATTTTTGAAAGACAGGAACTTAACGAAAATGCTATTATCTTCAGTAATACTACACCCATCAAAGACAATTCCTTTTTCATTAAGCTCATCCGTCTTTTCTACAAAAATGTCATAACTTACAGTATTTGCTATTGGTACGGTAGCATTGGCATTGTGACACTTGGTCCAGACTTCTTCCATGTCCACATGATGGTTGCAGTTCGCCTCCATCAAGGGGGAAAAACTGAAGGTCAAGTTCTGCTGATGACTAAAAAACGTAAAGGAATTTTTGGTTTGTTATGCAATCGAGTTGTGCTATGGCTGACTAAGATTGTAGCTAAGTACTTTCTTATGGGTGACATTAAGATTCTCCAAACAATTCAGTTTGATTTGAAAACTCCCATGAAAGCAGATCACTCAATTATGCAGTTTATTAACCATGTTGAAAAACAGCAATGCCTAATGTGGGGGACTTGGAAAGAAGCACGATCGCACGATATTGAGAGCAAGCCCAAGCGTGAGAGATGGCAAGATACAATGAGTAATGACTAACATCATGTTTATATGACCAGAATTCCGTCTGGCCAATTAAACAGATACACTCTCATACCATTGTCAACAATCTTTGCAATAATTAATCGTTTGTAGGGGTGTACAGATGTATGCCCTTACCAATGTATGTTTAGTAGGTATTTTGTAAAATGATATAACAATAAAGTTACTTTTAACTTTTAATTTATTTTTTACTGGGCTACCAAATAAATAAAAAGAAGTGGCAAAGCCACTTCCTAATTCCCAGGTAGAACCTAAGTTATGAGTATAACGACTACAAAAACTTGAAATAGTATAAACCAACACCAATTAACTGAATATCTCTATTTTCCTTGTTTTCTGGGTGGGGAAATCTTAATTTCCATGCGCCAAATAACTGTATATTTACATAAGTCTTATGATTGTAATACAGACTCAAGTTTATCCAGTTCGTCGTTAAGATATGCCAATTTTGCCTCTTCATCAAGAAGTTGCTGTTCTAATTGAAACTTAACTGCCGTACTAGCCTCAATAGCTACAGCTTTATTCATCTGCTTTAACTTCTCGCTACGGATGTCAAATTCTGCCTGAAGTGCGTCTAGTTTTTGTTGCGATCGCCTTCTCTTTCAATAGCTGAAACATAATTCTGACGATAGATGTAACTTATGTAGTTTCTTATAAAAGTAAGTTACTACTTCCAGACCTAGTATAAAAATCTGGTTTAGATAGTCTGCTTTTGCCTAAGCCAGCAAATTTAGATGTTTAGTAGCCGATCATTGCTCACTAGGATTCAATACAACGATAATTTCTGCTAGCCTAATTTCCAAAGGTTTCCAATGGGGATTGGTGGAGGAAAAAGTGCTATCTCCTAACACTGCTTGGTAGTCATTGGGGAACTTTTCAGAAGCATTGGGAGCAGCATCTACTCGTAAAATGAGTTTGCCTTGATAGCTGGATAATTTGCTACTATCCAGCAAGATAGTACCGCCGTAATCCCACTCCAATCCATAGAGTTTAAAGTTACCTAATTTCTTGCGTAACTCACTCAAAGGTGTTCCGACTCCAATACCTTCGCGGGTTTTCCAAGCTGAACCCAGGTTACGCACATCTAGAGGTTTGGTACGAGTATTATCACTCCAGACTACCAAGAGCGATCGCCCTTGATTTAGATTTAACTGAGTAGCTGCAAAACTACCTATTCCTTCAGCACCAGAAATAGTTTTATCAACGAGACGAGATGCACCAAACAGCTTTACTAAATCTTGCTTGGTGGTTGTGCGTGTTATCGGCCCCACTCGTTCCCCAGGAACAATTAAGATATCTTTTGATGCTTGCGTAGCAACAGTACTTGGATGATTGATTTTCTGGGGTAGTGCAAAGGCTGGGTTTACTGAATAGTTAATCAGTAAAGCTAAAGTAGCTGTAGCAATGCCTTTGATTGATGAATTCATAGGTTCTATTTTGGGTAGCGGTTTATGAGTGAGAAGCATTTATAGTTTAATTACTACAACTTCTCAATTACATATTCCCGATTTCCCAAAAATTTTATAAGAAGAATTCAGAACTCAGGAGCGGAGCCGGAGACGCTCCGCCTCTGGTCAGAATTCAGTATGAATTCTGTACGAGTGGATGATAGCGTTATGGGTAGCGTATTCTGAATTCTGTATTCTGATTCCTGTTTTATTTCATCGCTCTAGTTGCGTTTAAAATTGCCAGTAAAGCTACTCCGACATCAGCAAAGACAGCTTCCCACATTGTCGCGATACCAAAAATACCCAATCCAATAAATATAGCTTTAATTGCTAAAGCAAAACCAATATTTTGCCAAACAATTGTGCGAGTTTTTCTGGCGATTTGTATTGCTTCTACCACTTTTAACGGTGCATCTGTCATGATTACAATATCAGCCGTTTCGATCGCGGCATCTGAGCCTAACCCACCCATTGCCATACCAACATCTGCTCTAGCAATAACTGGTGCATCATTAATACCATCGCCAACAAAGGCAACTTTACCATGCTTGCCAGCGGTGCTGAGTAATTTCTCAATGGCATTAACTTTTTCTTCTGGTAATAACTCTGCTTGATATGTATCTATGCCAAGCTGTTCAGCAATCCGAGAAGCGATCGCTTGATTATCTCCTGTCAACATTACTGTTCTATCTACACCCATTCGCTTGAGTGCTTGAATCGCCTGTCTTGCATCTTCTTTGAGTTCATCAGCTATGACAATATATCCAGCGTAAATATCATCCACTGCTAGATGAATAACTGTTCCCTCTAACTGGCAATTATCATGCACAATCTTCTCTCTGTGGAGTAGGCGATCGCTTCCCGCTATCACTACCCTATTTTCCACCTTGGCTCTAATTCCATAACCTGCAATCTCTTCATAATCTCTCACCACAAATTCATCAATTTTTTCACCATAGGCTTTGCGGATAGATTGAGCAATGGGATGATTTGAGTGCGATTCTACTTTGGCAGCTAATTGCAGTAATTCTTGTTCATTCCAGCCATTTAATGGTACTATTTTGGCTACTTTGAATACCCCTTTAGTTAATGTTCCAGTTTTATCAAAAACAACTGTATTGACTGCATTTAAAGTATCTAAAAAAGTAGAACCTTTAACCAAAATACCACGTCTAGCCGCACCTCCCACACCTCCAAAGTAACCTAATGGAATACTGATAACGAGTCCACACGGACAGGAAATAACTAGTAAAATTAGGGCACGATAAACCCATTCGGAAGAAGTTGCACCCGGAATAAATAAAGGAGGTAATATTGCAACTGCTAGAGATGTAAAAACTACAATTGGTGTATAATATCTGGCAAATTTAGTAATAAACTTTTCTGTTTCTGCTTTTTTACTTTTGGCATTTTGCACCAAGTCTAAAATCTTGGCAATGGAAGATTCATCAAAGAGTTTTGTGACTTTAATTCTGAGAACACCTATTTTATTGATCGTTCCAGCCAGAACTGTCTCACCTAACCTGACTGTTCGCGGTACAGATTCTCCAGTTAACGCAGATGTATCAACTTGCGAATTACCGTCGATAATTTCACCATCTAAGGGAATCTTTTCTCCAGGTTTAACAACGATAATATCTCCAATATTTACTGTTTCTGGTGATACTTTTTTGAGTTCTCCCTCTATTTGGATGTTGGCATAATCTGGGCGAACTTCCAATAATGCTTTGATCGAATTACGGGAACGACTGACAGCAATATCTTGGAACAATTCTCCAATTTTATAAAATAACATTACTCCGACAGCTTCGGGTAATTTATGAATTGCGATCGCACCTAATGTCGCTACTGTCATCAAAAATGTTTCATCAAATACTCTGCCTCTGAGGATATTACGCCCAGCAGTTTTTAACACACTCCATCCACTTAATAAATAGGAAGGGATAAAAAGCAGATATTCACCTATTGAATAAAACGTATTGTGTAATTGAGTTTCAAAAATTACACCAGGCGCATATAAACCTAAAATCACAACTAAAGGCAATAACTCATTTTTCAGATTGAATTCTCCACCGTGGTCGTGATTGTGGTCATGGTTATGATTCTCATCATGATTGTGATTATGAACATGGTTATGATTCTCGTGATGATCGTGTTCACCGTTGCAACAATCTGAAGATTCTGAATGTATTTTCTGATTCATTTTTTCTATAGAGGCTAGTAACTTATTGGATATATTAGCCTTTATTCAAATGTAATTAAAAAAAGAAGTTTTTACAAGTTGATAATTTAAGAACGAGAATCTATATCAACACAAAATCTAGGTTGATTGTTAAATATTTCTACTAATATTTAGTGAATATTAAGTTTTGTAAACTTGTCAAGATAGCTGTTACTGTTAGTATTTCATAAGATTATGAGAGAATTATGAAAAATAAGAGTGTAAACAAATGCCCTTTCCAGAAAAACCAGCCAGGAAGCCCAGCCTACCTGAAGTTCATCGCAGCATTAAAATTCCTAACACCAAAAGCTTCTGGCGCAAGATGTTGGCTTATGGAGGGCCAGGATATTTGGTATCTGTAGGGTATATGGACCCTGGTAACTGGGCAACTGACTTAGCCGGTGGGGCTAAATTTGGTTATACGTTGCTAACGGTGATTATGCTTTCCAACTTGATGGCAATTTTAATGCAATCTCTGTGTGTGCGGTTGGGAGTAGCAACGGGGCGAGATTTAGCGCAGGCTTGTCGAGATAATTTCAGCCCACGTGTTAACTTCGGGTTATGGGTACTTTGTGAAATAGCGATCGCAGCCTGTGACTTAGCGGAAGTTTTGGGAAGTGCGATCGCACTGCAACTGCTTTTTGGCATTCCCCTGAGTTGGGGCGTGTGTATCACAGCACTAGATGTAATTGTATTATTACTGCTACAAAACAAAGGCTTTCGCTATACAGAAGCTTTGGTAATCTTGTTAGTAGCAACTGTAGGTATTTGCTTCACAGCAGAAATCATTTTTTCGCGTCCTGATTTGGGCGGAGTTTTATTAGGATATGTTCCCAAAATAGAAATTGTACAAAATCCAGAAATGCTCTACATTGCTATTGGCATTTTGGGGGCAACAGTGATGCCACACAACTTGTATCTACACTCATCAATTGTGCAGACGCGAGATTGGGAATCAACATCCCAAAAGAAATGGGAAGCAATTAAGTTTGGCACAATCGATTCTACAGTTGCTTTATGTTTTGCCTTGTTTATCAACTCAGCAATTTTGATTATTGCTGCGGCAACTTTTCATTTTTCTGGTAATCAGGATGTTGCAGAAATTCAAGATGCTTATAAATTGCTCTCTCCCTTATTGGGTGTGAATGCCGCCAGCGCCATTTTTGGCTTGGCATTACTTGCTTCTGGACAAAGTTCAACCCTGACTGCCACCTTAGCAGGGCAAATCGTCATGGAAGGATTTTTAAATCTGCGTCTAAAACCTTGGCTACGTAGATTATTGACTAGATTAATTGCCATTATCCCAGCATTAATTTCAATTATTCTTTTGGGAGAAAAGAGTACAGGTAGCTTACTAATTTTTAGTCAAGTGATCTTGAGTTTACAGCTATCGTTTGCGGTAGTGCCTTTGGTGATGTTTACGAGTAATCGTCACTTAATGGGTGAATTTGTCAATCCTTGGTGGCTAAAAACTTTATCATGGTTAGTAGCAATTGTGATTGGTAGCTTAAATGCTTGGCTATTATTGCAAACTATTTCAATCTGGCTTAGGACTTACGCAATAACTCTCTAAAACTCTTATTTCTCTGCGTCCTTTGCGTCCTTGGCGGTTCGTTTTTTCATTATTTTGCGTAAGTCCTATGGCTATTTACAAGTACTAGCTAGAATATTTATAGCGGTTCGCAGCGCTAGGATGTACACAAGCTCATTTTCAGTACAACAATTATGGTGAAAACACCCTCCCAGCCTTTGACAATTCCTCTTTTGGAAAATGGCGACAAACTCACCCGCTACGAATTTGAGCGTCGCTATAATGCCACCCCTAACCTGAAAAAAGCTGAATTAATTGAAGGGATTGTCTATATTATGCCAGCTGCTCTGCGTTTCCGAAGTCACGGTCAACCGCATGGTTGGGTTATTGGTTGGTTAGTTGCTTACGAAGCTGCAACTCCTGGTGTAGCGTTGGGAGTTGAACCTACCGTCCGCTTAGACTTAGATAACGAACCTCAACCCGATGTTGTTCTGTTGATTGAACCAGAAGCCGGTGGTCAAACGCGGCTGAGTGAAGATGATTATATTGAAGGTGCGCCAGAGTTAGTTGTGGAAATTGCTGCTAGTAGTGCGGCTATCGATCTTCATGGCAAAAAACAGGCTTATCGTCGCAACGGTGTCAAAGAATATATTGTTTGGCAAGTTTTAGACCAAAAATTGACTTGGTTTTCTCTGGAACAGGGTGAATATTTGGAATTAATACCTGATAATGAAGGCGTTTTGCAAAGTCGGGTATTTCCAGGGTTGTGGTTAGCGGCGACAGAGTTATTAGCAGGTAATATGCAGGGTGTATTGAAGATTTTACAAGCAGGTTTGCAATCTGCTGAACATGGAGATTTTATCAAGAAATTGGGTAGCGATCGTTGAACAATTTCTAAATGGGGAAAGTATCTTAAGCAATTATGTTTGCACACCAAATTCTTCTGAATCTACACCCCAATTTATCCAGCGAATTGCTTCACGCGCTGAGTTCATATTCGGCGGAACTCGCAAGGCATGAATAAAGCTTGTACTAGGACAAGTCATTTTTAATAAATAAATTGGCTCAATATCCACATTATTATAAATTTTTAGTAATGTATATTCTTGCCAAGTATCTACTTCAATAGCTTGTAATTCTTGGCAGATTCTAGCGTAACCAATACCCTGAATTAACACTCGGCGTAGTTCGGCATTTTCCTCTGATAAAAGCCATTCAGCTTGCCATTGCTGCGGATGGATTTTACCGTATTTTTCAGGTAAGGTTACGCCGTGGTATGAGTAGAGGCTATATCCATCAGTAAATTCAATGGCGGGTTCGCCTTCAGCGTGGAAGCGATTTTCATTGTCGAAGCGCAGGTGAAGGGGGCGATCGCATATAATACAAATGTTTTCAAAAGCAAAAATCCAGCCACATTCTTGAATTAAAGATTGAAATCTTTTCCATTTCTGTTGAGGATGAACAATGTTCAAAACAGAGATACAAAAATCATTTCCATCCATCCAATTTCCGTGATTTTCAAGTCTAAAGGAGTTATTAAGTTGAACTTCAATCAACCACGAATGATCCTCTAGCTGCTCGTTTACTTCAGTGCAAAATTTTTCAATTAAGCCTTTGTGTATTTCATAATTTAACTGAGAATCTGCCATACCATAGAAACACTTGAGGAATTTTACGTACTTGTTTCCCAAGCTGTGACGGAGTTTACTGGCAAGTTCTTTAAAGATATGAGGCGAAAATAAGCTCTCTAAACTATTTGGTTCATTATTGAGGTAACTGTCTATAAATTGAGGTGACAGTCGTTTTAGCATCCAGTTGCAAGCTGCATAAGGGCTATCACAAAAAACAATTTCAGGTTCTTCAAAACCAATCGCCACATAAGCAGCTTTTACCACATTAGCAGCTTTCTCTCTATCAATTCGCTCAGTTGAAAGCGCGATCGCTCTCCACTTCTCCCGATAAACTGGAATCAAAGCCTCTTGCTCAGGCGTTAACTTTTCAATCAGCGACATAACGCCAACCTTCAGGCTCGTATTCTCGCTGAATTTTCACCATCCAGTCACCTTGGGGAATAGAAATAGCTTTATGCTCCTCATGAGCTAGCAATGCCGAATCTGAAAAAACACGTAAGTAAAGTGTGCTATCTTTTTCCAATAATTCCGCCTCGCCTTCAGTAATCCGATGTTTATGACCCGTAACTTCGCCTTCTGCCAAAGTTAAATGAGGTATTTTTTGTCCTTCAACCTGCTGCACAGGTAGTAAGATCACATCACCCTGACGAATTGGTTGCATAGTTTTGCTTTCCTGACATGGGTACAAATCCCACTTCGCTTTTGCTCTCAATTTTGATTTAATTTTGGCACAAGCTCTATTAAATGGGAATTGGGCGTTCGTAGTGCTGAGTTAGGAGTTAAGAGTAGAGACGCGAAAAATCTTTGTCTGTACAAGAGTTAGGAGTTTTGTTTATCTCCTTGTCCCCTTGTCTCCCTTGTCTCCCTCATTTCCCCAGTCCCCAATCCCCAGTCCCCAAATTTAAAAACTGTAGTCGCCAATTATGCGTTAGATAAGTTAAAGATTAAAATAGCTGGAAATTCAGACCCAGCGTACCCTCATTTATCCTCTGGGACAGACTGGGCAATAAGTTCAGCGAATTTTCTCCCAAGCAGGCAGTTTATGTGAGGATTAAATCACCGCCCTAAGCGTGACCATTTATCTTGACAATTTGCAAAAGTTACCTCAATTTGACTGTTTGGCTTAGTAGCTCTTCTTTTTATTGAAATTTCCATGTCAACTCTCGTCATCGTCGAATCTCCAACCAAAGCTCGTACCATTCGCAACTACCTGCCAGCAGGCTATCGGGTGGAGGCATCTATGGGTCATGTGCGTGACCTACCCCAATCGGCTAGTGAAATTCCCGCTGCCGTCAAGGGGGAATCATGGGCGCAGCTAGGGGTAAATGTGGACGCCGACTTTGAACCGGTATATGTTGTCCCGAAAGACAAAAAGAAAATTGTTACCCAGCTGAAAGATGCCCTCAAGGATGTAGATGAACTGATTCTGGCAACGGACGAAGACCGGGAAGGTGAAAGCATTAGTTGGCATTTATACCAACTGCTGAAGCCGAAGGTTCCCACTAAGCGGATGGTGTTTCACGAAATTACCCAAGAGGCGATCAAAAAAGCTCTGAAAAACTGCCGCAATATTGATGAGCAGTTGGTTCGCGCCCAAGAAACACGGCGGATTTTAGATCGACTTGTCGGCTATACCCTATCTCCCCTGTTATGGAAAAAAATCGCCTGGGGATTATCTGCTGGGCGAGTGCAATCTGTAGCTGTGAGACTTTTAGTCACTAGAGAACGCCAACGCCGTGCTTTCCATGAGGGTACGTACTGGGATTTGAAAGCCAGTTTGTCAAAGGAAAAAACCCCCTTTGGTGCCCAGTTGGTAACGTTGGGAGGAACTAAAATCGCTAATGGTAGCGATTTTGACGCAGCCACAGGAGAAATTACCGCAGGTCGCAATGTTTTGTTGCTCAACGAAGAACAAGCGGTAGCCCTCAAGGAACGCCTAACTGGGAAAACCTGGAATGTTAACGACATCGAAGAACGCCCAGTAACGCGCAAACCGTCGCCACCGTTCACTACTTCGACGTTGCAGCAGGAATCTAACCGGAAACTGCGCCTCTCAGCCCGTGACACCATGCGGGTTGCCCAGAATTTGTACGAGCAAGGGTATATTACCTATATGCGGACAGATTCAGTGCATTTGTCAGATCAAGCGATCGCAGCTGCTCGCAGTTGTGTAGAAAAGCTTTACGGTCAACAATACCTCAGTCCCCAACCCCGGCAATACACCACCAAATCCAAAGGCGCACAAGAGGCACACGAAGCAATTCGTCCAGCAGGTAGTACCTTCCGCACCCCCCAAGAAACTGCTTTGGGTGGTCGGGAACTTGCCATTTACGATTTGATTTGGAAGCGGACTGTTGCCTGTCAAATGGCTGATTCTCGGCAAACTCAAATTACCGTGCAATTACAAGTTGAGGATGCTGGATTCCGTTCTTCTGGCAAACGAATTGAGTTTCCAGGATACCTACGCGCCTACGTCGAAGGCTCAGATGACCCAGAAGCAGCACTGGAAGACCAGGAAGTAATTTTGCCAAATCTGAAAGTAGGAGATCATCCGAATTGTACAGAGCTAGAAGCCGTTGGGCACGAAACTCAACCGCCAGCTAGATACACCGAAGCTTCTTTGGTGAAAACATTAGAAAGCGAAGGTATCGGTCGTCCCAGTACCTACGCCAGCATCATTGGCACAATCATCGACAAGGGTTATGCCCATTTGGTGACTAACGCCCTGATTCCCACCTTCACCGCTTTCGCCGTCACCGACTTGCTGGAAAAGCATTTTCCAGACATTGTTGATCCCAGTTTTACTTCGAAAATGGAGCAAACCCTTGATGACATTGCCACAGGTGAAGCGAAATGGCTGCCCTACTTGCAGCAATTCTATCTAGGTGAGAAAGGGCTGGAAACCCTAGTTAGAGAACGGGAAAGTCAAATTGATGCCACCAAAGCTAGGACTGTAGAACTAGAGAATCTAGATGCCAAAGTCCGCATTGGAAAATATGGCCCCTACATCGAAGTCGTAAATGGTGAGGGGGTGATCACCGCGTCAATTCCCAAAGACTTGACACCAGCTGACCTCGACCCCAAACAGGTAGAAGTGCTGCTGCGGCAAAAAATCACTGGCCCTGACCAGGTAGGTCGGCATCCCGAAACTGGCGAACCGATTTATGTGAAAATTGGTGCTTACGGGCCCTACGTCCAATTGGGTGATAAAACCGACGAAAACCCCAAACCAAAACAAGCCTCCTTACTTAAAGGTGTCACCCCAGAAACCGTTACCCTGGAAATGGCTGTTGGTCTGTTGGCACTACCCCGAACATTGGGAGTTCATCCCGTGACTGGGGGCAAAATCCAAGCAAGTTTGGGACGCTTTGGTCCTTACGTGGTTCATGACCAAGGTAAAGAAGGGAAAGACTACCGCTCCCTAAAAGCTGCTGATAATGTATTGGCAATTAGCCTAGAACGTGCATTGGAATTGTTATCCGAACCCAAAAAGGGACGCAGTTCCACCAACAGCAAGTCCAAGGCGGCTTTACGCGAATTGGGTACGCATCCAGAGGATGGGGAAACAATCAATATCTACGATGGCCCTTATGGACCTTACATCAAGTATGGCAAAACTAATGTAAGTATCCCAGAAGGTCAAACGGTAGAAGATATAACTTTGACGGCGGCATTGAACTTGCTGGCTGCTAAGGCATCGACTGGGAAATCGACTCGCAAAACGAGTAAATCAACGAGTTCCAAATCTAAGTCAACTACTAAGTCAACTGCTAAGTCATCAACGACAGCTGCAAAGAAAAAGACCACCGAAGGTTAGTTACAAGTCAGCTAATTTGGGATTTTAGATTTACTTCGCCTACAAGAGGCGGGGCATGAACCCCAAAATTCTTTTAATCTAAAATCTAAAATTCGTAGTCAAGAGTCTCAAGTCCGATCCTGAACTCTTGACCCTTGATATCCATCCTTGATAGGATACAGTTCGATAGGTTGCAAGTGTGATAGTCTAAAAGGTAAGGGAAAACACAACGCCAAATTTTAGAAGTGGCTTATGTCCCAAATACGGGATTGTGTATCAGCCCGATTGGAAGCCAGAGGTGCGAAAATATGCCATTTTCTGCGTACCTGTTAATCAAAAATTGAGGTAGTATCTCAGGAGCGGTCTGTTCATGGACTATATAGAAAAGGTGCTGGAAAAGCTTAAGGAATTAGCTCGTAGGCTAATTGAGAGCCTGTTAGGGCCGGAGGCTGAACCGGAACCGGAACTGATTCCGATTCCTGTGAACGATCGCTCACGCCGTCGCCACTAACCCCAAAGTGCTGAACTCGACGCAACCCTTAAGCATTCTAGTACTGCATGGGCCAAACTTAAATTTGCTAGGACAGCGAGAACCAGGAATTTATGGTTCTTTGACGCTAGCTGAGATTAACCGCCTGTTAGAAGAAGAAGCATTCAAGTTACAGGCGAAAGTTTTTTCTGTGCAGTCAAATCACGAAGGAATTTTGGTAGATACTATTCATGGCGCATTAGGAGAGTATCAGGGAATTCTGATTAATGCAGGCGCATATACGCACACAAGTGTCGCCTTGCGAGATGCGATCGCTGCTGTTAACTTACCCACAGTAGAAGTGCATCTGAGTAACATTTACCGCCGAGAAGATTTTCGCCATCATTCGTACATCGCCCCAGTTGCGATCGGACAAATAAGTGGTTTTGGCGTTCAAAGTTACCTGTTGGGCTTACAAGCTTTGGTAAATCATTTAAGAAAGGATGAAAGATGAATCAGTTATAGATTTTAGACTTTAGATGAAGTTCTAAAATCTAAAATCTAAAATTCAAAATTGTATGCGTTACTCTCCTATAAGTCGGTTTAAAGGTACTTTACTTGGAGCATTTCTGGGGGGAAGTTTAGCTTCTGGTGGTGAAATCCAATTTCAGAGTTACCTAGATTTGGGCAAAATGGCGGTTCTTGGTACTCAGAGTTTGATTGCATTAGGTAGATTAGATTTAGATGATTGGATAAGGCGTCAGCAAGAACAATCGCTTCATTTAGCTGCAACTGATGATACATCGATAAAAATAATTATTGCCACACTACCAGTAGCACTCTTTTTTCACGAAAATCCAATTAAACTGCGTCAAAACTTGCTACGTGTACTAAACATCTGGAAAGATGACCCAGTAGTAAGAGATGGAACACTCGCAGTTGCTTATGCGATCGCTCTTGCCCTAACTGAAAAACTTGACCCCCTAACCCTTATTCCACAAACAATTGCTTTTATCGGAGAAACACCGACATCAATACCAAAAAAATTATTAAGAGTCCAGAATTTATTAGCACAAGGGGTTGGATTGTCAAGGGCACAAGCTGAGTTTGCGAGGGAAGAAAAACTCAGTAACACTATTGCAATGGCATTTTACTGCTTTTTGAGTACCTTGGAAGACTTTCGCCTTGCAGTTTTGCAGGCAACTTACAACAATAATTCTCAAGTGCTAGATGCTACGCCTCTAAGCTCAAAGGCTACAGGTGCAATTACTGGTGCTTTATCAGGCGCATATAACGGTATCAGTGGAATTCCTGTAAATTGGCAAGTTTTGCTCTTGCAGAGTAATCCTCCAGTATGGGGACTAACTAGTTTTTCCCAAATGTTACAATTGACTGATGCATTTGTGGCGGTGTGGTCGGGAGTGTATGATCTTACCTTAAATCCAAGGGAGTTAGCAGAGGAGGGATGTGAGGCGGTTCTGCTTTCAGTTTACGCAGCTCCTCGCGTTATTCGGTTGCGTTAATCTCAATTAACCAGATAAGGGGTTAAATGCCTGTATTAGTATCATATACTAGAATTTTTCCGCAAACCTCGGACTGATTCTGTAGGTAGCTATTGTGGCAAATCGGCAGTAAAAAAGACCCGCCACCGTAGTTACAGTAGCCGCAGATTAAGAAGTAAAAAGTAAAAAGATAATCCCCATAAATAAATTTAGGCGGCTCACAACCATTTTTCTTTTTCTTTCTTTTGCCTTTTTACTTTTGCCTTGTTCGGTAAACTTTCCTGATGATTGTCTTTTTTTGAGCCATCAAAGTCGGCAATTGCAGGCAGAGATAATGAAAATGCAGCAATTTTTGCAGTTCTTGAACCAGCAATTGACTCACTGGCGGCGACAGTATACAACACTATGCCGTAAGGGAAAGTTAATGAGAAGTCCCAAAGCTAAAACCCATAGAAGGGAACTTCTAAGGACTATGCTCAAGAATATACTCCTGTTTTTATCAAAAACCAATCACAAAAGCGAGCGTCGAAAACAAGAAAGAGCGCTAAAACCAAAGGCAAAATCGGTCAAAACTCAGAGCAGTATTTGTGCAGTCGGTTTAGATTGGGCATATCAACAGCGTTACTCGGTAATTTTGGCGATCGCGATCGTATCTCTAACAGGCGTTATTGGAAATAAATTATACAATCAGACGCAACTCCAAGTCGGAAATCCCGCGCCCCAGACAATTACAGCCCCTTACACAGCTAGTATCGAAAATCAGAAAAAAACAGAAGCCAAGCGCAAAGCCGTTAGTAAAAGCTCCTTAAAGGTGTTGATGCTTGATGCGCGAATGAATGAAGAAATTAATAAAAATTTGCAACAACTCCTAGATGATGGCAACGAAATTCGCGCCGTTGCTGGAGCTTTTCCTTTTTTTGATTCTGTAGTTTTATCCATTTCTACCCAGCGTTATCTCCGCTCTTGTCCTGACTTAGAATGGCAAGCACTGCTATTGACTGTAGAAAATAGTAAAAATCAGCAGAAGAAACCAAAAGGACAAACTACCGCCTCATCCAATCAGCAACGCCAGCCGCGCACAACACCCAAATCTGATTCACAGAGTCCAAAAAAAACAGAGTCAGCTAATTTTTCTCAAAATACTGACTTTACTCAAGCCTTAGCAGAACTAGAATCTTACCGCCTCACAACTTCTGAGAAAAACTTATCCTTACTGATTGCTCTAATTTCCCAAGCACGCCAAAGATACACCCAAGCCACTGCCAAACTTTTACAGTTAGAGACTGTTAACCCAGAAGCAGTATACGAAGAATCCCTCCTTTTAGATTTATTAGATGTGGAGTGGGAAAAAACACAAACAGGAATCCATCAAATTACAGAGCGGATTCTTGCCCAAGGCATCCCACAAGGACTACCAAAAAATATCTTACAAGATGCGGTGAGTTTACAATTACAGACCTTTGTACCAGAAGACGCCGAAACTTTGGCAAAGAATGTGTTGTTAGCTGTACTTAAGCCGAATCTGCAAAATGATGAAGAACAAACAAGAGAAAACGCTCAAAAGGCTGCTGCTGGTGTACCACCTGTGATGGTAACGGTACATTATGGTGAGGTGATTGTCAAAAAAGGAGCGCAGATTACTGCATGGAACTTTGACGTGCTAGAGCATTATCACCTGATTCGTCGGGAGATAAAATGGCAGGAGTTGCTGAAGTTAGGAAGCGTGATTGCGATCGCCATTGGCATTTTTGTCTGGGTAGAACGGCATATCGATTACGAATTGCGACAACGCGATCGCCTGTTAGTGTTACTGCTAACTCTGAGTGTACCAGGAGCGATCGCCATCGGATTGCCCTACACTACCTGGAGTGCCCTTGGTTTGTTGTTGGGAAGCTTCTACGGCTCTACTTTGGGGTTAACAGTTGTCGGACTGTTGTTGCCGATCTTAGGCATTAGTTTGGAGATGAGCAAGGCTGCCCTTTTAGCTGGTGTTGGGGGAGGAATATTAGGTAGTTACATCGCTCAACGATTGCGATCGCGTGAAGAATTGGCCTTATTAGGTGTGGCGATCGCTTTAACTCAAGGCGGTATTTATCTGGTTGTTAAAATCTTAATTGGTCAAGCATTTGGTTCTACCTGGTATATCGTCCTCCAAGAAGCCGGATTGTTTGCTTTATCCGGCTTAGGCTGGAGTATTGTCGCCTTGGGCTTGAGTCCTTATCTAGAAAAAGTTTTTGATTTAGTTACCCCAATCCGCCTAGCAGAGTTGGCGAATCCTAACCGCCCTTTATTAAAACGACTTGCTACTGAAACTCCGGGAACTTTTCAACATACCCTGCTTGTGGCTACCCTTGCCGAAGCTGCTGCCAAAGAACTAGGATGCAATGTTGAATTGGTCAGGGCCGGAACATTATATCACGATATTGGTAAAATGCACGATCCCCTTGGCTTTATTGAAAATCAAATGGGTGGGCCGAATAAACATGATACTGAGATTAAAGACCCTTGGAAGAGTGCAGAAATTATTAAAAAGCACGTGACTGAAGGGTTGGTGATGGCGCGTAAACACCTTTTACCGACAGCAATTCAAGCTTTTATTCCAGAGCATCAGGGAACGATGCTGATTGCCTATTTTCATCACCAAGCGCAGCAAATGGCTCAGGAAGATCCGAGTTTAATAGTAGACGACGCAGATTTTCGCTATGATGGGCCGATTCCGCAATCACGGGAAACAGGAATTGTGATGTTAGCAGATTCTTGTGAAGCCGCGCTGCGATCGCTGCAAGTATCGGCTAAATCTCCGGGAAAGAAGCCATTAATTAAAGATGTCTCCACCGAACAAGCTTTAACAATGTTAAATAACATCCTGCGTGCCAAATGGCAAGACAATCAACTCGTAGATTCAGGACTAACACGGGAAGAAATGTCACAAATTGCTGAAATATTTGTGGAAGTTTGGCAGCAATTTCATCACAAACGCATTGCTTATCCCAAGTTTAAGGCTAGTGGTGCTGCGCTTAATTCTTAATGCGGATATAGGACAATACGGTTCAGTTAAGGCTTTACTCTTTGTTAAAGTGATTTTTTAACGAACCGCAAAGGACGCAAAGGACGCAAAGGAAGAGAAGGAAGAGAAGAAGAAGGAAGACAAGCTTAACTGAACTGTATTGGGATATAGGAATCTGATTTTGACTTTTCTCTCCTTCCTCGTACCTACTTAGACGAGTCATTTCAAAAGACGAGTCATTTCAAACAATTGCTGGGCATTACTTCCTAAAAAAGCATCAAAAAGTACCTGCTTTCCAGATTCCACTTCTACTAAATAGCGCTGGGCAATTTCATAATAGGCGTAAGTCCAAGGAATCTGAATTTCTGCACCACTGTTATCATCTAATACCGTCACCATTTCTGTGACTGCTTGAGTCGTAGTTTGCCGCAAACCACAAGTAATATTTCCCTCTATCTCTGCTTTCATTGGTACACCCAGGTTAGCCAAAGCACTGGCGGTAGTATCAATATCTGGATATTCTGGAGTATTCTGTCCGTTGATGTAGCCTGTGAAATGGTTGACAGCATATCCGTGCAGCAACATCCAAGCGCCATATTGAGTAACCTGATTTACCTCTTCCACAATAGAACGCTGGGGAAGTTGCCAAGGGCGGGTAAAGACTTGCTGGAGTTCTTTGGCGATGGTTTCAATATTCCTGTCTTTTTGTAGAATAATCAGGGGTGAGGTCAGTTCCTTTGCGATTGAAGATACTGTTTTAGAGATGAGTTGGGCAATATTAGCAGGCAATTCATCGACAATCAACTCGCTGATAAACAGCTTGGGTAAGTTAAATTCCTCTTGCTGCGGATGACGATAATGACGAGCGTACAAATGAGTTTGAGCAAAAGTATACTCTCCAGCCGCCACGTAACCTAAAGCTTCTGCAAGTTGTCCAAGGTAGTCAATTCCCAAATTAACTTGACCCTGTGGAGTATCTACTAATAAACGCAAAGACCGAAAGGCAATGTGGTCGTTGGCGACAGTCCCACCCGCAGCAGTAATCATTTGTTGGTAGGTACGGGCATGATTTACCCTGGCGCTGTATTCTTGCCAAAGTAATTTCCATAAAATCAGGGTTATTTCGGGTTTCATAATGAACTGGGGATTGGGGACTGGGGATTGGGGATTGGGGATTGGAGATTGGGAATTGGGAATTGGGAATTGGGGATTAGGAATTGGGATTAGGAATTGGGAATTAGAGATTGGATTAAGTATTAAGGTTCAACTAATTTTTTCAGTCCCCAGTCCCCAATCCCCAGTCCCTATAATTTTTTAAAATCTCGCTGATAATCTCAAGGGCTATCTGAATTTGGTCACTGTCGATAACTAGAGGAGGACAGAAACGAATTGCGGCTTTACCGCAACCTAGCAATAATAAACCGCGTAAAAAAGCTTCTTGGATAATGCGATCGCGTAATTTATGATCGAGATTACCCACTTCATCCAATAAATCCACCGCTACCATCAAACCCTTACCTCGTGGCGGCGATACTCTGGGAAATCTTTGATGCAACTTGGTAAGACTAGCTTGTAATAATTCTCCCATCTCGGTAGCGTTTGCCATCAAACCACCTTCCAAGAGTCGGAGTGTGGCAATACCAGCAGCACAAGCTACGGGATTACCGCCAAATGTAGTAGCGTGAGAACCGGGAGGCCAAGTCATTAACTCTGGTCTGGCAAGTATCGCTCCCAAGGGCATACCACTGGCGATACCTTTAGCAGTAGTAATGATATCAGGCATCACACCCCAATGCTCGATCGCAAATAAGCGACCAGTCCGCCCCATCCCCGCTTGTACTTCATCCACTACCATCAGAATACCGTGGCGATCGCATATCTCCCGAATCCGTTGTAAAAAACCATCTTCGGGTACGATATATCCACCCTCTCCTTGAATCGGTTCGACGATGATCGCTGCTACTTCTTGCGGTGGTAAAATCGTTGTAAATAGCTGTTGTTCCAGATAATCTAAGCTAGCGTGAGTGCCGTAGGGAATATGAGTTACCCCAGGAACTAAAGGCCCAAAATTAGCTCGCTGCACTGCTTTGGAACCAGTGAGAGACATCGCCCCATAAGTGCGTCCGTGAAATGCGCCTAAGAATGCCACAATTAGCGATCGCTTGGTGTAATATCGAGCTAGCTTAATTGCTCCTTCGTTGGATTCTGCCCCAGAATTGCTAAAAAATATCTTTGCGGGAAACACAGCATTACTCTGTGGCTGGGGAAAAGGGGCGCGCATAGCTAATTGTTCCGCTAGTTCCACCATCGGCTCATAATAAAAATCCGTCCCTGACATGTGCAACAGCCGGACCGATTGTTCTTGAATTGCTTTGACGACTTCCGGGTGAGCGTGTCCGGTGGCGGTAACGGCAATACCTGCGGTCATATCTAGAAATACATTGCCATCTACATCTTCTACCATACAGCCCTGACCGCGAGATACAACTAACGGGTAATCGCGGGTATAAGAAGGAGAAGTTACGGCGCGATCGCGTTGTACAATTGCTTGAGCGCGAGGCCCAGGTAAAGTAGTTATTAAATGGGGTATACGAGGTAAATTTAAGTTAATAGGAATACTTAACATATTTTTTTCGGGGTTTTTAAAGATTACTGATAATTAAACGCTAAAGTATTGATTGCTTACAGTAACATTTGATTCCATTGCTGTAAGAATTACGCATTTACCGAAAAATCAGAGTATACGTCAGCGACTCAGGAAAAATACAGCTAATTTTCCCTGAATCCTCAAAAGTATTTAACAAAAAAGCTTGACATTAAGCCCTTTCGTATTGTTTAAGACTCTTGCCCGTTTTTATAACACAACTTTTATAAAATATTCCCTATTCCCCATTCCTTCTATCGGAACCACCAGCCTCTACCATTGCCGTAAAACTGAAACCGTCCAAAGCCAAGAAATTGACCGTGAGATTTTTCACCCACAGGGAATGCTGTAACACCTAATAAGTAGACACCAGAAAAGCTGGGATTACTCACAGGGCTGAGAGCGATGGTAATTGTCTGTCCTGGAGTTACAGGCGGGTCAAAGTTTACAGAAACCGTGCGTGTGTCGCGGTCATTTGTGACTGAGCCTAGCTTCAGTTGCGTTTCTTTGCGCTCGCGTGTGCCGACAAATGCGCGGGTATCATCAAGATTGTAGCGGATGTTTTCTGATCCTTCTTTTTGTGCGATTGTTACCTTCTGGAGGGATTCTCCAGCATTTTCTGGCACATTGATAGTGAAATAGTAAGTTGCGCCCCAAAAATTCACCTCTTTGTAAGTAGTTGTCGCGTTAACAAGTTTTGGCGGTTGGACAAAATAGACTAAGCCATCTCTAAGCTGCACAGCTTGAGTCACCGGAAGCGTAACTTCTCCAATGCCTATTGCTAACGAGAGTGTTATTCCAAACAAAGTTGCAACGCGCATGATTCAGATATAAAAAACGCACTTATTCTCATTCTAGTTCCTTGGGAATCAGTGACTTAGGAATGATAGAAACTTGTTTTTCCCCAATCGAAGATTTTGTATACCACCAAGCCCAAGCAATTAAAACAGCTTGAAAAGGAAGTCTAACTACGTGTACCCAAGGTGAGTTTGGTATATGTTCTAGCTGAATGTGATTAACCGCCATATTGATATTGGCAGGGAAAACCGCAATAAAAAGAGCAATAAGTCCCCAAGCAGCAGCTTGACTTACAGGCGGAACTAATAACCCAATACCACCCAAAATTTCATAAAAGCCACTGAGATAAACTAATCCTAAGTGGTAAGGAAGTTGTGGCGGCATAATTTTGACATAAGGTTCTGGAATCACAAAGTGTGTCACTCCAACCACAATGATGGATATAGCAAGGATGACACGTAATATTTCCTTATACTTCTTCATGGTTTTTGCCTTATTATATACTTACCCTCATTACCTCAGTTTGACTGACGGATGTTAATCTGCAGTAAAAATTTTCTTAACTAGTTTCAATCCCTAATAGGGATTTAGGTTAATTGCAACTCCTGGAAGCTGAAAGCGCTGCTGTATTTGGTTTTCAATGTACGGTTGCGCGAGTAAGCAAATCATAATAGTCATAGCAAAAGATGAAAATCGCTGAAACGCAGTCCCTATAGGGTGCGCGGATGGTTTAAAGGTATGATTGCCCTCAAAGGCTTGTATAGAAGGAGAGTACAGCCTTTTTTGCTCCTTCTCATTTTGTACACCTACCCATCCGCGCATAAGGCAAGAAAATTAGTCTAATTAGCGATCGCTACCTCCATTAAAATAAGCGATCGCCTGACACTTGCACACCTTAATTTACCAAATCAGGAAATACCTCTTGCACAGCCGGATGCACTAATTGATGATTCTGCACATTCACACCCTTAGCTAAGGCTGGGTTAACTTCCAGTGCCTTAATTCCCAAATTCGCCAACTGGACAACATAAGGTAATGTACTATTATTTAGTGCCTGAGTTGCTGTCCAAGGTACTGCACCTGGCATATTGGGAACGCCATAATGCACCACACCCTCTTCAACGTACACCGGATTTGTGTGGGATGTGGGGTGTAAGGTTTCTATGCAACCACCTTGGTCAACAGCTACATCAACTATTACTGAACCAGGACGCATTTGTTTGACCAATTCACGAGATACTAATATTGGCGCTCTACGTCCTAAGACTAAAACTGCACCGATGAGCAAATCGGCTTCTTTGACTGCGGCTTCAATATGAGCAGAGTTGCTATAAATCAATTCGACTCTAGAGCCAAAGAGGGTTTCTAAGTAAGATAAGCGTTCAACACTTACATCTAAAATCTGCACGATCGCACCCATACCCACAGCAATTTTAGCTGCTTCTGTGCCGACAACGCCGCCACCTAAAATTACTACTTTGCCCGGTTGCACTCCAGGAACACCGCCTAAAAGTACACCTCTACCACCTTGCTGACGTTCTAAGAATCTGGCCCCAAATTGTACTGCTAACCGACCGGCAATTACGCTCATGGGGGTGAGCAAGGGTAATCTGTTAGCGCCTGGTTGTTCTACAGTTTCGTAAGCGATGGCAGTTGTGCCACAATCAATTAAATGCTCTGTCAACTTGCGATCGGCTGCTAAGTGTAAATAAGTAAATAATATCTGCCCTTTCTGCAAAAAATTATACTCAGATGTCAGAGGCTCTTTGACTTTAACAACCAATTCCCGATTCCAAGCCGTTTCTGATGTGGGGACAATTTCGGCTCCAGCACTTCTATAATCATCATCGGAGAAACCAGCGCCATTACCTGCTTGTGTCTGCACAAAGATGCTATGACCATTTTCTCGCAGCACCCGCACACTAGAAGGACTTAACCCTACCCGAAACTCTTGATCTTTATTTTCCTTAGGAACACCAATTTCCATATATCGCCTCTGATAATTTTTTTTGTTTAACTGTAGCCTGCCAATTTCAACCTTGCTACTTTCCTATTGCCGCTGACCTATTACAGATAGCTGCATTAGAGATAATTAATCTGTGTTCTAAGTTTCTCAATTAAATTTGAGTAGCCCCAAACTCTTACCCTTGACTATTGCCCCAGTATTTATACAATATATAAAGAATAGTAACGATTTATTAAAAGAGCGATTGTATAGCCTCCGACTAGGAAGCTTTTGCTGGATTTCTCAAGTCATCTTGTCATTCAAGCACTGCAATCGGTCTTATAAGTTACCAAGTGTAGGGTAAAAGAACAAGTCTATTGCTTTAACCTTTACCCCCACTTTCCCCGACTTCTGCCAGAAGTCTGATATCAATTCCCGTTTGCCGAAAAAAGGTTTCTAAAAAAAATGACACAGACACAACCAACAATTACACCTAAACTAGAAGAGCCTAAGTTTGGCTTTAACGAATATGCCGAACGCTTGAATGGTCGAGCCGCAATGATTGGCTTCGCTTTGCTGCTGGTGATTGAATATGTCACCAATCAAGGGGTGCTATCATGGCTGGGTCTAAATTAGTGCCATCAACAAGCACAATTTTGAAGTTGTAAGCTAGTGGTCTGTCAAGAACTAATTGACGGATGAATTCCCTATGTAGACGGCGATTTATCGCGTCTTTACTAACCGCCAAAATGAATTTGACAGACCACTAGTAATCAAAAGAGTTTCAACCAGTTGGAACAACCAGTTGGCTTTGACTTCAATAATTGATAGCGAAGTAGTTCGCCCTAGATACTTTAATTAGACTTATTCATAAATAATTGCCCTAAAATGTAAGTAAGAGAGGAATCGAAATACCTATTTTTGATTGAAATATCATAAACTTGCAACTAGTTGATGCAACGCGATTAATGAATAAACTTCCTCCCCTACTAAAGAAAATCACAAATTAGTGTCTGCCTTGGATGAGAAAGGCAAATTACGGGTGAGGTATTCTTGGTAAATATACACAAAAGGTGAACAGGAACCAACCAAGCTGTGATGAATGCTGTATTACCTCGTTTTTTGAAGTCAACCTACCGAAAAGAGCCAATAATCAGTGTATTAATGACGATGGGCGTTATGGATGCCCTGATTGGCGGATTGAATGATAGCTGGTCGTTGTTTGCTTTTGGTTTGGGAACGGCAGGAATAGGGCTAGGCTTTAAGTTGTGGCGTTTCCAGCAGCGTCGCCCCTTACCAGAGGAACCTGTAGTGCAACATTATTTGCCCTCTCGTTCTTCTTCTAGTACGCCTTTACCAATGTTAAGCGTTTCTAAGAAAAAACCGCCTCTTTAAGGATGTGCAGAGTTATTTGTTAATAGCTCTGCAAAATTAATTTGGGTAACTGTATCTATAAAAAGTGAGGAAAAAGAGTGAGTAGTGAGGGAAGAGGTGGCGGTATTTTTCTGCGGCCGTATATTATCTTGGCATTTATGGCAGCTGTTGCCCTTCCAGTGACTATCTGGAAAGGGTTTTACATTCATCAGGCTCACGCTGCCATTGAAGTAACGCCAAACTCCCAAGCTACTAGCAACTTTGCTAATGCTCAATTGCTTTACACACTTAGAGGACATAACGGAACCGTCAAATCCCTCGCTTTCAGTCCAGATAGCAGAATTCTTGCGAGTGGAGGTGCAGAAAACGAGGGTATAATTCGCCTGTGGAATCCAACAAACGGCAAAAAGTTGGCGGATATTAACAAAGCACACAAAGCAGCCATAGAATCTTTAGTGATTTCGCCAGATGGTCAAACCCTCGCTAGCTGTAGTGATGACAATACGATTAACCTTTGGAGCCTGAAAAATTTTAGATTTAGCCGCTCTTTTGTTGGACATACCAGTAACGTATTATCTTTAGCGGTGTCTCCTGATAGTAAAATTCTCATCAGTGGAGCTTTGGATGGGATTCGTCTCTGGGATTTGCTACAGCAGCGCCCTTTAGGCACTCTAGTCAGCTTTGATAATTTGATTTATACCCTGGCTATTAGTCCTGATGGCCAGACCTTGGCTAGTGGTGATAATAAGGGTGTAATCAAGCTGTGGAATTTGAGTACTGGTAAATTAATCCGTGAATCAGTAGCTCATTCTAATGCTGTGAGCGCTGTTATCTTTACGCCAGATGGAGAAACATTAGTTAGTGCTAGCCGCGATCGCACCATCAAACAGTGGAATATTAATACTGGAGAATTAGTCCGCACCTTTACAGGACATAATAACTGGGTAAATGCGATCGCTATTAATCCCGATGGACAAACCCTTGCTAGTGCCGGCAGAGATGGGATTAAATTGTGGAATTTAACTACAGGCGAGTTAATAAATACCCTGAGTGGACATACAGACTGGGTAAGTGCGATCGCTTTTAGTCCCAATGGTAAAATTCTTGCCAGTGGTGGATTTGATCGACAAATCAAGATTTGGGGGATTCCAATAAAACGTAAATAATTGCGATCGTACAAAATAATCGTGAACTAGTGAAGTAGATCCCCGATTTCTTAAAGAAGTCGGGGATCTAAATTGTCTTACATTTTGACCGAAAAGGGGACTGGGGATTAGGGGATGGGGACTTTCAGCATTTACCGTATTTGCTAAAATTTGGTCTTGCCTTTTTAGAGTTGTTATAGTAAACAATCAATCAAGGATCAGATCAAATTTTGCCAAAACAAGCCAAAATCAATGATGGTCGCAACCAAGAGCGATGTCTATGACGGGCTACACCTACCCCAAATATTGCATAACTGTGAATACTTGATGAAAATACAGTCGAGCTAATATCTAATCCAGAAAATTACTGTAAGTATAAACATAGGGAATTTCAAATCATCTATGCAGCTACTTGCCCTCTATAACGGAACAAATTCTCAACTTAGACAATCTTAGAAATGGTCATCGTCAGTAAATGCACTCAGGTAAAAATCACTATCTTGGCTGAAGCAAAGGTTTGTAGCGCTGAAGCGCAATTTCAAACATTGGATAACTTGCTACTTAAATAATGTTTAATTTTCCCGAACTGCTTTTGATCCCCATTTCGATAGAATGACTAGGCAGAACCCTAAAACTAAAAACCGCTTTTGACTGCGACGCCCATGAATCAATTGAACAATGGTTTTACGCTATTTCTGAGTCTGCTAGTCGAGGCGATGCCTTTTTTGCTTCTTGGGGTTTTATTCTCCAGTTTGCTGCTATTTTTTGTTGATGAGCGCAAACTAGTAGAAAAAATGCCCACAAATCCGCTGCTGGGTGCTTTAGTTGGCAGCATGATCGGCTTTTTATTTCCGGTGTGTGAGTGCGGGAATGTACCGGTAGCGCGGCGGTTCCTGATTCAGGGAGTACCCACACCAGTGGCAATTGGTTTTTTGCTAGCAGCACCAACAATTAACCCAATTGTAATTTGGTCAACTTGGACAGCATTTCGAGATCAGCCAGAAATAGTAGTCTTACGAGTCGTATTTTCTCTAGCAATTGCCACAATTATCGGGTATGTTTTCAGTTTTCAAAAGGACTTAAATCCGATGATTCAGCCTGCGATCGCTCGTTATATGAAGTTTAACCCACCCGCACCGCCTGAAACCAAGCGCCGTGGGAAGCGTTACCAAGCACAAGAGGAAGCAACAGTACCAAATCTCTTGCAATCTGGGACTTATATCTTAGGAGGAAAAGCAGGTATACCACTGCGGATAGATGCTAATTTAGTACCGCCTACCTCAGCGTCTACGACCAATAAACCGTTAGCAGCAAAACTGCGTCTAGTGGTGGATAATAGCATCCAAGAATTCCGAGAATTAGGCGGAGTTATGGTTGTAGGAAGTGCGATCGCGGCTGCAATTCAAGTCCTCGCTCCCCGTGAATTAATTCTCAGTTTGGGTGCTGGTCCCATTACCTCAATTGTGGTCATGCTGATATTAGCAGTAGTGGTGTCAATTTGTTCTACAGTTGATTCTTTCTTCGCCCTATCTTTTGCCTCAACCTTTAGCAGTGGTTCATTGTTGGCATTTCTAGTATTTGGGCCAATGATTGACATCAAAGGTATTGGTTTGATGTTATCCATTTTTAAACCCAAAACGGTCTTTTACTTATTTGCTTTAGCAGCACAATTAACATTTGTGTTCACCCTTTTCCTGAACTTGCACGTCTTTTAAAAAATTATTAGTCATTTGCCCTTTGCTAATGACCAATGACTAATAACCAATGACTAATGACTAATGACTAACAAAAATCCCAAATCTAAAATCCCAAATCTGTTACTCCCTTGGCTGGATGCTATAGCAATTACAGCTTGGGGCACTTTGATGTTGAGATATTGGTTAACTAACAAGCTGAATCTGTTGATTCACCCAAATTACATTTGGTTCGTGGTCGTGACTGGTATCAGCTTGATTATTATTGGTTTCTTCAAAATGCAGGAACTTTGGCAACGTCGTCGCCGTGATGTGACACCAAACGCCCCGCATATTAGTTTATTTCCCCCTGGTTGGGGCAGTTCTTTGTTATTAACTACGGCGATTCTAGGATTTATTATCACACCGCAGGTTTTTGCTAGTGACAAAGCACTCCAAAGGGGTGTAACGACTGATTTATTGGGAAGCACACGTGTCAAACCTCAAGCCTTTCGCGCTACCGTTCGCCCAGAGGAGCGATCGCTTGTAGACTGGGTGCGTACTGTCAATGTCTATCCAGAACCAGACACATATACAGGACAAAAAGTCAAAGTACAGGGATTTGTCATCCATCCGCCGGATATAGGAAAAGAATATTTGTTCTTAGCAAGATTTGTCTTAACTTGCTGTGCAGCAGATGCTTACCCTGTGGGATTACCCGTCAAACTACAAAATAATCAAGAGGCTTATGCCGCTGATACCTGGCTGGAAGTCGAAGGACAAATGGTAACAGAAAATTTGGCAGGTAAACGCCAACTTACCATCGCCGCCACCTCCCTCAAAAAGATTCCTCAACCCCAGAATCCTTATAGTTATTAGTCATTAGTCATTGGTCATTAGTCATTAGCCCCATGCCCAATGCCCAATACCCAATACCCAATGCCCCATAACAAATGACTAAATCTAAAACATTTATTCAACCGCTAGATCGGATCGCGATCGCACTAATGCTGCTGCTGAGTGTGCTGATTGGGTTAATCATCTTACAAGGTGATGTGGTAACTGCTCGTGTCCGGGATTTTACCTGGCAAAATCAACAAATTGGGGCAGAAGATAACTCCTTCACCCTCACCTTCAGCCGCCCAATGGAAATAAAAAGCGTCGAGGATAATTTGAAAATTGAGCCACCCCTGGCAGGTAAATTCAGTTGGGCTGGGCGGCGGATGGTTTATACACTCGTAACACCAGCACCTTATGGCACGAATTATAAAGTGCAGTTACAGGGTGCTAAAGATAAGTTTGCCCAGCAAGAGGGCAACAATCGGCTGATACAGCCCTTTACAGGTAGCTTTCGTACACGCGATCGCGTCATCCTTTATATCGGCACTGATAAAGAAGAAAAAGGGCGGTTAGTTCTTTACAACTTGACCCAAGAACAAAAAAGGGTACTTACCCCTAAAGACTTGGTAGTAATAGACTTTGAATCATTTCCTGATGGAGAGAAAATTTTATTTTCTGCTCGCGCCGCAAACAATCAAGACTTGCTTTCAGCCCAAATATATACAGTGACAACCGGCGTTTCTGCTAAATCTGGACAAAAAGCAGAACCAGAAGGCAAAGTTGACCTAATTTTAGATGGTAAAGATTATCAAAATCTGAAATTTGACTTATCACCTGATGGGCAAACTATTGTCATCCAACGGGGAAACAAAAATAATCCCGGCGACTTTGGACTCTGGTTTATGCCAGCAACCAGTGACACTTCCGCAGAAAAACCCGTCCCAAAACGCCTCAAAAGCCAACCAGGGGGAGACTTTATGATCACGCCAGATAGTAAAGCCGTTGCAGTTGCCCAAGGACAGGGAGCAGCGATTTTACCACTGCAAGGTGATGCAAGTAAACCTTTAGATTTTCTGCCCCAGTTTGGTTTGGTACAGGCTTTCTCTAAAGATGGCTCTCAAGCAGCAATGGTAAGATTTAATACAGATTACACGCGAGATTTGTTTTTAGTGACAAACCAGGGTGTGCAGAAACAACTAGTAAAAACAACAGGCTCAATTGTCAGTTGCCAATTTGACATCGCCTCACCTACCCTCTATTGCTTGCTGACACAGCTAGTATCTAAGGAACAATACATAGAACAGCCTTATGTGGTGGCAATTGATCTGAAAACCGGACAACAGAAACCACTGTTAGTACTACCTCCCGCTCAACGGAATGTGCAAATGAGTTTATCATCCGACGGTTTGGGCTTATTATTTGACCAAGTAGTACCACAGACAAACACCACAGCATCATTACCCCCAAACACTTTAAAAACTGATGATGGAGATACGATCGCTACCAGTAGCCTGTGGTTAATGCCTCTATTGCCCATCGCTGATGCTACAACTGTTGAAATTAAACCAGAACAACTCCCCTTAGCCGGGTTTCATCCCCGATGGCTACCTTGAGAGAATAATTCGTAAGTCGATTTCGGAAGGTTAGTTACAGCGCTTCCCGCTATTATGCAATACAGTTTTTATCCTTGCCCCCTCCTAACATAGCTTTTAGTTTTGAGGATGTACCTCATAGCTGCCGCAAGTGCTGTAAGGTGTCGCCACCAAAATTCGAGTTGAACCTAATGAAGTTCAGTTCCATCCTTACGGAGCAGATAGCGATCGCTAATCAACTTCAAGACTACTCTACCTATTTCTGGATGCGTTTTCTCAATGACTGGTTGCACAATAACGCCTTCCATGATGCAGTCGGGACTGACTACACTATTGGCATTATTGAACTGAGACACCGCTTCCCAAGTGTAAGCACCGATATAAAGCACAGGTACTCTCGGCAAAGCAAATTCCTCGCAAAAAGCCACAAAATCGCTGTAATTGAGAAAATAACTGCCGCGACGCACAGCAAATATAGCAATTCCAATATTCCCATTATTCAAGCCATATTTGATATCTTGTACGCCGTAAATTTCCCCAAAAATCTGAGTTCCTCGTGGAAGTTTCTGGAAAGCTTCGTTTTCGTTGTAAGCACGAATATAAACTAATCTTTTGTTGACTTCGCTGTTTTTCCAGAAGTAATTATGGCTGCCAATTTTAGCTGTGCCATCAGCATCAACTAAGACAGTGAAGTTAGTTCCGTGCAACTTCTCTGTTACAACAACTTCTTCACCTTCCATGAGTATGTTTTTGTAACGTTTTAGGTTTTCTGGACTGGGGAATTTGTAATGTGCAATAACATTTTCTGCTTCCCCACTCATCCCTTGAGGAATTGGATATTCGTACTTTGTTACACCAAAATACTCCGTGTAGTCATCTCCAACATTTCCCATAAAGTTATTACCAACGGGAATAAGCAAACCCTCAGAAAAAATTCCGCGAAGTTTGGCAGCACGTAGTTTTTTCGAGTAGTAGTTACGAATACCAAATTTATCTAAAAAGTTTTCTGGAATAACACTATCAATAGGAAAATAAAAAGCTAAATCTCCAGGGTGCAAGTTACCTTTGACTATAATTACTTGATACCCCATGTCTTCAATAGAGGCAATATCTAGCCTATCAGCATTGGGATGAGGATTAATGCTGTTGATTTTGACAATTTCAACTTTAAAAATACTCATATTTCGCCTCTTTGAAAAACATCGGAATTACAAATTAGTAATTATTTGTTGATAATTTGTCCAAGCTTCCCAAAAAATATAAATTGATAATATTCCTAGAAAAATACGCAGCACTAAACTCACAGTATAATCTGGTAATTTTGGCAATGTGCGAGTACTCATCTGAACACCTAAAAGACCGCCACATCCCAAAACTATACCTTGAGCAAACAGAATATTTCCCTCTAATGTGTGTCCAGTGCAGGCAGCTAAACCAGTGATGACAATCACACCTAAACTAGTTTGAATTGCTACTTTAATTTCTTCTCCCAATAACAACATTTGCAACGGCACCATAATCGTACCGCCACCTAAGCCAAATAAACCTGCTAAAATTCCTGCTGCTCCCCCAGTGCCAATTTTAGAAACTAATGGGTTAAATACTGGGGTTGTATTCTCTATTTCCTTAAAGGCTAGTTGCTTGCGAAGCTCAATTAGATAGATATTAGTGAGTAGTATGATACCAAATGTAAAAAGTATTATATAGGATGGAATTTTATTGGCGAAATATACACCTATTCCAGTAGTTAGAAAAGCTGGAATTCCTAAATAGATTACTTGTTTAAAGTCAAAGTAGCCCATCCACCAATTTTGCAAACTCCCAGAAATTGAAGTAATCACAATAGCAAGGCTACTAGTAGCGATCGCCTGAACGGGAGTATAACCTAGTGTGACTAAAAGAGGAATCGTGATAATACCGCCACCTATTCCTAAAAGTCCAGCGATGACTCCCGATATTAAACCCCCACTCACTAAAATCAACCAACTAAAATCAATCATAAATAATTATTTTTCTAGACAACTGATAGTGCTGAATGGGCATTGGGCATTGGGAAAGAGGAGACAGGATAGCGTAGCGGTAGCGAGTCCGCGTACCCTTACAGAGAAGCAAACTACGCTTTTAGCGTCTGTCTGCGACACGCTGCGCGAACGTAGAGAGCGTCATTTTGAATTGATTTCTCCCTCATCCCCGTACTGTCACCGGATGATTAACAACGCCTCCGTAGAGCAATCCAGAATCATTCCACGGAACTGTAATCGGTTGTGTATTACCTAAATTGTCTGTAGCACGAGCCTGGAGAAAATATTCCCCAGGAAGTGGGTTCCATTCAATGTCCCAGCGTACCCATGCAAATGGAAAATTGGGTTCTCTCAGTCGTGCAAATTGCCAAGTTTTGCCGCCATCTAGGCTGACTTCTACATGTGCAATCTTTCCTTTCCCAGACCAAGAACGTCCACGTAGTAAGTGGGTTTTAGCCGAAAGCGTAGCTGGCCAAGCCAACTCAAAAGCGCTTTTAACATTTTGATAGGTAATCAGCTTACCTTTATATGGTGCGATCGCTGGGTAGTCTGCACCAACTAGCACCATCTGTTCTGTCACCCACTGGGTATATATCGATGTTTCAGAAACTTCAATCCGCTCAATCCATTTAACGTTGGCGTTTCCTCCCCAACCAGGGAATAAGACACGGCACGGCTGTCCGTGATCTGGAGGTAATGGTTCTCCATTCATTGCATAGACAACGAGCGAATTATCTGCTAGTGCTTTGCTAATTGGAACTACACTGCTGAACTTGGATTTATTTGTCTCTTTTGAGTCCAGCGAATCTACATCTGCACCCTCAACGAGTACATCTTTTGCTGTGGATTTCAATCCAGCCCGCTCTAATAACATACCAAGTGGTACACCAGTCCACTCAGCCACACCAATCGCCCCAAGCCTCCACCGTGTTCCAGGAAGTGGTATGTTATAAGCTTCTTCAAAGAAGCGCCGACCATTAGCAGCACACTCAATTGCACAAGTGACTGAGATGGATGGCATGGCGATGATTTCATCGTAAGTAAACTCGCAAGATGCAGAAACACCAGTTCCATGAATTTGCAAACGCCATATAGACGGGTCAAAAAGAGGAGGTGTACTGCGGTTGTGAACATAGAACCAATCGTTTGGTACTAAATAACCACGCCCATACATCGCTTCCCAGTTCATCTCTAATGTGCCTTTGCTATGAGAGATATACCCTGGTGGTAAAGGCTTAAGTATTTTGCTGCCTTTAGTTTTAACAGCTGCCTGACTGTGAGCAGACGAAGGTTTAGCTAATCCCCCAATGGCTGTTGCGCCAACCATAGTAGCTAGTATTTTCAGAAAGCGCTGGCGCGAAATACCCGCATCTGTACTTTTTTGCCAAATGCACTGTTCAACCCGTGTCTGTAGATAATCCTCCTGATCAAAGAGGTTTTCATCGCTCAAGCTATATACCCCCTTTTAATTCAATACGCTTGGGTTAAAGATTATTGGTCTTTCAAGACGCGATAAATCGCGTCTCTACATGAGGGTTTTGGATTTATTTGAACTGTATTGCTTTTTAATTCGTAATTCGTAATTTAAGATACACAGAATAAGGCTTGATGAAGGAGTAGGGGAGCAGGAAGAAAAATTTTCCCCTCCGCCCTCCGCACCCTGCCCCTCTGCCTCTTTTCAATGCCCAAAAAACTAGCTATTTATCGCTGTCCAAACACCAGTTATTTCATCTTGTGTGTAGTTGGGTAAATAGTGAGTAAATCCGTTTTTAGCTATTTGAGCGATCGCATTTATAAAGCGATCGCAGTCTTCTAATGTATTATATACAGCAAAGCTGGCTCGGATAATACTAGGAATATTGCGCGTAATTCCTCTGTCTACTTCCTGAGCAATTTCGGAGTCTTGTTCGTCTGAAACATTCTTGAGTTTGCGAATGTATTCATACGTGCAGAAAGCCCCAGCCCGAACGCCAATGCCGTATTCTTGTGCCAGAATCTCTGCTACTAAGCGTCCGTCAAACCCATCAATATCGAAGGGAATAACATGGGCTAAATTATCTCCGGGAATATGCATTTTGACACCCGTAATCATCCTCAGCCGTGTATATGTGAATTCAACTAAAGAGTGTTCATACTGAGCAATGCGATCGCGTCCTACTGCTTCGATAATTTCAATCGCTTTGGCAATAGCGATCGCACCCATTGCGTTTGGTGTTCCAGGATCGTGGGCCCGTTCTGTATAAAAACGCTTGATCTCTAGATTTCTGGTGATATAAGGCAGGTTTCCACCGCCAATTTGATAAGGGTAGGAGCTATCAAAAAATTCCTTTGGCCCTAGCAAAACCCCGGTTCCATAAGGGGCATACATCTTGTGTCCAGAGAAAGCCACAAAATCTAAATGACATGGATCATCATCAGCACGCATATCTACTCGTTCATGCTGAATTAACTGACACACGTCAGCAAATATCTTCGCGCCATACCGATGTGCTAAAGCCGCAATCTCGTAAATCGGAGGTCTATAACCTGTAATTGTTGAAGCACCTGTAATAGTTACTAACTTAATTCGCTCGGCTTCGGGGAGATTTTGGTGTACTTGGAAGATATCTTCAATTTCTGCAAGACTTACACTTCCATCCGGCTGAGTTCTATACTGCACAACTTCGTCTCTAGTCACCCAAGGCAATAGGTTGGATGAATGCTCAATATCAGAAACTAAGATTTTCCCCGGTTTTTTTGCCCAAAGTGTGGCGGCTCCATTAATTGCTTCTGTTGTATTCTTCGCAAAGATTACATAGTTGTCTGAAGATGACCCCACAAAGTCTCGAATGATGTTTCGGCTAGCGTCATATTCTCGTGTAGTTATGATGGACTTTTGCCCAGAACCTCTATGCACGCTGCCATAAGTGTCCAGCATTTCATCGATATGCTGCTTGACGTTTGCAAAGGGAGTGGTTGTAGCTCCATTATCCAAGTTTACGTACTTGACATCGTTTCCATTGAGAGTTTTAACCTTGAAAGATAGAGACTCATCTGTAAATAACGGTCTGATTTCTTTATCCCAAAAACTGTCAAAATTTTCTGACAACAGCGATAGTTTGGCAGCTTCTTGCTTGATATTTACACCCATTGCAAGTATATCGGTCATCTTTAGCACCCCTATTTTAAAATTGAATTTTTTGGATAAGCCTAACTGCCATAACGCTTTATTTCACGCCAAAATTATCTTAGTGGCAGTAATCATAGTCTTTATAACTACTTTATTACTAGTGGAAAACTCGGTTACATAAATTATTCTTTAACAAAATGATTAAAAAGTGTATCCATATTAATACTTAATTATAAAATTTTTACTGTTAATAAAATTACAATGTAAATAATATGAGTAAGTAGTTAAGTATACTTTAAATAATTTTCTTGTAGTCATTAAACAAACTTGACGCATTGAAGGCAAGTTGAGAGAAGAACCTCTCATGAACTAAGCCGATAATTGCTTACTAGAACTGCGTTTACCCAGATAAAAGCCCCTACCAAATTGAGATTACTCTTTAAAAAAGTTTCATTAATACACTTAGGCATATTATTACTTCTTCAATAACTCTTTATAAGTATTTATTCGTGGTCATCAGAATTTCCTAACATTGCAGTTTTGGCAGAAGCTCTTAGTTGTTTGTTTACATTCATTAAATAGCGATTTTCCAGCCGGAGGCTGAAAACGAGATTTGAAGAGGCTTTTAGCTTAAGTCGCCTTTGGATACGGGCGGGCGCAATACTGCGTAGGTCTTGCGTAGGTCTTGGAATTTATTGGTTGAGACAAGCTGTTCTTGAGCAGTATTGCGGGCGGGCGAGACGCCCACCCCATAAGAAGTAGTTGAGTATTTTTGTATTTATTTGGAAGTCCCTTACAGAATCCAATACAGTTCAGAATGAGCAACAAAACACTTATGGAGCCTGCGATTTATCGCGTCTCGAAAACCTAAAATTGTTGCCAGTAGCCCTTAACCCAAGCGTATTATTACAGAATCATCATTGAATAGAAGATACTTGTACTGAGATATATTCTAAGTAATAAATAAGCCAGCATGTAAATGTATTTAAAAACATACTTATTATTTATTTCTGAAGACAGATGCGGTTTTAAATAATAAAGTATATGTTTAGGCAGTTTTTTCACATAGATAAACTTCATCAGCCAATACAATTTAGTTCTTAAGAGAACTCCACAAAACAAAATAAATGATCCAAAACCCGTCATTGCGTTCGCGTAGCGTCTCGTAGAGAGCGAAGCGAAGCAATAACAACTGGGCATTTTTTTACTTGGAGTACTCTAACTATCGGGTTTCTCCTCTCTCTTGCCTATCCTCAAAGATCGCCGAAGTTCCCCTTCTATCTATCCTTGACGGGAAAGAGCATCATAGTGTTATAACGGCATCAGTCTAAATACAAAATGGGGAACACCAATTGATAATTAATTGCTGGTGCTTGGAGAGAGTTAAACTTAGCTTCTAGAGCAAACCCTGATTAGACAGAGTTGATAAGCAATGCTAATGCCAGCACTGCTGAATATTTTTAAGCAGGTGAGTCAAGAGTGATGAATGAAGCTGACACCTCAAATAAGGGGGCTGTGATGGAATCCCTAAATTCTGCTAATTCGCCACAATCAGAACAGGCGAGTTGTCCCTTTTACTCAGTTGTGCCTAATGACAATATGGCAGTTAAAAAGCTGCCACTCCTTATGCCAGCTGAAGATACACAATTTTCACAAGATACCACCCAGCACGACTGGGTTGCAGAGCCGGAAAGCGGTAAACAAGCACTTATTGACTCGGAGTTTCAAAACCTGCTGGCATTGAACGAAGAATTACGTGCGGCTAACAATAACTTGTATGAACAAGTGGAGCAGCTAAAAGATAACCTAGCTGAGTCAGAAAAGGTTTTGCAGTGGCAGAAAACGCGTTCTAGCGTTAGTGAGTCGATGCTCAACCAACATACTCAAGAACTCGCTGCCGCTCAAGAACAGATAAAATCTCTATTTCAACAATTAGAAATCGCTGTACAAACTATTCAACGCCAGGAAATTTTCACTGATACTTATAAAGCACAACTGCAAATTAGCCAGCAACGCCTTGCCCAGTTAGAGCGAGAATGTACGTTGCTACATACTAGCAACAACGAACAGTCTGAGCAGCTATTGCAGTCAGAAAATGTTTGTCGGGAATTACGTACTAGACTGATGCGACAACAACGCCAAACGCTGCAATTTAAAGCAGCTTTGGAAAAATGTCTAGATACATCGGTTCCTAGCTATGACTCCCTAGAGGATGCAGCAAAACATCCTAAAGACATAACTAGTAGCCAAGGAAGATTCTCCAGAAAAGCTCGGTCTTTGTTTCCTAACGCACAGCCAATTACACCTTGGTCAGCAGAAGCAGAATCCTTGAGTAACGATCTAGATAATTCTTGGGGCGAACCTTCAGCACCAATCCCATTCCAAAGAAATGAAGCCCCACCGACGCCCTCATCTCCTTGGAACTGGACAGTTAAGAAAGATACGCCAACACCGACACAACCAGAGCCATCTCCAGAAGTTAATGATTCCCCAAATACGGCGGAAGCTGTTTCATCTTCGGGTTCATCAAATTTAGATCAGCAATTAGATAGTCTAATTCAAATGTTTTTCACCTCCCAGCCTGCATCTGCATCACCACCACCTGCTGCGAAAACGGATGTAGGTGATGCGCCTATTTGGGAGACTTTAGCAACAATCTTAGAAGACGATGAGGAACTAGAAAATCCACAGAAGGAGCAGGTAGAAGCAGAAATTAATTCTCCTGCAACTACCTCCACTTCTTGGACGACGGATTCTGTGCTTTCACCAACTAACAGCTTACTGGTTCCCTCTACTCCAACTCACACCGAAACGCCTGTTGGAGAAGCTGAAGACTACTGGTCAGAAGTTTCACAATTGACGAATTTGGAATTGTCAACAACTGATTTGTCTCTAGATTCATCAGGTGATAACACCAATGATGCCAATTCACCTTCACCAGTGGTTTATCCCCAGCGTCCACCTAAGGGGCGTAAGTCATTGGCATCTGTGGAACTACCAAATTTTCGCTCCAAGAGTTAAGAGAGACGCGATTAATCGCGTCTGTACAAGAGTTGGGAGTAATCAAGTGATTAGTGACTAATGACTAATGACTAATTCTTGCTTCTGACTTCGGAATTATGGCTTCTGGGTTGGTTTTTGCGACTTGACTGCGCGATCGCGGTTTGCCTGTGGCGATCGCATAATTAATCGCCAATAGCCACAGCCACAAGCCTGGATTCCGGGGTTCTAGCCAAAAACCTACCCGATTCAAGAAGCGCTCAAACCACGGACTCAGCAAAGCGCTAACTAGGGCATGACGACCAAAGTTGAAATAACTACCAAGCCATCGCACTAAATCTCTAGGGCCAGCAAGTTCCCAAATCCATAAAAGCAAGGCAGGATTTTTCCTGGCGGCTTTCAGTGCTAGGCGGTTAAAGGTTAACCAATCACACTTATCTTTGATGAAATTATCTGCCACCTCTAGTGGTTCGTCTGTTAACAGTCCAAAAAAGGTGTTGAGCATGGCGTTAATTCGTTGCGGGGGTAAAAATTTCCCTGTGGGTACCATCATGCCTTTGGAAAATAGCCAAGTCACAGAAACGTTGCTTTGGTAAGCGCGAATTTGGTTCAAGTGTCGGAAACTTAACAAGTCATGTTTGAGAGCAGTATCCAACAGTGTTGTTAAACGCTCTAAGTTACGAACTAGGGAACCAAAACCAGTAAACACCAGGGGAGACTGGAGTGATGCCGCATCACCGATCGCCATCAATCGATCGAAGGCAACTGTGCGATCGCTGCTTCCGATACTAAAATGCCCCGGTATATACCCAAATGTTGGTTTCTTCCACACCAATTTGTCCATATCGCACCTGCGATACTCTGGCAAAATCGTGAAAAAGTCCTCGTACATCTCTAGCAAGGAACCAGGATTTTCGGCATTGACTTGGTGGTAATGAAACAAATAAATCGTCAGTTCATCACCTGCCCCAGGAAACAATTCCCAAATTAACTGCCTTCCCCGCGAAATATCCCCATGACTGTAAAGAACGTCTCCATATTGGGAATCCCATACTCCTGGCTCAAATCCGCTCTCAATTGCTGCTCCCACTGTTGGACAGACACTATCAAAAGCACGACCACCATTTAATTGCCAAGCGATGGGTGATGCAGTTCCCATTGCATCGATTAGCAGTCGTCCACTTACTTGTTTTTCAATCTGACTGGGTAAGTGCTTGACTTTCAAAATGACTTGTGATATATCAATATCTGCACGGATAAATTCTGTTTCATCCCAGATTTCGCCACCTGCGGCTTGCAGCTTTTGCCCACACATTTGGAGCCATTTTTCAGAATCCAAGCCTAAATTTAGGACTGTGGGTGTGTGGAGGACGGGCGATCGCAGTTTGACTGGATTATTAGCATCAAAAAACTTATTGAATCCATCTTTGTATTCCCTGGCAATGATGGTTTCTAACTCAGCGGGGGTGACTAAACCCAGGTTAACCAAGCTTTGAATCTCATCGCGCGAAATATTCCATTCTCGGTTCATCTTCCCAAAGGGCATTCGTTCCACCAGCAAGACTTTATATCCCAGTTTTGCCATCAGTGCTGCATGAATCGCACCTAATGCGCCGCCGATATAAATGATGTCGTACTGGGGATTGGGGACTGGCGATTGGGTATTGGGATTATCTTTTTCCCTGTCCCCAGTCCCTAGTCCCCAGTCTCCTTTAGCAGAAAACACAACCTGACGCGGCTGCTGCGGATTCCGTACCCCTTCGCGCCATCGTTGTTCCCACCAATAGGCACGTATTAGGTCATATTCACCGTTGGGCATTTTCTGAAAATACTTGACGGTGAGGGGGTAAGCAGAGGCTAGTGCGGCAAAAATCGATTGCTGGGATAAATCAATCGCTGGTGGTTCTGGGTAATGATGCGGAAAACGGCTTCTGATTTCTTTGGTTAGGTGTCGCAGAATTTGTCCCTCTGCGGGAAAGGGTTGTTCTGCCCAACGAAACACTTTCAGATAGGTAGTTCGTTGCACTGACCAGACAAATACCGAAAGTTCCGCAGGCAAGTTTTTGGAAAGAGCCGTGCCAGCAGGTGTAGTAGCACTAGGTATTTTGAGGCGAAAGCCTTCCGAGGTAAGCAATTTTTCCCCATTTCCAGGTTCAAAATCTGTTTGTAGCCAGCTACGCACAGTTGCCATATCTGGAGTTGGAATTTCTAAATAAAGGATTTCTCTCATCGTTTCCTGACATCTCCGATCAATCTACTCACTAAGACAGATTTTCTCCAGGCACAAAGTAAGGTAAACTCCGCCCTATTAGTTTGGTAAAGATTCAGTGAAGAAATTTTAAGAATTTGTTGAATTTATTGTTCATTTTGTATTTCTGTAAACCCACGCCATGAATTATCCCATTCCAGACAGTCCCCAGGAAATTTTTGCTCTACGACAACAGCCGATTGATGAAGAACTCGTTGCTGCTGCGATCGCTGGAGTAATTAAAGTTGTCCGCGCTCAGGGTCAATCTTTGGAAGAATTAACCGCTCAGTTGCTAGCAGATGATCCACTGCTGGATCAGCAACAGCGTCGCTGGTTGAGCCAATTAGTTGCCCAATCATGGGAAAAGTTCTCCTAAAACCTTTTATTATGATGAAGTTTTGGTCGCAGTATGAGATTTCTCTGTTTGCACCTAAATATTAGCGATGCCTGCGGCGGGCTGCGCCTACGTATTTTAGGTATATAAGCAACAATAGTTATCAGTATGAGATTGTTATTTTTGTGTTCATGGTACAGAAGCCACTAGATTAACCATATCAGCGTTTTAAATCTCGTTCCCAGTCTCCGACTGGGAATGCTCGTCGTTGAGGCTCCGCCTCCCTTACTAGCGGCAGAGCCGCCAGGAGCAAGCAGCATTTCCCGACTCTGGCTGGAAACGAGGTTTTAAAGGAGTTTCAGCTTAAGTTGACACCAATGAGCAATGCTGTGCCCTATTGTGTATTGCTTCCATTCGATAACCGCTATACATATCCCTTTTGTCAACTAGAAGCTTTTAAAGCTGCTAATGCTTGGGAATGTAACAACAAACCGTATTCCAAACCCTCCACCACCGCTTGATAGGAAGCTGCCAAAATATTGTTAGAAACCCCTACCGTCGTCCAGCGTTGACGACCATTACCTGACTCTACTAACACACGAGTTTTGGCCGCAGTACCCGTATGCCCATCGAGAATCCGCACTTTGTAATCTGTCAAATCAAAGGTTGCGATTTGGGGATAAAAATTCACCAAAGCCTTGCGTAAAGCTGCATCCAAAGCTGCGACAGGGCCGTTACCTTCCGCCGCCTCCAGAATATTTTTCCCCTCAACAGCGACTTTAACTGTAGCTAGGGCATTGCTAGTTTCTTTCCCCTCAATTAAGTCGCAGTGGACTTGAAAACCTTTGACTTCAAAAAACTTCTGGCGATCTCCTAAAGCTTCGTGCATCAACAGTACAAAACTGGCTTCTGCTGCCTCAAATTGAAATCCTTCACTCTCCAAATCTTTGAGGCGCTGAAGAATTTCTCTCGCCTCTGCCTTTTGTTGATCCAATTCAATGCCAAAACTGCGGGCTTTGGCTAAAACATTGCTCAGTCCAGACTGTTCAGAAATCACAATGCGGCGACGATTCCCGACTTGTTCCGGCTGAATGTGTTCGTAAGTTAGGGGATTACGTTCCACGGCTGATACATGAATACCGCCCTTGTGGGCAAAAGCCGAACGTCCGACAAAAGGGGCATGTTCATCTGGCGCAAGGTTGACAACCTCACTCACAAAACGACTAGCTTCTGTAAGTTGTGTGAGCTGGTCTTCTGTGATACAACTGTAACCCGCCTTCAATTGTAAATTGGGAATTAATGAACAGAGGTTAGCATTGCCGCAACGTTCACCATAACCATTAATTGTGCCCTGTACCATCTTTGCCCCGGCCATCACGGCGGCTATTGCATTAGCAACCGCCATTTCCGAGTCGTTATGAGTGTGAATTCCAATTTGAGGGATTGGGGAAGGTGGGGTCTCCTCTGGGGATAAGGGGTAATGGGGATTAGGGATTGGGGATTGGGAAGAGTCTTTCCTAGTCCCTAGTCCCCAGTCCCCAGTCCCCAGTTCCCCAGTCACCCTGACAACATCTTGAACAATTTGGCTAATTTCGTGGGGTAAAGTGCCGCCATTGGTATCACAGAGGACTAGCCATTCAGCACCAGCTGCGATCGCCACCTCTAATGTCTGTAAAGCATAATCTCGATTGTGCTTATAGCCATCAAACCAATGTTCAGCATCGTAGATAATCCGACGACCTTGAGAACGGAGGTACTCAATGGTGTCGCGAATCATCGCCAAATTTTCTTCTAATGTCGTCTTGAGTCCTGTTGTCACGTGTAAATCCCAAGACTTGCCAAAAATCGTTACCCAGCGAGTTCCCGCAGCCAAAATATCCTGTAGCATTGGTTCGGTTGCGGCAGTGGAGTTGGGGCGTCGAGTCGAACAAAAAGCCACAATTTCAGCTTGTTTGAGCGGATCTTCTTGGAGTTGCCAGAAAAATTGTACATCCTTGGGATTGGCACCAGGCCAACCGCCTTCAATAAAGGGAATTCCCAGTTGATCGAGTCTACGGGCAATACGTAACTTATCTTCTATCGATACTGATAGCCCCTCGCGCTGAGTGCCATCCCGTAATGTAGTGTCATAGAGCCAAAGTTGAGGTGATGAATTTGTGGTCATAAAACTGGGACCGACGAGACAACTTTCGAGGCAATGTGTCAATATACAACAAAAAGCCATTTTGGCAGTTTAAAAATGCCTAAAGTACTAGCTGAAGGTAAAACAATTGATTGTGAGCAAGGAAGCAATCTCCGAGAGATTTTGCTGCAAAATAGTATTGAACTCTACAATGGCAGTGCTAGGGTAATAAACTGTCGGGGCATTGGCAGTTGTGGTACCTGTACGGTTAAGGTAGAGGGCAAAGTATCAGCAGCGAATTGGCGCGATCGAGCGCGGCGTTCGCTTCCTCCCCATTCTCCTACAACAGACTTACGTTTAGCCTGTCAAACTCAGGTTTTAGGCGATGTGAAAGTGACAAAGTTTGATGGATTTTGGGGACAAGGTTCTCGAATAGTGTGGACACCAAAAGGTTAAAAAGGAGTAAGACAAGATGGGTAGATGGACACCCTTAATTTTGATGGCTGGAGGTTTAGCCATTCTGCTTGGTACGTTACTAGGCATCAACTTTCCGATGGGGGTACAAACCGCTAACGCTCCCAGTGAAAAAAAATCTCAAGTTCTCCCAGCTAATATCAATGTTAATAGCAGTGCAGGCAGCAAGAATGATGAAACTGCAACTGAAGGAAATGAAAAAACTGAAACAAACGAAAACAGGCGCAGCATTGTAGCCCCAAGACCTGATAACAGGAGTAGTGTTGCCCAGAATCCTTCCACTGACTCAACCTCACCGGCTGACAGTACAACTGATGGTAGTACAAATAATTCCGACACAAACACCCCATCCAGCGATACAAATCAAAACAGCGAACCAATTCGCGCCTTGTGGTAAATCTCGATCCGTCTTTAGTTACGAGTTATAAGTTATAAGTTATGAGTTATGAGTTATGTACTAATGACAAATGACAAATGACTAATGACCAATGACTAATGACTAATGACTAGTGAGACTGTAATTATTGGTGGCGGCGTTATTGGTTTGGCGATCGCCATTGAACTAAAACTGCGCGGGGCAAACGTCACCGTGCTTTGTCGTGACTTCCAGGCTGCCGCTACCCACGCCGCCGCCGGCATGTTAGCACCAGATGCGGAAAACATCCCTAATGGGGCAATGCGTTCCTTGTGCTGGCGATCGCGTGCCTTATATCCCGACTGGACGCGCAAATTAGAAGAACTGACCGGCTTAAGTACTGGTTATCGTCCCTGCGGTATCCTCGCACCTGTCTTTGAAGAGGCAGGGGGGCAGGGGAGCAGGGAGCAGGGAGCAGGGGGCAGGGAGCAGGAGGAAAATTTCTCTCCTCTGCACTCTTCCCCGGCTTATTGGTTAAACAAAGAGGCAATTCATCAATATCAACCAGGATTGGGAGCAGAGGTAGTTGGTGGTTGGTGGTATCCTGAAGACGCACAAGTTGATAATAAGGCTCTGGCTCACGTATTGCGGACGGCGGCTGAGTCTATTGGTGTTGAACTCAAAGACGGGATTACAGTAGAAGCATTTTTACAGCAGCAAGGGCAAGTGGTTGGTGTACAAACCAATGCTGGAATGATTCACGCCGCGCATTATGTTTTAGCTTCAGGTGCTTGGTCAAATGAATTGTTACCAATACCTGTGCTACCCAGAAAAGGACAAATGCTGAGTGTCCAGATACCAGAGGTTTCGCCAGAATTGCCGTTGAAGCGGGTTTTGTTTGGGGATAATATTTACATCGTACCAAGACGCGATCGCCTGGTAATTGGCGCAACCAGCGAAGACGTTGGCTTTATCCCCAACAACACCCCAGAAGGTATTCAAAAATTACTACAAGCTGCCATCCGGCTTTATCCCCAATTAAAGCACTATCCCATTCAAGAATTCTGGTGGGGATTTCGTCCAGCTACCCCCGATGAATTACCCATCCTTGGCACTAGCTACTGTCAAAATTTAACCCTCTCTACTGGTCATTACCGCAACGGAATTCTACTTGCGCCCGTAACTGCCACATTGATTGCCGATTTCATCTTGGAACAAAAGTCTGACCCTCTACTTGCTAATTTTCACTATTCGCGCTTCCAGTCCAAGCCATCTACCTCCACCCCAATGCTGACTCACTCTGCCAATTTCTCCAACGGGCATCACTCTGCTATATCCCCACTCCCTACTCCCCACTCTCCCCTGATTATTGCTGGCAAAACCTTCCAATCCCGCTTGATGACGGGAACTGGTAAGTATCGCAGCATCGAGGAAATGCAGCAAAGCGTCGCCGCCAGCGATTGCCAAATCGTCACCGTTGCAGTCCGACGGGTACAAACCAAGGCTCCTGGACATGAAGGTTTAGCAGAAGCTTTAGATTGGACGAAAATCTGGATGTTGCCCAATACCGCAGGCTGTCAAACTGCTGAAGAGGCGATTCGGGTAGCGCGTTTAGGGCGAGAAATGGCGAAATTGTTAGGACAGGAAGATAATAATTTTGTAAAGTTAGAAGTAATACCTGACCTTAAGTATTTACTCCCAGATCCAATCGGGACGCTGCAAGCAGCAGAACAACTAGTAAAAGAGGGCTTTGCAGTATTGCCCTATATTAACGCTGACCCCATGTTAGCCAAGCGTTTAGAAGAAGTAGGCTGTGCGACAGTAATGCCTTTGGCATCGCCCATTGGTTCTGGACAAGGGCTAAAAACAACTGCCAATATCCAAATCATCATTGAAAATGCAGGTGTGCCAGTGGTGGTAGATGCCGGTATTGGTTCACCCTCAGAAGCCGCTCAGGCAATGGAATTGGGAGCAGATGCCTTGTTGATTAATAGTGCGATCGCTCTTTCTCCAAACCCAGCAGCAATGGCTCGTGCGATGAATTTAGCAACAGTTGCCGGTCGTCTAGCATACCTTGCTGGCAGAATGCCCATTAAAGATTACGCCAGTCCTAGTTCTCCTCTGACAGGGACGATTACTAGTTAGTTAGGGACTGGGAACTGGGGAGAGTTATAACTCATTAATCCACCTTAAAAACTTAATTAACGGAGTTCAAAGACTCATTCATCTAGCTCAAAATTCCTAATCCCCAATTCCCAATTCCCAATTCCCAATCCCCAGTCCCCAATCCCCAAATGTAACGATTTATCTAGCAGTTTAAGAGCAGATTTAGCATTTATGTAACATTAAATTAACGATAAAGAGAAAGGAATTAATTCATGCCCTATACCAATGAAGAAGGCGGCCTTCTGAATAATTTTGCTCGGGAACCAAAGGTTTATCAAGCAGAACCTCCCACAGAAGGGCAAAAGCGAACTTATATCCTACTAGGAATTGCCGCTACAGTTTTGGTTGTAGGCTTGATTATAGTCGCCTTCTTTGTTTCTAAAAGCAGTTGATCGTAAAACACTCTAAGAAAATTTCATCTTTATAGTTTTTCAGGTTCCGATTTTAAGAGGGGCCTGCTTTTTTATTTTTTGTTAAAATTGGACGAGGAATAAAAGTATATAATTATACTTTATTATTCCGACTAGACATCAAGGCTCAATATATTTTGAGCAGCACAACATCTACTAGTTGAAAAATCATTTTTATTATGAATTTATCCTACTTGGATGCACCTATAAAGGTGATATATACTGTGTTTTGGCTCTTTAGCCGCTATGAGCGTGAATGATACTGCACACAACAATAATTCTACTTGGAATCGGCAAGTATACCACCGCCTAAAACTTGCCCTAAGTCTTGGCTTACGACGACAGCTTTTTTTAGCTGTATGTGATAATTTACACTTAAGAAATCAGGTAGCAGCCCGCTTGCATTCTACATTGGCTTATCCTGTTGGACAGGTGCTATATCAGTCATCAAATGCTCAAGAAAATAGCACTCCAGCTTATCCGCGATTAGTGACGTTGCGTTTGAATTTAAACGATCCCAATCCCATAATCCAAATTAATCAATGGTTGGCTAATTATCCACCGCCAATGGTTGGAGCATCAAAAGATAGCCCTGGAAGACCTTTTCCAGTACCAGCATTTCAGATTGTCGGCGTGGAGCATCTCACTAAGCAACCAGTAGCGACACAACGATTATTTTTACACTATCTCCGTTTAAGTGAACAATATTTCTCTACACAAGAATCCAGCCGATTCCTAGAATCTAACTTGCTGCTGTGGATACCACGTCCTTGGTTATCTGCTATCAAACAATCAGCACCACAGTTTTGGCGTTGCCGTACTGGCGTATTTGTGTTTGCTGGAGAACCCACACCAGCAAATCAGAATTCGGGCTATCCAGAACGTTTTTCTCGTTCTGGAAGCTTAGATTTAGGGAATATTGAGCAGTCGATTCTAGATGAATCAGTTAACCAAGCAGAACTTAGAACCGCAGCCACCGAGTTCAAGTTTGAGAATAATTCCGATTTCCCAGTGGAGATACAAGGGAATCGCGTAGATAAAACTCAGGAAGTTTCATCATCAACAGCGGATTTATTGAAGGCTACGCCACAACCGCAGGAATCTACGAATAGGTCTGGTAGTGGAATTAATAATCAATCGCTGTTGTCTTTATCTTATATTAGCAGTGAGTTAACGGAGCTAGTAATAGCAACAATCAATACAAGTATCGCTCAAAATACCGAGAACTCCTTACAACCACAACAGATTTTGTTGGAAATTGAAGAATTACACGAAAATCATGTTTCAGAAGAAATACTGGCAGAAGCTTATCATCGTCTGGGCACTTTATACCGCCTTCGCATTGAGCAAGGAGAGTCAACCCTAGAAAACTTGATGGTGGCAATTATTGCTTATCAAGAGGCAATTAGCTATGACGAAAATTCACCACAACTTCCAGATATCTTAAATGACTTGGGTACACTCTACTGGATGCTATACCGCACACCACCCAATTCAGAGGAAGGACAAACTTACATAGAGCAAGCTATAGAGTTTTATCAGTTGGCGTTAAAGATGATTTCGCCCCAGACACATTTGGAAACCTACGCTCGTGTGCAAAATAATTTGGGGACAGCTTATGGTGATTTAGCTCGTTTTTCTCACCCATCTGAAAATTGGCAGCAAGCAGTTTTAGCTTACAGTGAAGCACTTAATTACCGTACAGCCGATATGGATTCATTAAAGTATGCGGCTTGTCAAAATAATTTGGGTACTGCTTACTGGCATCTAGGGCAATATAATCAACCAATTTTACATTTAAAGAAAGCGATCGCAGCTTACAATGAAGCACTTGTACACTACAACCCCGAAGAGGAGCCGCTTAAGTATGGCATGATTCAAAATAATATCGGTACTGCCCGCTGGAATCTGGCACAATACGAACAACCTGCCCAAAATCTCCAGTTAGCGATAAATGTCTACAACGAAGCTCTCAAGTATCGCACTCCAGCAAATTTCCCCACCGCCTGCGCCGCTACACAAAATAATCTCGGTACTGCCTACTGGCATCTAGCAAACCTATCTCAGACAACTAAAGAGGCACGGCAAAATTATCTGCAACTATGTATCAGCGCTTACGAAGAAGCTATAGCTTTGGCTCACTCACTTAGCGATACTTCTTTAAGTTTTGATTTGCTTGCCTCTTACAATAACCTGGGACTGGCCCATTATCAGTTAGTGATAGATGAGTCTTTTAAAGGCGACAAAACAACACGTTCTCAACACTTAGAAGTAGCATTAGATAACCATTTGCAAGCCTTAAACGGATTCAGTAAACAATCCGAAGCTTATCAAACAACCTTCACTTATGTGGTGAAAACTATTCGTGCTTTTCATAATGAATTAGGAATACAGGGGCAAAATTTGGCTTTATCTAAAGTTCCTAGTCAGTTGTTGCCAGAGATTTTGTCAAAGTTATAAAATACAGCAGGTAGTAGGAGAGATAGAAATTGGAATATGGCTATAATCCTTTATCTTGCCTGAAAGTATTGTGTAGCCAGGATAATTCTCTTCTCTGGATAGAGAAATGAAAGAATGTTAAATTAAGACCGGAACTTCCCCGTAATATATTTCAAAAACTTAATGGAGATAGATTTATATGAATATTTATATTCCTATTCCTGATAGCGATAATTATGATGGCTTTTATAATCTGGATCAAGAGTATGCACATGGCATTTTATCAAGGTTTCTTAATTTTGCCATGTATCAAGACATTGAAGAAAAGAGTGAATGGATTCCTTTACCTGTGGGAATTGAATCATTCGGTACTAAACGAGGTGATTTCCTTGGAGTTGTTGCATGGACTTTTGCTTGTAATAATAGGGCTTGGAAAATTTTAGAGCCTTTAATTGGTGATAGCGTTAAACTGCTGCCATTGCAATGCGATGAAGATGAGTTTAATATTTTAAAAGTAATTAATATTATTGATTGCCTTGATCGTTCAAAGGCGGATTTGTTTATATTTGAAGAAACTGGTAGAGTTTTGGGCATAGAAAAGTATGCTTTTAAAGAAGAGTTAATTCAAGATCAGCATTTTTTTGCCATCCCAGAATGTAAATTCGGAATATTAGTATCTCAAAAGTTCAAGGACTTAGTAGAGCAGCATCAATTGGAAGGGCTGAATTTTAAGCAAGTGGCTTAAATCCTTTATCTTGCCTGAAAGTATTGTTGTAGCCAGGATAATTATCTTCTCTGGATAGAGAAATGAAAGAGTGTTAATTTAAGGCTGGAACTTCCCCATAATATATTTCAAAAACTTAAGGGAGATAGATTTACATGAATATTTATATTCCTATTCCTGATTACGATAATTATGATCGCTTCTATCCTCTGAATCAAGAGTATGCACATGGCATTTTATCAAGGTTTCTTAATTTTGCCATGTATCAAGACATTGAAGAAAAGAGTGAATGGATTCCTTTACCTGTGGGAATTAAACCATTCAGTACTAAACGAGGTGATTTCCTTGGAGTTACTGGATGGACTTTTGCTTGTAATAATAGAGCTTGGAAAATTTTAGAGCCTTTAATTGGTGATAGCGTTAAACTGCTGCCCTTAGAATGCGATAAAGGTGAGTTTAATATTTTAAAAGTAATTAATATTATTGATTGTCTTGATTATTCAAAGGCGGATTTGTTTAGATTTGAAGAAACTGGTAGAGTTTTGAGAATAAAAAAACATGCTTTTAAAGAAGAGTTAATTCAAGAACAGCATTTTTTTGCAGTCCCAGAATGTAAATTCGGAATATTAGTATCTCAAAAGTTCAAGGACTTAGTAGAGGAGAGTCAATTGAAAGGGCTGAAGTTTAAGCAAGTGGCTTAGGATTAAGTACCAAGACAGACAGAATTAATTACACAGTTGAAATTGCCAGAAAGACTCAAAGATAAGGATATGGAGTTTACATCAAATCCACCCCAATATCACAGAGGGTGTCAAAAAATAGTAACCTGATATCAACTTGACAATTGATTGGGAAACCAAGTAAAGTAGCGATGTCTACGACGGGCTACGCCTAAGCAACTCCTGTTTTACTAATGACCAAGCCATGAAATCTTTTAGCAATCCATAAACTTAACTTCACAAATATAAATTATTCATTAATATATTTTTAAATCTATATAAATATTTTATAAAAAACACAATAAGACATTGGCGTATTTTCCGTAAATTTACTAAGGTAGATTTGAGGTCTACTTGAAATCAACTCCAGAATGATAATTAAAACCCAAAATTATGAAATTAAGTTTTATTTTTGCTACTGCTATATCTAGTTTTGTTGTGAGTTCTGCTACAGGGTTTGGTTTCTCTGCTCAAGCTTATGCTCTAACTTTTCCTGGTATCTCTAGCGCTACATGGGGAGAACCTACTCCAGGAAGCGCTAATACTGAACCCCTATATACAGGTGTGGGAAGCAATACATTTACTTGGGGTGAACCTGATTTACCGACAGGACTTCCAAATAGACTAACCTTTAATGGAACTTCGTTTTCTGCGGATATTAACTCTGTATTCAAAATAGCTGATTTAACTTACTTTAACGGAACGGTATTCAGCGGTACAAGCGTTGAATCTGTACCTTTAAATCTCAATGTATCCTTCAGCCCTCCCGTTGGTATCAGCCAAGTTTTTGACTTTAAATTGGGTCTAATAAATACGCTTAACGACGCAACCGATCCTGAAAATAGTGCAGATTTTGTATATATAGACACAAATTTGAGTAATCAAAATTTCACATTTGAAGGCAATAATTATACCCTTGAGCTAACTGGCTTTAATCCAGACGTTCCCCAGATAAGTATTAAGGCTCTTGAAGGAGCCACAACTACAACAGCCGTTTATGCAAAAATCAAAGCTGTGCCCGAACCTACGGCAGTAGCGGGTTTATCTTTGCTGGGAATATATCTAATATCTCGTAAAAATTCTTGGAGAAGAAATACTAAGAGCATAAAAATGTAGAGACGCGATAAATCGCGTCTCTACAAAGGGTTGCCGTTTTTGGAGACAACTATGCAGGATTAGGTTGGGTTCGGCTTTGAAGTAGCTGGATAATTGCAGCTTTTTCTAAGATTCCAACTAGAACACCATTCTCACGAACTACGGGAAGCACAGATAGTTTTTGTTGTTCGAGTAACTGCATAACTTCCAGCAGAGGTTGATCGGATTGGACTGTGGTAGACTCGGCAATTGGTCGCATGACTTCTTTGACTTGAGTTTCTGACCATAGTGCTGTGGGGATGGTTCTTAAATTATCGATTGCGATCGCACCTACTAATTGTCCATCATCATCAGTCACTAAGAACCGATGCCAGTTTTGCCCACTGATGACTCGCTCATCAGCAAACTCTCTCAGGGTAAGACTAGCAGATACAATCGGGCTGTCATGAGTTACAGCATCCTGGGCTGTCAAACCTGTGAGTTTTTCTTGCACTCTGGCAAATTGAGCCGAATTACCAGCATTTTGCAACAAGAAGAAGCCTATTAACAGGTTCCAGAAGTTACCGGAGTTGCCAAATAATAGTAGGGGAAGTACGCCTGAAAGAATTGCTACCCAACCAAAGATTTGCCCGACTCGGCTAGCAAAGGTTACACCTTTATAAGGATTACCTGTAATTTTCCAAACGATGGCTTTCAGTATATTTCCGCCATCTAAGGGCAAGCCAGGAATCAGGTTAAACAGGGCTAATGCCAAGTTAACAGAAGCTAGAACACCAAGAATTGCAGCTAACGGCCCTGATGCAGCAGTAGTAACACCAATGGCTGTAACGATACCGCATAGTAATAAACTTACCATTGGACCGGCGATCGCAACCCAAAAAGCTTCACCTGGGGTTTTCGACTCTTTTTCTAAACTTGCTAAACCGCCAAATATAAACAGCGTGATGGATTTGACATCAATTCCCTGACCAATCGCAACGAAACTGTGGCCTAATTCATGGGCGACGACAGAGGCAAATAACATCAGCGCTGTCATCAATCCTAGTAACAAAGCTAATCCCGCAGATAATTGGGGAAATTGCGCCGCCAGTCCACTGCTATAACTCCAAGTTACCAAACCCAAAACTAAAAACCATGACGGATGGATATAGAAGGGAATTCCGAAGAGATTACCAACGCGAATTGTGCCATTCATGTCGTTCACCTTTGATTTCAGCTTCGAGAGGTTTTGCTTTCTTCCGACTCGATGTCTTTAGTGTAACGAAAGGTTAAGAGATTTTAATCTTGATGGCAGTAGTGGTGTCCGTCCGTAAAGGTGTGGTTATTGGTAATAATGACATTTGCTTTGACCGACCGAAAACGACTCATAAGACAGCAATACAGTTCAGATAAGCTCAAAACACTTGTAGAGACGGCGATTCATCGCGTCTCTTGCCTTAACGTGAGTTCGACAAGTCTTATTTGACCTCTCCCCCAGCCCCTCTCCGACACGGAGAGGGGAGCAAAAAGCTTAATTTTTCGTTGCTCCTC
>NZ_JBALFD010000087.1:0-9395 GCF_036916985.1 Nostoc sp.
CACCGAATCTAGCGCAGCGTTCCCCAGTTGCGTCAATGTTCACAGTCGCGGTTTTTTCTTAACGCTCGCACTTGACATTCAAGACAGTCGCTACGCAAATTTATTTTTACGGCTTAACTGAACCGTATTAGCCCATAGTTGCGTTTTCTTCTGCTGTTTCTGAGTTAGTAGTTTTGACCTTTTCAAGAAAACGAGATATCCAAGGTAAAGCCACCATAATTACTGTTAAAACCATCAGAAATAAAGCTATTCCATAAATTTGATCGCGGTGAATTTCTAGTACACCGCGTAAAATCACCTCTCTTAAAGCAGAAACAATAGTAATTTCTACTGCTGCGGTAACAGATGTTCGCTGTTGTTGTAGATGGTCAATTAACAGGCGGAACAACTCTACTAAAATCAAAATGAACAGGATATCAGATGTTACTTGTCGTAAATCTAATGGACTCAAAAAGGAGAAGAACATATCTCCCAGTCGGATGAGCATTACACAGAATAAACCAAGGCAGAGAGAAATGATAATAAAGTCTTGAAAAAATTCCAGATTACGTACAATTGTATTTCTTTGTAACCAGTTATTGAAACTTAAAGTTATCCCCTTTAGCATGGTATTTCCTAATAGATTAGATTCATTTATCTCCATAACTCAAATAGTGCTGAGTATCTAGCATCGATTACTCAGCACTTGGAACTGTATTCAATCCCCATTTAGCTATGGGGTTTAACTCAGCCCTATTAAACTATTTGGAACCGTTGAGTTTATGGACTGTTTCGGCGGTTTTCATCTTTGATGCTGCGGTTGTTAAGTTATTCGCAGCCTTGATGATCTCTTCTAAGGTTTCGTTAACCAGATTCTCATCAAGGGAGGTTTCTGATAAGTAAGTTTCGATGAAAATCTCCACTCGACTAACAATTATTTTGCTTTGAGAGCGTAGTCTGTTGAGGTCTTTGGTAGATAGATTATTCATTGTTTGAAGCTCCTTTGGTTTCGCGGGTTAATTCTACATTTTTGATCAGCAATTCTCAGTCAAAGAGCAATTCTTACAGTTCAGCCCTTTTTTGAAAGATAAAGCTTGCTGGAATACCAGTTAAATTGTTCGCCTGTTGACTGCTTAAATGCCTTAAGATTCCCCAAATTCGTACAAAGGTTTCAAGCAGGAGATATTGCTATATCTGACAAGTTAGCGAGTCTTTACGCACCGAAATCATCTTTGGAGACTGAAGTGTAGGGTTTTGAGTCTTTAAGCTTTGGTGCAGATATCAGAAGTTATCCTCTGGTCGCTGTAGCGTGTAGTTTACTTAAGGTTAGTGGTGTTCAGATCCCCGACTTCTTTAAGAAGTCGGGGATCTAGTGGTCTGTCAAATTAATTTTGATGGTTAAAGAGACGCGATAAATCGCCGTCTCTACAGGAAACCTATCCATCAATTATTTATTGACAAACTACTAGAGGTAGGGTGGATGTTTAGAGTTCTCTGTGTCTTCTGGCTGTTGACTCCTTTTATAACAACTTGAAGCCGAAGTTATTCAGAGTCTCACGCAAATCTTTACACCCTTTTAAATAGTCTAAAGTGGCTATTCGCTCGGCTGAATGTTGCGACCAATCACCAGCGACATTCATCTTTTGTTCAGTGTAGAACTCTTTCATGATATCATTATAGTGAGCGATCGCTTCATCTTGCTCTGCTAATTTATAGGTTTCCCGATGGAATACAGCTGGCTGAGGTAGGCGCGGCTTAACAACAGGTTGTGCTTCAGGATTGGGATAACCCACACACAACCCAAACACAGGGAACACAAAAGGTGGCAAATTCAATAATGTGGCTACCTCTTGAGTGCTTTTGCGGATTGCGCCGATATACACCGTTCCTAAACCAACAGATTCAGCAGCGACAATCGCATTTTGCGCTGCGACTGAAGCATCGACTATTGCTTTAACTAACAGTTCTACGTAATCCAGAGCTACGGGAGTTAGTCCGCGACTGTCAGCAACATGAGCCAGACGACCTAAATCTGCTAACCAAATGAAGAATACAGGAGCCTGGTTAATCCATACTTGGTTATTAGCCAGCCTGCATAATTCGGCTTTGCGCTCTTGATCTTCAACTGCTACTACACTCCAGGTTTGCATATTAGCTGAACTAGGAGCAGATTGAGCAGCTGCAACTAGCCATTCTAGGGTTCCTGGTGGTAAAGGATCAGATAGATAAGACCGGACTGAACGGTGAGCTATTAGCGTTTCTAGAGAATCGTTCCAGTCAATTTCGTGATTGAAGGGAACTTCACCGTAGCGCGATCGCAGTAGTTCTGTAGGATTAGTCATAGTCAGCTTTTGAATTTGAACACTTTTTGACGATTTCAGAGGGATTACTAACGACGAAAAACGTACCGATTTTGGATTTGGGATTAAAAAGTTTTTTGGCCAAGTACCCAATGGTCTTTTTCAATCCAAAATTGCAAATCTAAAATCCAAAATTGTTTGATTGCTATGCAGCTAGCTGGGTTTCTCCAAAATCTGAAAGACGATCGTTCCGAAAAAAAGCAACTCGTAAGGCTAGCCGAGACTCAGATGCAGGGCAAGTCAGCGGAGTTACCGTATGCCAAGAATTGTCAGAACGGGCGATCGCAACTGAGGAATCACTAAGGGGTAGAATATCTTGAAAGACAGATTCCGGTTGTGAGTCTTTGAGAATTCGCAAACAGCCTCCCCACTCTACAGACCATTGTTGATTGAAAAATAGCAGATGAGTTAAAACTTTGTTCGGCTCGTCTGTATGAGGGTGATGCAACTGTCCTGAGCTATACCGGCGAAATCCAATATCCATTACACAGTCTTTTAGTTCCAACCCAGACATTTCGGCTATGGCTGCGCGGTAAGAATCTGTCCACAATCCTTCTATCAACTGTCGCCAGACTTTACTCAGGTGTCTCAAGTCATAAGTAAGTCTGCCTTGTGCCATCCGCTCTCGCCAGCGATTATCGCTAGATTTGAGCATTAAGGAAATATCCTCGCTAGTAGCAAGCATCTTTCCCCAAGAGTATCCATATCCCTCTCCCTCCGACAGGCGAAACTCTTCATGGGGAAAACTCGCAGTTAGTTCTAAGCTGGCTTCTGGTGAAAGCAGGTTTTTGATCAAAGCCCAATTGTATGGGACTTTTTGCATTGCTGTGGCACGAATGGAATCAAAATTAAGCATGGTAGAAAAAACGCTTTAGTAGAATTAACCAATCATGATTACCCTGGACATCAAGTGGCATTGAACTAGGGACTGGGGACTGGGAAGATTTAGATGGGAATTTAGATCCCAAGCAAACCTGATTCATATTTTCTTGCCCAGTACCCAATACCTAGTACCCAGTACCCAGTACCCAGTCCCAGATCCCCCATCCCGATCGCAATAATTTTGTAGGATTTGTCATATTCAACTTTTGAACTTGAACGCTTTTTTACAATTTCAGAGGGATCACCAACCCCATTACAAATTTGTTTGGCTACAAAACAACTGACTTTCCCGATAGCGATTCTTCACCACTGCTCAAAGTAGGTCAAGATCAACCTCCCCAGAATCAAACTGCTTTTCCTGCTGTTTGAGTGATTTTGTTTGGAGACTACGCAACAGGGAGCGCAAAACATCAGTCTTAGCGCGTCGGAACCGCTTGCAGTAATGCTCTAGAAGTTGCCGTTCTTCTGGAGACAATTGAAAAGTGATCCATCCCTGCTCTTTTCTTGGCATAGCTACTACCAACAATATTGGTAGTATTCTAGCAGTTGGTACAATAACTGCGCTCGTTAACCAGAGACGGAATTGTGATACTTTCTTAACCTTCCCGACTCCCCATTCCCCTATAAGTTCACCTTTGGGGAACAAAACTCAGGAGTTCTTCAACCGTGAGACTGCGCTTAACTTTTACTGACTCATGCTTTACAGCATCCAGCACTGATTGAATTTCTGGCTGACTGAGTATGATTCCATGTTCTTGCAGCACACTGATGATCAGATGCCGACCGGAATGTTTGCCTACTACTAAGCGACGTTCCCAGCCAACATCTTCTGGTGCAAAGGGTTCGTAAGTACCGGGATTTTGCAACACACCATGAGCATGAATGCCCGACTCGTGTGCAAAAGTATTTTCACCGACGATCGCTTTCCAAGGAGGAACTGGCCAGTTAGCAGCTTTCGCAACTAACCGTGACAGTTCCAGTAACCGTTTTGTATTAATACCCGTTGGGATGTTGTAGAGGTGTTTGAGTGCCATCACCATTTCTTCCAACGCCGCATTACCTGCGCGTTCGCCAATCCCGTTGACTGTAGTGTTGACTGATAGCGCCCCTGCTTCAATACCAGCTAGGGAGTTGGCCATTGCCAGCCCAAAATCATTATGTGTGTGCATTTCTATAGGAATGAATAGATGATGCACAAGGGAGCGAACTTTGCTGAAAGTAGTCAGAGGGTCGAGAATTCCTACAGTGTCACAGAAGCGAAACCGGAAAGCTCCCAACTCTTGAGCATAATACGCCACATCTAGTAGGAAAGATTCATCGGCTCTGGAAGAATCTTCTCCACCAACAGATACAGCTAAACCGCGATCGCAAGCGAAATTAATCGCATCACGCAGCAGATCCAGCATTACCTGTTGCTTACCCCCAAACTTGGCGGCAATCTGAATTTCTGAGACAGGAACGGAAATATGCACCCGTTCCAAACCACAATCTATAGATGCCTGAATATCGGACAATTTAGCACGGTTCCAGCCAAGTAATTGGGCATTTAATCCCAGATTAGCGATCGCTCGGATCGATTCTGCTTCTTCTTGCCCCATTGCCGGCACGCCAATTTCCAATTCTGGAACACCAATAGCATCAAGAAAAGTTGCGATCGCAATTTTTTCTTCAACATTAAAGGCTACACCTGCGGCTTGTTCGCCATCTCGCAAGGTTGTATCGTTAATCTGAACGGGATGTTTGTTCATAGTGAAGTCATGATTCATCATTGGCTAACTTGTTGGGTGACTCAATTTTGGATTTTGGATTTTAGATTGACCCTATGGATGAATGCTCTTTCTTCCCTACGGGACGCTGCGCGAACAATCAAGAATTTTGGATTTTAGATTTGTTCTCGCGTTTAAATTCGGGGGCTTCTCTACGAGACGCTACGCGAACAGACCTTTTTAAATTTTAAATTTTGAATTATTCAATCCAAAATCCAAAATTTAAAATCTAAAATTCGGTGATTTTGATTTGCTTGAGTAATTCGTAATTGAAAGACAGAGCAGCTAACTTGAGTTGTGGAAACTAAAAGACATATTTCTTAGCCGTAGGGTAATAATTACGAATTACGAAATATTTGCTACAACTTCCCCAATCTTGCTAGTGTCATAGCCGCCGAGGATCTCTAATTGCGATCGCACTAGCTGATGTCCCAAGATACTGAGGAACTGTTTTACTGGTTCTTCTTCCAAGTATTCTTTAATAATCACTAAGTCGTATCGCGCACTATGAAGGGGGATAAATCCCAACCCAAAGGCAGCAGCTATAGATGCTGTACTGATCCCGGCATCAGCCATTCCTGACACTACAGATAAGGCAACATCTTGATGGCTGTGGACGATATGGGTAAATCCTTTCACACTCGGAAATGGCACTCCTTCTTCTTGGAGTTTCCGTTCTAAAAGCATCTGACCGCCAGAACCCGCTTCATGAGTGACAATAGTTGCTCCAAATTCTACTAAGTCGGAAACTGTTTTAATTCCCCTTGGGTTTCCTGGTGGGACTAACAAACCTTCTTCCCAAACTCCAAGGGTAATCAAAACGGCACTCTTACCTCTTAAGGCTTCCCGTACAAAGGGGATGTTATGTTCTCTAGTTTTGGGATCGTATAAGTGCATTCCTGCAATATGAACTTCACCTTGGCATAGACTACGTAATGCCGCCTTGCTGTGGGCAAAACGATAATGAATTCGCAATTGCGGATGCCAACGTTCAGTTGCTCTTGCCAAGAGGGAAAGCACAGGTGTACAGCCAGCAATCACAACTGTATTGTGTAGTTTGTCTATATCATCCAGAAGCCGAACCAGGACTTTATTTGTACCGTTTTGGCTCTGTGCTTCACCCTCCGATTGACGCTCATTACTAGCTACTTCTGACGCTAACGGCAATTTGCTGATGCCAGTTACCTCTTTTACCCTTACGGATGACGCTCCTACGTCGCTACTGCTTGCGCCAACCCCAGCATCAGGGTAGATCACTGCAAGCGTCTCACCATCAGCTGGAATCATTTCGATCCGAAAAGCATCATTCCCAACGAGGGGATAAGCTATCCATTGATTCCCAACCCGCGCTAGACTAACTCGTGATTGCTCTTGCTTAGGGACTGATCCCGCAAGAATTGCCTCAACTTCTGGTAAATCTTCTTCAAACCAGAATAAGTCCTCGACTTGGCAACCAAGCGCCTTAGCTAAACGTAGAGACATAGCAACAGAAGGAGCATATTGCCCTAATTCCACACCACCAATACTCTGACGAGTTACGCCAGCTATATTAGCTAATTCTTGTTGACTCATGCCCAAGCGAGTTCTAATTGACTTCAGGTTATTACAAAGATTCACATCCAGTTTCATGAGGCTGTATCTCTCCGTTAGAAAAAGCCGCAGTGGACAAACTTAAATTTGTTGGGTCAATCGCAAGGTTTTCTAGTGTTTGCCGTTTTTGTTGAAAGACATATTGATGTTTTGACAATCTCACTTACTTGCTGCAAGCATAGCATACATATCGCTAATATACTTGCCTTTTTGGATACTATTTAGCAATTTAGCGTAGCTTGCTGCCGTCGGCATCGCCTTTTCATCATCTGCCAAGCAAGGCGATGCCTACAGTGCCAAACTACTAGTCCGCCAAGTCAACAATGCTTGGTTTGTAGTAAGCGCTTTAGCGCTCAAATTAAGGACTAAAGTCCTAACTACGAACTTATTCACCCATCAAAGTTGGTGTGGTGGACTACTACGTCACCAACAGAAAACTTAGTCTGAGTGCGGTAAGTCCTGATCTAAATGCCAATTGCCTTTTTTAGTTGGTACCGCCACCCACTGGAGTTCCAACCATAAGATCGGGTTCTTTTCCTTCAACTTTGAGGCGGGATCGCGAATAATGCGTGTGGCATTTATGCAAACAGCCTGACATATCCCCAAATCTTGAGCAACGCCTCTGAAAACATCTTTGTTGTCATTAATTGAGGCAAACAACATATTAGGATAATAAACAACAAAATGTTGTATGAGTTTTGGAGGACAGCCCCAGTAAGAGTTTACGAGTTCGACGTGGCAGTACTGGAGCAACTCACCTACTTTGGCACAGCGTTTCTTGACTACGGTGATAAATTTTTGGACTAAAACCTCTTCGGTCAACATAATGAGTTCTCCTCCTTCAATGAGGTAGACGAATTTTGGCGTGGTTCAGAACGCCGATTTCTCAAATGGTGTTAAGAAGTTTACGCAGTTTTTTCTGCTTTTTCGAGTCAGAGATTGCCAATTGCTCCAGACACTTTGTATGAGGGATAACCCCTACTGCATCGTCCTATTCAAGAGGCATCTCCGAAAATGAATCTGCAACCCTTGTGGAGCTTGAGGTGATACCTAATGTTTGGAGGTGTCTAAACAACCCAAACTGTACCAGCAGTTCCTCTAGCTGCTCGTTAGACATAGATTTCGGAGTGACAAAATCTGTATTCTGGTCAATTGCCATTGCCAGGTTGCGATAGTGCTGCGCCTGTTCACACTCAGGAGCATACTCAATCACCGTCTTGCGGTGGAACTCTGCTTGCTGCACCATATTGTCTCTGGGTATAGAGTAGATCATTTGAGTCCCCAGTTTCTCTGCCAGAGCTTTGATCAAATCATCTTCCTCATCGACTTGGCGAGAGTTGCAAATCAATCCTCCTAGACGTATACCGCATATCGGCGCATACTTTTGAATACTTCGGCAGATGTTGTTGACGGTATACATTGCCATAATTTCCCCAGAAGTAATGATGTAAACTTCTTGAGCTTTACGTTCACGAATGGGCATGACAAATCCACCGCATACCACGTCACCCAGACCGTCATAAAATGTATAATCAAGTCTAACTGCATCATCATAAGCACCAAGTTGTTCCAGCAACCCAATTGATGTCAGAATGCCTCTACCTGCACATCCCACACCAGGTTCCGGCCCACCCGATTCCACACACAGCGTCTTCCCCCATCCCACCTGGCGGAAGTCTTCTATATTCACATCATCATCTTCTTCTTTACGCAACGTATCAAGTACAATCTTCTGGTGGAATCCCCCCAAGAGGAGCCGGGTGGAGTCTGCTTTTGAGTCACACCCTACAACCATCACCTTACGATCCAGATCAGTGAGTCCAGCCACTACATTTTGAGTTGTTGTGGACTTGCCAACTCCCCCTCTTCCATAAATAGCGATTTTCCGCATAAAAACCTCAATAATGGCGCAGACTTATTAATTCGGCTCCCAGATTATGGTGTAATCAAGCAGAGTATCGAATCAAATTGAAGTTGTAATTCTTGAAAGTACTTACTACCCAGCTTGTAACTGCATTGATGCTGTTAGATAGTGGACATCAGCCGTCTATTCAGCACTATAAATATTGCAGTTATTTGCTAGAAATTAAACAACTTCTTACAGATATGGCAGTAAATATTAGTGGGATGCGAGATACAACAAGGGTGCTAAAAATTAGTGACAATCCTGTCACCAAAAATTAAAAAAACTTCCATAGATACGGCAGGTGCATGAGAATTTTTACTTCATCACAGCAAGACAAGTATTATTTTCGCTGCAAAGAAGATACATAAAAAAATCAGTCCAGCCTACGCTATGGTAATGGCTTCGCCAAACGAAAAACCGATTTTTAGGCGGTTTTGCTCCACTTCGATTAACGTTATGCCATCACCAATAACTGATGAGGCTGGCTGATACTCACTTCAAAGGAATCTAAGGAGTTTTTATTCTGGTATTAGATTCCCTATAAATAAAGAATATCATACATCTGGCCAATTTACTTGCGCTGACAAACTAATTTACAAACAGTATTCGTGGTTACAATTACTCATTAGCTAGAAAGCTTAAAAGCAAACAATTGCGTTTTTTCTATTGTTTTGATCTGAGCAAATATCGCCGATTTATCCAACTGAAGCATCCAGAATCAGGATAGCAATTAAATCATTAATGCTCTTATATATAGTTAGAACAGTCTGTCTATTTACTTTAGTAAAAGTCTTATATATAAAAGGATTAAAGTCGCTTAAAAACTAGACAGAACTGTCTATTATAAACTGGTTTTATTTCCATTTTCCAATATTAATTCGCGTTATTGTTATCAAGATTACTATTATTAAT